>NZ_FOQC01000002.1:41419-172432 GCF_900113645.1 Trichococcus flocculiformis
TTGTCCGATTCTTTCGGGTTATCGGACAACCCACACTACATTCCTTCTACGATTGTCCGATTCTTCCCGGTTATCGGACAACTTTAAAATGCAACAGCCGATAACCCCAAAATAAAAACGCAGGCCAAGTCTCATCCCAAGAATGATCCTTGCCCTGCGCAACTATTTCGATATCAGATTTCGTACTCCACAGCCCGTCTGGCTTCGTCCTCAGTTGCTTCTTTGTACATTTTGCGGGTTTTCTTCTTGCCGACGCCTTCTACCCACCATTGCCAGAAATCGTCGTCCTTGTGATGGGAAATCCCACCCATCAGGATGCCCCGTTTGTAGACATTAAGTTCCGTATATTCCGCATTTGTTTTGTCCGATTTCAGCCAAAAAATCATCTGCACGCCTTCTTTCGTTCGATTTTGTTGATATGCTTTATAAGTGCTTGAAAAATCCCATAAAGCAACTCTACTCCTAAATCAAAAAGGTTTCAACAAAAAAAATGAACCTTACGCGTTACACACTGTGAACAAACTTCCTCTAAGCTCACAAAACATCAGTATTCACCTTCGCAGAGAAGCCTCATTTCCGCCAGCAACGCATCCAAAATCCCTTCCTGATAGCCGGCGACTTTCTTTTCCGCCATCAGGTCCGCCAGACCGCGGAGCTCACCCGCTTGAACCCGCTTCAGCTTCTGCAGCCTTTTGTCATCGATTTCCGTTACCGGTTTTGAGGCCAAATAGTGGTCGGTGGTCATCCCGATCAACTGAAGTTTTTCACCATACCGTCGTTTCAACGTATCCGCCATTAGCAAGCCTTCCGGATCGAAATCGCCGGAATAGTACAAGGTGATCCCCTCATCCGGAATCCGTTCCAACAGCAGCCAGACCGCATAGCGGAACTGGCCATTCGTGCAGACCATCGGACAGTCCGGGAAAGCATCCAGCAAGATGGAATACACGCCTGAATTTTCGATCAGGAAAATCTGTTTGCCTTTGCCGGGCCGGATCCATGAGATATCCAAAAGCTGGCGCACCGGAACATTCCACGGGATCCGATCCAGACAGGCATCCTGCCACATGGCGATTGGCTCCTTCCCGCGATAGGCGATGAGCCCGTTCACGGCGGTGAAATTCATGATGTCATCCTTGATGATCTTGAACAGTCCGTAGATTTCATTTTCCAGTTCCGCTTTCGACAAGAATCCGTTCATCGCTTGGGCTGACTCGGCCTCGGCATACTGTTGATAAAGCATCGTGAAAAGCAACTGTCCAGTCAGGCCACTCGAATCGAAAGCATGCGGATTGCCGGTGATACGGTGGGCGAAGACCGGTAATTTCGTGTATTCCTGCGGGAGATTCCTCAGGGCTTCCGCAACGTTCCTGAAGGCAGCCAAGCAAGCAGTTGGCTCCTTTAGGAACCAGCCCAAGTATGCGGTGTTGCGGTTGCGGCTGAAGACCATCCTGAACAGTGGATAAATCTCACCAATCTCCACCAGGAAAGAGCCGTATTCCGTTTCGGCATCTTCCGCGAGCTCCTGTTTCGTTTTGAGCTGCTTGCCGCTTACGCTCTCCACAACCAGCTCGAAAGGGATCGGCTCGAATTTGCTCTGCTCATAATTGCGCAGGAAATCGCTGATTTTGATGCTCTTGGTTTTTTCCCATTCCCATTGCGCAAGGCCCATGAACGTCAACAACGGTTCTGTATCGACTTTTTTGAAAAGCGACTTGCTGATGGTGCCAGTGAAGCGCCCGAAGCTCTCGTATTTTTTATGGATTTGTTTGATGCAGATGACCATAACCGGCTTGCCCGCAAAATAGCGGATGGCTTCTTCTTTCAGTTTCTCATCCAGTTTGTCCACCCCCAGCACTTTTCGGACCGGCATCTTCAAAAAGATCATCTTCATCAGGCAGCATCAGCGTTTTCACTTTCCCGTCCCAATGGTACTGGATCGTCGAGACGGTCGGCGCATTCTTGGGCCGAATCAGTTCGTACGTGTTCAGGCTGGAGACCGTATGGTATTCTCCGTAGAGCGCCTGGGAATTCATCATATAATTGAACTCCAGTTGCTCCGTGGCCTTGAACAGTTCGGCGATGTTCAGATCGTCGATGCCGGCAAACGCCTCATCCAGCGTGATGATGTAAGGGGCGTCCTTCCCGGCGTCCTGGTAACGTGAATACATGGCGGTGAAGAGCGGCAAATACATCGCGATCGCTTTTTCGCCCCCGCTGAACTGATTGAACTTGTTGTTGGAAAGTTCCTTCATGACTTCGTTTTTCCGGTGATAACACAGTTCGAAGCTAAACCATTTCCGGTAATCCAACACATCCTGCAACACCTGATAAAGACTGTCTTCGCCATTGGATTCGTCGCGCATCTGTTTAGCCTGCTCGATGCGTTCCTGGAAATGCTGCTTTATCGCTTCCGTATCGCTTTCCTTCATGATGTTCCGATCTTTGCGCAACAGTTCCACTAGTCGCGCTGTCGACAAGCCTTCGTCGCTTTCCGCCGCCTTCGGTTTCCATCTGATTGAGAGCGTCAGCCCGGAAGAATTATCCTGATGCTCGAGGATATCGTTCATCTTGGACACCCATTTTTGGGCATTGCCGATCAGCGTCCGCAGCACATTCCCGATTGAATGGAAAATGATTTGTTCGAAAAGCTCTTCATCGCTTCTTCGCAGCACCAATTTTGCTTGTTCGATCTGATCCTCCAGGCGCTTTCTCAGGTCATCAGGACTTCTCCAGGCACCCTCCGAGTTCACTTGGTAGATCCTGATTTGGTTTGCGTGACGCCAAATTTCCATTTTATCGCGGAATTCCTGAGCCTCGAACTCGTTGAACCAAGCCGGAGCAGCAATAATCTGGTCTTGGATGATTTTGGGACGGTAGTCGATCAGGTCCGACTCCATTTGCCGATGGACGGCATCCAGATTTCCTTCCAACTGCGTCAAGCGATTCTCTTGGTTGGTCCAATTCCTTAAGTAGTCTTCGGCTAAAGCAACCAGAACTTTATCCCCACCTTTGCCGTATCTGGCGACTTCCTTCGCAAAGGTATCCCGCCATAGTTGCGTGTACGGTTTTTCGAAGCGGATCTGTTCTTCGATTTGTTTCAGGTTCAGACTGATGACCGTGAGCTTGTTATTGTGTTCAATTCGCTCATCTTGGATAGACTCCTTGCGGGTTCCCCCTTTCCGGATGTTCCGGATGCAGTATTCGATCCGCTCGGTGATTTCGGCTACATTGTTGATTTTCTGCAGTTCCAGATTCGAAGCCAATTGCCGTTCGAGCGTATGTTGCTTGGCTGCCTCTTCATCGAATTCCGCCAGCATTTCCTGGAGCTCCTCACGCTGCACGCGCAGCAATTCTTCGGCTCCCGCTCTGTTGTCGTCAATGTGCTTCCGGTCAGAGACTGTGCCCGTCCAGTCTTGGAAGGCAGCCTGATAATCTTCTTGGCACTTTTCGGCCTCTTCGTATTCAACCAAGGTAAAGCCGATCGTGTTGCCTTTAGCCTTTTGATGCAGCGTGATCCTTAAGTTATCCGCCTGATTTTTGATTTCCTGCAGTTCCCTTTGTTTTCGCGCCAATTCGTTTTCGCCGCGACTGATTTCTCCTTCCATCTCCAAAATATTCTGGTTGGCGAAGGCAAGTTCCTTGTCGACAGGAAGCCGCGTCAGATCGGCATCGATTGCGGCCAAGTCTGCCAACAATCGGCTCTCTATCTCAGCTGATGTTTGCAGCTCTTCCTGCAGCCTATCGATTTCCTCCTCCAAAGAGCGGATTTTTTCGACCCTGTAGCGTTCCCGACTGGCTTTGCCGATGTAGCTAGCCTGATGGTCCGTGTCCGCTTTCCCTCTCAGCGAAAACAAGCGGTAGCTTCCGTCTTCCACAATGATCGGAGCCGCGGAGTCGGACTCGCAACAGTCGATGACTGCAATCGATTGGAGGATGTCCTGCACATAGCCGGCATCCAAACTGCGCCCGCTGCTGTCGGGGACGAGGAAATCAGCCAATGTCTGCGTGAAGAACTGCGGATTCGGCAACAATTGTCTGTCGCCTTCCAAATCCAAACTCGTTTCGGAAAGCAAGGCATCCAAAAAACCGGTCTCCATCAATGCGCTCTCGATGGCATTGCGTTTCTCATCGGCCAAGTCGGCCCTAAAATCGACACAGGAGTAGAAAGGTTCAGCCGCAATGCCCGCTTGCACCAATTGTTCGCGGTAGTTCCGGCTGGCTTGGCTACGTTCCGGAATCGGATCCTTTTTATCCTTCCAGGCACGGATTTCTTTTTCGTGCTCCGTGATGGTATTCCCTACCAATTCCATCCGGCTCCTGATCGGCAGCAGCTCATTGCTGACGCGCTGTTTCTCATTGTTGGCAGCCGCGTAGATCGGCTCAGTCACGAGCGCGAATCGGATCGTTTTCGCATACAGCCCTTCTAGTTTGCGAAGTACCTCGCTGTATTCGTTTTGCGGCACCGTGAAATGCGCTTGGTTTTGCCAGTGGCTGAAATCGCTGATCAGCTTTTCCTTTTCATCCGTAAATATGCCCTGCCAATGGCGCTGATTTTTACGGTCTGCTTCCAATTTTTCGGCTATGTCGCCAAGTTCCTTGTCGATGCGTTTCTGAATGCCCAAAGTTGCGTTCAGTTCCTTAAACAGCGAGACCATGTCGCGCAGATGCTTCAGATATTCGCGGTTCTGTGATTTCCAATAATCGAAGGAATGCTGCCCCGCCTTCCTTTCGAAGTCAGCCAAATGCTGCTCATGTTCGGAAAGGTATCCGGAGCCTTCCGCGTGTTCCGCCATTTCATCGGTCAAAGCGGCCAATTCCTTTTCGGCCCGTTCCAAATTCTGGATGTGGCGTTCCAGCTTTTCGCGTGTTTCAGCAACCTGCGTTTCCTTTTTGTTGACTTTGTCGCTGTGCCTCTGCAGAGCATTCTTACTGCTCTCCAGATCATTCTTGAGTTGTGTCCCCTTTTCGATCAGCTGATAGGCTTTATTCTGCTTCAGCTCATCCTGTTCCTTCCGCCAGAGCGAAAGATTCAGTTCCAGCTCCGCCTGTTCCTTCTGCAGCCCAGCCAAAATGCCGCTGAGTTCTTCTTGTTGTGCCGTATCCGCGTCTATCTTGGCTTGCTTCTGCTTTGTTATCCTGTCGTTCTCCAGCCAACGGTTCGCCAACTGCCTCAGTTTCTCTTCATACATGCCCTCGTAGCTCTGCTTGATTTTGCCTACTGCTTTGGCTTCGCGTTCGAACTGGCTGAGCCTTTCGCGGCTGGCATCAATCTGCTCCAGTGTCCGTGAAACTGGCTGGAGGTCGTCTTCCTTCAGCGCTGGCAGCGCATTCGTCAAAATGTTGTAGATCGCTGTCGGGGTGAATTCCCGGGATAATTTCGGACTGCGCAATTCCATCAACAATTTGATGCAGTCCTCGAATTTCCCGAGACTGTCGAACCCAAAGATGCGTTCGTTCACGAATTCCTGGTAATCCTTCTGGGAATTCATCACTTTTCCGCCCTCGGCAATCCGGTTGATCAATTGCCGTTTGGACAGAGGCTGCAGCTGCTCCCTTTTCAGCTCCTCAAACAGGCTGAAGTCCATGCCTATTCGCCTGCCGTCCGTGATTCCGAAGTACCATTTCCCCAACGAGCCTCCCCGTTTGGCCTGCAGTCCGATGCCGACCGTCAGATAGGAATCCTGTTCTTTCCGTTTGAATTCCAGGAAGAGATAACCCGTCCGTTCCTGAATCTTCGACACCTGCTCCTCACCCAAAAGATAATCTTCCATCTTTCTGGCGCGGCTTCCGAAAGAATCCAGCCGAGTCGGGTCCGTTTTGCCGTCCAACAAGGTAGGCAGCAGACTCTGCATCGTCACCGATTTACCCGATCCGTTGGAGCCACGCAACAACATTTTCCCGTCAGCGAACTCAAAATATTGTTCGTCGTAGTACCAGAAATTGACGATTCCGGCTCTGTTCATTACCCATTTATTCGTTTTGTTCACTGCTGTCTCCCTCATCTCCATCAAATTCCTCCTCAGGCAAATCGTCTTGCTCCAGCAATTTATGAAGGAAGTCCTGTGGATACTTTCCTGTATTGCGCGCAAATGTCGGGAGGATCGTGACGTTCCCGTCTCCGTCCTCCGTGAAGAAACGCCACTTGCTGCCGTTCTCCAGCATCAGTCTGGCCAGTTTCTTATCGGCGCTCTCGCGGTATTCCTTCGACCAGCCCTTCCTGTTCTGGGTGGCATGCTGACCGATCAGAGCCAGCCATTGATTTTTCGATAAATGGATGCACCCATAAGCGTCAGGGGCGTAATCCGATTCCCGGATCATTTCCGCCAGCTGCAGCAGGCTCTCGTCCGCGGATTTCAGCATCGGAAAATAGGTCTGTTGCTTCAATCGTTCCTCAAGCGTCAGCATCGCCACATCCTTCGTCAACTCGAAGGTGTACGGCGTATTTTTTTCAAAAAAAGAACTGATGTACTGTTGCTGATTGCGCAGGTAATAGAACAGCCTGTCGTTCTCTTCGGTTCGGAGGATCGCCGGTTCCATCATCAGCCGCCTGAAAGCGACCGTGCTCGTCTCCTCGTCGGCCCGCTCCCGTTCCATCTGCACCAAGTCCCGCCAATCCTGGAATTGGGTGATATCTTCCGGATAGGAACGCATGAAATATTTGCTGTAGGGGCTGACTTTGTAGAGGACTTCAATGGACTCGGAGGTCGCGAAATCATCGGTCTTGCCCTCGATCGTATCGATCAATTGCATGTCAGTCATCACGTTCAGGACGCGCACTAGGCTTTTTCGGTGGTTGAAATTGGTCCAGTCCAGGAGGTCCCGTTCAGGATAAAACAGGTCCAGTTCATCAACGAGTTCATTGATCAGAAAAGCCTCGCCTTCGCTTTTATCCTCCGTATAGGCCATCGCACAGGCAAACAGGGCATAATCCATCGGCTCGTTGAAAGTCATGATGCCCATCCAATCCTGGGATTCAAATGGGATTTTTTCCAACTTGATGAATTTAGCATGCACAATCAGGCGCAGCCCGAATATTCTCTGGATGACGCGCTTCAGGTCGTTTTCGATGCGCAAAAGCTGGTGGTAGGCGTCCTTGTCGGTTTCCCGTATGATCCAAAAATTTTCAAAGAGGATGCTGAGTCCCTCGCGGATTTCCTCACTGGTTGCCGGCATTCCTTTCACCCCCTGTCTTTTCCTTGTCGATCAGCGTATAGACGACATTCGGCATCTCCAAAAAGCCATCTTCGGATTCCAGCGTAACCTTTTTGTTCCTGTCCACCCTGATCGAAAACACTTGGCCGAATTCAGTCGCGATGGTCCGTTCCTCGTTCTGGAAGGACAGACTCAGCCACTTCAACAATAGTTTCCGGATCGGCGCATCCATATAGGGATGTTCGAGCAGATCGATTTTCCCGTTCCGGATATAGTGCTGCAGCGATTTTTCAAGTTCCTGGCGTTGCTTCAGATGGGCCGCGACGGCCTTATTCTTCGCCTGGGTATTGCGGGTGAAAGCGGTGGCGCTTGTCCTTTCCCGGTACTCCCTGATCCGCGGAATCGTTTCATGGACGGTCGCCGGAATATCCCAGATGTCCGCAAATTTGTTGCTGGTTTCGAAAGGCTTCACATAATAGTGCTGCGTGTGAAAGGCACCGAATACCTGCGAGGAAAGCTGATGCGCTTCCTCAACGGACCGACAGTGCAGGAACCACTCAGCCAAGTGGATATAGTCCTTTTTCCGGCTCTGATGCTGTTGCATGCGGTCGCTGAAACGTTGGATCATCCGGGTGATTTTGCTGATGGCCTGATTGGTCTGTTTCATTAAGGAACTGTACTCACTGGACTTCCCTTGCCCATCGATGAACCAAGCAAGCATCGTGTCCCAAATCCCAAACAGCTCCACCGTCAGTTTCCCCTCATCCAGAACCGTGTCGTCGAACCGGGGAATCTCTTTTTCATGGTTGATGACGCATCTGGCGACGAGCAGCAGTTTATCCTCGGATACACCCTGCAAAGCGTGCTGGATCTGATAGGAAGTGTTCTGCATCGTAACGATGAAGTCCCGCAGATAAAAAACGAACTGGTCTTTGAATACCAGGAACGCCTCCGTCTGCATCTGGCTTTCCGTCCGTTCGCTGTTCAGATAGCCGATGTAGTCGGATGTATTGGTTTTGATGCTCGTAAAATGCGTGACGGTGTCCTGCCAAATATTGAACAGTTCCTTCTCGTCGGATTGTTGATCCAACTCCCTTATGGCTGACAGAAACCTTTCAAAAGTATTCTTATCCAAGGCCCCTCTGTTGTGGCCGGTCTTGCCGCTCAATTTCTCCAGCATCTCTTCGATGGCGATGCTGGTTTCGGAAATCTGGTAGCGGAAATGTTTGTTTTTGTATTCCGCTATACTCTTCGGCTCACTCATTTCTTGACGAGTCTCCAAGTTTTGCCACCCCACCAGGCTGGTCAAGTCCTGATCCAATTCTTTTTCGGTATAGCCCGCAAAGCCCTCCAGACTCTGCATGTACTCCAGGACATCCCCGCGGTACAGCAAATCGTTCATCTTCCGATGCTGCTGATAGAAATAATGCATAATGGTGCGGTAACGCTGGAAATTGTCCGCGGACAGATAACTCGCTTCATTCATTTTACTGTACTCGATTGCGTCGGCCAGAATACTCACTCCTTGATCATGAATTATATGTAAAAAGCTTCCCATATTAATATCCGTAGTTCGTTGTTCCCACATCAAAATATAGCGATACATCCATTTTATCACAATAGTTCCAAATTTTTTCCTGGAGAATGAACTAGTGCTATACTGACCTTAGAAATCCTGATTCCACGAAAAAGCAGGGCCGGATTCGGATTTCGGAAATCTGAAAATCGAAGGAGTTTGTATCATGAACAAAGAACAATTCGATATCATGAAAAATCGCAAAGGTTTCATTGCAGCGTTGGACCAAAGTGGCGGCAGCACTCCCAAGGCACTGGCTTTATACGGCATTCAGGAAGATAGCTACAACGGCGAAGAAGAAATGTTCACACTAGTCCATGAGATGCGCTCCCGCATCATCACTTCGCCGGCTTTCAGTTCGGAACACATCTTGGGAGCCATCCTGTTCGAACAAACGATGGACCGCAAAATCGATGACCTCTACACGGCCGACTACCTATGGGAAAAGAAACGCATCGTACCCTTCCTGAAAGTCGATAAAGGGCTTGATGCGGAAGCTGATGGCGTCCAGTTGATGAAACCGAATCCCGATCTGGACACCCTGCTTGCGCACGCAAACGAGCGCCACATCTTCGGCACCAAGATGCGTTCCGTGATCAAATCAGCCAATCGTGAAGGCATCAAAAAAGTCGTCGCCCAGCAATTCGAAGTCGGCAAGCAGATCATTGCTGCGGGACTGATCCCGATCATCGAACCGGAAGTCGACATCCATAGTGCAGACAAAGCTGAATCGGAAACGATCCTCAAGGAAGAATTGTTGTTGGCGCTGGATGGGCTGCTGGCGGATCAGTTCGTGATGCTGAAGCTTTCGATTCCAACGGTTGATGATTTCTACAAGGAACTGATCGCCCATCTGCAAGTGGTGCGGGTTGTGGCTTTATCCGGCGGTTATTCTCGGGAAGAAGCCAATGAAAAATTGACCCACAATCCCGGATTGATCGCGAGCTTCTCGCGGGCGTTGTCCGAAGGTCTGAGCGCCGGCCTGAGCGATGATGAATTCCGGAACACCCTGGCCGAATCGATCCAATCCATCTACGACGCGTCGATGGTTTGATGGGTTATGCAAAGATAAATGCCTTTTTGTGCCTTCCGGTAGATTGAAAAACTGAATAATTTTTGCTTATCCGACACCTTGCGCAACGTTTGCTCTCCGGTTGTCGGATTCTTCCGGGTTATCCGGCAACGAGCACGACGATTGCTCTCTGGCTGTCGGATTCTTCCGGGTTATCCGACAACGAGCACGACGATTGCTCTCTGGCTGTCGGATTCTTCCGGGTTACCCGACAAATCACAGAATGCTTGCTCTCAGGTTGTCGGATTCTTCCGGGTTATCCGGCAACCGGAATAGAAACTGTTTACAATAAATTCATTCGCACGTTCTTGCGTATAGTCACTATAGTAGTACTAAAAATAATTGAGGTGATTGTTATCGCGTACAAAGAACGGATTAAACCCGAGCATCTACGAATTTTAGAAATATTACTTACTCGCACGAAAATATCAAGAGATGATTACTATTATTTCCTCAATCTGAAAAAGGGTTTCGAAGGGGAGCTCGTATTTGATGCGTACACCAAGCAATTCAAATTAGATCATTTCTTTTTGAATGATCTTCAGTTAGAAATAAGGCGTGCTCCTTTCCAAGTAGATGCTCTAATGATTCGCACCAATCTGCTTATCCTGTATGAAATCAAGAATTTTGAAGGTATCTATAAATGGGGAGCGGAGAAATTCACAAAAACAACCGGAACAGAGTTGGAGAATCCATCCTTGCAGCTGCAGAAAACGAAAGTACGTCTGGAACTTTTACTCCAGGAAAAAGGATATTCGTTAAAGGTTGACGCCTATGTCATCTTTGTCAATCCGGAATTCACATTGTTGGGGACGCCAAATGACTCCAATTTTATACTTCCTAGCCAGATTCCTGGTCATTTTCGTAACATCCAGGCAGCCCCTGAGCTGAATGCCGAGCAAATAAAATTGGCTGAAACGCTGATGAATCTCCATGATTCCAGCTATCCAAGAAAAAAGACGCAATATACTTATTCAGATTTAAAAAAAGGCATCACGTGCCCAGAATGCGGAACTTTAGCGGAGAAATTTAGCGGATATTCCCAAGTTTGTACCAAATGCGGAAACAAAATGAACGTCAATAAGGCCATACGATCAAGCATCGAGGACTTTCACACACTGTTCCCGGAAATTAAATTGACATCCCGCCGTATGATGGATTGGTGTGGTTGCGGCAACGACATGCGCGTGTATAGAGTTCTCAAGAAAAATTATCGAATGATAGGCAAAAATCGCGGTCGATACTACATTTGAAACAAATCCAGGCGTGGGTTTCTTCAGTTTACAACTGAAACTTTTTTAGAATTAAAAACTACTCAAATGCCATACTTTATCCGACATCACATAGAGCGTTAGTATTCCGGTTGTCGGATTCTTTGCGATTATCCGACAACTCACAGAGCGTTTGCTCTCAGGTTGTCGGATTCTTCCGGGTTATCCGACAACTCACAGAATGTTTGCTCTCAGGTTGTCGGATTTTTCCGGGTTATCCGACAACTCACAAAACGTTTACTCTCCGGTTGTCGGATTCTTCCGGGTTATCCGACAACTCACAGAGCGTTTGCTCTCAGGTTGTCGGATTTTTCCGGGTTATCCGACAACTCGCAGAACGTTTGCTCTCCGGTTGTCGGATTCTTCTGGTTTATCCGACAACTCACAGAACGTTTGCTCTCCGGTTGTCGGATTCTTCTAGGTTATCCGACAAATCACAGAACGTTTGCTCTCCGGTTGTCGGATTCTTCTGGTTTATCCGACAGCCCAAAGGAAACCACCTGTACAGAACTTTTTCAATCAAACAAAAAGCTCCCGAATTACAGCATAATACATCGCTGTAATTCGGGAGCTTTTCAAATTTTAAGCATTCTGCGCATTGCGCTTGTGCCAGCTTCGGACGACTGCCGAAAGCGTGAAGCAGATGATGAAATACACCAACGCCAGAAAGGCATAAATCATGAACACTTCCTGTGTTTTCGTCACTTTTCCGAGGATAACTTGCCCACTTCTTGTGAATTCCATGATCCCCAGACCGGCCAAGAAAGAAGTATCCTTGATGGTAGTAATCACTTGCGACAGCAGTGAAGGGACAATCTTCTTGAATGCTTGCGGCAAAACGATGTACCACAAAGACTGCATGAAGGAAAAACCTTGAGAATGGGCAGCTTCGAATTGCCCTTTCGGTATCGAATTCAATCCTCCGCGCACGATTTCGGCTACAACGGCCGATGTGTACAGGAACAAGGCAAAAGATCCTTTCAAGGTTATTGTGCTGCCAGGTATCAAGAAAGAACACGAAAGCATCCACAAAAGTAACGGTGTATTCCGGAAAAGCTCGATGTAGGCACCAGCCAGTTTTCCGAATACTTTTTTCTCATAATTACGCAACAGGCCCAATACCGTACCGAAGATGATCGAAAGGATGACGACACCGACAGAAATCAGCAATGCCAGTTTCAATCCTTCCATCATGAACGACACATTCGATGGTGTGAAGACTGTTCTGATCGATTCCATCATTCCATCACCTCCGGAATATCTACGCCAAGGTTGACAACAACCGTATCATTGTCTTTCAGTTTTTGCTCGTATTTCCGCGCAAATGTTGCAAGCGGGAAACAAAGCAGGAAGTAAAGCAATCCGGCAACTGCGTAAGCAGGTCCGTAGTTCAAACTGTAGGAAGCATAAGAATCGGCTACATACATCAGATCCGCTCCGGCGATGATCGCCAATACGGAAGTATTCTTGATCAAGTTGACGGCTTGATTGGTCAAAGGCGGCAAAATGATTTTGACCATCTGCGGCAAGATGACGTAACGCATTGTTTGGATATAGTTGAAGCCCTCTGAGTAAGCTGCCTCTTCTTGGCCTTTCGGAACAGCGAGGATACCTGCACGAACGACTTCAGCGATGTAGGCACCGTGATACATCCCTACACCGACTACCCCGATCGTAAATTCGCTCAGCACCAAGCCTGCCATCGCAAGCCCGTTGTACATGAAGAAGATTTGGATAACCAACGGGATATTCTGAAACATTTCCACGTATATTCTGGCAACAGCACGAGGCAATCGGCCTTTTGCCGTGGACATGGTCCCCACGACAACCCCGATGACCAAAGCCAGCAACAACGCCAACACAGCGACTTGGAGTGTCCGGATAAATCCGGCTCCAATGTCGCTGCTGTTTTCAAGAAGGCTTTCCCAACGCCAGAGAGCGAATGGATTGGTACTTCTCATTACTCGCCCAATCCCCACTCAGTAATCATTGCATCAAGGGTGCCGTCTTCTCCCCATGCAGTGATTAAGTCATTAACAGTCGTTGCCAATTCTGTGTTTGATTTCTTGATCGCAACACCGTAATCTTGTGTAGCGAAGCGGTCTTTCAGGATTTGAGTTGAATCATCCAAGTAGCCAGCCAAGATGGATCTGTCCACGCTGAATGCATCCACACGGCCTGAATCCAACGCAGCTTTGATTTCTGGATAAGTAGCGTATTCTGAGTAGCTCAAAGAGATACCATATTGTTCAGCTTCAGCATTGATTGCATCAGCAGTTGTTGAACTTTGGGCAACCCCGATCGTAGCCCCATCCATGTCAGACAAGCCTGTATAGCCTTTGTCTTTCTTGACCAAAAGGCCGACTGCATCTACGTAATAAGCATCAGAGAAGTTGTAAGTTTCTTTACGTTCTTCTGTAACAGTGAACGTTGCGATGACCATATCCACTTCGCCGTTATCCAATAATGGACCACGCGTTTTTGCAGTTACCGGAACCAATTCAATCGCTTCAGCATCGCCTAAGATTTCTTCAGCGATTTTTTTTGCGATGTCGATTTCAAAACCTTCGATTTCGTTTGTTTCAGTGTTTCTTAATCCAAAATTCGGCACATCTTCTTTAACGCCGACTTTCAATACGCCTGCTTCTTTGATTGTTTCTGCGGTCACTTGACCGGAAGCATCTGTTGCGGAACCAGCCGCAGAATCTGCTGTATCCGTAGCATCACTACCGCAAGCACCCAAGAACAATGCAGCCGATAAACATAACGAAACCCATAGATTTTTCTTTTTCATACCCAATTCCTCCTATAATGTTGTATTCCGAAAAGATCGGTTATCTTAAAATTTTACCCAAGAAGGCTTTCGTCCGCTCGTTTGTCGGATTGTCGAAAAAGTGCTCCGGAGTGCCTTCTTCAACAATCATGCCGTCAGCCATGAAGATTACCCGATCGGCAACTTGTCTCGCAAAGCCCATTTCATGCGTCACCACAACCATCGTGATGTTCATGCTGGAAAGTTTGATCATGACATCCAATACTTCCTGAACCGTTTCAGGGTCCAATGCCGAAGTGGGTTCATCAAAAAGAATGATCTTTCGCTGTGAACAAAGTGCTCTTGCGATTGCTACTCTTTGTTGTTGTCCGCCTGAGAGTGTTGAAGGATAGACGTTCGCCTTTTCTCGCAATCCGACGATATCCAAATATTCGTAAGCCATCTCTTCCGCTTCTTTTTTGGTTTTCCCTTGCAGCTTCATAGGGCCGATTGTCAGGTTGCCTAACACGGTCATATGCGGATACAAATTAAATTGTTGAAAAACCATTGCAGAGGAATGACGGACAATGTCCAACTTGTTCTTAGGTGTGACTTCTGTGCCGTCTATAAAAACTTTTCCGTCTGTAGGCTCTTCGAGGAAATTCATACAACGGACTGTCGTACTTTTACCTGAACCGGAAGGCCCGATAATAACCACTTTTTCCCCTTCGGCAACTTCAAGGTTGATATCCTTCAACACATGGTTGGCGCCGAAATACTTGTTTACGTGCTCTAACTTAATCAATTTTGCCTCAACCCCTTTTATGCTCGCCATCACGCTGCTTTAATTTCAAGAGCATGGATTGGATCCTTGTCAAGAAAGGACCTCTTCTTATATTTATACCGTTAAGCAAAATTATAATGAAAGCATGATTAAAAATCAATTAAATTCTTCCGCGAGAATGTTAGAATTTCTAACACGAATTTCCCGTATTCTTACTTAATTGTTAAAAACCGCCTATTTTATGCCTGTTTTATGAGAAAGCCTTCCACGATTCTCGCTTTTATATAAATCTTTCTGCTTTAATGTAGCATCCTGAGGCAAAAAGCTTCATTTAAAATAAATAACCGACATAGAAACTTATCGATAATTCTCATTTCATTTCAATATTCTTGTTTGATTGAACTAAAGGAGCACATTTCAGTATATCTTTCAGCCGTTTTTTGATAAAATGACTGCGTATGAAAATTCCATGATAAAGGGGTACTTACTTTGCCAGAAAAACATAATAAAATTCTTTCTTCCAAAAACTGGGCACCACATACACACCAAGCGCTGAATGCTGTCATCTCTTCTTACGGGAACCAAAGCAGTTCATTCGATCCGGCTGCCCCTCCTTATGTTGTCTTTGATTTCGACAACACTTCCGCCATCATGGATATAGAAGATACTTTGATGCTTTATATGTTGCTACATTTGGATTACCGTTTGACGCCTGATCAGTTCCATGCGATTTTGACGGATGGCCTCGAGAATGTCGGCGCAACAGTGGACACGCTCCTCAATAAGACCAATCCGCTTGCTACGATCGGCAATATCGCTGACGATATCAAAGTAGCCTATGCTTGGTTGTACAAGCAATATGAAGGTTTTATGCAAGGCGGGACCCTCTCGTTGGAAGAAGCAAAAAAGTCTTCTTACTATGAAGAATTCGCCGCAAAAATTCGTTTGTTCTACACGGTCATCAACGGTGACTTCAAAAGAAAAGCCGGCTATCCTTGGATGACTTACCTTTTTGCGCAACGCAGCAGCGAAGAGTTACGCCAGTTGGCTTACCAATCGATTTCTTATTGGTTGCAGTACGGAAAATTCGAACGCGTGACCTTGACGAGCCCGGCTGATTTGACGAGCAAAGCCGGCGTCATCGTATCGCATTACGATACTGGTTTAGCCTTCCCGAATGAGTTGAAGGAACTCTATCATGTTCTGCAGGCAAACGGCATCGTCGTCTATGTCATTTCGGCTTCACCTGTAGATGTCGTCCAAGTCGCCGCAACGCATCCGGACTTCGGTTACGGATTGGACAACGAACACATCATCGGCATGTATTACAACAAGGATGAAAACGGCCTGATCCAGCCAAGCATGCAACCAGGCAAAAATATTACGAAAGGTCCCGGTAAAACAGCCGTCATCACAGAACAGCTGATGCCGAAGCACAACGAAAAACAACCGCTGATGCTCTTCGGAGACAGCACCGGCGACTACGATATGATGATGGAACTGAAGGACGCCAAACTCTGCGTTCTCTTCAACCGTTACATGAACGATGACACTCAAAAATTGGCGCGCGAAGCTTTCCGCACAATTGAGGACGAAAATCCGCGCATCGTACTGCAGGGTCGTGACGAAAATAAAGGCAGCCTGCGCCCTTCCGAGAAGACGATCCTTTTGGGAACCCAAGAAGAAGTACTCATCCACGAAGCGTAAACAAAAGAAGCCTACGCACAATTTTTTATTGTGTGGGGCTTCTTTTTTGAGTATTTTGTGCTTTTTCGTATAGGCCGATATGCTTGCTTGCTGCTTGTCCGATTCTTCGTGGTTATCGGACATCCCACAGTTGCCCCAAAGGCAAACCATAATAAAAATGGGCATCCTCGATCAGGATACCCACCTCTTTTGATTATAAAATGATACGGGATTCGAATTTTTGATGGCAGGTCGGACATTTCACTGTCTTCTTGCCGCGCTTGACAGGCAAACGCAAAGTCGTTTTGCAATTCGGGCACTTGCGGAAACGGGCCACCTTGATTTCCTTGAATCTTCTGAAAAATAGTTTAAGCTTTTTCTGGTTCGGCTGCCACCACTTTAGGAATTTGCGATTTTCCTCCGCGCGTTTATAGATTTGTTTCGAATAGACTCGGAACAGCGCCCAGAAAATCAGGAGTTGCGCCACTATAACCAACACACCCAAGTCCGTCATTGCACCCAAAAAGTACAGCACCATACCGGAAATGATCAACGCGTTGTAAAGCTGATCGGCACCGTATCTGCCGCGCATGAAAGTCATCAGTTTTCTTTTCAATTTTTCCAATCGGATATCCCCTTACTTCTTCGTCTGGCTACTCCTGGAGCCGAAAAAAGGCTGCAGGAATAAGCGCTATTGTCCCATTATAGCACAGCACATCCTTATTAAAGGTTAAGAATAGTTGAAAATGAGCGGAGCGAGAAAACTCTGTGATACAATAGAAGGAAACGTTATAAACAAACGGAGGTGTATCATGGGTATACTAGATTTTTTCAAAAAAGGATCCAAAGAAAAGGTTCAGCCTGTTTCCGACACTTCAGAACAAGGAAACAACGGCGTCGGCCGAATACTGTTCCAGACACGCTGGAAAGGTAGCGCATTATTCGCGGAAAATAGTCTTATCCAAAAAGTTGCAGAGCGCATCATTCAGGAAGATCCATTCTGCAAATCGTTCGGAAGTCTTGATGATGAAGCAATTGCTCGGACTAAGCGGCGGATCTATGAATACGAACAAGTCACAACGGTGAATGTTGCCATCAAAGACGGCAATCTGATGATTGAAGGCATGTCCTTGGGAAAACTTCCTGCAAAACAGTGGAACGAAATAAATCCTTATTATGGAAAAAATGATTTCACCGCATTCGTATATGTCACCGGAGGACGCTACAAAGCTTATTCGGATGATTCAAAAACAGTCGAAATCGCTTATACACCTTATGATCTGGACATTTTTGTCCAGTTTGAATGAGGCAAAACAAACAAGGGGATCTCTCATTTGAGGGAGCCCCTTGTTTGTTTTGTGTTATTGAGCAGGCTGGGACCGAAGCACAGGATGCGATCGGGATACTCCTTCTCCGGAGAAGGCTGGTCTGGCCGGAGAAGCGCACAGAATCAGAGCCCCAGCTCCGGCAAGCCGATGTTCGCCGAAGCTGGGAATGAAATAGTTTCAGCTTCTCCAGCAAGCGTTAGCTTGGCCGGAGCTGGGGCTCAGACATTCCATAAATGACAGCAAAAAAAGAGGCACCACCCTGACCCAACAGGATGGCGCCCCTTTAACGAGCTAACTTATTATTTTGCTGCTTTACGGCGTTCTGACAAGATCGCTACGTTTTCTGCAACTTTTTCTTTGGTCAATGGATAGATGAACCATAGGCATAGCGCAACGCAAGTGTAACCGATAGCCGGTACGATCGTAGCTACATCGTAAATACTGTCAAGAACAGCTTGGTCTTGGGTTGCAGCCGCTGAAGCATAACCGATAGCAGCCAAAGCGAAACCGCCCAAACCGCCGGCCAAGGCTTGACCAAGTTTTCTTGAGAAAGAGTAGACAGCATATACTGTACCGCTATCCGCACTTCCGGTTTTGACTTCTTGGTAGTCGATGATGTCCGTGATGAATGCCCAGATGACGACGTTGAAGTAGTTCATGCCCAGACTTGCAATAAACGCCATCGGCAAGAACAGCATGACATTGTCTGTATGGATGAAGTACAGGATTGCGTATACAATTGCCGAGAAGAACAACGATACTGTCGCTGATTGTTTTTTACCGAAGCGAGAAGCGATTTTGTTTGCGAAAGGCGCAATCAACAGTGTTCCGACAGTCCCCAGAACACCTGCTATTGCCAATGTTTTTGAACTGTTGAAATAATCGGCGTACAGAAATGCGTTCATTGTGTTAACCAACAGCATGGACAACAACAGGAAGATTGCAGCAGCGATGATACCGCCTAACGCACGGTTTGAAGACAGACCTTTTGCGATTTTTGCGAATTCTTTACCGAAGGATTCTTTTTCTGTATCCGGTTTTTGTGGAATCTGTACGCGTTCGATTGTAAAGTGATAGCAGAATTGATAAAGCGCAAAAGCTAGAACTGCAAAGATAGCAGCAATGATTGTGAAACGTTCCGGAATAACCACTTGTGCACCATTTGCATCAGTTGTGTAAACGAACAATGGAACAAAGAAGGAAATGAAGATGCTGGCGATGCTGGCTCCCATACTGCGGAACACAGAAAGTGAAGCACGATCTTCAGGTTTGTCACTGATCACGGATGCCATCGATCCATAAGGGATGTTGATCGCCGTATAACAGAAGCTGCCCCAGAATAGGTATGTCACGAAAATGTAGACGATTTTTGCAGTCATAGACCAGTTTTGAACGACTGATAAGAACATCAGGAACCCGGCGATAACAGCGAAGGGTGCTACACGCTTGATCCAAACCCGGAAACGACCGTCTTTTGAAGGCTTCAGCGTATCAACGAGACGTCCCATCCCCATATCCGTGAAAGCATCGACAACCCGTGCCGACAAGAACAACGTACCAACAACTGCCCCGCTGATTCCCAATACTTTTGTATAGAACAACATCAAGAAAGAACTTGAGAAAATGAAGAACAAATCATTTGCGATGTCCCCCGCCATATAGGCTAATTTATCCAGTAATCCGAATTCCCTTACATTTTTTTTGTCATCGGTTACATTTTGTACTTTATTTGCGCTTGCGTGTTGCATTTCATGACCCCTTTTCTTATATTGATAAATCGACGCCGAACCAGTTGATAAAATGGATAGAAACAATATCACTATGCGATACTAGGTTGCGATTAAAAAACGATAAACGTTCCCAAATGAAACGACGTAACATTTACACACAAAATATACCACGCTTTTTTTGCGCATACAGCGGATTTATTATTAACAATTTGTGAACGTTTTTCACGATATCTGTCATGTTCTTGTTCTGCCAATGATGAAAACGATACCAAACAGACCGACTATCCGCATGTTAACATGGATAGTCGGTCTGAAAGTTAATGCTGAATTTTGACCTTCGTCACAATTGTTTCATTCCCCATCACCAGCACGTTCGTCAACACAAAGGCCAGGATGAAGGTTGCGATGCCGATCACCACGTACATCGTCAATTGGTACGGATCATAGATATACATCAATGGAGACAACAACACAGCCAATCCATAGCTGTTCGCCTGAATCCCTAGCAGCGAAAGGGCCATGCCTCCCAACGCGGAACTCGCCAACATCACACCGATTGCCTTCATACCGGTGCGCATCACGACCCCGAACAGCGCCGGTTCGCTGATGCCCAGCATCTGGGTGACGGTCGCGGAAATGCCGGCCGTTTTTACGGCGGCACTGTTGGTCCGCAAAGCAATCGCCAAACATACGGCAGCGTTCGCAAATCCGTACATCGCACAAACTGTGATCAGCGGGTTGAATCCGGTCGTAGCGATGAGCGACGTTTCGATCATGATGAACATGTGGTGCATCCCGGTCATGACCGCTATCGGATAGATGAACCCGATAATCAGGCCGCCGATGCCCAAAGGCAGATGCAGGAACATTTCGATCAGTTTGACAGCTTGGGCTTCAAATCCGTGCACCAAGGGTCCGAGCACAAACAGCGCGATGAATACGGAAACCAGGATGACCACGAAAGGGGTGAAGATCAGGTCCATCGCGTTCGGCATCACCTTGCGCAGCTTCTTCTCCAGATTGGCACCGATGATCCCGGTAATCAAAGCCGTCAATATCGATCCTTGGTAACCGACCAACGGAATGACGCCGAAAGCCATGATCGGTTCAGCAGTCCCTCCCGCTACCGCATAGGCATTCGGCAAGGCCGGCGAAACCAGCATCAATCCGATCAGGAAGCCGATGATCGGCAAACCGCCGACCTTTTTGAACGCCGACCAGCAGATGAAGGCGGTCAGGAAGCCGAAAGCAGTATCCGTCAACACAGTGACGCTGGCGCTCAGCCAAGCCGGGATGGCATCAGGCGTAAGCCCCATCGCACCCAGTACGGTCTCATTGAACAGCATGCCTTTTAGTCCCAAAAACAATCCGGTTGCGCCCAGAATCGGGATGATCGGGACAAAGATATCCGCGATATTGCGGACTCCCCGCTGCAGTGCCGATGATTCATCCTTTGCGATTTCATCTTTGGAAGCTTCATTGAAGGAATACAGCATTTGCAATTCGGCGTAGACTTTGTTGACGATGCCGGATCCGAGGATGATCTGGTATTGGCCGGCGTTATAGAATACGCCTTTGACTTCTGCCACTTCCTCCACCTGATCGTCATCGATGGCTTTGCGGTCTTTCACCTGCAGGCGCAAACGCGTCGCGCAGTGGGTAGCGGAGACGATATTATCGTCCCCCACTATCGCTACTATTTTTTTGGCAATCTCCTGGTAATTCGATAATTTAGACATTTTCTTCATCCTTTCTGATCACGATGGCTTGGTATGGTTTCAAAATCGATTGCGTTCCGGATTGTTCAATGGTTTCGTAGTTGTTCAACAAGATTGAGCCGGAAACCTTCTCGATTGCGGTTTCCTGATTGCTCATGTTCACAAAAATCTGGATGGCCTCATCCCTGACGCGTTCATAGCCGATTACCTCATCAGGCGTCTTTAACGGACTGAACTCTCCATAGATCAGCGTTTCCTTATGGATGGAATGGTTTCTGAGCTGGATCATCTTTTTATAGAAGCTGAAGATGGAATCCGGATTGTTCACTTGGGCCGCAGCGTTGACATCTTCGTGATCGCCCACCAGTTTGAGCCAAGGTTCCGTCCCTTTATTGAAGCCGGCATTTTTCGTGTCATCCCATTGGAAAGGTGTACGCCCGTTGTCGCGCGAGCGCTGGTTCACAAATGAAAGCGACTCTTCCGCGGTGAAGCCTTCCAGCATCGCGCGCGGATAATTATCCAGACTGGATACATCATTGAATTCACTGATCGAATCCCGTTTGAAATTCTTCATGCCGATTTCTTGCCCCTGATAAATGTATGGCGTTCCCCGCAAAAAGAAGAAGAGGGTTCCCAAAGCTTTCGCTCCGATTACGTTCTGATAAGCTTCATCCTTGATGTATTTGGAAAGGGACCGCGGCTGATCGTGGTTTTCCAGGAAGTTCGCTCCCCAGCCGGCTTTTTGGATAGCTTTTTGGCTTTCGAAAATCAGTTCCTTCAGTTCCTTCGGTTTCCAGTCGGTTTTGCGGAACCATTCGCTGCCGTTCTCCACATCGATATCCGCATAACGGAAATCGAAGATCATGTTGAAGTAGCCGCCTTCACCGATGTATTGGTCAAATTCATCATAAGTCACACCAGGCGCTTCGCCAACAGAAACACATGGAAAGTTGTTGAATGTTTTCCGGTTCAGCTCCGCCAAGAAGTCGGAGATTCCTGGTCGGTTCCTGCCCTTGTGCTTGACACTGGCCAATCCATCGGCTCCATCAGCAGGAACGTCACCGTAATCCTGATCCTTCTTGATAAAGGTGATGGAGTCGATGCGGAAACCGGCAATGCCTTTTTCCAGCCACCAATTGATCATCGCGTAAATTTCCTCACGCAAGGCCGGGGTTTCCCAATTCAAGTCCGGTTGTCGTTTATCGAAGGTATGGAAATAATAAATGTTTTCTTCGTCCGGAACCTCCTCCCAGACGCTGCCACCGAAAATCGACCGCCAGTTGTTCGGTGGGTTTCCATCCATGCCTTCTTTGAATATGTAATAATCCCGGTACTTGCTTTTCGGATTGCGCAAAGCCTGCTTGAACCAGTCATGTTCATCGGAAGTGTGGTTCACGACCAGATCCAGGATGATGCTGATGTTCCGCTTCTTGGCTTCCTCCAGCAATTCTTCAAAATCAGCCATCGAACCGAACTCTGGCTGGATCCCTTGGTAATCGGAAATGTCGTAGCCGTTGTCTACCATCGGCGAAGTGAAGATCGGACAGATCCACAGCGTCGTGATCCCCAGTTCCTCCAGGTAAGGCAATTTCTGCGTGATGCCTTTGATATCGCCGCTACCGTCGTTATCGCTATCATAAAAACTTTTCGGGTAAATCTGATAGACGACATCCTCTTTCCACCATTGCTTTTGTTCCATGTGTTCGCTGTCCTTTCTTTCCCTGATTGCGTTTTTCATGCTGACTCCTCCACTTGTGGTATCGATACCATATTTCTGTTTTTTGAGAACCCGCCTAAGCGGATTCCCGTTTGATCAATTCTAATTTCAAATCTGTCGTATCTATCTGATAAGCAGTCTCTTCGATCTGCGCTACCAACACCTTCGTGGCTTCTCTTCCCAACGCGTCGACCGGTTGCGCGATCGTCGTCAACTTGACTGCAAGCATCGCCGTGAACGGCTGATTGTCGAAGCCCATGATCGCCAAATCTTCGGGAACTTTCTTCCCTGCCTCCAAGAACTTCTGCAAAATGCCGCTGGCCACTTCGTCACTGCCTGTGAAAATTGCATCCGGGCGGTTGCTTTCCGGCAAAGTCAAAAGGTTCTCTGCAATGCGATGGCCATCCGCAATAGTATGGACTTCCTTGAAGATCCAATCCTTCTTCATCGGAAGTCGGCTTTCCAAGAGCGCCTTCTCGAATCCTGCGGTCCGGGCATTTCCGTGGCCTCCCTTTGTCAGGCTGCCGCCCGTGCAGTATGCGATTTTTTTGTAGCCTTTTTCGATCAGGTAGTTTGTGGCTTCAAAAGTCGCCTGTTCCTGGTCGGTATAGACTTGCGGAATCGTTGAACCCGGAATCCTTTCATTGCAGAAAACGATGGGTCCGTACTCTTGGTACGTTTCTATACCATCGGGATTCCCTTCTACTGAGCACATAATCAAACCAGTAATCACCTGTTGCTTCAGCAGCTCCAGCATCTTCAGTTCGGCCGCCGGATCATCATAGGTCTGCATAACCAACACATTGTAGCCCAAAAGCTTGCTGTTCTTTTCAATCGAATCCACCAGGTAGGAGAAGAATGGATTCGTTATGCGCGAAACCAAGATCCCAATCATGGTGCCTTTTTTGGAACGCAATTGCGTCGCCACCATGCTGGGCGAATAGTTCAATTCATCCATCGCGTCTTTGATGCGTTTCTTTTTCTCATCCGAAATATAAGGATGATCGTTCAGATACCGGGATACTGTCGAAACGGACAACCCTGCCTTTTTCGCAACGTCCTTGATCGTCGCCATGCGAATCACTCCTCTCATAGTTGTGGTATCGATTTCATAAACAGAGTATAATGGAACCGATTCCCAAAGTCAATAGAGATTTTTGAATTTTTTTATTTTTATGTTGCAGACTCCAAAAAGAGGAACGAAAGCAATCCTCAGATGCCTCCGTTCCTCTTTCTGCAATTATTCTTAAAGATCGATTACGTCGCCGCCGGTCACGCCATAGATTTGGGCGGTCACATAGCTGGCGTTGTTGGATGCCAGGAAGACGTAGACATGCGCCAGTTCGACCGGCTGTCCCGCCCTTCCCAACAAGGTTTTCTGTCCAAATTCCGGCAAAGCGCCTTCGGGTTGCCCATGATCCAATTGCAACGGCGTCCAGATTGGTCCCGGCGGCATAATTTATTATAAGTAGTCGCCTGTATTCCTAGCAAATTCGTAACTAGGTCTGATAAACCCTTGACAATACAGCACTTCAGCCTGGTTAAGCATATAATGCATAACTAGGCTAATCAAACTTTAAAATACTATATAATCAGTGTTTATTACGTTTTTACATATATTCCTAGTAAGGTTATTCCGGGAATCCAAATGGTAATTCATAAGTTAGCCTGATTAGTTTTTCAGTAAATGTTTATATTTTCCTATTTCTTTGACAATACGTTTTTGTTCATTAATGGGTGGTAATGCAATCATCATTTGTCCGAGTGTTCTCAAATATACTCCTTTTTGAGCGTTTCCTGAAGCTTTCCTCATTAATGATCGCTGAAAATAATCACTTTTTAGTTGGTATCCCAAAAAATTAGAATCGATTAACGTCTTCAATACTGACACACTTCTTTGTGCTGTAAATGGAATATCAGTGTCAACAACTGATACTTTCCCAATGGATCCTACAATTGAAAGTAAAACATCTCCTCTTCTTATTTCGGTCCGCTTATCTTCCTGTAAAAATTGTTCTTTGGTAAGATAACGACTTGTTTTTGTAAAATCTATCCCTTCATCAGTTATATTTGTCGCAGAAATCATTTGAACTCCGAACCCAGAGTTTTTAGGAGGATTATGTGAACCATCTGTAATCTTTGTACAAATATCTGTTAATTTTACCCATTCCCAGCTTTCAGGTATTTCAATATATCCATCTATTTCACTTTTATCTTCGGACAATTTTATCTTCTTTATTTTCTTATTATATAAAATTTGCTCTTTTTTTATCTTGATTCGTGTGAGTAATTCACTAACGGGTTCATCACATGGATCTTGTTCAACTAATCCGCCTCTCATTGCACAATCAAGAATTTTTTCATCTAGTTTCATAGTAAGTTGATTGTATTCAGTAAATTCTTTTTCTATCACCTCTATAAATGAGAATAGCTCATCTATTTTCGAAACAATATGTTTTTGCTCTTTCAATGGTGGAATGGGAATCAGCCTCGATTTAATTGAAGGTACAGTAAGTTGCTTAATACTCGTCCCTTCTCCTGTTTCAATACTGAATTCAAAATAATATTTAATAAAGTCTATACTAATATGTTCTTCAAAAGGTATGATCGTAAGAAGCCTTACAATTGGTACAAAAGGTTCGTTCCTAATTGCACAATATCCAATAGTTCCTCGAGCGGAAATAGTAAGTGCCTTTTCAAGTACTTTTGGTTCAGTAGTATATCCATATAACCCGTTATTGGTTGCACCATTAGCAAAAATTGGCACATTATACTTCTCATTTTTATCTCTAGAATATTCTTTCGGTTTGTCACCGCCAGCAAATATATCTTTTGAAATACTTGACAATCTTGCCCAGACCCATTCCTCAGGTATTTCATAAGGTTGTTCCTTTTCTGTAATTTTGAGAAAGTTCTTATCATTTTGCATTCTTTTTTTCAGTATTGCTATTTCTTTTTTTTCTTTGATACTTGCAAGCAATTCGTTTGCTGAATCATCTTCTTGGTCTTGCTCAACTAATTTTCCATGCATTGCTAAGTCAAGGATTTTTTTTCGAAGGGCCTTTGTATCAATCATTCGCTTACATCTCCCAGTAATTCTTGTAGCTTTGTAATCGATTCTGAAATTGCAGTTGATTTCTGTTCCATCAAATCAAGCAATTCAGATATTGAATAGGCTGGTCCATCTTTTTCCGCTTCCATCCAGAAAATATCCAGATTTGTATTTGCCCTCTTACGGATGTCTTCGATTGAATATTTACGCCAACGCCCGTTCGGATTTTCTAAACTCCAAGTTTCTTGCCGCTGAGTTAAATTATCTAAATTAAAGCATTCGATAAACTCTTTGAAATCGTCTTTTCTAAGGGGACTACGTTTCCCAAGTGAACGCATATTACTGCGCATGTCATATATCCAAGTTTCTTTCGTATTTTCTTTCTCACTTGCTCCCCGACCAAAGAATAAAACATTTGTTTGAACACCCTGTGCATAAAAAATACCGGTTGGTAAACGCAGGATTGTATGTAAGTTACATTTATTTAATAAATCTTTTCGAATCTGCTCTCCAACATTATCTGCAAACAATACATTGTCTGGAACAACAACAGCTGCACGTGCTTTACCTGTTGTTTTGAGGGAATTATAGATAGTTTGTAAAAAATTTAATTGTTTATTTGAAGTTTCGTAGGTCAAGTCATCACGCGTCGCACGCTCTCCACCTTTTTTAGTACCAAAAGGTGGATTTGTCAGAACAACATCATAACCTTTCATCCACTTTCCGTTAGTAGATAGCGAATCTCCTTGCTCCAACTGACCTTCAATATCGTGAAGTAGCGCATTCATCAAAGCCAAGCGATGAGTATTTTGGACTAACTCCATACCAGAAAGTGCTTCTTTCTTTTGAAATTTAACTTGCTCAGGAGTTAAATCAAAGAATTGGTCGTATTTCTCTTTCAAGTAATGGTCCGCTGCAATCATGAATCCAAAAGTCCCAGCTGCTGGATCATTTAGTTTCTCACCTAATTCAGGTCTGGTTAATTGAACCATTACATCAATTAATATACGTGGTGTAAAATATTGTCCCGCACCCGATTTAGTCTCATTAGCATTTTTTTCCAACAAGCCTTCATACAAATCGCCAAGCCCTTCATGTTTAGCAGAGTACCAATCTAATGCATCTATGTCTTTTATAATTTTTTCCAAGTTAGCTGGCTCATCAATACTTGTCGATGCATCGTCATAAATCATATTTAAGCGATTATCTTTAGCGATTTCTGGATTACCTAGGTCTAATAGCAATTGTTTGTAAAAGGTTTTTAATTTCAATCCTTCTTTTGCCAAGAGATCATCCCAATGATACCCCTCTGGTATCGCTGATTCAGTTCCTTGTTCTTTCATCATTTTTAAAAATAGTAAGTATGTCAGCTCAGTAACATAATTTTGGTAGCTGATTCCATCATCTCGTAAAACATTGGCCATGCTCCATAATTTTGCTACGATTTCATTATTTGTCATTGTATTGTCCTCCAATTGTCTAACATTAGTATTATAACAGAGAAAAAGCCTCGAAAAAAATCGAGGCTGATTTTTTAAGCATACAAATTTTCATTGATAACATCAATGATTGATTCTGTTTGATCACCAAACGTTGCCTTCATACGGGGATAGCCTCCATTTTGTTGGAATATTCCATTGTCGTTAAAAGCTTCCTTTGCGGTTGGTCCCAATACAGATTGCTGAAGGAGTTGTTTTTCAATTCGAATCAGCCAATTTTCTTGATTAGTCGTCCAATTATTCATTCCATATACTTTTTTCATTGCATTTTTTATACGAGTTTCATGATCTACCAAAGTGCTACCTAGAGCTGCCTGCCGGATAAAACTAATGATATCTGCCGCAATTACTTCATTTTTAGTAATTCGCCAAGCTGTCTGCAATGCCCTTTCATCATACTTATGCTCTTTTAACTTTAACAGAATGGTCCGCAAGTCTTCCCGAGTTAAATCCTTAGGGCGACTTACCACAATTTTCAAAGCTGGAATGAGGTTGATGTTTTCTCGTATAAACTTGTTGAAACCACTTAGATAATCGGCTGGCTTCACATTGCCCTCACCGTAACCACGATCTGTTGAAATAAGCTTATCCTCTTTATTAGAAACGATTATTGGCACTTGGCCTGAGCGATATTCTATCATTCGTTGAATATTCTCTGATTCTGATTCCAACTCTTTTTTGTCCATGCCTTTAATCGACTGAATCCAAGAGTCAAGATAATCGATATTATTCAGCTCTTTAATTTCTTCTTTCGTTCTCTCAGACAAGGATTGCTTTCTTCTTTGAAGTTTCGCTATTAACTCTGCCTTATAGAAACCAAATTCTTCATCGGTTTTAGAATTTATTGCTGCCTCGTAGATATCCAGTGCTTTTTGTTTGGGATTCGCAACGAGAGGTTTCATATCCGTAATTTCTTGTAAAGTATCATATATATGTACAGCATCAAATACTTTAAAGGCTGACTTTCCAATCTCCGGACAAAGTCGTGTGGCTCGACCTAGCATTTGATCATATAGAATTCTTGAACGTACCCTACGCATGAATACAAGATTACTGATCCTTGGAACATCAATTCCCGTCGTTAACAAGTCCACAGTAACAACAATATTAGGATTTTTTTCATTCTTGAATCTTTTGATTTCCTTATTAGGATGCCTGATTGATCCAGTAATTTTTTCAATAGCATCATCGTCTACAGGAATCCCTTTTTCTGTATATGCTTCTTTAAGAATGCGCACAACCATATCCGCATGATTATCAGTAGCGGCAAAAATAAGTGTCTTTGCATCATCATTCGGATCAATATGGTCAGCAAGAGCTGATAAAATAACTTGGTTAAATGATTCAGTAATTACTTTTTTATTGAACTCTTTTACATCAAAGTTTAACTCATCTTCTAAATGTGCTTTATCAATATGTTTAGTTTCTGGATCCCAAAGTGTGACTTCTTCACCTTCTACAAAGTTTATTCCATTTTTTGACAATTCTGTTTCAAATTTGTAAGGTGGATCATGATCCACCAAGTAACCATCAACAACTGCATCAGTGTAAGAATAAGTATAGATAGGCGGCCCGAATATTTGAGTGGTATGTAAAGCTGGAGTAGCGGTTAATCCCAGAACAGCTGCATCAAAATAATCTATTACCCGACGGTATTGGCTGATATACTCTTTTTCGTCAAAATACGTTATTTCATCTTCTGTCATTTCTTTATCTTCAGTGTATCCTCGATGAGCTTCATCCACTATAATGAAATCGTAGGTACCGACTGAAGGAACCTTTTCTTGATCATCTTGATAAAATAAACGGCGAACCATCCCTTGAACGGTTGCAATTTGAATTTTGGTTGCATCCTCGGGCATAACATCTGTCACTTCTTTAACATCATAGATGTCTGAAAATGATATATTTTCAACTTTGGTATCCTTTAATGCATCCGTGGTTTGCCTTCCCAATGCAGTCCGGTCCACTAGGAATAAAATTCTTCTAACACGCTTAGTTTTGATGAGACGATACATAAGTGATAATGCTGTTCGTGTTTTTCCGGTTCCCGTTGCCATAGCTAGCAACATTCTTCGTTGATTATCTGATAGCGATTCCTCTACAGCTTTTACCGCATCAACTTGATAGTATCTTCCGGCAAACTCAGGATAAGCCGTCTCTGCAAGTTCTTTTTCAGCCTCTGCTTCGTTTACTTCCAGTTTCTTTCTTAAATCCTTTGGAGAATGCCAACTCTCCAAGGCATAGGATGATTTTAATGGAGTACGTGCATCCCAAAACCAAATGCCAGATTTTTCAGCTAACTGTTTCAGATATGGTCGTCCATTAGTCGCGTAAACAAATGGGACATTATACTCTTTCCATTTACCAATTAGTTCAATGCCTGGTATAATTTGCACATCCCGCGCATATTCTTTTGATTGAAGCATATCTCCTGCAACGTCTTTATTATATTTTTTTGCTTCAACTACTCCAACTAATTTCAGCCCATCAAACAGCGCATAGTCCGCATAGCCGGTACCACATTTCCATTCAGAGATAGCTATTTTACGTCCTTTTTCGGGCATCGTTTTTTTAGTCTTGTTATTGAGCAGCCTTGTATCCGCTTCCCATCCAGCACTTCTGAGCTGCTCATCAATCAAAATACGCGTTTGCTCCTCGTTTGGAGGATTTTTTTTAATATATTTTTGTGAGCGTTGACGTCTGGCCATCTTATCTGCTCCGTCATTACCTAGCGGATAAATCAGGATTTCTTTAAACTTTTTCTCAAATTCAACTTCTTGTTCCTGAAGTTTTTTTTCAAGTGCTCTTATTTGTTCAGCCTGTATTTTTTCACTGTCAACTGGTATCCGAAAATCAGGAGAAATAAAATCGTAGATCACATAAACTTCTACAAACCAACAAGTTAAATAGAAAGCTAACTTAAGTGTATCCATTGCTTCTTGAACAGTGCCAAAAGATCCTTGGTGTGCTGCTTTATTTCCTGTCATTCGGATAGTATGGAATATAAAGGCGATGTCAGCAGATAAGATCCCTTTATTTTCCAAATCATTTAATTTATCTATCTGTCTATCCAAATCCTTGACTTCAATGTTCTCAATTTTATAGATTGCCGTTGTCATTTTTTCGGCTAAAGAGCGTATTTTAACAATAGATGCATTGGGATCACGATAAATTAATTGTTCAGCACTTTCACCCAAACTTCTTAAAATTCCCCAATCCTCTGGAATAAACGAAAAATTGGATAACATCACTTCACCTCCGTGTTTGTTATACATACTTAAGTTTATTCTATCACAATGGGCAAAAATATTTTTATATTTTTTATTCTTTTTTTCGAATGAGCTTTTTTTATTCTAACAAAATATCAGAGTATCCTATGAATCTAGACGATACGCTAAAGCCATAACAGCTTTTAATAACTCAACACTATTGCCTTGAACTAAAGGCAGTTAAGACACAGCCACAATATGCCGCTGCATTGAATTTATTGGATTCATATTTCAATTTTTGGTATCATTAATCAACAGATATCTATCCAACCTTAGAAGGAGCTGATTAAATGAATAAAAAAATTAAATACCCTATCATCATTTTATTTTCTCTTTTATATTTATATTTAGAGGCAATTGGCACTAAATACCTACCTGATTATGGATTTGTCTGGACATTGGTAAGTGTTTTAAGCTGCCTCTTTCTATATTTTTATAATGATTCTATTATTATTTTCTCGTTTATAAACAGAAAATGGAACGAATGGGTTAAAAAACCTCAAGTCACTTGGGAAATTTCTCATGCTATTCAGACGAACAATGAAGATTGCTTAATTACAACAAATAAAAAGTTAATTGATTACCTAAAAAAAAAATCAAAATATACTTTTACCATACAACAAGACACTGAAAATTATTTAGAATACCAGATTGAACTGCCTGACATTAGAAAATATTCACTAAGTCTGAATACTATTGAAGATGACATATTTGAATTAACTATTGCATACAAATGTACTTTAAGCTATAAACAATCAAGAAAAGAATTAACGGCCGCACTAAACTTTTTCCAAACAATGACTCAACATATAAGTATCTCTAACGAAAAAAATCCAAACGAATTTAATGAGTTGTTTAATGAACCTCTATATACTCTTTTACTTTCTTTCACAGGATTAAACCCTTTTTATGGATTAATGACAAAGCGGATAGACCAAAAAGAGATCGAGTCTTTCTCTTTAGAATTTACACAACAAAATTGTACAATTAAAATTACAAATAATGAGCTTACTATTGTGTCGTCTAGTCAAGAAGTACTAGATGACGTCGTTTCCAACTATTTAGCTTTATCAGATATTACTTAAATTCTGAATATGTTTTATAAGTGTCCATCAAAAGACTCAACTCTTTTTCAAGAGTGTCTATTGATGGATCATTTTTTTTCACTATAACTATTCCACTTTTTTTAGAAAATCCGACTATCCTTTTTTTATTTTTTCCGTTTGAGTTAACATCTATAGAAACTTTAATATATGTAGCTTTGCCATCATTTATTGCTTTCATAGCTTCTTTATTTTTATTAACCTCGGTCCCATTAAACCCCTTAGTCCTTGCATGTACATCAGTTGTGCCGAACCAAACTTGATCAACTAGAGCCTTATTCCTAACAATTTTTGTAAAATCAAAATTAATGTATGAATAATTTACTATTGATGGATTACTATCTTTTAAGTATTTTAAAAATGGAGTAGCTATTGACAAACCTACATGACCAATCAATAACCCGCTTCTATTAGAGAAATATAGTTTAAAAGGATTAATTACTTTAAATTCAGTGTAAGGTGTTCCATCGACAATGATGTCACCGTGTTTTTCTACATAAAATTCACAGTTGAATACTTCAAACTGTTCTCCATTTATCTTTTGAGTGTCAGTTACACCATTTTTCTTGCTAGGAATTATTGTCCCTATAACTTTAGAAGAGTTTTCTGTTCTTTTTATCTCAATTTTTTCTGTGATATTAAATTTCATTACTTTTCTAATACTATAAGAATTCATTTTAAACCTCCAGCCGTTAAAAGGATATTTTGTTATAGTATATCAAAAAAGCATCGACATTTCTGCTGATGCTTTAAATCTCTTAAATTCTTTATCCAATTTAGAAATTGATTGAAATATTGAAATTTCTGAAACTGTGAGAGTTTTGCTAAAACCGGATTTTGCATATTGTTCTGAATTTTAACAGGCATAATTTCCCTCGCAACCACTCTATCTCCTTCTCTGCCCTCTTTGGTAAGAATGATTATACATTTTAAAATTTGTGTCGCGAAGCTCCTCAGCAGCATCGGCCAACCAATTTACGTTGCGGATATGCGCTCTGCCTTGCAGGATCAGGCTGCTTGGTTGGTTTGGAGGATATGTGTTCGCACAAGCCTAGATTGTCTAGCAGGCCGACCGCAGAAACCGGAATCGAAACAGCTTCTTTCATCGCATTGGTGTAAGGGACTTGATAGCCTGGGCGGACGGGAATGTTCGGTTTCTTGTCAAGAAGCTCTCCTGTGGAAACGTCGATGTAATCGATGCCGTCTTTTTCAAGCCATTTCCCGATTGTTTACCAATCATTCAAGCTATTTTGTTTTTCTGAATCATCGTATGCTGTCAGGGATAATCTGATCCATAAGGAACCTTTGAAGGAGAAGCGTATTCGCTCGATGATTTCTTTTGGAAACAAGTAACGGTTTTCCAGCGAACCGTCGTATGCATCCGTTCGTTAGTCAGTGGGGACAAAAATTGATTGATCAGATAACCGTGCGCGCCATGCAGCTCAGTCATGGTCGACTCCAGCAAATGCGGCACGTTCTGTAGCTGAATCCTCATAAGTCATGGATATTTATTGGTTGGCAAATCGAATATATTCTGCCACTTAGTGAGGATTTTTTTACACTGATGGAGGCTATCCGAAATCATGGGCTTGGTCCATGGTTTTCATTTCCACAAAATAAAAACTCTATCCCTTTTGATGTGGATAGAGCATGTAATACGCCAGTTTTTAAAAATTGGACTTATTTTTTTATGATTTTTTTGTTCCAAATCAGGTAGAGGACGAATGCAGCCAAGACAATGACAATCGGCAAAGCCACAAACAGCGGTGTGCTTTCTTGCTAATGGGCTACAGCATACTGCTGGATACCGCCGTTAAGCGCAAAAGCAAAGGCGAAAAAAGGACAAGAGCACATGGCTGCTTTCGTCCTTCTTCTTATTTTGAAATTACTTTTTCTGTACAGTGTCTTCAACAATTTCCGATCGATGATTGAGAAATCACAAATCGATTACATCGCCGCCGGTCACGCCATAGATTTGGGCGGTCACGTAGCTGGCGTTGTTGGACGCCAGGAAGACATAGACATGCGCCAATTCGACCGGCTGTCCTGCCCTTCCCAATAAGGTTTTCTGTCCGAATTCCGGCAAGGCGCCGTCGGGTTGTCCGTGATCCAATTGCAACGGCGTCCAGATTGGTCCCGGTGCTACTCCATTCACGCGGATGCCTTTCTTTGCGAACTGTTTCGCCAAGCTGATCGTGAAGCTGGCTATTGCGGATTTGGTTGCGGCATAATCCATCAGATGACCGCTCGGATCATAAGCCTGGATCGAGGTTGTCGTGATGATTGCACCTCCCGCCGGCAGATGCGGCTCAGCAGCTTTCACCAGTCCGAACATCGAGATGATGTTGACTGTGAACGTATCTTTGACTTGTTCCAACGGCAATTCCGAAATGGACTCCCGCGCAATCTGTTGGGCGGCATTCAATACAAGCGTATCCAGACCACCCAATACCTCGACGGTCTTATCGATTATTTCTTGGTATTTGCTTTCATCCCGAAGGTCGTATGGAAGCAATACAGCCTTCCTGCCCGCCTTCTCTATATATTCAGCGACTTCTTTTGCATCGCGTTCTTCACCAGGGAAAAATTGAATCGCTACATCGGCGCCTTCTCTGGCATAAGCTATCGCTGCAGCCCGTCCGATTCCGGAATCGCCACCAGTAATCAATACCCGGCGATTCTCCAACAAGTGGTTGCCTACGTAGCTTTCCTCCCCGCAATCGGGTTCAGGTAGCATCTTATCTTGCAAAGCTGGGGTGTGTTGATCCTGATCTGCAAATTTTCCAGTGTGATACAACTCGCGTGGATCCTTCAAAATAGGTTCAGTCATCTTATTCACTCCTTTGTCTTTGTATGAATAGTCTAATATATTTACTTACAATTTGGAAATGATAAGCCTTTTCAGGAGACGAGGCGCATCTTCCAATCGTCATTTTATATATTTTTTTATATATTCTATTGACCCTTATATTCAGTAAGCGTATAATCACTCATATAAGCAATGTGAAATTAAATACAAAACGAATCCGAATCTTTGTCGTAGCCATCCGAGCCACATGGATGATTAGGGAGGTAAATATGAACATCGAACGATTTATTGAAGCCCGCAAAGCGTTGAACCTTTCGCAGATGGAACTGGCAGAGGGGATCTGTACCCAAGCTACACTGAGCCGCTTCGAGAACAACGGGCAAGTCCCGAATCTTAAAATTCTGATTAAACTGTGCAATCGCTTGAACCTTCCCTTAGGAGAGTTGTTCCCTAAAGTAGGCGTCAAGTATACAGAAGCGACAGAAAAAATGAATAAAGCAGAATTCTTTTTGATCACAAGTGAATACGACCAGGCTTCGGACTTGCTGCGAAGCATCGCTTTGAGCGAAATCGAAGAAAACAGCCTCGCTCTGCGCTTCCATTATTTGAACGGGTTCGTCATGATTGCGCAGCAGATTTCAGTGACAGATATTTTGTTCACTTTCGATCAAATTTTGCTGGCCGATGATAGGGCAGAGACTGAAATCTTTCGCTTGCTGGCTTATACAGGTATCGGCATGGTTTACAGCCGCGAAAAAAGTTCGGATAAGGCAGAGTTCTATTTCAGCAAAGTGCTCGAAAAAATTTATGCTTACCCGATCAAAACGACAGAAGACATTTGGCGTGTACTGAATATTGTATTCCAAAGCGGCACTTTCTTCTCCCAAATCGATGAGATCGAACTGAGCAACGCGTTGCTATCTTATGCTGTTTCCATTTGTTCAGACAATCACGTGACCTACTATCTTGCCCGTGCAGCCATCCAGTTGGCCAAAAATGCCATCATCCAGGGGAAGCCGCAGCAAGAAGTGCTGGAATTGATCCATGATGCCAGAGCCTATTCAAAAATCAACAAAAACACGATTGCGCTGAAAGAATTGGCGCAGTTGGAAAGCGCGATCCTTTCGGGGAATCCCGCAACAGAATGACACGGTTATCCTGAAGGTGGTGGAAAATATGGAACAAAAAAAAGCAACGGTCCGTCTGATGGGAACAATCATCGATCTGCTTGTGACGCACACGCACCCGGACGCTATTTTGGAGGAGGCGATCCGACGCCTACGAATATACGAACAACTTTTCAGCGCCAATGATCCAAAGTCGGAGCTGATGCAGATCAACCATTTGGCAGGCAAAGCTCCTCTTGCTGTCCATCCTGATTTGTTCCACTTGATCAAGGTGGGTAAATACCATAGCTTAGCCCCCAACAGTCGTCTGAATATCGCCATCGGACCGCTGGTGCAGACTTGGCGGATCGGTTTCGGTGATGCCAAAGTCCCGGATGCCGAAGAGATTCAGCGGCTTCTTGAAATCACCGATCCCAATAAAATCCTCTTGTCCGAGAAGGATCAGACCGTTTTCCTTCAGCAAGAAGGTATGTCCATAGACTTGGGGGCTTTGGCAAAAGGCTATATTGCCGATCTCCTGACGGACTACTTCAAGAAAGCCAGTGTAGCCTCAGCTCTCATCAATTTGGGTGGAAATGTCGTTGTGTTCGGACCATCCCAAAACAATGAAGATCCCTATTGGCGCATCGGCATCCAAAATCCGATGCTTCCCCGCGCGCATTATAGCGCGGTATTGAAAATCCAGAACCAATCAGCGGTTACCTCTGGTGTGTATGAACGGCAGCTGGAAGCCCAAGGCAAGCACTATCACCATATTCTGGACCCACAGACCGGCTATCCGGCAGAAACGGATGTCATCAGCTTGACTGTGGTTGCCGATGACTCTGTCGATGGGGAAATCTGGACGACGCGTTTATTCGGCCAACCTGCCGACGTGATCCTAGCCGCATTAGATCACTCGGAAGCCATCAACGGCATCCTGATCACGAAAGACGGTAGCCTCTACTGCTCCAAAGGCTTGGAAAACCGGCTGCAACGCAAACAACTTTCTCAATCACGTGTTTAAATGATTCATAAAAAATTTACAAATTGGAAGGAAGTATTCACATGAATAAATTAATCGGCCTCGTCGGCACAAACTCGGACCACTCCACTAACCGTATGCTGCTGCAATACATCCAAAAGCATTTTTCCGATAAGGCAGACATCGAGATTGTCGAAATCAAGGACCTGCCGATCTTCGACAAACCGGCAGACATGCAGATCCCGGCTGAGGCGAAAGCCTTGGCGGAAAAGATCGAAGCAGCTGACGGCGTCATCATCAGCACACCAGAATACGATCACGCAGTTCCTGCTTCCCTGATGAGCGCTTTGAGCTGGTTATCCTACGGCATCTACCCCTTCGTCGACAAGCCCGTCATGATCACAGGGGCTTCCTATGGCGTACTGGGTTCGTCACGGGCGCAAGCGCATTTGCGTCAGATCTTGGATGCGCCGGAATTGAAAGCCCGCATCATGCCAAGTTCTGAGTTCCTGCTTAGCCATTCTTTGCAGGCTTTCGACGCAGACAACAACCTGAAAAATCCAGAACAGATCCAGGAGCTGGAAGGCTTGTTCGAGGACTTCCAAATGTTCATCAACATCATGAAACAACTATCGCACACCCACGCCGCACACGTTAAAGCAGCTGAAAACTTTTCTTGGGAAAATAACTAGAGATCGGAGACAAACATTATGAAATTAGTCGGTATTGTAGGTTCCAACGCGGAAGTGTCATATAACCGCATCTTGTTGAAATACATCAAAAAGCAATTCAGCCACTTGTTCGACCTGGAGATTTTGGAAATCAAGGACATCCCTTTGTTCAATCAGAGTGATGACCAAACGAACAGCGCTGCTGTGCAAAAGTTGAACCAAAAAATCCTGCAGGCGGATGGCATCATCATCGCTACTCCTGAACACAACCATACAATCCCTGCAAGCTTGAAGAGTGTGCTGGAGTGGTTATCCTTCAAAATCCATCCATTGGAAAACAAACCGGTCATGATCGTTGGAGCTTCCTACTATGATCAAGGCTCCTCCCGTGCCCAACTGCACCTGCGCCAAATTCTCGATGCACCAGGCGTCAATGCCATCGTCCTTCCAGGCAATGAATTTTTGCTGGGAAAAGTCAAAGAAGCCTTCGATGAACAGGAAAATCTGAAAGACAAGCGCACCATCGATTTTCTGGGCACTTGTCTGGAAAAATTCACTCAGTTCATCACGTTGGTCTCTGCTGTTGAAGGACCGAAAAAACCGGTGCTCGAACCGGAAGACCTATACGCTACAGGAAAAATCGCAACAACGATTGAAGGCGTCGATAAGGAAGCAGATGACTGGTTGGAACAAGCGGCTGAGCTTGTGGGCGCTGTGGAAGGCAATACCTACGTCAAACTGGAACGCGGCTTGTTGACTGTTGATCAGCTGAATTACTTCCTGGCGTCGATGCCGATGGAATTGACGTATGCAGACAGCAACAACCAATTCCTTTACTACAACCATACGAAACCTGCCGAAGAAATGCTGGCTGCGCGCGTGCCCGGCCAAGTCGGAAACCCGCTCTCCAAATGCCACCCGGAAAGAGTGCATAAAGGAGTGGAATGGGTACTGCAACAATTGCGTTCCGGCACAATGGATGCCTTCCGTGTCAACGTTCCGACGCATGGACCGGACAAGTATGTCGTGCATAATTATCAAGCGCTGCATGACAAAGACGGCAACTATGCCGGCGTCAACGAATATATCCTCGACTTCAAACCGATCATTGACTGGTATCTGGCCCAGACCGGCCAAAAACTGATTGGCGATGTCGATGCCGTTTCCAGCGCTTCCGTCAAAGACCACCACAGCGATGATGTGGATGCTGGTACAAGCGCGTCGGTTAAGGCATAAGCACTGTGCAGAGATGCTTTTCATCTCCAAAAGCAAAATCTATATCAAAAAGACCTCATACTATAAAGTAATGAGGTCTTTTTGGATAGAGTTTAGTATAACTATTTTAACGGAACGATATTTTATTACTCTTTTACAAAACTAACCGTTATTTTAGGTGCATCGCGACTATAATCCGGAACTTTCTTAGCGAAGTTTTGCAAATGAGACGTTGCATTATGTAACTCAATTGCTTGTTGATTTTCCCATTTTTCAACCATTACAAAATTATTTTCATCTGTAACTGCTTCGTAAAGTTGATAAAACAAGCAACCTTCTTCTTTTCTGGATGCCTGAATTAATTCCGAAATTTCATTTAAAAATTGTTTTTTTTGCTCAGGTACAATATAAAATTCTGCATTGATTACTATCATTTCTCCACCTACTTAAAATTAGTGATTTTCTCTGGCGCAAACCGTACGGATTCATAGCCTTCTTCCATTGCTTTACCGATTGACAAGATCATAACCGGCACATACCGTTCCTTGTCGAGATCGAACGCATCCGCCAACTGATCTGCTTCAAAGCCGCCGATAGGGTTCGTGTCATAGCCATGGGCCCGGGCAACCAGCATGAATTGCATCGCTGCCAAACTCGAATCGATTTTGACAACATCATTCATCTGCTCTTTAGAAAAGTTCTTGTAGTAAGGAATGATTGCGGCTAATTGTTGGTCTCGGACTTCGGCGGACATTTTGCCTTGTGCAACAGCTGCATCGTAGATTTCTTCTCCGTACTCGTAGCATTGCATATCGCCGAATATCAGAACCATTGCTGACGAAGTATCATTTTGTCTGGTATTGAAACGGATCAGCGGTTTCAATTTGGCTTTTGCTTCCTCACTCTCAACAACCACAAAACGCCAAGGTTGCATATTCACGGATGAAGGTGTAGTCGTAGCTTCCTGAATCATTTCCAACATTTCTGCTTGACTGATTTTAAAATTTTCATCATAAAGACGGATCGATTTTCTTCCGAATGCGATATCCGAAAAATCGTTATTGATAAATTTATTGGTCATGTTTATAGCCTCTTCCTTTTTAACTTTGTAAGTATAGTTTATTCAGCAAAATGGATAATTGCTCTGCTTCCTCGTCGCTTAATGAAAGCGATAGGGAGGATTTCCCCTGATCATGTTTTTTTCCGCAAGCCTCCAAATCTTGGATCGCCTTGTCGGATAATTGAACAAAGACCTCTCGGTTGTTCTCAGCATTCCGTTCCCGGATGACATAGCCCTTTTGTTCCAATATTTTCAGATGGCGTGTAATAGCCGCGCTGTCTATCTTCAGTTCTGTCTGAATCTGATTTTGGGAACACGTCCCCTTGTCTTTCAGGAACATCAGCATCTCATAGCGCGTCAAGCTGAAACCTGTTTCTTTTTCGAACAGCGTATTGATCTCCTGATTTGTGAGCTTAATCTGATAAAGCAATCTGCTGATTTCTCTCAAGTTCATACCAATTCACCTCGATTTTGCGGATTATCCTGACTGATCAAACAATTGACTTGTCAACTGTTGACCTGTCAATCATAACGCAGGAACTAACTTTTGTAAAGTAACTTGCTTAAAATTACCCGCTATCCAAAAAGAGCCTCGTCTTTGGGACAAGGCCTTGCAATGAAAATAGATGGACTGATCAATCGATTTCTAATTTGAACCGTTACAGCTATTAATTGATGTCTCGGATTTGCTGAGAAGTAATCAATTCAAAGGTTTCAAGCTTACTGCCGTCCAAATCTGCACGATTCAAATAGACTGCACTGATTTGATTGTTACTGTAAGTTTTGTAATAATAAATGCCTTTTTGCGTATTCATGCATGCCGAATAGATCGTTAGTTCTTCTCTGCCATCTTCGTTGACGGCACACCCTTTTGTAAAGGCCACAGCATCCAAAATATGGAAAAATTGAGCCACCTCTGAGCCTTCATCTGTTTCTTCCGTCGCATTCGCTTTCGTAAAAGCAGCACGCACAAATCGCGATGGAGAAGAAAGATCTCCTGGTAAGCCGATACTGCCCATACCGATGCTAGATACCGACAAATCCACTTTTCCGGAGAATCGATTGTTCGGAGGGGCTGATGTAAGATTCAGGTAATTATTCAGATTCGTCAAATGATAATCAAACGTTGGGTTATTCGTCAGGACACCCACTGGATTATCAAATATCTTCAATCCATGCGACATAGGTTCCACAACAATCGAGCGCTTCTGATCTGAGATGATCCAATGCAGCGGTGCCAAGGGCAGAAGATCATTGAATGGTTCATTTATCAGAATCGTATTTTTCAATACAGCCACGGCTTCTTCCACACTGCTGCAGTTGCCGAGAATAAAGGGAATGAATTCGAAAGGAGCAATATTTTCCATTCCTTCTTTTCTGGACAAATAACAGGCATTCCCAGGAAAATTTAGTCCCGCCATGCATAACCCTTTTTCATTCATTGCATCATAATACAGCGGATAATTATCGATTACCGCAGCCATCCCGATCATCGCCCAGTGAGACTTGATTGCTGCTTCATTCCTGAACCGAAATTCAAACTGCCGTGGAGTAATCGTTACTTTCTCGTTGAACGAAACATCTAAGTCCAGATTTCTGCCAAAATAAAAATTCATCCCTTCATATGTCACTGCCGTACACAAAAAAAATTCCTCCAGTCCTTTGCAGAATACAGGCTATTCTTTTGTATTGTTTCCCTTACTATATTCCTACATTTGGTGAGGTGCAATCACAAAGCTCTCGAGAGTGTTTTCTCTTTTTTCAAATGATCTTACACTTAATTCTGACTCCAAACAAAAAGACCGCATTCTTTCGAATGAGATCTCCAGATTTGAGATATGCTAGCGATCAGAACTTGTTCATTCATACAACGCTAATTACTTGTACAGTATTTCAGTCTTTCATTGCTCCAAAGTTTTATAAGCCGGCTTACTTATTAAAAATTTTTGGACCTTTACGCATATTCTTGATATCATTTTTCGGCGTGTCGATTTGCTTGGATTTTCCGCCGCCTTGTTTATTCTTGATTATCTCTAACATTTTCTCTTTTGGACTCACTGTTTACACCGCCTTTGTTGATGGAATGCTCCATACTTTCATTTTATTGAATTTATGCCATAAAAAAAGCACCAGCAAGATGCCGATGCTTTAAGGTTGTTAATTGATTTTTCAGAACGTTGATACAATAAATGTTAACGTTTAGAGAATTGTGAAGCTTTACGCGCTTTTTTCAAACCTGGTTTCTTACGTTCAACCATACGTGGGTCACGTGTTAACAGACCAGCTGCTTTTAATGGTGCGCGGAAGTCAGGATCTACTTCTAGCAATGCACGAGAGATACCGTGACGAGCTGCTCCAGCTTGTCCAGTGAATCCGCCGCCGTTTACGTTAACGAAGATATCGTAGCTACCTAAAGTACCTGTAAGGTTTAAAGGTTGTTTGATTACTTCATATAAGTAAGCGAATGGGATGTATTCTTCCATGTCTTTTTTGTTGAAAATGATTTTACCTGTTCCTGGTAATAAACGTACGCGTGCAGTCGAATTCTTACGACGACCAGTTGCGATATATTGTGCTTGTGCCAATGAATTTCCCTCCTTAAATTAGGTTAGTGATGTCTAAAACTTCTGGTTGTTGAGCTTCGTGTGGGTGAACTGCTTCACCGTATACGTGTAACTTAGTGAATTGTTTAGCGCCTAAAGAGTTCTTTGGCAACATGCCTTTAACAGACAATTCAACTAATTTTCTTGAGTTCTTAGCACGTAATTCACCAGCTGAAATTTGTTTTAGCCCACCTGGATAACCTGAATGACGGGAATAAATTTTGTCAGATGCTTTTTTACCTGTTAATGTAACTTTGTCTGCATTGATAACAATCACATAATCACCAGTATCTACGTGTGGTGTGAAAGTTGGTTTGTTTTTACCGCGTAAAATAGTTGCAACTTGTGTTGATAAACGTCCCAATGGGATGTCAGTTGCGTCGATTACGAACCATTTACGGTCCATTTCGCTTGCTTTAGCCATGTATGTTGTACGCACGTTTGTTTCCTCCATATTCTTCTCTGTCTGTTTGATCCAATTGAGTTTCCGGGGCTCATCGTGGGGCAAACAATACCGTCTTATATGATACGACATTCCAAAAGGATTGTCAATGATCCAAAAGAAATAATTTGTCCCTTTCATCTCCCAAAAAAAGTCTCCACATACCACATAGCTGCGATTGTGAAGGCTTCTCTGATTATTTCTTCAGATGTAAATATAATTGCTCGATGACCTCGGCCGGCACAAACGGATAGGCCCCTTTTCCGGATGTCTTGTAGGGTTTGAATGCTTCGATAATAGCATGGTCTTTCACGATGTCTTCCACCGCAACGAACGCGCCTTTTTTTGTGAGCGTCACTTCAAAAGCTTCATATTCTTCAACCGGGACATTCTTTTTCGGGGTCGAGTAATGCGCCATGCTGGCCTGCACGGAAAGGATCACATCGTTCGGACAACCGATTGCTTCATAAAATTGGGGCATAGCAGCAGCCACAAAATCCGGCACATCGCCGCGTGGGATCCGCTTGAGTTCCTTTGTGAACGTTACCATTCTTACACGCTCCTTCATTCGTTCTTATACTTCCATTATACGCGAGTTTCAGTATTTTAACACCATTCGAGAGAAATAACCGTTCAAGCATGATCGATTATTCATCTCACCATCACTGACTTAAAATACATAAAAATATTGACCACTTCAAACCCTCGTGCTACCATTGCACTAACATAAATTTTAAATGATAAAAGGATGGCAATATACTTGTGTATGTCATTTCGCATAAAGGAGAATCGACGATGGAAAATATCAGCATTCAAAGCTATCTTGCACAATTAGGCAACAGAAAAGATCCGCATACCGGCGCCGTCAGTGCACCGATTTATTTGTCCACAGCTTATGGACATCCTGGTCTGGGCCAATCAACCGGCTATGACTACACACGCACCGCCAATCCGACTAGGGACATCCTTCAGGAAGGTTTGGCTGTTCTTGAAAATGGCGTTCAAGGGTTTGCTACCAGCTCCGGCATGAGCGCCATCCAGCTTGCTTTCAGCATTTTTCCGGCCAACAGCCATTTTGTTGCATCCAGGGATCTTTACGGCGGCAGCTTCCGCTATTTCCAGGATATGGAGAAAAAAGGCTTCTATTCCTTCACTTATGTCGATGACCCGATTGATATCACGTCCGCCATCCAGGATAATACGGCCGCAGTCTACATCGAAACGCCGACGAATCCGTTGATGAAGGAAACGGATATCGCCGCGGTGGCTGAGATCGCCAAAAAACACGGTCTGCTGGTGATTGTGGATAACACCTTCTACACACCTCTGTTGCAGCGTCCTTTGGATTTGGGCGCTGATATCGTCGTCCACAGCGCCACCAAGTACCTCGGCGGCCATAATGACCTGTTGGCGGGGGCTGTCGTAACGAACAATAAAGCACTCGGTGAACAGTTGGCTTTCCAGCTGAATACGTCCGGCGGTACTTTGGATGCCTTCGACTGTTGGCTCTTAGTCCGCGGAATGAAGACATTGCCGTTGCGCATGAAGCAGCATCAAGCGAATGCACAGGCAGTCGTTGCTTATCTCGAATCGGAAAAACTGATCAAATCGGTCTATTATCCGGGTAAAGGCGGCATGCTCAGTTTCACGCTGCATGATAAAGCAACTATCCCTGTCGTCTTGGATGCCCTGAATATTTTCACTTTCGCTGAAAGCTTGGGTGGCGTCGAAAGCCTGATTACCTATCCGACCACCCAGACCCATGCCGACATTCCGATTGAAGTCCGCGAATCTTATGGTTTGACCGACGATCTGCTGCGCATCTCGACTGGAATCGAAGATGCGGATGATTTGATCGCCGATCTGCGCCAGGCCTTTGCGAAGGCTGCTGTAACAGCCATAGTCTGAGAAGATAGATCGAAAAATAAAAGTTGCTCAAGCGCACAAAAAGCGGCTGCGGAAAAGATTTCGTCTTTTCCGCAGCCGCTTTTTCAGCATACTTTTTTATTCTTCGTTCTGTTTGGTTTCAAATGCCTTTGTGATCGTCATCAAGGAGCGGAAGAGGTCTTCCACGCTGTCTTCGTAGGCTTTGTTCTCGGTCAGACGGCGCACTTTATCCAACACCTTATCTTCCCTGGATTGGTCAAGAATCGGCAGCTTATGCTCTTTCTTGATCCGCGCGATCTCCGTCACTGCATCCATCCGGCGTTCGAACAGTTTTACCAACTCCCGGTCGATTATATCGATCTCCGCTCTTTCTTTTTCAAACATCGCTTTTCCCCCTAACCGTTCCTTAATTTTTCTTCATCATAGTAGACTTCCACGAGATACAATCCCTGCGACGGGGCTGTCGGTCCGGCTTTGCGGCGGTCTTTCACTTCCAAAAGGCGGTCGATTTCCTCGACCTTTTTCAGGCCGTCTGCGATCTGCAAAAGTGTCCCCACGAAAATTCTGATCATATTATAGAGAAAGCCGTTACCCCTGAAAGTGAAGACCAGCTCGTTATTCACTTCGTCTTTCCTGACGCTGGCTTCATAGACGGTGCGGACCAGATCGGTTTTATCCGTCTTTGTCGAGCAAAAACTGGTGAAGTCGTGTTCGCCTTCCAGTTTTTTGATGGCCTGCTCCAAATTCTCCATATTAAAGCGGTAAGGATGGTGCGTCGTGTAGAGTCGTTTGAAGGGATTCGGGAAGCGATCAAGATCGACCCGGTAAATATATTTTTTCCCTAGCGCGTGGTAGCGCGAATGGAAATCCTCTGCAGCGTGTTCCACCGATTTGATTAAAATGTCATCGGGCAGCAGGCTGTTCAGCGCCCGCAGCAGATGATCCGGCTTAATCGCAGCCGGGTAATCGAAATGGATAACCTGTCCAAGCGCATGGACGCCCGAATCGGTCCTTCCGGAAGCTTGGATCGGAATGATCTGCCCGTTCGACATTTTTTTCAACGCCTTTTCGATTTCCGTCTGGACACTGTTGCCGTTAGGTTGGACCTGATAGCCCACATAACTTGTTCCGTCATATTGCACGATGCATTTGTACCGTTGTGCAGTCATGGTTGGCGTATGCCCCTTTCTTATTTTGCTGATGTATGTGGTAGTTTTTCCATTTTAAAAGGGACCGGAATTGCTACCCGGTCCCCAGACTCGTTCTCTGGCGGCTTAATCAGCCCATATGCGCTCATGAGCGGAAGAACAATAACAACCCTGTCAATGCGACAAACGCCAGCATACTCAACGTATCGCGCTTCTGCCAATCAAGGATGCGGTACTTCGTCCGGCCTTCTCCGCCTTGATAGCCACGTGCCTCCATGGCATTTGCCAATTCATCAGCCCGGTTGAAGGAGCTGACGAAGAGCGGCACCAAAATCGGTGTGACGGCCTTCATCTGCTTGACGATATTGCCTTCGCCGAATTCGACACCGCGGGCCCGTTGTGCATTCATGATCTTTGAAGCCTCATCCATCAGCGTCGGCACGAAACGCAACGCGATGGAAAGCATCAGCGCAATTTCATGGACAGGAACTTTGAATCGTTTCAATGGTCCCAACAGCTTTTCAATCGCATCGGTCAACGACAACGGCATCGTCGTGAGCGTCAGTAGCGTCGAAATGAAGATGATGAGAACGAAACGCATGAAGATGAAGGCACCATTGATGACCCCGAATGAGGTGATGCTGATCGGTCCCAGCACTAAGTACGTTTCCCCTCCCCTTGTGAAGAGGATCTGCAGCAATACCGTGAACAAGATCAACCAAATCAGCGGTTTCACGCCGTTCAGAAAGACTGACAGTTTAATATCAGACAGAATAACGCACAAGAAAGTGAACAACGTCATGATCAAATAAGTCTGCCAGTTGTTGGCCAGGAAGATGACGATGATGAAATAGAAAGCCCCGATCAGCTTTGCGCGCGGATCCAGTCTATGGACCAACGAGCTGCCTTGGATATAGCGCCCGAACAGTAATTTATCCAACATGATTGCCACCCTCTTCCTTAGCGGCATTTTTGGAGCCTTTATTTTCGTTGATTTTAGCGATCAACACAGCCGCCAGCTGTTCGGTACGAAGCGGTCTTTCGTCGCCGAAGTCTACTCCGGTCCGTTTACTCAACCTATCCAGAAATGCTAGCCCATCCGGTAAGCCCAACTGCTTTTCTTGCAGCCATTGGGCATCCTGGAAAATCTCATCGGGCTGTCCCATTTTGACGACTGTCCCTTTTTCGAGAATGACAACATGATCCGCATAAGTCGCGACATCATTCATCTGATGCGTGACCAATACAATCGTCAGACCTTTGTCGATATGGAGTTGATTGAACATATTCATGATTTCCCGTCTGCCCGCAGGATCCAATCCTGCCGTTGGTTCATCCAGAACCAGCACTTCCGGTTCCATGGCCAATACGCCGGCTATCGCTACGCGTCTCATTTGACCCCCTGAGAGGTCGAATGGGGAACGATCCATGAAGGATTCATCCAAGCCAACCAAAGGCAATACGCGCTTCACAATCGCCATTGCATCCTCTTCACTGACGCCGAAGTTCATCGGTCCGAAGGCGATATCCTTAGCGATCGTCTCCTCGAACAGTTGCGACTCCGGAAACTGGAACACAATCCCTACCTTTTTCCGGAGGTCCTTCAGATTTTTGTTGTTCGATTTGTTCGTTATGATGCGGTCCCCTATCTTCACACTGCCTTCAGTGGGTTTCAATAAAGCATTCAGATGCTGCGTGACTGTTGATTTTCCGCTGCCGGTATGCCCGATCAATGCCGTATAACTGCCGTCCGGGATATTCAGGTTCACATCATAAAGAGCCCGGCTTTCGAAAGGCGTTCCGGCTGAATACGAGTAGCCTACTTTTTCGAAAGTAATGTCCATAACCAGTTCACCATCCCTTCCTCAGTCAAATAGTTTTCAGGAACTTCCAGTCCCTGTCTCTTCAATTGGTATTTCAGTTTTTCTGGGAACGGTATATCCAAACCGATATCGATGATTTCCTTGCCCAAACTGAATATTTCTTCCGGCGAGCCGATCCGTGTCAATTGCCCAGCCTCCATCACAAAGATGCGATTCGCTTTTGCAGCCTCATCAATGTCATGGGTGATCGAGATCACCGTCAGATTTTCTTTTTCTTTTATTTCCTGGATGGTCTCGATGACTTCATGACGGCCTTCCGGATCCAGCATGGTCGTTGCCTCATCGAGGATGATGATATCAGGAGACAAAGCCACGATTCCAGCAATCGCCACCCGTTGCTTCTGCCCGCCCGAAAGTCTTGCCGGTTCCTTGTCCAAGAAGTTGGCCATATTGACAGCCGCAACCGCATCGGCTACCCGCTTGACCATTTCCTCACGGGGAATGCCGACATTCTCCAAGCCGAAAGCAACGTCGTCCTGCACTGTTGAACCGACAAACTGATTGTCCGGATTCTGGAATACCATTCCGATTTTCTTACGGACATCCCAAACCGTCTCTGCATTCAGAGCTACTCCTTCGATGATGACTTCTCCGGAGTTCGCTTCTATCAGGCCATTGATCGTTTTGGCCAAAGTTGACTTGCCTGAACCATTAGGCCCGATGATGGCAATCCATTCACCTTGCTGGATTGTCAACGAAACGTTGTTCAACGCCGGTCTTGCATCTTCCTCTGAATAGGAAAAAGTCACATTGCGCAACTCGATAATTTCATTCATGATTGCAGTCCTACTTTCTCTTTTATTGAATCTATAAGGCCGTATCCGATCATCCGCCCGCAGACAAGCGGGTATAAAAAAAGATGAAAAATACGGCAAGGAAATGTCTACTTTAGTAAGTATAAACTACTCTCCCGTATTTTTCATCCACTGTCTTGACACAGCAAGGAAATAAAACGCTTTTATTTATATATCAAAAGAAACTAGAAAATATATTGGCATTTTCTAGTTTCTTTTGATAAAAAAAGGCACTTTTTTTGATGAAAAAATGCCCTTCCGAAAATCATGCGATCTTCGGAAGAACCTTGAGCTAGACTAGGGAGGCAATAAGCAGACCCATCATCATAACACTCTATTTCATCTAAAAGTGAACGTTTCATCTTTATGCGATTGAATTATACTAATTCAATGATAACCATTTGTGCTGCATCGCCACGGCGAGGTTCAGTCTTCAAGATACGAGTGTATCCGCCTTGACGTTCTGCATAGCGAGGTGCGATATCAGAGAATAATTTTTGTAACGCTGATTGAACAACGATTTTATCATCTTCTTCACGAACATCTGCTACTTCGTTACGAACGTATGCTGCAGCCAAACGACGAGCAGCTAAATCTCCACGTTTGCCTAAAGTAATCATTTTTTCAGTAGTTGAACGAATTTCTTTAGCACGTGCTTCAGTTGTAACGATGCGTTCGTTGATGATTAAATCAGTAGTCAAATCACGAAGCATTGCTTTTCTTTGAGCGCTTGTGCGTCCTAATTTACGGTAAGCCATCCTAGGTTTTCCTCCTTTGTGCAGTACTAGTCCTCTTGACGCAAGCCTAGATTAAGATCATTCAGCTTGTTCTTCACTTCTTCAAGTGATTTGCGTCCCAGATTACGTACTTTGATCATCTCTGCTTCAGACTTGTCTGTCAATTCTTGAACTGTATTGATGCCTGCGCGTTTCAAACAGTTATAAGAACGTACGGATAAATCCAATTCTTCGATAGTCATTTCCAGCATTTTCTCTTTATGTGTTTCTTCTTTTTCAACCATTATCTCGGCCTTGCGGGCTTCATCGGTCAGATTAACAAAAATATTCAAATGTTCCGTTAAAATTTTGGCAGCCAAGCTGACTGCTTCTTCTGGGCTGATGGAACCATCTGTCCAGACATCCAACGTTAATTTATCGTAAATATTTTTTTGTCCGATGCGAGTATTTTCAACCTGATAATTCACCTTGCTGATTGGAGTATAAATGGAGTCGACTGGCAAAACACCGATCGGCATATCTTCCGTTTTGTTATATTCGGAACGAACATAGCCACGGCCATTTTTTACATCCAAACGAACATGAAAATGTGCTCCCTCTGAAACTGTACATATATATAAATCAGGGTTTAAGATTTCCACATCGCTGTCATGGGTAATATCCGCTGCAGTCACGACTGCTGGACCTTTTACGTCAATCTCGATTGTCTTGTCTTCGTCCGTATACAATTTCAAAGCTAATTTTTTGATGTTCAGAATGATTTGGGTAACATCCTCGACAACACCATCAATCGTTGAAAATTCATGTAGAACACCATCGATTTGGATAGTTGTTACAGCTGTACCAGGAAGTGAAGATAATAGAATTCGACGTAATGAGTTCCCAAGTGTTGTTCCATAACCGCGTTCTAGTGGTTCTACAACGAATTTACCGAATTTGGCATCTTCGCTGATCTCAATCGTTTCAATTCTTGGTTTTTCAATTTCGATCATTTATCAATTTACCCCTTTCAAAACGTGAAGTTCATGTTAGTGAGTCCATTGCGTTTCGTTACATAACAGTACAATTCTCAATTAAACACGACGACGTTTTGGTGGACGGCATCCATTATGAGGAACGGGCGTTACATCGCGAATTGCGGTAACTTCCAATCCTGCAGCTTGTAATGAACGAATGGCAGCTTCACGTCCAGAACCAGGACCTTTAACAGCTACTTCGACTGTTTTCATGCCATGTTCCATAGAAACTTTAGCTGCTGCTTCTGCAGCCATTTGTGCAGCATAAGGAGTAGATTTACGAGAACCTCTGAATCCTAATGAACCTGCTGACGACCATGAAATAGCATTTCCATGAACATCTGTAATCATAACAATAGTATTATTAAAAGTTGAGCGGATATGTGCTACACCAGCTTCAACATTCTTTTTTACGCGGCGTTTGCGAGCTACTTTTTTAGCCATGAAGTTTTGACCTCCTTCACTTAATTATTATTTTTTCTTACCAGCGATTGATTTAGCTGGGCCTTTACGAGTACGTGCATTGTTCTTTGTGTTTTGTCCGCGAACAGGCAAACCACGACGGTGACGCATTCCTCTGTAAGATCCGATTTCGATCAATCGTTTAATATTTAGGTTTACTTCACGACGAAGATCACCTTCAACCTTTAATTTATCCACTTCAATACGGATACGGTCTAATTCATCATTCGTTAAATCACGAACACGAGTATCTTCTGAAACCTCAGCTGCTGCTAAAACTTTTTGAGCTGTGTTTAATCCGATACCAAAAATATAAGTTAATGAAATAACTACACGTTTGTCACGCGGAACATCTACTCCTGCGATACGAGCCATTTATAGGCACCTCCTTGTTATTATCCTTGGCGTTGTTTGTGTTTGGGATTTTCGCAAATCACCATAACACGACCATTGCGGCGAATGACTTTGCATTTTTCGCAAATGGGTTTTACTGATGCTCTAACTTTCATTTAAATTCCCTCCTATTTAGTGATGGAGTGCAATTATTTAAAGCGGTAAGTAATGCGTCCACGAGTAAGATCGTACGGAGATAATTCTACCGTAACTTTATCGCCTGGCAAAATGCGGATGTAATGCATTCTAATTTTACCAGATACGTGAGCTAATACTATGTGACCATTTTCAAGTTCGACTTTAAACATTGCATTGGGCAAAGTTTCAACGACAACTCCTTCGATCTCAATGACATCGTCTTTCGCCACGCCTGCTAACCTCCTAACATTCTGTTGAGCTGATTAATCTCATGTCTTGGCAATTTTTACTCTAACTGCTAGATTATACCATAGCAAGTATCTATTGAAAAGAAATTTACGATTAACTTCAAATGACATTTGCAACTATTCTATAATCTTTTGGATTTCAGTAAACAACTTGTCGATGCCGATTTCGCCATCCACATTGTGCAACAATCCTTTTTCGCTGTAAAATGCAATGATTGGTTGAGACTGTTCAAGATTAATCTGAATGCGATTTTCTACGGTTTCAGGTTTATCATCTTCGCGTTGATAGAATTCGTGTCCGCCACAACGATCGCACGTTCCTTCTATTTTAGGAGGATTGTTTGTTTTGTGGTAAGTCGCTCCGCAAGAGCGGCAAATGATTCTACCCGTTAGACGTTGCATCAAAACCTCAGGGTTCACATCAATGTTAATAACAGCATCGATTTTTTTGTCGAGTTCATTCATGATAGCTTCAAGTGCTTTTGCTTGTACGAGGGTTCTTGGAAAACCATCCAACAAAAAGCCTTTTTCAGTATCAGATTCTGCTAATCTCTCTTTAACGATTCCGTTTGTAACTTCATCTGGAACAAGTTCGCCTTTATCCATATATGATTTTGCTTCCAGGCCCAAGGCTGTCTCATTTTTCATAGCAGCTCGGAACATGTCCCCTGTAGAGATATGCGGAATATTGTATTTCGCGATGATCTTTTCAGCCTGTGTTCCTTTTCCAGCACCGGGAAGACCCATAATAATTAGGTTCATCATTTTACTGCCTCCTAAAGATGTAAGCATATGTGACGAGGAAATCACTTTCCCCCTCACAAACTTACTATTGAATAAATCCTTGGTAATTACGTTTAACCATTCGACCTTCAATTTGTCTTGCCGTTTCCAATGCAGTACCAACTACAATCAGAAGACTTGTACCGCCAAGGGCGAGCGAGTTCGGCAAATCCCACAAACCTGAGGCAATGATCGGCAATAGCGCAATCAGTCCAAGAAATAGCGCGCCGACCGTACTTAATCGCATAATCATACCGGAAATGTAATCTTCTGTCCCTTTACCCGGGCGTACACTTGGAATATAGCCGCCTTGCTTTTGCAAGTTCTCTGCCATTTTTTCAGGGTTAATCTGAATGAAGGCATAGAAGTAAGTGAAGACAACGATCAATACCGTATAGATTGTTGCACCGATGGGTTCACGGTAATTAAAGATGGTTGACAAAATTTGATACCAGCTGGCTTCACTTTGACTTGCCGCGAAAAATCCAAGGATCGTCTGCGGTGTCATCATGAAAGAACTGGCAAAGATTACTGGAATGACTCCAGCTGAATTGATTTTCAAAGGCAAATGCGCGGATTGATTCGAACCGGAAGCACGCTTGGAATATTGAATGGGGATTTTACGTTCAGCTTGTTGAACGTACACAACGAGTATGACCACCAATAATATTGCTATCAATAGCGCGACCGAGAACAAAATATTGTTCATCAAATCGGATCCTGCATCCACAAAACGATCATTATAGTAAGTGTAAAGATCTGAAGGGATTCTTGCGATGATACCAGAGAAAATGATCAATGAGGTTCCGTTTCCGATCCCATGCATTGAAATCGATTCTCCGATAAAAACAACAAGCATCGAACCTGCCGTCATCACTAACGCGATGATCATATAAGTTGTCGTCCCCGGATCATTTACCAGCCCAAATGCTGAGAGTTGGTTGAAACCGATCGATAGACCGACAGATTGTACAAATGCTAAAATGACTGTCAAATATCTTGTTACTTGATTTAATTTTCTTCTACCTACTTCACCCTGTTTAGACCATTCCACGAATTTGGGAACAATATCCATTTGTAACAATTGAACAACAATAGAAGAAGTGATGTATGGCGAGACACCCATAGCGAAAATGGAATACTGACTCAGTGCTCCACCTCCGAATGTGTCCAACAGACTGAACAAGCCCGTCGATGCCAAGTTTGCGATGGCACCCGCATCAACACCCGGTACAGTAATATGTGTTCCGAGACGGAACACAATCAGCATACCTAGAGTAAAAAAGATTCTATTTCTAATGTCTTTCGCCTGAAATGCATTTTTCAGAAGAGCAAACATTAGATCACCTCAACAGTCCCACCTGCAGCTTCGATAGCTTTTTGTGCTGCTTCGGAGAATTTATTAGCTTTAACTGTCAGTTTTTTCTCAACGCTTCCGTTGCCTAAAACTTTGATGCCTGATTTTTCATCTTTGACAATACCAGTTTCAACTAATAAAGCTGGAGTAACTTCTGTACCATCTTCGAAACGGTTTAAGATTTCTAAGTTGATGACAGCATATTCCTTACGGTTGATATTCGTGAATCCACGTTTTGGAAGACGACGGAACAATGGAGTTTGTCCACCCTCGAATCCAAGTCTCACACCGCCGCCTGAACGGGCTTTTTGGCCTTTATGTCCACGACCGGATGTTTTACCATTACCGGATGAAGATCCGCGACCGACACGGTTACGTTCTTTACGTGAGCCTTCAGCAGGTTTTAATTCATGAAGTTTCATAGTAACTTGGCACCTCCTTCAATCTGATATTTATTATTTAACTTCTTCTGATGTTACTAAGTGGCTTACTGTGTTAATCATGCCCAAGATAGCTGGGTTAGCTGGTTTCACAACAGTTTTGCCGATTTTGGACAATCCCAAAGCCTTGCAAGTATCTTTTTGGTTTTGAGGACGTCCGATCAAGCTGCGTGTTAAAGTGATCTTTACTTCTGCCATGATGTAGTCCTCCTTATCCTAGTAATTCTTCAACTGATTTGCCGCGTAATTTCGCAACATCTTCAGCATTTTTCAATTGTTTCAAGCCATCGATTGTAGCACGTACCATATTGATAGGTGTGTTAGAACCAAGGGACTTGCTTGTGATATCAGCGATACCAGCTAATTCAACAACGGCACGGACTGGTCCGCCTGCGGATACTCCGGAACCGGATTTAGCAGGTTTCAACATTACGTTACCGCCACAGAAAGTTCCGATAACTTGGTGTGGGATTGTTGATTCAGACATTGGAACTTCAATAAGGCTCTTTTTAGCAGATTCGATAGCTTTACGAATAGCTTCTGGAACCTCGGCTGCTTTACCAGTACCGAATCCTACATGTCCGTTTCTGTCTCCTACAACAACTAAAGCAGCAAAGCGCAGACGACGTCCACCTTTAACAACTTTTGTTACACGATTGATTGCAACAACGCGATCTTCTAATTCAATATGAGCTGGGTCAACATAAACCATGTGTGGTTATCCTCCTTTTCCTAGAAATCTAGTCCATTTTCGCGGGCAGCTTCAGCCAAAGCCTGCACACGACCATGGTACAGATAGCCACCACGGTCAAAGACTACTTTTTTGATACCTTTAGCAACAGAACGTTCAGCAATTAGTTTTCCAACTGCAGCAGCAGCTTCAGTTTTAGTACCGCTTGCGATTTCTGATTCTTTTGTAGAGGCACTTGCTAGCGTCACACCCGCTACGTCATCAATTAATTGAGCGTAGATGTTTTTGTTGGAACGAAAAACGTTCAAGCGTGGGCACTCTGCAGTACCAGAGATTTTTCTTCTTACGCGTGCGTGTCTAGCTTGGCGCACTTTGTTTTTATCTGGTTTAGTAATCACAATTGTCACCTCTTTAATTTAATTTTGTTGGGTCGTTCAGGAAGCAAGTAATAATAGCGGACTATTATTTACCTGTCTTACCTTCTTTACGACGGATAATTTCGTTAACGTATTTGATCCCTTTGCCTTTGTAAGGCTCTGGTGGGCGTACGCCGCGGATGTTGGCTGCCAAAGCGCCTACTTTAGCTTTATCGTAACCTTTAACGATGATTTTAGTGTTAGTTGGTACTTCCACTTCAATACCGTCTTCAGGTGTGAATTCCACTGGATGAGAATATCCTACGTTCAATACAAGTTTTTTACCTTGCAATTGAGCACGGTACCCAACCCCTACTAAGTCCAATTCTTTCGCAAATCCTTCAGATACACCTACAACCATGTTGTTCAACAACGCGCGTGTAGTACCGTGAATGGATTTAGTGAATTTCTCTTCGTTAGGACGAGTGAAAGTAACAGTGTTTCCTTCGATATTGATACCGATCATTTCATTAAATGTGCTAGTTAATTCGCCTTTAGGGCCTTTAACCGTAACAGTGTTACCTTGTTGAGTAACGGTTACGCCAGCTGGGATTTCGATTGCTTTATTACCAATACGACTCACAGGGCTGCACCTCCTTATTTTCTCTTATTTTTTTAAATTACCAAATATAAGCTAATACTTCGCCGCCGATGTTTTTCGCTCTTGCTTCTTTGTCGGTGATAACACCTTCAGAAGTAGACACGATTGCGATTCCTAAACCATTCAATACTTTAGGGATGTCGCCAGTTTTAGCGTATACACGCAAACCTGGTTTTGAAATACGTTTCAAACCAGTGATGACGCGTTCGTTGTTTGGACCATATTTTAAGAATACACGGATAACACCTTGTTTGTCGTCTGAAGTGTAATCAAAGTTTTTGATGAAACCTTCAGCCTTAAGAATGTTAGCGATCTCTAATTTTGTCTTTGATGCAGGCACTTCTAAAGATTCGTGACGTACCATGTTGGCATTACGAATACGAGTTAAGAAATCTGCGATTGGATCTGTCATGACCATTTACATTATACCTCCTTTTGCGAGTATGGTTAAATTACCAGCTAGCCTTTTTCACGCCGGGAATTTGTCCTTTATAGGCAAGTTCACGGAAGCAAATACGGCAAAGTTTGAATTTGCGATAAACTGAATGTGGACGTCCGCAGCGTTCACAACGAGAGTAAGCTTGAGTAGAATGTTTTGCGGGACGCTTGTTTTTAGCAATCATGGATTTTTTAGCCAATTATTATTCGCCTCCTTAGCTTATTTTTGGAATGGCATTCCAAGTTGAGTCAATAATTCTCTTGATTCTTCGTCAGTGTTAGCTGTAGTTACGATAACGATATCCATACCACGCACTTTGTCGACTCTATCATAGTCAACTTCTGGGAAAATCAATTGTTCTTTGATACCTAAAGTATAGTTTCCACGACCATCAAAAGATTTTTTGCTGATCCCACGGAAGTCACGTACACGTGGTAATGAAACTGTTACTAGTTTATCCAAGAAGTCGTACATTCTTTCGCCACGAAGAGTAACTTTGGTGCCGATAGGCATACCTTCACGTAAACGGAATGCTGCGATTGATTTTTTAGCTAACGTGATGACTGGTTTTTGACCAGAGATCAAAGTTAATTCTTCAACTGCTTTATCCAAGTTTTTTGTATTTGAAACAGCATCACCCACACCCATGTTGATGACAATTTTGTCAATTTTTGGTGCTTGCATGATTGAAGTGTATTCAAATTTTTCCATCAATGATGGAACGATTTCTTTTGTATATCTTTCTTTTAAACGGTTCATTTAGAATATCCTCCTTCCTCTAATAATTAATCAATGATTTCGCCGGTTTTTTTGGAAACGCGGACTTTTTTGCCATCTACGACTTTAGATCCTACGCGAGTAGGTTCGCCAGTTTTAGCATCAATTAACATAATGTTAGAAACATGGATAGGTGCTGCTTCTTCAAGAATTCCACCTGTTGGGTTTGTTTGGGAAGCTTTGCGATGTTTCTTGACAATATTAATGCCTTCGACAATAACACGATCTTTTTTAGGGAAAGTTTTAAGGATGACTCCTTCTTTACCTTTATCTTTTCCAGTAATGACTTTAACTTTATCACCAGTTTTTACGTGCATGCTTTGTTGCACCTCCTTCATTTATGACAGTTGATTACAATACTTCTGGAGCTAGGGAAACGATCTTCATGTAGTTGTTGTCACGCAATTCACGTGCAACTGGTCCAAAGATACGTGTTCCACGAGGGCTCTTGTCGTCACGAATGATTACACAAGCATTTTCGTCAAATTTGATGTAAGAACCATCTTTACGGTGTGCGCCGTGTTTCGTACGAACGATAACAGCTTTAACTACATCACCTTTTTTGACAACACCACCGGGTGTAGCTTGTTTTACTGTGCAGACGATTGTATCACCAATTCCTGCGAATTTGCGGTTTGAACCACCTAAAACTTTGATAGTTAACACTTCTTTAGCGCCTGAATTGTCGGCAACTCTTAAGCGGGATTCTGTTTGTATCACGTCAGTATCCTCCTTCCGGATATAAAAATATTTATTTGTCTGATTAGATGATTACTGATTCTTCAACAACTTCCAGTAAACGGAAGTTTTTAGTAGCAGATAGAGGACGAGTCTCCATAATTCTAACTACATCTCCCATTTTTGCTTGGTTGTTTTCATCATGTGCTTTGTACTTTTTAGAGTACTTAACGCGTTTGCCGTAAGTTGGATGTGTTTTTGTTGTAGATACTTCTACAACGATTGTTTTATCCATTTTATCGGAAACAACAACACCTTGGTAGACTTTACGTTGGTTACGTTGTTCAGTCATTTCGTTGTGACCTCCTTTGCTGATCTACTATTTTTGCAATTCTTGTTGTCGCAATACAGTTTTAATACGTGCAATTGATTTGCGTACTTCTTTCAAGCGGGCAGTATTTTCTAACTGGCCGGTTGCAAGTTGGAATCGTAGATTGAATAATTCATCTTTGAATTGTTTTTCTTTTTCAATCATTTCAGCAGTGGATAACTCTTTAAGTTCATTAGCCTTCATTCGATTCACCACCAATTTCTTTACGTTTTACAATTTTTGTTTTAACTGGCAATTTGTGAGATGCAAGACGTAGAGCTTCGCGTGCCACTTCTTCAGGAACACCTGCTACTTCGAACATGATTTTGCCGCGTTTAACTGGAGATACCCAACCTTCAGGAGCCCCTTTACCAGAACCCATACGGACTCCGATAGCTTTGGATGTATATGATTTGTGAGGGAATATTTTGATCCAAACTTTCCCACCACGTTTCATGTAACGAGTCATAGCGATACGAGCTGCTTCGATTTGACGGTTTGTGATCCAATGAGAGTCAACAGCTTGCAAACCATATTCACCGAATACTACTTCTTTTCCGCCTTTAGCTTCTCCGCGCATTTTTCCACGGAACTCACGACGGTGTTTTACACGTTTAGGTACTAACATTGGTTATTTCCCTCCTTTCTCAGTTGTTTTTTTTGCTGGTAAAACTTCACCACGGTAAATCCAAACTTTAACACCTAATTTACCATAAGTTGTATCTGCTTCTTCCCAAGCGTAGTCAATGTCCGCACGCAATGTATGCAATGGAACAGTTCCTTCAGAATGAGTTTCAGCACGAGCGATATCTGCACCATTCAAACGACCAGAAACCATAGTTTTGATCCCTTTAGCGCCAGATCTCATTGTACGTTGGATAGCTTGTTTTTGAGCACGACGGAAAGCTACACGGTTTTCCAACTGTTTAGCGATACCTTCAGCAACCAATTTAGCGTCCAAATCTGGTCTTTTGATTTCCACGATGTTGATGTGTACTTTTTTACCAGTCAGTTCATTTAACTCTTTACGAGTTTTTTCAACTTCAGAACCGCCTTTACCGATTACCATACCAGGTTTGGCAGTATGAATAGAAACGTTTACGCGGTTAGCGCCACGTTCGATTTCGATTTTAGAAACAGAAGCTTCGCTTAAGTTCTTTTCGATATATTTACGGATACGTAAATCTTCATGTAAGAAAGCTGCGAAATCTTTTTCAGCGTACCATTTAGCATCCCAATCACGGATGATGCCGACACGCAATCCTAATGGATGAATTTTTTGACCCACAGATTATCCCTCCTTCTTTTCTGATACCACGATTGTGATGTGGCTAGTACGTTTCAAGATTGGTGAAGCTGAACCTTTTGCACGTGGACGGAAACGTTTCATCGTTGGTCCTTCGTTAACATAAGCCTCGCTTACTACCAAGTTTTCGATATCTAAATCATAATTATGTTCTGCATTGGCAATTGCTGACATCAACACTTTTTCTACAACGGGCGAAGCGCCACGCGGTGTGAATTTCAGAATGGAGATTGCTTCTCCGATGCTCTTGCCTCTGATAAGATCCACTACTAAACGAACCTTACGAGCGGCAATGCGAACAGTTTGTGCAGATGCTTTTGCAGCTGTGATTTGTTCTGGCATGTTATTTCCTCCCCTCGTAATTAACGGCGACCTGTTTTCTTGTCGTCTGCGGCATGGCCACGGTATGTTCTTGTTGGAGCGAATTCTCCTAATTTGTGTCCTACCATGTCTTCTTGAATGTAAACTGGAACGTGTTTTCTTCCATCATAAACTGCAATCGTTTGACCGATGAATTGTGGGAAAATTGTAGAGCGGCGAGACCAAGTTTTGATTACTTGTTTCTTTTCGCTAGCTAGAGCAGCTTCAACTTTCTTAATTAAATGTTCATCGACAAAAGGTCCTTTTTTCAAACTACGACCCATGGTGAAGCCTCCTTTCGATTATGTGTTGCTTCAGTCAATTATTGTTGTGATAATTATTTTTTGCGTCCGCGAACGATCAGCTTGCTAGATTTAGCTTTCTTGCTACGAGTTTTGTAACCAAGAGCTGGTTTACCCCAAGGAGTAACTGGCGCTTTGCGTCCGACTGGAGATTTACCTTCACCACCACCGTGTGGGTGATCGTTCGGGTTCATTACAGAACCGCGGACTGTAGGGCGTTTACCCAACCAACGGTTACGTCCTGCTTTACCGATGTTGATCAATTCGTGTTGTTCGTTACCTACTGAACCGATTGTTGCACGGCAAGTTGAAAGGATTAAACGTACTTCGCTTGAGTTCAAACGAACTAATGTATATTTACCTTCTTGTCCAAGTACTTGAGCACTTGTACCGGCTGAACGGATCAATTGACCGCCTTTGCCTGGTTTTGTTTCGATGTTGTGGATAACAGTACCGACTGGGATGTTTGCCAATGGCATTGCGTTTCCGATTTTGATATCAGATCCTACTCCAGATTCGATTTGTTGGCCTACTTCGATGCCTTTAGGGGCAATAATGTAAGTTTTGATTCCATCAACATATTGGATCAATGCGATGTTTGCGGTGCGGTTTGGATCGTACTCGACAGCTTTGACGATACCAATAACTCCATCTTTATTACGTTTGAAGTCGATCACACGGTAAGCACGTTTGTGTCCACCAGCTTGATGACGAACGGTAATTTTACCTTGGTTGTTACGACCGGCTTTTCTTTTGATTGGTTCGATCAAAGATTTTTCAGGTGTTGTTTTTGTGATCTCTGCGAAATCAGAACCAGTCATATTACGACGGCCGTTTGTGGTAGGTTTGTATTTCTTAATCGCCACGTTTTTTCCCCTCCTATTTGATTATTTCAAAAGATTAATTTTCGAATAATTCGATTGTTTTAGAATTTTCAGTCAAAGTGATGATTGCTTTACGGCGTTTTTTTGTATAGCCTTTGTATTTACCCATACGTTTAAGTTTGCCGCGAACATTCATGATGTTTACGTTTTTAACATCTACACCGAACAATGATTCGATAGATTGTTTAACCAATGTTTTGTTAGCACGTACATCTACTTCAAAGGTATATTTCTTTTCATCCATTGCAAGCATAGAAGCTTCCGTGATGATTGGGCGTTTGATAACGTCTGTTGCTTCCATTATATAAGAGCCTCCTCTACCTTAGAAAGAGCAGCTTGTGTCAAGACTAATTTGTTGTTTGAAACAACATCCAATACGTTGATTCCTGTTTCGTTAACGACTGTTACACCAGGAAGGTTACGTGCTGATAATGCTGCAAAATCGTTGTCGTTTTCTACAACAACCAATACTTTCGTATCAACGTTAAGGTTTTTCAACACATTTGCAAATTCTTTTGTTTTTGGTGCATCGAAGTTCAATGTTTCAACTACGATCAAGTCTCCTTCAGCAACTTTCGTTGAAAGAACTGATTTGATAGCTAAGCGACGAACTTTCTTGTTTAATTTATAGCTGTAAGAACGAGGTGTTGGTCCAAAGACAACTCCGCCGCCAACCCATTGTGGTGAACGGATTGAACCTTGACGTGCACGGCCTGTTCCTTTTTGTTTCCATGGTTTACGACCACCACCGCTGACAGCGCTGCGGTTTTTCACTGCGTGAGTTCCTTGTCTTAATGAAGCGCGTTGCATGATGATTGCATCGTATACAACGTTTTCGTTAGGCTCGATCCCAAAGATTTCATCATTCAAAGTTACTTCACCGTTTTGTGTTCCATCTTGTTTAAATAAGGCTACGTTTGGCATTTTTCTCGTTCCTCCTCTCTTTTATATTATTTGTTTGCAGCTTTGCGGGCTACTTTGATTTCGATTAATGATTTTTTAGAACCAGGTACGTTCCCTTTGATCAGGATTACGTTTTTCTCAACGTCAACCATAACGACTTCAAGGTTTTGGATAGTAACGCGATCGTTACCCATACGTCCTGCTAATTTTTTGCCTTTGAATACGCGGGATGGGAATGAAGCAGCACCCATTGAACCCGGACGACGATGGTAACGAGATCCGTGGGCCATTGGTCCGCGGCTTTGTCCGTGACGTTTGATTACGCCTTGGAAGCCATGTCCTTTAGTGGTACCAGTAACATCAACAATGTCGCCGGCTGCAAAGATATCAACTTTGATTTCTTTTCCTACTTCGTATTCTCCTAGCTCAACATTGTTAAATTCACGAATGAAGCGCTTAGGAGCAGTTTTTGCTTTTGCTGCATGACCCTTAGCAGGTTTGTTTGACAATACTTCACGCATTTCTTGGTAGCCTAGTTGTACCGCTTCGTAGCCGTCTGTTTCGTTAGTTTTAACTTGTAAAACAACGTTTGGAGTAGCTTCGATAACTGTAACTGGTACTAACTCACCGTTTGCAGTAAAGAATTGAGTCATTCCTACTTTTTTGCCTAAGATTCCTTTGGTCATGGTAACACCTCCGTTTGTTTTTTATATGATAGGTTTGATTATAATTTGATTTCGATGTCTACGCCGCTTGGTAAATCAAGCTTCATCAAAGCGTCAACAGTTTTTGTTGTTGGGTTGATGATGTCGATCAGACGTTTGTGTGTAAGCATTTCGAACTGCTCACGAGAATCTTTGTACTTGTGAGTAGCACGGATCACTGTGTATAGTGATCTTTCAGTCGGCAATGGAATCGGACCAGAAACGGTAGCTCCCGTTCTTTTTGCTGTTTCCACGATTTTATCCGCTGATTGATCAAGAGCACGGTGTTCATATGCTTTTAAACGAATACGTATTTTTTGTTTTGCCATGTTGTTCCCTCCTTCGTCAGATGTAATTCATAAGACTAGCTCCACGAAAATTCCCCGGCACACCCGCCGTGACAAAGCGACCGGGTGTGTCGCAACCTCTCGTCTCTTAGCTGCGGTTCCCGATTGTACGATAACCAATACATTATTCATAACCATGAATGCCGTACCAATATATTATACATAATCGCATTAAGCAAAGCAAGTCTTTTCTGAAAATAATAATAAAATTAGTGCCGATTTTTTCAAAATCTTCTGCTCTTGCTCTCAGAATACTTTTTTTGCCCTTTCACTATTATACAGAAACCGATCGGGATAGCAAACAATTTGAATTTCTGCGCCGCAACTATTACCGCGCCTTTTTTTATCGCGGACTGCTTTTCTCGGATTATCAGAGCCCTTTATATTTATATAGAAGAAACACAATTTTTTCGGGAGGCTCATGCAAGAATAATATTTTGTTGCAGCAGCCAGTTCATGTCAGTTTGCTTTTTCGCCACTTACATCTTTTTTACTTTTTTCATGCAGCTACAGCCCTTATCCGATGAGAGTCCGCACACCAATTGCGAAACAGAGATACATTCTTTTTCATAAAGCATTTCGGTACCTTCCCGTGTCAATTAATATCACAATGCCCGTCATCATTTAGATGATTTTCTTTTGTTCAGCGTGTACAGTTAACAACATCACAAGCAGCTGGTCACTCGTCAGATGCCAGCGGAAGGAGATTATCAATGGAGAATATAAATTACGCTGACACAACTTTCGTATTCCTTGCAACAATCTTGGTTTTATTAATGACACCAGCGCTTTCCCTTTTTTATGGAGGGATGGTACGGAAAAAAAATATCCTCAGCACAACGATGCATAGCTATGCAGCCATTGCCGTAGTATCTATCCAATGGATTCTCTTCGGTTATTCATTTGTTTTCGGTGGTTACGGACCGTTGATCGGTGATGGTTCTTTCGCCCTACTCAACAACGTTAGTTTTGCACCGATCGACTATGCACCCACGATTCCCCACCAACTATTCTTGATGTTCCAATTGGCATTTGCTGTCATCACGCCGGCTTTGGTATCTGGAAGTATCGCGGAACGCATGAAGTTCCCAGCCTTCTTAGCGTTCATCCTGTTATGGACGACATTCGTCTATGATCCTATCGCTCATTGGATCTGGGGAAATGGCGGTTGGATCCGCGAATTGGATGCACTTGATTTTGCAGGCGGCAGTGTCATACACATTAGTTCAGGCGTATCGGCTTTGGTGGCAGCCATCTACATCGGCAAACGAAGCAACCATGACTCGATCAAGCCACATAATATTCCGATGACAATGATTGGTGCCGGTCTTCTTCTATTCGGTTGGTACGGTTTCAACGCTGGAAGCGCACTGGCAATCAACGACATCGCCTTGAATGCCTTCATCGCAACGAACACTTCCGCAGCAGCTGCAGGTCTAAGTTGGATGTTCTGCGAATGGTTGATCCACAAGAAGCCGACAGCGCTCGGATTTGTCAGCGGAATTGTGGCAGGGCTCGTTTCCATCACTCCTGGTGCAGGTTTCGTCAGTCCGTTCGCTTCCCTTATGATCGGATTGATCGGCGGTATCGTTTGTTTCTACGGTGTCACCGTTCTGAAGAAAAAATTTGCTTATGATGATGCGCTTGATGCATTCGGTTGCCACGGTATCGGCGGAATCTGGGGCGGGATTGCGACAGGAATCTTCGCAACAAGTTCAATCAACCCTGCTATCGAAGGCGGCTTATTGGACGGAAATATTAGACTTTTGGTTGCAGAAGTAATCAGCATCCTTGCGGTAGTTACATATGCCGGTATTGTATCTTATCTCTTATTAAAACTGATCAGCCAATTCATGCAACTGCGCGTCTCTGCACAAGAGGAAGAAATCGGATTGGACTATGCCATACACGGAGAAACTGCTTACGGCAGCATCGCTGTAGCATTAAGTGAACCGAACCATTCGAATTCCGATGGATCTGTCGTACTGGGCGAATTGAGAACGGCCTTCCAAAAATTTCAGGAGCGCTCTTTCACGGGTAACGGTCCCGAACTGGCTTTCGCAAACTCGAATCCAGAAGACTTGAATCAATCGGTAGTTGTGGAGTACCAAGCATCTGGAACTACAACAGCCAGCAGTGGCGCGAATAATAAAATCACCAAAATTGAAATCATCACGAACGAAAGCAAATTCGAAGGTCTGAAAAAAGCCCTCAATAACATCGGCATCACTGGCATGACAGTTTTCGACGTATTCGGCTATGGTATGCAAAAAGGCCATTCAACTTATTACCGAGGCGTCGAGACCGAAGCCGATCTGCTGCCGAAAATTCGTGTCGAAGTTGTCGTCAGCACCGTGCCAGTCCACGAGGTAGTAGCTGCTGCCAGAAAAGCATTGTACACAGGCAACATCGGAGATGGGAAAATATTCATCTATAATGTAGAAAATGTCATCCGAGTCAGCACAGGCGACGAGGGCAAGAAAGCTTTGGAATATCCAACCGAATAAGTCCAAATAAAAGAAGATCATCCGGAGTCGCATCCGATGATCTTCTTTTGTCTTGTATCAGTCCCGGTTCACGTCAATATCCATTTGTCTGAATCAAAAAAAATCCCAAGAGCAGAAGCTCTCGGGATTTTTTTAATCACATTAAATTTTATTTTGAAATAAAATTATTTAGAGATTGAAGCTACAACGCCAGCGCCTACAGTACGGCCGCCTTCACGAATAGAGAACTTAGTTCCTTCTTCGATAGCGATTGGGTGGATCAGTTCAACTTCCATAGTAACGTTATCGCCAGGCATTACCATTTCAACGCCTTCTGGTAAGTTACATACGCCTGTAACGTCAGTTGTACGGAAGTAGAATTGTGGACGGTAGTTTGTGAAGAATGGAGTGTGACGTCCGCCTTCTTCTTTTGAAAGTACATAAACTTCAGCAGAGAAAGTTGTATGTGGAGTGATTGTACCTGGTTTAGCCAATACTTGACCACGTTGGATTTGCTCACGTGTAACACCACGCAACAAAGCTCCTACGTTATCGCCAGCTTCAGCGTAATCCAATAATTTACGGAACATTTCAACACCGGTAACAACTGTTTTCTTAGTTTCTTCAGCAATACCGACGATTTCAACTTCGTCACCAACGCGGACTTGTCCACGCTCAACACGGCCTGTAGCAACAGTACCACGTCCAGTGATTGAGAATACGTCCTCGATAGGCATCATGAATGGTTTGTCAGTGTCACGAGTTGGAGTTGGGATGTACTCGTCAACAGCTGCCATCAATTCTAAGATTTTTTCTTCGTAAGACTCGTCGCCTTCCAAAGCTCTTAAAGCTGAACCAGCGATTACAGGAACATCGTCACCAGGGAAATCGTATTCTGTTAACAGGTCACGAACTTCCATTTCAACTAATTCCAATAACTCTTCATCGTCAACCATGTCGACTTTGTTCAAGAATACTACGATGTAAGGAACACCAACTTGACGAGACAACAAGATGTGCTCGCGAGTTTGTGGCATTGGGCCATCAGCAGCAGAAACTACTAAGATAGCGCCGTCCATTTGTGCAGCACCAGTGATCATGTTTTTAACATAATCCGCGTGACCTGGGCAGTCTACGTGAGCGTAGTGACGAGTTTCAGTTTGGTATTCAACGTGAGAAGTGTTGATTGTGATACCACGTTCTCTTTCTTCTGGAGCGTTGTCGATTGCAGCATAGTTAGATGCTTCAGCGAACCCTTTTTTAGCTAAAACTGTTGTGATAGCTGCTGTTAATGTTGTTTTACCATGGTCAACGTGTCCGATTGTACCAACGTTTACATGGGGTTTTGAACGGTCGAATTTTACTTTTGCCATTTTAAATCATTTCCTCCTCATATTGAGTGCTTATAATTTGTCTAGACTCTAAACGTCTATCGTATAAAGTATACCGATTTGTGCTCGAAAAAGCAATATACAAGCTAAGCAACAGCGAGATTACTCTTCGCTATTTTTTCCGCTCTTCTTGATGATATCTTCTTGAACAGCTTTAGGAACAGCTTCGTAATGATCGAATGTCATTGAGAATGTTCCACGGCCTTGTGTAGAAGAACGTAGAGTTGTAGCATATCCAAACATTTCTGATAATGGAATGCTGCTCTTAACGATTTGTGCATTTCCGCGTGCTTCAGTACCTTCGATACGTCCACGACGAGAACTTACGTGTCCCATTACATCTCCTAGATAATCATCAGGAACTGTAATTTCTACAGCCATCATTGGCTCAAGGATTGCAGGGTCAGCTTTTTTAGCTGCGTTACGCAAAGCAAGTGAAGCAGCAACTTTAAATGCTGTTTCAGATGAATCGACATCATGGTAAGAACCATCATACAATTTAGCTTTAACGTCAACTAAAGGATAACCAGCCAATACACCATTTTCCATTGCGTCTTTCAAACCAGCTTCAACTGCAGGGATGTATTCACGAGGAACAACCCCACCGACGATAGCATTTTCAAACGCAAATCCAGCGCCTTCTTCGTTAGGAGTAAATTCAACCCATACGTGACCGAATTGACCTTTACCACCTGATTGACGAACGAATTTACCTTCAGATTGAACAGTTTGACGGAATGTTTCACGGTAAGATACTTGAGGAGCACCTACTGTAGCTTCAACTTTGAACTCACGTCTCATACGGTCAACGATGATGTCCAAGTGCAATTCACCCATACCCGCGATGATTGTTTGACCAGTCTCTGGGTTAGTGGAAGCACGGAAAGTAGGATCTTCTTCAGAAAGTTTCTGTAACGCGATACCCATTTTATCTTGGTCAGCTTTTGATTTAGGTTCAATCGCAACTTCGATAACTGGTTCCGGGAAGTTCATGGATTCAAGGATAACATGTATCTTTTCATCACACAAAGTATCTCCAGTAGTTGTATCTTTCAAACCAACTGCTGCAGCGATGTCTCCTGAGAATACTTCAGGAATTTCACTACGGCTGTTAGCATGCATCTGCAGGATACGTCCAACACGTTCGCGTTTGCCTTTTGTAGCATTCTGAACGTAAGAACCACTTTGTAAAGTACCAGCGTATACGCGGAAGAATGTCAGACGGCCCACGAACGGGTCAGTCATAACTTTAAATGCTAGAGCTGCAAATGGCGCTTCGTCGCTTGCAGGGACACTTATTTCTTCACCGTCATCGTCAGTACCTGTGATAGCCGGAACATCCAATGGTGATGGAAGGTAGTCGATAACTGCATCAAGCAATAATTGAACACCTTTATTTTTGAAAGCAGAACCGCAAAGCATCGGGAAAAATTCTACATTACATGTAGCAGTACGAATACCTTTTTTCAATTCTTCTTTCGTAATTTCTTCACCATCAAGATATTTTTCCATCAAAGCTTCATCAGTTTCAGCAACAGCTTCAACCAATTTAGTACGCCACTCTTCAGCTGCTTCAAGATATTCCGCTGGAATTTCTTCTTCATGGTATTCAGTACCTTCATCGTTGTCATAGATTTCAGCCTTCATTTCGACTAAATCGATAATTCCTTTGAATGTATCTTCAGAACCAATCGGCAATTGAATCGGATGCGCGTTAGCTTGTAGACGATCATGGAGAGTGCCTAAAGAGTATAAGAAATCTGCTCCCAATTTGTCCATTTTGTTTGCGAAGATGATACGAGGTACACCATAAGTTGTAGCTTGACGCCAAACCGTTTCAGTTTGAGGTTCTACACCTGATTGTGAATCAAGTAAAGCAACAGCTCCATCCAAAACACGCAGAGAACGTTCAACTTCGATAGTGAAGTCAACGTGACCAGGAGTATCGATGATATTTACGCGATACCCTTTCCATTGTGCAGTAGTGGCAGCTGAAGTGATGGTAATCCCACGTTCTTGTTCTTGTTCCATCCAGTCCATTTGTGAAGCCCCTTCGTGGGTTTCACCGATTTTATGGATTTTACCGGTATAGTACAATACACGCTCAGTCGTCGTTGTTTTACCTGCGTCGATATGAGCCATGATACCGATATTTCTCGTGTTTTCTAGAGAAAATTCTCTTTGTGCCATCTTATTTCAACACCTCTCTCTTTTAAAAGTAATTGCAAGTCCATTTTATTGGAAAAATGGTGACTTACGCAACCATAAAGCAAATTTCTTGCAAGAAAAAATTCTTGCAAGAAAATTTTACCAACGGTAGTGAGCGAAAGCTTTGTTAGCTTCTGCCATTTTATGTGTATCTTCACGTTTCTTGACTGAAGCACCAGAGTTGTTGGCAGCATCCATAATTTCTTTAGCCAGACGCTCTTCCATGGTATCTTCACCGCGTAGACGAGAGTAGTTTACCAACCAACGCAAGCCTAAAGCCATACGACGATCTGGACGTACTTCGATAGGAACTTGGTAGTTAGAACCCCCTACACGACGTGCTTTTACTTCTAAAACAGGCATGATGTTTTTCATAGCTTGTTCGAAAACTTCCAACGGGTCGTTTCCTGTAGATTCTTTAATCATTTCAAATGCGTTATATAAGATGGTAGCAGCTTTACCACGTTTTCCATCAACCATGATACGGTTGATCAAACGAGTCACCAATTTAGAATTGTAAATCGGATCTGGCATTACTTCACGTTTTGTAACTGGACCTTTACGAGGCATTCAAATTCCTCCTTCCTTAACTTTTCTATTTATAGGTTTGATGTTTAATTATTTTTTCTTAGGTCTCTTAGCACCGTATTTAGAACGGCTTTGCATACGGTTGTTTACACCGGCTGTATCAAGAGCTCCACGAACGATATGATAACGTACCCCTGGCAAGTCTTTTACACGTCCGCCACGGATCAGCACCACGCTGTGTTCTTGTAGGTTATGTCCGATACCAGGAATGTAAGCTGTAACTTCTAACAAGTTAGACAAACGTACACGAGCGTACTTACGTAACGCTGAGTTAGGTTTTTTCGGAGTCATTGTACCCACACGCGTACAAACACCACGTTTTTGAGGTGAGTTTGTATTTGTTTGTGATTTTTTGAAGCTATTGTAACCTTTTCCTAAAGCAGGAGATTTTGATTTTTCAATAGCAGATTGGCGCGGTTTACGCACTAGTTGATTAATTGTAGGCATTGATTTTCCTCCTTCCTCGATGGGATAGCTAGGTCCACACATCCAGGTGGTTCCTTTTTAGTTAAAAAAATAAATAAATCGAAATTTTCGACTTACTATTCTTTCTGTGACTATCATACACCAGTCAGCACGACTGAAAGATATGTTCAGGGATCTGTGTACAAAAATCACCTTTTGAATCATACCACGTATATTTCTGACCGTCAACAGTTTGTCTTGTTTTATTTTCAATATTTCCCGTTTTTTTCGTTTTTTTCATTTAAAAGGGCTACCGCAAATTGCGGCAGCCCCTCACATTCAAGTTAAATCTCTAGATTTCTCATCGTAGGGAACAGCAGAACGTCACGGATTGATTGACTATCCGTCAACATCATCACGAATCTGTCGATGCCGATACCCAAGCCGCCTGTCGGAGGCATACCGTATTCCAAAGCCTCTATGAAGTCTTCATCCACACCATGTGCTTCGTCATTTCCTTGCTCTTTCTCCATCGCTTGCGCTTCGAAACGTTCTCTTTGATCGATCGGATCCGTAAGCTCGGTAAAGGCGTTTCCGTATTCCTTGCCCATAATGAAGATTTCGAAACGGTCCGTAAAGCGCGGATCTTCTTCATTTTTGCGTGCCAATGGCGAAATCGCCAACGGGTGTCCATAGATGAATGTCGGCTGAACCAATGTATCTTCCACAAACGCTTCGAAAAATTCATTGATGATATGCCCTACAGTCATGTTCTTAGTGAAAGGCACATTGTGTTTTTCCGCCAAAGCTTGCGCTTCTGCATCCGTCATCGGTGCCCAGAAATCGACGCCTGTAACGGCTTTGACTGCGTCAACCATGTGGATGCGCGGGTATGGGCCGGCCAAGTTGATTTCGGTGCCGTCATAGACTACTGTTGAAGAGCCTTTGACTTTTGTTGTAACCGTCTCGAAGATGCCTTCGACCACTTCCATCACATCGTGGAAGTCCGTATAGGCTGTATACATTTCCAACATCGTGAATTCCGGATTGTGGGTTGTATCGATTCCTTCGTTACGGAATACACGACCGATTTCATAAACCTTTTCCATGCCGCCGATCACAAGGCGCTTCAGATGCAACTCCAACGCGATGCGCATGTACAATTCCATGTCCAATGCATTATGGTGCGTGATGAACGGTCTTGCGGTAGCCCCACCTGCCATGTTGTGCAATGTCGGTGTTTCGACTTCCAAATAACCCAGCCCGTTCAAGTAAGTTCTGATTTCGCTGATGATCTGGCTACGTTGCACGAACTTATTGAAGCTCTCTTTGTTGCTGATCAAGTCAAGATAACGTTGACGATATTTCTGTTCAACATTCGTCAAGCCGTGATATTTGTCAGGCAACGGACGCAATGCTTTCGTCAAATGCACAAGTTGCGTCGGTTTGATGGTGACTTCACCGGCATCAGTTTTCATGATCGGGCCAGTTACGCCAATGATGTCCCCAAGATCCGCTTGCTTAAAGATCGCATAATCCTCTTCCCCAACCACGTCTTTGCGCACGTAAATCTGAATTTGGCCTTTACTGTCCTGCAAGTGAGCAAAGCCAACCTTCCCTTTTCCGCGTTTTGTCATGATTCTGCCGGCTACTGAAACGATGGTCTCATCTTTTGCTTCGATTTCCTCTTTCGTAAAAGCATCGAACTCTTGATGGATTGTTGCAGATAAATGTGTTCTTACAAAACCATTTTGAAAGGGTTCAATTCCTTCTTCGCGTAAAGCCTGCATCTTTTCACGGCGAATCAGCAACTGGTCATTCATTTCTTCTGAATGTTTTTCTTGACTCAATGATGTCACTCCGTTCTTAAATCTTCTTGATTCATAATCTTCTTAATATTGCCAATAAAAGAGTGAAAAATCAAGCCGTCTTAGCTATTTATTTCGATTTTTTCGAATGTACGCGCTTCTTTTGAAGCTTCGCGTTCCTCTACTTCGAAAATGAAGCGATCCAACAAGTCAACTACTTCTTGTTGTCTGGATGCTGATGTGACTGCAGCTTTTGTTTTTGAAGCACGCGGAATGCCTTTCAAGTAATAAGCCGCGATGCTACGGAACTCTTTGACAGCTACGGTTTCGCCCTTAAGATCGGTCAATCTGTCCAAATGCAGTTTTGCAATTTCCAATTTCTCGCGCGGGGTCGATTGCGGCAACATTTCTCCAGTTTCCAGATAATGGACTGTCTGTTTGATCATCCAAGGGTTGCTCAAGGCAGCGCGGCCTATCATAATACCATCCACGCCCGTTTCATCCATCATCCGTTTCGCATCCTCAGGTGACTTCACATCTCCGTTCCCCAATAACGGGATACGCTTCAAAGCCTGTTTAACGTCCTTGAAGATGTTCCAGTCGGCCTGTCCTTCATACATCTGTACACGCGTGCGTCCATGCATCGCAACCGCAGCTGCACCAGCGCGTTCTGCCGCCAAAGCATTCTCCACTGCAAAAAGATGATCGGAATCCCAACCCGTCCGCATTTTTACGGTAACCGGCTTATCCACGGCATCCACGACAGCGGAAACCATTTCATAGACTTTGCCCGGATCCAACAACCACTTGGCTCCTGCTTCCGCCTTGATCACTTTGCTGACGGGACAGCCCATGTTGATGTCGATGATGGCCGCTTCCGTGTTTTCCGCCACGTATTTTGCCGCTTCAACCAGGGTATCCTTATTGCCACCCATGATTTGGACACTCAGCGGATATTCGTTAGGCTCGATGTGTAGCATCCGTAAGGTCTTCTCATTGCGGAATTGAATCCCTTTGTCGCTTATCATCTCGCAGACAACCAAGCCCGCGCCCATTTCTTTAACCGTGACACGGAAGGCCGCGTTGCTGATCCCGGCCATAGGTGCCACTGCAACGGGGTTATTGATTTCAATATTACCGATTTTATACATTTTTTACTCCCTTTTTTATTTATTTATTTATGTTGATTCCATCCATTTTTTGGATGCTAAAAAACTCTTGGACCATTCTATCATCTTACAATCCGTAAGAAAAGAAAAATATCTTATCCAATTATGTATGGTGACTCGCCGATAAGAAAAAAGAACAAGCCATCCGATCGGCCTGCCCTTCTTTTTCCATCTATTATTCTACGCTGAACAGAGGCGTGGACAGGTAGCGTTCTCCGTTATCCGGTGCCACCGTCACGACAGATTTGCCTTTGCCTAAACGGATGGCCACTTCAATCGCACCAGCGATGGCAGCTCCGCCTGAAATCCCCACCAAAACGCCTTCTTCCCGCGCAACGCGTCGAGCCATTTCGAAAGCTTGTTCATTGGAGACTTGGACAGTACCGTTGTACAGTGTCGTATCCAATACAGACGGGATGAATCCGGCTCCGATACCTTGTATTTTATGCGGGCCTTTCGGCTTTCCGCTCAACACAGCCGAATCGGTAGGCTCCAATGCATATATCTCCACATTGGGATTGACTTTGCGCAAAGCCTTGCCGACTCCTGTAACGGTTCCTCCCGTTCCGACTCCGGCAACAAAAGCATCCGGCGTCTTGCCTTCAAAAGCCTCGATGATTTCCGGACCTGTGATGGCTTCATGCACAGCAGGATTGGCCGAGTTATCAAACTGCATCGGCATAAAGTGTTCCGGTTGCATTGCGATTTCCCTTGCTCTTGCAATCGAACCATTCATTCCTTCCGCTCCTGGCGTCAGAACCAATTCTGCGCCGTATGCTGCCAACAGCAAACGTCTTTCCATGCTCATCGTATCCGGCATCACAAAAATGGCTTTGTAGCCTTTCGCAGCAGCCAACATGGCCAAACCCACTCCTGTATTTCCGCTTGTCGGCTCAACGATTGTATAACCGGGTTTCAGAAGTCCTTCTTCTTCAGCCACTTCAATCATATTCAGAGCGATGCGATCTTTCACGCTTCCGCCCGCGTTGAAAGACTCCAACTTGACGTAAACATCAGCCACACCCTCAGGCACAACTTTATTCAGTTTGATTATCGGTGTTTCCCCGATCAAACTCGCAATTGAAGAGACTATTTTTACCATGTCGATTCCTCCAGCTAAGCTAAATTTTACTGATCACTTCCATCAAACGAACAGATTAGTTTCATTGTAGGTTACGCGAAACCGCATTACAAGTGAAACGCTGGCTAATTTAGATGTTGGCGGCACGCTTCTCATCAATGGCCGTAACCAATTCCTGAAGATCAGCTTCCGAATAATGGTATTTTTCGCCACAGAAATGGCAGACCACTTCAGCCCCGTGATCCTCAACAATCATCTCATGAAGTTCATCTTTACCGATTGAACTCAAACCACCAGCGAAACGTTCTCTTGAACAATCGCAGTGGAAACGAACCGGCATCTTTTCCAGGACTTCCACATTTTCTTCGCCCAATATACGCGCCAAGATCTGTTCAGGCGTTTCACCATTTTCCATCAATCTGGAGACTAAGGGAATAGCTGCGATATTTTGTTCCACTTTTGTGATGGCTTCATCGCTGGCATCAGGCATCACTTGAATCATGAATCCACCAGCCGCTTTGATCGAATCATCCGTATCAACCAGTACGCTTAACCCGATAGCTGAAGGGATTTGCTCAGAATTTGCCATATAGTAGGTGAAATCCTCGCCCAATTCGCCGCTGACCAGAGAAACTTGTCCCGTGAACGGTTCCTTCATACCCAGATCTTTGATGACGGTCAAAGTACCTTCAGTCCCCACAACTGCGCGTACATCCAGTTTGCCATCACCGTTCAATGCAAGGTTGACATTCGGGTTAGAAATATAGGCTTTGATATCGCCTTTTCCGTTCGCATCAGCGAGTATACGGCCCCCCAAGCCATCTCCGTTCACGATCACAGTCATTTTTTCCTCATTCTTCAATCCAGCCGCAGCCAGCAACAAAGTCCCCACCATTGTGCGGCCCAAAGCTGCAGAAGAGGCACTCCATGTATCATGCCTTTTTTGAGCCTCAGCAACCGCTTCTGTAGCGTCGATCGCATAGGCCCGGAATTGTCCTTCATAGGCTAACGCCTTAATTAAATAACTACTCATGTATAATCCTCCATTGCATTCTTAAATTGTTTCTCTATCATTCTACTATAGGTCAAGCTGAAAGCAACCACACTTTGCTCACTTGGTACTGTGAAACCACGCGGTAATGACAAAAAGTCCGGGATTTTCGTCCCAGACTTTTCGCAAAATTCTATTTGTTTTATTTTTCTTCAGTATCTGTGTCTTGATTTTCCGATTCATTTTCTGCTTTTCCATCGGCAGCAGGTAATGAATCTTGGGATTCATCATCAGCAAGCATCTGCTCTTCCTGATGAATTTTTTCAGCTTCTTTCTTTTCAAGGGCCCGTTTGGCCTCTTCAAAAGACTGTGCTTTTTCGCTTGGATATTCTTCTGTATTTGAGTCCGAAGGCATTTGGCCGGTTTCGAACAGGCTGCGGATTGTTTTCTCATCCAATGTTTCCAGTTCCAACAATTTCTCAGCGATCAAATTCAGTTGTTCACGGTGTTCTTCGATGATTTGACGCGCTCTGATATGCGCATCATTCATCATACGACGGACTTCCGAGTCGATTTGGTAAGCAATATCTTCAGAGTATGCTTTGGTTTGACCGTAGTCACGACCTACGAATACTTGATGATTTCCTTCATACTGTACAGTACCCAACTTATCACTCATACCGTATTCGGTAACCATGCTTCTGATCAAGCCCGTAGCCTGTTCGAAGTCGTTGCTGGCGCCTGTAGTTTGGACGTTGAAGACAACTTCCTCCGCTACACGTCCACCAAGCAATCCGACAACTTGTTCCAACAACTCATCCTTCGTCATGAGGAATCGATCTTCTTTCGGGAGCATGATTGCATATCCACCCGCGCGACCGCGTGGAACGATCGTAACTTTGTGGACAATGCGCGCATCGCTCAGTACCATACCGACAATCGTGTGGCCGGCTTCATGGTAGGCAACCATTTCGCGTTCGCGCTTGCTGATGACACGATCCCGCTTGGCAGGGCCGGCGATGACACGGTCATGCGCCTCATCCACATCAAGGGCATCAATTTTTGTTTTATTCCGTCTGGCTGCAACCAACGCAGCTTCGTTCAACAGGTTTTCCAGATCTGCTCCAGAGAAGCCTGGTGTTTGTTGCGCGACAACTTTCAGATCGACGTTGCTTGCCAACGGTTTGTTGCGGGAATGTACTTTCAATATCGCTTCACGGCCTTTTACATCCGGTCTTCCCACCAAAATCTGGCGGTCAAAACGGCCTGGACGAAGCAATGCCGGATCGAGTACATCGGAACGGTTTGTTGCGGCAATTACGATGATGCCTTCATTACCCGAGAAACCGTCCATCTCAACTAATAGTTGATTCAGTGTTTGTTCGCGTTCATCATGGCCGCCACCCATACCGGCGCCACGTTGACGCCCAACTGCATCGATTTCATCGATGAAGATGATTGCAGGAGCAGCTTTTTTGGCTTGATCGAACAAGTCACGCACACGGCTGGCACCGACACCGACAAACATTTCTACGAATTCAGAACCGGAAATCGAGAAGAAAGGCACACCAGCCTCACCAGCGACAGCTTTGGCCAATAAGGTCTTACCTGTACCTGGAGGTCCTTCAAGCAAAACGCCTGCCGGAATTCTTGCTCCAAGTGCAGTGAAACGACGTGGATCCTTCAAAAATTCAACTACTTCAACAAGCTCTTGTTTCTCTTCCTCTGCACCAGCAACGTCAGAAAAACGTACTTTGATAGGCTTTTTGGTGGCATCTTCAGACTTCGTTTTGCCGAAGTTCATCACATTGCGGTTACCGCCTTGTCCGCCTCCAGTTTGACCCATCATCATGTACATGAAGAATATGAAGATGACGATCGGTAATACGCTGAACAGGATACTGATCCATGCACCGGACTGATCTTCTTCCAACGACACCATTTGTGTTTCCGTCGTTTCAGCGCTTTCCGTGATTTGTTTCAGTGTTTCGTCATTCGGTAAAACTCTGGTTGTAAAATTCTTTGTTGTTGTACTGGTCGTATCATCAAACAATAGTAAATCGCTTGACGAATCAGCCACTTCCAGTTCTTGTTCGCTGCGGTACTCACCGCTGATTTCATAAACGCCTGCACCCGGTTGGATCGTAAAATTATCCACCTCTTCCGAGTTCAATGCATCCATAAATTCGCTTGATGAAATTTCTTGGCTCGTCTCTGTTTCCATGCCGCCTGTAATCATCGAAACCACTGCAATGATCGCAAGGAAGATCAGAACATAAAAGCCGCTGCTTTTAAGAAAATTATTTTTTTTCATTAGAACCTCCTCGTCAGATATCGTTCTTCGCAGACTTTATCTTACGTCTCATCTTTTTTGTGTGCTCAATATACTAGTATCCCATTAATCATATCATATCTGACCAATTTTAACGAATGATTTTACTCATAAACTTCGGTTTTTAGAATACCGATATAAGGGAGATTGCGGTACTTTTCGTTGAAGTCCAATCCGTATCCAACAACGAACTCATTCGGAACGTTGATACCAATGTAATCCGCTTCCAAATCCACTACGCGGCGTTCTTTTTTATCCATCAACGTGACTACTTTTATGGATTTGGCTTTACGGTATTTGAATATTTCAATCAAGTAGCTTAAAGTCCGCCCAGTATCAATGATGTCCTCCACAATCAACAGATCGCGTCCGTCCACGGTCGTATCCAAATCTTTCAGGATTTTCACATCGCCGCTTGATTCCATTCCCGCTCCATAGCTGGAAACGTCCATGAAATCCAGCTCCAGGTCGCAGTCCATAGCACGCGATAAGTCGGTCATGAACATGACGGCTCCTTTCAGTACACCGATCACTAATGGATTTTTCCCTTCATATTCTTTCGTCAATTGCGCGCCCAAGTCTTTGACTACTGCGCTGATTTCTCCTTCACTGTATAATACTTCCTCGATATCAGGATGCAACATTTCTTTCACCTCAAAAAATTATTTTATGTAGATCAATCTGTAACACGTTTGTTCGTTGTCATTCTCGGACAACCAGACGGACTGGGCATAGCCCGGCACCCATAAGATACGTCCCTCGCCATCAGTGACGATACAGGCTTTTCGTCTTTCTTCATCCGGAATTTTTTTATCCACAAAAAGCCGGCTCACTTTTTTTGTGAATGGCTGGTCTTTGTTCAAAACGATCTTATCCCCCGAACGCCGGGAACGCACAGTAATAGGCATATATGCCGTTTCGTCCTTGATGACGACGCTTAGAGCATTCTTCGGAAGTTCTTTTGAAAACGCATTATCGCTATGAAATAATCCTATTCTACCATGATATGGCAAGGTCACCCATTTATTTAGCTCCAATTCTTCAGAAAAAGCAGAAAAAGCGGTTCTGGCCGAATCAGGGGATAAGAAAATAAGTTTATCATACCTTTTTCTGGCCTGCCACCCTCCCACCAAAGATATTTGCTTTTGCGGAGATTGGTTCTTGGCAAGATCCATCACAGCAGTCAGTTGGCTCCTCCGGAAGTCATATCCTGCCGGTATCAGCTGTTCCGTCACAAAATAGCTGAGCACAAGCCGCTGCAAGGAAATGTCACAGGCCTGCCACCCGACCAGATCCAAAACCCAATCCGCATCATCTCTGGTGAACAACGAGCGAAAAGAATCCGCTACAATTGGCTGAACGACCTTCAACACATCCTGGAGATCTTCCGAAAAATCGCCGAAATGCCTGGATGCCTGTTGGTTTTCCAACTGCAGCAGCGGGATGATGCTGTTCCGGTATCTGTTCCGCGAAAACGTCAGTTCCGAATTGGTGCTGTCTTCCAGATAAGGGATTCCGGCCATCCCGCAGATCCGGTAGAGATCGTCTTTTTGGAACGACAGCAACGGACGAACGAGTTGCCCTCGGCCAAAAGCGCGTGAAAAAGCGATGCCTGATATGCCCTTCAACGTGCTTCCCCTCACCAAACGCATCAGAATCGTCTCCAGCTGATCATCCGCATGATGCGCTGTCACCAAGTGGGTCGCTGGCCATTTTTGCATCATGTCGGCAAAGAAGGCATAGCGGAATTCCCTTGCTGCCATTTCCAGGTTTGACTTCGGATGTTTTTCTTCTGACCAATGTTCGGCGAAAAAAGCTATTCCTTGATTCCTGCAGTAGTCTTTAATCATCCGGAATTCATCATCTGATTCTTCCCTGAGATGATGGTGGACATGCACCACTGCGAACTGTGGTTGCCATTCCCGCGGCAATTGTTGGATTAGCCCCAATAATGCCATGGAATCTACGCCGCCGGATACCGCTACAAGCAAGCGGCTTTCTTTTTCCCATAGTCGGTGACGTTCCACTTCTTTGCATAGACGCAGAATATATTCCTGCATAGCACCCCTGCTTTCTTTCTTCGTAAAGCAAAAAAGAGGGTGTGACAATCGGTTTCCCTTTTGCCCATCCTCTAGAAATTACTGTTTTCTATCCACGTCTGCCGCCACGGCCTCCGCGTTTGCCTTCCGTATTGCGTTTGATGGAAGTCAAACGGTCTTCGCTATCCTTCAAGAAGCTGCTCATCAACGAGTCAAAGTCGTTTTTAAGACCTTTATCCTGATGGGCTGAGAAATCTTTTCTGCCTTTAGAAAAAGAGCCTTCCGGGCGAGGAGTTGTACTTTTTTGATACGGTCTGCTTTCTCGTTGAGGTCTGGAAACTTCCCCTGCTGGCTTGTCCACAGCTTTACGGATGGATAAACCGATCTTCCCATCATCCGCAATGGACATCACCTTAACGGTCACTTCATCGCCAACCTTCAAAACGTCCTTTATTTCCTTTACGAAAGTATCAGAAATTTCACTAATATGAACTAGTCCTGTCTTACCGCCACCTAAATCAATGAATGCACCAAAATTTGTAATCCCTGTAACTTTTCCTGATACTTTGTTACCAACTTCTATTGACATAAAAAAAAAGTTCCTCCTTCATTTTTGCTCAACTAATTATACCATGGATTATGCAGAAAAAAATAGAATCTTTATCCATCGCTGTATTCATGAATCCAAATCTTCCGCATTCTCTTGTTTCTCGGCCATTTTTGTCTGATTATCCTCTGGCAAACTAAAGATGATCTCGCCGTCTCTGCTCAAATAATATTTACCGCGTGCCAATTTGGCGATGTATTCGTCATCCTGCAACAGTTTGACTTCATAAGTCAATTGCGTATTTTCGTCCTCAGCCTGTTTTTTATCAGTTTGGGCCAAAACGATTGCAGCATCCAACTTACGGATTTCCAGCCAGTTTCCGACTGTTTTCCACAGGCACGGCACAATCAGGGCAGCGCCGACGACAAAAATCAGGGATAATCTTCTCATATGGGCTTTCTTTTCCCTCTGAAATATACGTTTCTGACTGTGCTGCGCCTTCGTAAAATCATTTTGCATCACGGTTACGTTGTCAGCTGGCCTTTTCTTCGTCTTTTCCTTCACCCTGATCGCCTCCTTGAAACTTCCAACCCCGCATTATCTCCGAATCGTTTTACTCATGTAAAAGTATAGAAGAAACGGCGCGGATTGTCCATGGCCTTTCGCATCATCAGAAGCGATTTTCTTCCGTTCTGGGTGCGACCGTTTCGCTGATGAGGGTATACATTTCCTGCGCTTCATCCTTTTTAGTCGTTTCCACAATTTTGTCGATGCGGACGACGACGGTTTTGTTTCCGAACTGCAGCGTCATTTCATCTCCGACTTTGACAGTCGAACTCGATTTTGCTTGCTTGCCGTTGATCAGGATGCGCCCTTTGTCCGCCACTTCTTTGGCGACCGATCTGCGTTTGATCAAGCGTGATACTTTCAAAAATTTATCTAGTCTCATCGGAATTCCCCTTTTCTTTTGCTTTTATCGCTTGCCACATCTTATCGATTTCTTCGATCGTATCGGCTTTCACTCCGTCAAAAACATGCGGATGGCGTCTGCGCAATTTCCTGTTCAACGTTTCCAGGACATCCTCCATCGTGAAGAAGCCTTCCCGTTCGCCAAAGGAGGCGTGATAGAGAACCTGGAGCAGAATATCGCCCAACTCTTCGATCAGGTTATCGATATCATCGTTCTGGATCGCTTCGGCCACTTCTTCGCATTCTTCCTTCAGATAAGGCAACAGGCTTTCGTGCGTCTGCGATTGCACCCAAACATCTTTTTCTACGATGGCATCCATGTAAGCTTGGGTCAACTCAAAGCTTTTCGTTCGCTCATCTTTCTCAAGCGGTGGAACATACAAGGAGAGCAAGTTGTGCACGCCCTCTAGCCTGTCCATCTCGTACAACGGGCACCAAGTCACTTTCTGCATCTTTGTCCCTGCCGCATCGACCAATGCCACTTGGTGTTCATCCGGATATTTCTCCATCAGCTTCAATTTTACATCACTGGCCACAAATTCATTGAAAACTTGCATGATGATCAGGTGATTGCCTAAGCTCAGCTGGTCCTGGTGGAAGGTCAACCCATCCACCAATTGGAAACCCTCGATCGGATCGATGGCTACCGCCTGAAAGAAATCGTCGATGAAACTCTTCCCCCCTACGATTTCCACTTCGATCCCCGCCTCGTTCTCCAGCAGATGCTTGACGGAATCCTCCGCAACCAACGGGTGTCCCGGTACTGCATAAATCAGATCCTGCGTTTTTGCCTTTTCCAATAACTGATCTGCGATCTGACGGTATACGTCATCAAAATTATCCTTCGATTCATATATGTCATCAAAACTTTCAAACTGCACGCCTGCAGCCTTCAGATTTTCAACGACCGGGTGCTCTTTGGTCCGCAGATGGACGAAGTCAGCTGCCAGCAAGCGACTGTGTACGCCATAAGGCAGTTGTTCCAAATCTCCGGCTCCAAGCCCCATTATTTCAATTTTACCCATATAATTCTCCTTCTGGAAAGCTTTCCTATTTTAAATCGCTCGTTTTATCCGGCAATTTGCGCAGCAGTTTTTTCCCGAACGGAATACTTACCCACTCCCGCAAAGTTAAGAGCCTCACCTTTAAAATATACCATAAGAATACGCCCACACCAGCACAAACTGTCACCGCGGCTATCACGGAATCCGTCAGCCGGTCTCCATCAGTGAAGAGATGCCTTTCCAGACCGACCCGCAACGCCCATACCGTAACAAAAAGGACAACGCATCCAGCCAGCAGTTTGCGGACAAAGTGATCCGTGAACCAGACATCCCGCAAGGCGCGTTCACTGTTCATCCAAAGCACCAACACCATGGCAGCCAAACCGGCTATCAAAGCAATGCTTGCTCCCATCGTCCCCAGCGGTTCCACCAACAGCAAATTGCCGAAGAATTTGACCGTAAGCCCCGCTGCCAGTGCAACCAAAGAAATCTTGTACTGACCCAAACTTTGTAGGATGGAATGATAGGCTGTCATGATCGAAGCCGCAAAAATGGCCAAAATGTATACGGACAGAACGGCAATTCCTTCCCGGTCCCCAAAAAGCATGTTGTTGACATTCGGCAAAATAGCCAACAATCCCGTTACCGCAGCTGCTGAAAAAACGCTTGTCATCCGCAGCAACGACACGGCTGATCGGGTGAATTCGTTTTGGCGATTTTGTGCGTGCGCTTGGCTCATCATCGGAATGAAGCTGGCCGAAAAACCAGTCCCCACCACCATGCCCAACTGCACAAGCGGCTGCCCACGGTCATAGATTCCCTTGACATTTTTGGCCAAGTCGCTGGCTTTACCGCCGTCCAACAAGCCGTTGTAGAGTGTAAACGAATCAATGAGCTGGAACAGGACCAAGATAGCGCTCAACAGGCAAATCGTCGCCCCTTCAGTCGCGTAACGGCGGAACAGACGTCCCCATTGGGCATCCGACGATTCCTGTTTCAGAAGTCGCCCATCCAGCACCAGCGTATCATCATTCTGCCTTTCTTTGTGATAGGCGACCAACAGGATAAGACTGCCAAGGATCGCACCGATAGTCGCACCGCTCATGGCATTTGCGCCCATCGCATAGAGATCCCCTTTTGTTTGTGTGTACAGATACGCCGCAAAAAGAATCGCACCGACACGCACGAGCTGCTCCGCTACTTGCGAAACAGCTGTCGGCTCCATGCGGTAATTGCCTTGGAAATACCCCCGCAATGTTGCCAATATCGGCATCCACAAAAACATCCAGGATACCGATTGCAAAATCGGCTTCAGCTCCGGATCCCCCATCAGTAGCGCCAGTCGACCTGAAAAGCCATAAATCCCCATGAACAGGATGAATCCGAAGACGCCAAGTATGACCAGGCTGCGTTTCAATATCATCCTGCGGGTCCCGCTATCCGGCGTTTCCGCAATCATCTTCGAAAGAAATACCGGAAAACCCGATAGAGCGAACGTCATACCGATACCATAGATAGGATAAACTTGCTGATAGACATAAAAGCCTGTGTTTCCCACCATATTCTGGAACGGCACACGATACACCGCACTGAGTATTTTGCTGATGAAAGCGGCTAAAGACAGCAACAGCGCACCTTTCATCATCTGCTTCAAGCGATTATTTTCCATCTGTTCCATCCGTTTCAGCTACGCAAGCTTTGATGAAAGCATTCAAATGATTCAGCCATTGGCGGTTCGGTAATTTCCCAATAACCACACTGACAACCAATTTGGCATTATTCAGATTAATCTGCGCCTTCAATGGTATGTTGCTGAGGGCTTCAAACACTGCAGGCCCCTGCAAGCGGACAGTCGCTTCTTGAGAAAAGGTGATGACGACCGTTTCGCCTTGGCGCTTGATTGTTTCGATTTGACTCTTTTCTGCGTAATTTTTTATCAGACCAACCTCCAACAAATCGGAAACCTCTTGCGGATAATCACCGAAGCGGTCAATCAGATCTGCATCGATTTCATCATGATCGGCGACACTTTCGATACGCTGGATCCGTTTGTAGAAGTCGATTTTCTGCCGTTCATCCTCTATATAATCGGCTGGTATATAAGCATCTATACTCAAATCAATTTCGACGATCGAACGCTTCGATTTCGCTTTCAATCCACGTTTGGCCGCAACTGCTTCTCCCAGCATCTCCGAGTAGAGGTCGAATCCAACCGAGTCGATGAAGCCGTGCTGTTGCGCACCCAATAGGTTCCCAGCTCCACGAATCGACAAGTCACGCATAGCAATCTTGAAGCCCGCGCCCAGTTCCGTGAATTCTTTGATCGCCTGCAGTCTTTTTTCACTGACTTCAGTCAGTATCTTGTTCGGCTGATACATCAGATAGGCATAGGCAATCCGATTTGTCCTACCGACACGTCCGCGCAATTGATACAGTTGCGACAAGCCCATCCGATCGGCATTTTCGATGAAGAGCGTATTGACATTCGGGATGTCTACACCTGTTTCTATAATGGTTGTGGTGACCAGCACATCGTAGCGGCCTTCGATGAAATCCATGATGACATTTTCGAGTTGGACTTCCGTCATCTGGCCATGCGCCACTGCGACACGGACATCGGGGACGAGTTCGCGGATCTCCTGGGCTTTCTTCTCGATGGTTTCCACCCGATTGTAGAGGTAGAAAGCCTGACCTCCGCGGGCCAACTCTCTTTCGATCGCATCCCGGACGGCTCCGTTATTCTGTTCCATCACATATGTCTGAACCGGATAGCGGTTTGCCGGCGGCGTTTCGATGACGGAGAGATCTCTGACCCCTAGCATCGACATATGCAGAGTACGCGGAATCGGTGTTGCCGTCAACGTCAATACATCCACAGAAGCTTTCAGTTGTTTCAAGCGCTCTTTATGTTTCACACCAAATCGTTGTTCTTCGTCGACCACCAATAATCCCAAATCAGCGAAAACAACGTCCTTCGATAAGATCCGGTGCGTGCCGATAACGATATCAACTGTTCCTTTCCGGATGCCGGCAAGTGTTTCATCTTGCTGTTTCTTCGTGCGGAAGCGGCTCAATAAACCGATTTCAAATGGGTACTCTTCAAATCGTTGGGTCAACGATTCATAGTGCTGTTGCGCCAAAATGGTCGTAGGGACAAGGAAAGCAGCTTGTTTTCCTTCCTGCACTGCCTTAAAGATGGCCCGCATCGCAACTTCCGTTTTTCCGTAACCTACATCACCGACAAGCAAGCGATCCATCGGCTTGATGCTCTCCATGTCCGCCTTGATTTCAGCAGTACTACGCAGTTGGTCATCCGTTTCGGTGTAAGGGAAGGCGTTCTCGAATTCGAGTTGCTCCGGCGTATCCGGTTGATAGGCGTACCCTTTTTCTGATTCGCGATTGGCGTACAGTTCGATCAATTCATCAGCGATATCTTCGATTTTCGAAGCAACTTTCTTTTTCGTTTTCGCCCATTCCGTCCCACCCAATTTGTGCATTTTGGGCGTTTTGGCATCGGAGGAGACATATTTTTGGATCAAATGGATTTGCGTCACAGGAATGAATAATTTGGCTCCCTCCTGGTATGCGATCGACATGTAGTCTTGGTGGACACCTCCAACTTCAATCGTTTCCATGCCCGTGTAGAGTCCTATCCCGTGATTTACGTGAACGACATAATCACCGGGATTCAGTTCCGTGTAACTCTTCAGTCTCTCGGCATTCGTCATTTTTTGGCGATGCGGCTGTTTCTTAGTGACTTTATTGAAAAGTTCCTTTTCAGTGACGAATACCACTTTTTCCTGCGGCAATTCGAATCCGTTCGCCATTCCGCCGACCAGGATATTCACCTTATTCTCGATAAACGGATCGTTGCCTTTGATGTAGCTATGGACGCCGAAATCCGCGAATATCCGCTGCACCTTTTCAGCGCGTTCGAAAGACGGGACCATGACAAAAACCGTCATATGCTGCTTAAGCCAACGTTCCATTTCCAGCTTGACTTGCGGCATCTGACTGAAGAAGTTGTTCAGCGTTCGGTATTGGAAAGGATAGACTCCGTGGAAGCGCATATTTCCGAAGCCCCTATGGAACAGTGCGTAATAGATGCGATGCTGTTTGGATTTTTTGATCACCTCGCGGATATCCGCGCTGAAATCCTGTGAAGGCAAGCATACGCCTTCCGACACTTTGGACATTTTCCATTCCGATGATTCGCTTTCTATTGTCCTTTCAACCTCAAGTATGCGGCTGTAATCGTCCACGATCAGCAGCGCATCTTCGGAGATATAGTCCAAAATCGTAGGCTGTTCCGGATAGACTAAGCTTGTGTAGAGCTGCGGATCCTTAGACAGTTCGCCACGTTTCATATTATCCGTCAGTTCGGAGAATACACGAGTCATACTTTCTTTGATTTCTTGATTCTTGATACCTTTGATGGCCTTCTCAGCCTTTTTCTCTACCGCACTGGCCTGCTTGACTATCTCCGCTTTCGTGAAAATTGTGTCCTGCGCCGGCAAAATTCGGACAGTTTCGATAGAGTCGACGGATTTTTGGGTGTAGGCATCGAAATAACGCAATGTGTCGATTTCGGTATCGAACAGTTCCATTCGCAAGGGGTTCTCTTCGTTCAGGGCATAGATGTCGATGATGCCTCCGCGAATGCTGAACTCACCTGGGCTGGCAACCATCCGTTCTCGTGAATATCCCATTGCAACCAATTTCTCAGGCAAGCTGTCCATATCCAACTCCATGCCAACGGAAAAATCTAGACAATGCGTTTCCCAGATTGAAGCTGGAGAGAGGATTTTTTTGAATCCGGCAGCTGGGATCACAACGATCCCTTTTTTGCCGCTATTCAGAAAACCCAACGTTTCAACCCGTTGACTGCGGTATTCGGGTGATGAAAACGCCAGTTCCGCCGCAACCGATTCCTCAACCGGGAAGATATACAAAGGAACCTCCGGCGCCATTTGACTAATGTCTTCGTACACTTGGGTCGCTTGGAGCAAATTCGGGGTCAAGACAACAATCGTCTTCTGCAATTCTTCGAACAGGATATTCGTCAGCAGATTGCGGCCTGATCCGGAAAGCCCTGCTACCAACAGTGGTAGTTCTGAATTGATTTCAGACAATAACGTCTGTATATTTACTGTTTCCTTTAAATATTTTTCTATATCTTTCATTGATATTCTCCTCATTAATCATATGTTCTGCAGAAGAAAAGGTTATCGCTTTCATCTCGATTCATTATTGCAGATTGTACAGCAGACACAAAAGAGGTCCAGCTAAAGCTGAACCTAACCTCTTTTATTGAATTGATTCATTGTTTCCAAAAAATTGTTCCCTTTGATGAAGTGGTCGATTGCATCCACACTTTCTTTTACGGAGTGCAACATTTCGGCGTGTTCATCTTTCGGAAAAGGACTCAAAACGTGCTGAACGACCGTCATATTGTGTTGAGGTCTTCCGACCCCGATGCGGATTCGGTTGAAATCCTGAGTACCTAGGTGCTGGATCAAGCTTTTGATGCCATTATGCCCGCCAGCTCCACCTTTTTGTCGAAGCCTTATTTTCCCTACAGGCATATCCATATCATCGTATACGACAACCAGATCTTCGATTGCAATGTTGTAGTAGTCCATCAATGGTCTCACCGCTCTTCCCGAATCATTCATGAATGTCAGCGGCTTGACGAATAAAACTTTTTCACCGTCTACGGTGGTCTCTATGTATAACGCTTCAAATTTATTTTTATTGTATTTCTCTTTATTCTGAAAGGCCCACTCGTCTAAAGTAATAAAGCCGACATTATGCTTCGTATCGGTATACTTAGGACCTGGGTTCCCCAATCCAACGATCATTTTCATTTATATTCCCCTATTTTTCCAGTTGTTGTTCACTCCGTCTGGGAACAAGTACCTTCTTCCCTTTACGCCAAAAAAGGCCGCACGAATTTCCTCCGCACAGTTTACATGCACTTAGTATACCATACTCCTCGCATATTCGTAAGAAATCGGATTGGCATGGGCAAAAAATATTATGAATGTTGTGAACAAACTCGCAAACCCCCATTGTAAATAGAAGTGTTTTATTTTATAATATATTTATATATCATTTCACAGGTTGTTCACTTTCTATCACTGTCGCGCAATCATCGTTGGTTCTGAAAATCTTTGCCGATCGGGATAGGCCCAAAGAGTAATCACCTTTGTTTAGTGTTATAATAGAACCAGCAAATAGCGAGAGGAGCATTATAATGGCAGAATTGAGTGGAAATACGGGACAAAAAATTATTTTAGTCGGTGACGGCGCTGTTGGATCAAGCTATGCGTTTGCATTGGTTACTCAAAACATCGGTCATGAGTTGGGTATCATCGATATCAACAAAGCAAAAACAGAGGGAGATGCGATCGATCTTTCCCACGCTTTAGCTTATACTTCACCGAAGAAAATTTACGCAGCATCGTACGCAGATTGTCACGACGCTGATATCGTAGTATTGACTGCAGGAGCTGCCCAAAAACCTGGCGAAACCCGTCTCGATCTAGTAAGCAAAAACTTGCGCATATTCAAATCAATCATCGGAGAGATCATGGCTAGTGGATTCGACGGCATTTTCTTGGTCGCATCCAATCCAGTGGATATCCTTACTTATGCAACTTGGAAATTTTCAGGACTTCCCGCTAACCGTGTCATCGGTTCAGGCACTTCCCTGGACAGCGCTCGATTCCGCCAAAGCATCGCTGCACTTGTAGGCGTAGATACCCGTAATGTTCACGCCTATATCTTAGGGGAACACGGCGACACCGAATTCCCCGTGTGGTCCCACGCTAACGTTGGCGGCCTGCAAATTTACGAATGGGTGAAACAAACTTCTGCTGTCGATGAAAAAGCTTTAGTCGACGTCTTCTTCAAAGTACGCGACGCTGCGTATGAAATCATCGAGAAAAAAGGAGCGACTTTCTACGGAATCGCTGTAGCCTTAGCCCGTATCACAAAAGCAATCCTGAATGACGAAAACGCGATTATGCCTTTATCCGTCTATTTGGATGGAGAATACAACCACAAAGATGTCTTCATCGGCGTTCCGGCAGTCATCAACCGTTCCGGTATCCGCAATATCATCGAAATTCCTTTATCTGATGCAGAACAGGAAAAAATGGATCTATCCGCTACAACACTGAAAAAAGTGTTGGAAGAAGGATTCGCCAGCCTCGAAGCGGACGCAAAATAATCGTTTCCAATCCAAAACACCCGCCCTCCTATAGGAGAATGCGGGTGTTTATTTGTTTTTTGTGGTTTTCGGTGATGTGGGGTTTGATTTTTGGGGTTGGGGGCTGTTAAGGGGATCGGAAACATGGATTCTTTTTAGTTATTCATCTTTTCGCCCTGGTTTGGGCTCGAAAACATGGATTCTTTTTAGTTATTCATCTTTTCCAGCACCACTATCTACACCTGCCTACGCCTGCTCTCTCCACATAACTCCTAACCAACGGACAACCGCACCTTCAAACAAAAAAGCCCTCCCAAGGGAGGACTTTTTTCAACAATCGCATTCTTAGTCGATGATTACAAATTTTTCTTGGAACAATGGGCTTACTGAGCGGTTTTCGTGGATACGTTTGATTGCTTCAGCGATTAATTGTGACACAGAAACCATTACGATCTTATCGCTGACTTTTTCAGCAGGGATATTGATCGAATCAGTAACAATCAATTCTTTGATTACGGAGTTGTTGATGCGGTCCATGGCTGGACCTGACAATACAGCATGTGTGCAGCAAGCATAGACATCCAACGCGCCTGCATCCTGCAGTGCTTGGGCTGCCAATGTGATTGTACCTGCAGTATCGATCATGTCGTCAATCAGGATACATTTTTTGCCTTCGACATTACCGATGATATTCATGACTTCAGCAACGTTCGCTTTCGGCCTTCTCTTGTCGATGATGGCGATCGGAGCTTTGATGAATTCAGCCAGTTTGCGGGCTCTGGTCACGCCACCATGATCAGGCGAAACAACGACTACATCATCATGCAAAACTTCATGGTCCAAGAAGTAGCTTGCCAATAGCGGAGCTCCCAACAAATGATCGACAGGAATATCGAAGAAACCTTGGATTTGAGGAGCATGCATATCTAGGGTCAACAATCTGTCAGCGCCAGCATTGGTGATCATGTTCGCCACTAATTTCGCTGTGATCGGCTCACGTGATTGCGCTTTGCGATCTTGGCGTGCATAACCATAATAAGGCAACACGATATTGATCGTTTTGGCACTCGCGCGCTTCAAAGCATCGATCATGATCAAAAGTTCCATCAGGTGGTCGTTTACCGGAGAACTTGTCGATTGGATGACGTAAACGTGGCAACCGCGGATACTTTCATCGATGTTGATCTTAATTTCACCGTCGCTGAATTGAGATGAAGAAAGGGTTCCTAACTCGACACCAACATCAGCCGCAATTTTCTCAGCCAAAGGGCGATTTGAACTTAAGGAAAAAATCTTAAGTTTTGGATCTTTGTAATGTTCTGTCATGATAATCCTCCGTTGATCTTTTGTTTTTACCAAATTTAACACATGTTGATATTATAATTTCAAAATTATTCTACCATACATACATAAGGTTTTGTTTTATTTTTTGGCTGGCGGCAATTTTTCCCAGTAGCCTGGCTTGTTCTCCTGGCGGCTGCGGGCAATGCCCATCGCGCCTTCAGGCACATCTTTCGTGATGGTCGAGCCTGCAGCAAGGAATGTATTGGCTTCAACAGTGACTGGCGCCACAATATTCACGTTGCAGCCGATGAATGTATTGTCACCGATGCTGGAACGGTGTTTGTTTTTTCCGTCATAGTTCACGAAGACAGTGCCGCAACCGACGTTGATGTTTTTACCGAGATCAGCATCTCCCACATAAGTCAAATGTCCAACTTTTGTGTCTTCGTTCAAAATCGCATTCTTCACTTCCACAAAATTTCCGATGTGGACGCGTTTTCCAATGTGGCTGTTCGGTCGCAAGTGGCTGAATGGACCGATGTTGCTGTCCGATTCCATCACGGAGTCTTCCAAGTTTGAACTTCTGACTTGTACGCGGTCACCGATTGTTGTGTTGCTCAGTTCTGAGCCCGATCCGATGAAGCAATCTTCCCCGATGATCGTTTTCCCTTTCAGGAATACATTCGGTTCAATAACTGTGTCGCTTCCGATGACCACATCCGACTCGATGTAGGTATTATCCGGATCGATCAAGGTAACGCCGTTGCGCATGTGTTTTTCATTGATGCGTCTCTTCATGTAGACGGAGGCTTCAGCCAACGCCACACGATCGTTCACTCCCAAAGCTTCGCCCATGTCGCTCATCTGGTAAGCTGTCACGATTTCACCTTGGTTCTTCAGGATTTCGATGACATCCGGCAAGTAATACTCGCCTTGCGCATTGTTGTTGCCTACTGATTGCAGCGCGGCAAACAAAAACTTGTTATCGAACGCATATGTGCCGGTATTGATTTCTTGCACGAGCACTTCTTCCGGAGAAGCATCTTTTTGTTCCACAATTTTTTCTACATTATCTGACGCATTTCTGATGATGCGGCCATAGCCGTTCGGATCAGCAGCATGCGCAGTCAGGATAGTTGCTTTTGCTTTTTTCTCTTCATGGTATTGCAACAAGGATTCCAAAGTTTCAGCCGTCAGGAGCGGTGTATCTCCGCAGATGACCAACGTAGTGCCTTCTTCGTTCTCCAGCACAGCTTGCGCTTGCAGGACAGCGTGCCCTGTTCCCAATTGTTGCGCCTGCAATACATATTCCGAACGATCCCCCAAGCATCCTTTAACAGTATCCGCACCGTGCCCTACAATTGTCACTACCTTTTCAATGCCAGCAGCCTCTACTTGATCCACGACGTGCTCTACCATTGGTTTTCCGCAAACTGCATGCAGTACTTTGTAAAGCTTACTTTTCATGCGCGTTCCTTGACCAGCAGCAAGTATGATTGCAAAACGATTAGCCATAAGCAACTCCTATCTTTTCATTTTATTCCTTCAACTAAATTATCTTAGCGTAAAATCTTGCTTTTTTCAATATGATGCCGTATATAAATACAGACTTCTTTTCATTTTCTAATGGAAATACGAAGAATGCGTATACATTATTTTTTATTGACCGGTTTTTTGTTTATAATGATGAACAGAAAGATACATTGAAAGGATTGGTTCCAATGACAAGACCGACTGCATCATTCTGGATACACGAGTTGTTGCTTCAACCGCACGCGGAAGGTGGCTATTTTCGCGAAACCGGCCATTCTCCTGAACTGATCGTCACCGACGACCGGAGAGAACGCTACCTATACAGTAATATACTTTTTTTGCTGACTGCAGATAACCCATCCCATTTTCACCGTTTGAAGGCCGATGAGGTCTGGTATTTCCATGAGGGCAGCGCCTTGACGATCCACCTGTTGCATCCCGATGGCCGTTATGAAGCGGTCAGTATGGGGCGCCATCCAGAAAAAGGTGAACTCTTCCAATTCACAGTTCCGAAAGGGGTCATCTTCGGAAGCAGCGTAGAAGGCTCGTCCGGAGACTATGCTCTTGTGAGCTGTATGGTTTCCCCAGGATTCGATTATAATGATTTTGAATTATTGACTTATGATGCATTAATCAAAACCTATCCTGATTACGGGAGCATTCTGGAAAAATTAGCCTACAAAAAAATTCCGGAGACTTCTTTCCGGAAAGATCATGTGTGATTTCTTCCGAAATTTAACTCGGTGAATAGCGCTGTTTTGCCAATCCGCAACAAAGAGCCGACCCTTGATGCGTTCAAGGAGCCAGCTCTTTTTTTCATAGTTATTTTCAATCGGTGCTTGGATCGAAATAATTGCCCAAGCCCACACTGATGGAATGGTCTTTCAAATCAATATTGTTTACGCGGATAAGCGATGTATAATCGAATACTTCACGTTTGGAATTGTAGCCCGCTTCTGCGAATACGGTTACGCCGACTGTTTCCGACTCAAATTCAGAAATCATGCTGCGCATACCATTGATGGTGCCTCCACCTTTGAGGAAATCATCGACGATCAGAACTTTGGAACCGCGGGGCAGACTGCGTTTGGACAGTTCCATTTTTTCTACTCGATCTGATGAACCTGAGACATAATTGATGCTCACAGTTGAGCCTTCTGTAATTTTCGAATCACGACGAACAATGACGAACGGTACATTTAGATACGTAGCGACTGCTTGCGCAATCGGAACCCCTTTGGTGGCGACAGTCATGACAGCATCCACTTTTTTGTCAACATATTGAGCCGCGATGACACGTCCGATTTTCTGGAGAATTTCCGGATTGCCCAACATATCAGAAAGATAAACGTATCCTCCCGGTAACAGACGATCTTTACTGTTCATGATTTCGCACATTTCTTCTATAATTTCGCGGGCATTTTCTTTGTTGATTGTCGGAATATACTTGACGCCTCCTGCTGCACCCGGCAGCGTTTCAACAATCCCCGTTCCACGGTCTTCAAATGTTTTTTTGATGATGGATAGATCTTCACTGATGGAAGATTTCGCTGATTCATATCGTTTAGCGAAATAGGTCAATGAAATCAACCGATGCGGTCTTTCTAGTAAGTAACGGGTCATATCAACTAACCGTTCACTGCGCTTTATTTTCACTCCAAATCTCTCCTCATATTGCGTTCTTTCCTCTATTATATAGTTAATTGCTGAAAAATAAAAGCTTTTAATTGTTTATCGTTCGTTTTTAATCGAATTTTAGCAAAAAAAACAAGAGCAATGTTCTGCTCTTGTCCATATATCTTATTGTTAAGATTCTACTTCTTTTCGACTAGGACCTTGTAGATACTGGTCAAAATGAACATGGCCACGAAAACCAGGGTGATTGTGGCTCCCGGAGGCGTCCCGTACTGATAGGATGCGAACAATCCCCCGTACATTCCCGTCAAACCGATGCCTATCCCAAGCAGGATGACCCCGTTGAAGGTATGCACTAACCTCATCGAGATGGCTGCAGGCAGAATCATGATCGAGGAAACCAACAATGATCCGGTAATCGGCATCACCACGCTGATGGCAACCCCTGTTATTACAGACACCGACAGAGACATCATGCGGACCGGCAAGCCCGCTGTATGGGCCGTGTCTTCATCAAACGTCAATACGTACAATGGCTTGCGGAAAATCAGATACAATAAAACGACTATGATTGCCAAAGCCAACAAGATAAGAATCTGGTCATCATTTATCGTGATGATCGATCCGAACAGGAACTGTTCGACACTTGCGTTCTGTTTCCCTGACACGAAGCTCATCAACACCAAAGCGACTGCCATCCCCGTAGCCATCAGAATTGCAACCGATATTTCCGAATACCCTTTGAAGATGACGCGCAAATATTCGATTCCGATTGCCGCCAAAATAACGATGCCTAAAGTGGTGAGCGTCGGATTGATGTTCAGAAGCATTCCTAAAGCGACTCCCGCTAAGGATACATGGGATAATGTGTCCGCCATCAGGGACTGCCGTCGTAAAATCAGCAGCAAGCCCAAAACGGGCGCCATGATTGCGATTAATGTTGATGCTTGGAAGGCTCTTTGCATAAATCCATAGAGAAACATCTCCAAGGCGAATCCTCCTTTCTGACCAGTTGGATATGAGTATCCACAAATTCTTTGATATCTTCGTGCTCATGCGTAACCATGATGATCGCTTTGTTGTGTACCTGCGAATTGTGCTTCAGCAAACGGTAGAAACGCTCACGCGATTCTTTGTCCATTCCAGTTGTCGGCTCATCGAGCACAAACAAATCCGGATCGGTTGCGAAAATACGTGCCAAGGCAATGCGTTGTTTTTGCCCACCGGAAAGCTCCCCGATTTTTTTGTTGCGCATCTCCCACATACCCACGGATTCCAAAGCTTTTTTTACATGGGTATGATCTTCTTCGTCCAATTTTTTGAACCATCTACCTTTTTGGTATCTGCCGGATTCCACAAACTCCAAGACTCTGCTTGGAAAGCCGATATTGAACGACGAAATTTGCTGCGGGGCATAACCAATCGTCAGCTTTTCTCCGCGATAGTTCACTTTAGAAATTGTCGCGCTGCCTTCCCGAGGGTTCAGCAGTCCCAGGATGCTCTTCAATAAAGTAGATTTCGCAGCACCGTTTTCGCCTGTAAGAATGACGAACTCCCCTTCGTGCACTTGGAAGGTTATATCCTGCAGGACAGGTTCATCATCGTAATAGAACGAAAGATGCTGTACATCGATGTAATCCATTCGAATTCCTCTCTTCTGTTACTGGATCACTTTTTTCAAAGCTTCCAAATTTTCCTCCATTACACTCAAGTAATCTTTACCCGCTTCTTGGTCTTCATCGGTTATCCCTTCAAGCGGACTCAACACTTCCAGAGCGGCACCTGTTGCTTCAGCCAAGGTTTGTGCTGTTTTTGAGGAGGCACTGTCCGAGTAATAAACGGTAGTGATTTGATTATCGATCATAAACCGCTGTAGTTCAGCCAGTTTGGCGGGATTCGGTTCCGCATCGGATGACACATCCGACACCGCCACCTCAGTCAGTTCGTAGCGACGGGCAATGTAGCCGAAAGCTGCATGCTGGACGACGAATGTGCGGTTTTCGGCAATTTCAAAAGCAGTCTGATAAGATGCATCCAGTTTCGCCAATTTTTCGTTAAAAACAGCAGCATTTGCTTCGTAACTCTCTTTGTTGGCTTCATCAGCCTCAAGTACTCCGGATAAAATGGCATCGACTTCCTCTTGTGCGTACACTGGATCCAACCAGACATGCGGATCGACATTGTGTGCATCTTCGCCTTCTTCATGTCCCTCTTCTTCATCGTGTTCTTCTTCGGCAGCCGCATCCTCTACCATTTCAAATAACGCGATATTCTCTGCAGCTTCCACAACGATCACATCGCTCGATCCAATCGATTCCAAGACGCTGGGCACCCACGTTTCCATTTCATCACTGTTATAGATGAACACATCGGCCTCAGCAATAGCCGCAATATCCTGCGGTGTCGGCTCATAACCATGCGATTCTTGACCAGCATCCAGCAGAACGGAAACTTCGCCATTGTCTCCTACTACATTTTTCGCAAAATCATACATCGGATAAAAGGTTGTGACTACCTTAATACCGTCCTCAGAAATGCCTGTTTCGCTGCTTTCACTTGCTCCGCATCCAACTAAAAAAAACGCTGCCGCAGATAAAATACCTGTCACTTTTAATCTATTAAGCATCATTTATTATTCCTCCAAAACGTAATGATTCCTGTTTAAGGTCCGATAGACACTTTATCACACCTGCACGCAACGCGTCAACCATTTCGCTTCCGTTTCACAAGCAAAAACCGCGAACATCCTAAGGAGTTCCGCGGTTGAGGCAGAGCGGTCTTACACTGCATTTCTGATTATTCTTCATTGAGCAGTCGGACCATGTATACTTCTTCGCAGAATCCGCGCAGACTGTTGTAGGCACGTTTGATGCGCGATGTATTCCTGCTGAAGCCGATGATGGTCGGGCCACTGCCGCTCATCGTCACACCGTCCAGGCCGTACTTCTCCATCCGGTCCTTCAATTTGCGCAGTTCCGGATGTTTATTGAAGGTCACTTGTTCCAAAGCATTTCCTACATTCTGGCACATCCGTTCATAATCGCCTTCTTCTATGGCTTGCGCTACGACTCTGGAAGTTGATTTGTGCTGCAATTCCTCGACAGTCAACAGACGGAAAATCGTCTTCGTCGAGACACTTAGGCGCGGCTTCGCCAAAATCACCCAACAGGATGGCATCGGCCGCAATTTCCGGACGATTTCACCCCGGCCGGATACAAAAGCGGTACCGCCCACGATGCTGTAGGGAACATCCGAGCCTACTTGATTGCCGATAGCAATGAGCTCTTCAACAGAAAGCTGCAGATCCCAGATTTTATTCAGCGCGCGCAGAGCCGCGGCAGCATCTGTGCTGCCACCGCCCAATCCGGCTGCAACAGGGATTTTTTTGTCGATTTCAATCTTGATTCCCTTCTTTATCCCGCAACGGTCTTTGAGCAGCTTTACCGCCTGATACACATGATTACGCGTATCCACCGGCAGAAACACCTTATTTGTGTAGATCCTGATTTCATCTTCTTTGAGAGGAGTAAAAGTAAGATGGTCCGCAAGGTCGACTGAAGCCATCACCATTTCGAGTTCATGATAATAGTCATCCCGCTTATACAGTACATCTAACGCCAAATTTATTTTTGCCGGCGCACGTTCAATCCATTCCATCGCTCCACGCTCCTCTCCACTGTTCTTATAATACAATACTAGCTTAAGCGTGCTCTTTTTAAAAGAAATATATGCCAACAAACAAGAATTAGTTTCTGAATGCGCAATATCGCATGATTAATTGCCCGGAACCGTTTTTCCCGCACAATTCCGCCCATAGCTTGTGATTTTTAGATAAAAAAAAACAGACAATTCGATGTCTGTTTGATTTATTTGGAATAAGTTCTTAACTAATTTAAGCGTACTGGCATTTTTCTTCATCATAAAATAAAATCTCTACAGCTTCGGTTAAAACATCTGCATAACTGTATGATACACGTTCAAATGCATTTTCGTTTTGGTCTAGATCGACTACAAATACAGCATGATACGTTTCTCGTAAAATACCTTTTCGTTCCGTCTTGCGTTTGCGTCCTGCTTGCGCAGTCAGCATAACTTTTTGCCCTAAGTGACATTCCAGTTGTTCTTTAATCTGACTCAAATTATCCGGCATTCTGTTTCACCTCACTGATTTACAGTATAACACAGATAAATTAAAATAACAAGTATATCACAGAGGACGTATGCACGCAACTATGAAACGAATAAATCTTTAAAGAAATCTTATCAACTTTTTTCACAGTTTTTAGTAAACTTCCGACAGAAAATCAGCACAACCTCCCCTTCACCTTTAATTTGAAAGGGGGGCTGCGAGGTGGGGCTGTCTTCTCGACGGGGTCTCCGGAAACTCTAATATCAAGCAAGCACTTGGTCGCTTATTTAACATCCAAATACTTGACCAAGGCGTTGGCAAGATCCGCAAATTGTTCGATGCTCAGGGCTTCTGCCCGTTTTGAGGGTTCGATGCCCGCTTCTTCAAGTCCGGCTGTCAAAGCAGCCTTGACCTCTTCCGTTTTGCCGTAGCGCGACTGCAGATTGTTCCAGAGCGTTTTTCTGCGTTGGTTGAAACCGGCGCGGACCAAATCAAAGAAGAACTTCTCATCCGTAACCTTCACTTTGGGTTCCGCTCTGCGTTGCAGCTTCAGGATTGCCGAATCGACATTCGGTTGCGGCACAAAAACGGTTTTCGGAACGATGAAGGCAATCTCGGCTTCCGTATAGTAGTCGATCGCAATCGTCAATGAACCGAATGCTTTCGTTCCGGGCTTGGCGGTCATGCGTTGTGCGACTTCCTTTTGCATCATCATCACAAACGTATCGATCGGCAAATCCGTCTCGATGAAATTCATGATAATCGGCGTCGTGATGTAGTAAGGCAGATTCGCCGCTACCACCAATCGTTCAGCCGGTTCAAAATGCTCCTCGATGACCTGCGGAACATTCGCCTGCAGAATATCCTGAAAAATGATTTCGATATTATCGTATTCCGCAAGTTCCGTCTTCAAAATAGGCGCCAGTCGTCTGTCCACTTCAAACGCCACTACTTTTTTGGCTTCTCTGGCAAGGCGCTCCGTCAAGGCTCCGATACCGGGACCGATCTCGATCGCATTGGTGTTTTTGTCGATGCCGGCTGCAGCCACCATCTTCGTCAATATATTCGGTTCCACCAAAAAGTTTTGCCCTAGGCTTTTCTTCATGGTCAGATGGTATTTCTTTAAGATGGCGTTCGTTCTGCTTGGTGTCGCTATATCCTTCTGGTGTTCTAATGCACTCATCTGTTTTCCTCCTCCTGCCGCTGAGCGGTCAGGCTATCCTTTTCATCCAGTTCTTTTAAAATGGCTGTCATCGCTGCATCAACATCTACTCTTTCCAGTTGAAACATGCGCAGGCGTTTCAATAACTGTTTTCCGTTTGTATGGCCGATTCCGAGCACATCCCCCAGCAATTCACGATAGCGCCCTGAATCGGCGTGTCCGATCAAGTGCCATTCATCCAGGAATTTCCTGTCGATATCGCTCGTTTCAACCTGTCTTTGCGTATAAACATTCTTCAGCGCTGCCCTTATGTTCCCCGGGGAAGCATGTTCGATTCCTAGACTTCCCCCTTTCGGAGATTGCGCATCATCCTTGCGCAGGAATGCATGCTTGACGCCGGGTATCCGTTCCACGATTGTTGCCCGGATTTTGCCGCCCGGATAATCCGGATCGGTGAAGACGATGACGCCACGTGTCGCTTGCGCATGGGCAATCAGCTGCAACGTTGCTTCATTGATTGCCGAACCGTTCGTTTCGATCGTATCAGCTTCAACCGCTTCTTTGATCCGTTTGGTGTCGTCTTTCCCCTCAACCACTATAATTTCTTCTATTTTCATTTGTCTTCCAACCCAAATAATTTATTCGCGTTTTTGGTTGTCTGCAACGCGATTTCTCCGAAGGTTTGCTCGCGTAATTCAGCAATCTTTTCGGCTACATAGCGTACATAAGCCGGCTCGTTCCGCTTTCCACGGAAAGGGACTGGTGCCAGATACGGCGCATCGGTTTCGACCAGAAGCTTCTCAATCGGAACAACTTTGGCCACTTCATGCAATTCCGTCGCTTTTTTGAAAGTGACGACGCCACTGATTGAAATGTGCATGCCCAAACCCAAAAACTTTTTCATATAGTCCACATCGCCGCTAAAGCTGTGCATGATGCCTCCGATGTCGCGCACATCCTCTTCCTTCAGAATGCGGTACGTATCTTCGATGGCATCACGCATGTGGATGCTGATCGGCAGTTCCAATTCTTTGGCGATCGTGATTTGTCTTCTGAATATTTTCGACTGGACGTCATGCGGCGCTGTGTCCCAGTGATAGTCCAGACCCATTTCCCCCATGGCAACAACCTTCTTTTCTTCAAGCAACGCCATCAGGCTGTCTTCCACTGCCGCAGTGTAAGTCGCTGCTTCTGTAGGGTGCCAGCCGATGATGCTGTAGATTTCGGGATATTTTGCGCTCAATTCAAGCGATTTTTTTATTGTGTCCGCATCGAAGCCAACTACCGCAAATCTGCCGACACCGGCTTCGTGAGCCCTTGTGATGGCCGCTGCAGCATCATCCGCAAAAGCATCCACGTTCAGATGCGTATGTGTATCAAATAATAATTTATCCATAGATTCCTTTCCGGTTCCTGCGGGAAGGCTAAGCCTGCCCTGATTCTTCTGCATCTAAAATGGACAAAGGAGTCCGGGACAACTGTCCCAGGCTCCTTGAATCACAAAAACCTTTATGCCACTGTTGAACCATTTGCTGCCGATTCAGGTGCGAGTATCACTTGCAGTACGCCATCCTTTTCAGCAGAAAGGATCATCCCTTGGCTGATTTCACCCTTCATTTTGCGCGCTTTCAGGTTAGCGACGATGATGACTTTCTTGCCGATGAAATACGCAGGATCCGGATACCATTGTGCAATGCCCGACAGGATTTGGCGATGCCCTTCATCCCCCGCATCCAGACGGAATTTCAGCAACTTGTCCGCGCCTTCGACTTTCTGGCAATCGATGACTTCAGCAACCTTCAACTCGACTTTATCGAAGTCCTCATATTTGATCTGCTTTTCTTTTTCAGAAGTCAGCACGGTAGTCGTTGGATCCCACTCTGCAGCAACTGTTTCCTCTTCTGCGGGGATAGTTCCGCCGCCCATTTGTTCCTTGATGTAGGCGACTTCCTCTTCTGTAACGAGACGCGGGAAGATTGGCGTGCCTTTTTCAACTACCTTCACATCCGCCGGGAACGTTCCGAAAGCTACGTTTTCCCAAGCGCCTTGTTTTTCGAAGTCCAATCCAAGTTGTTCATACATTCTGAACGGCGCTTGCGTCATGAATGGAGACAGCAGGATGCCGACGACGCGCAAGGTTTCAGCCAAATGCGCCATAACGCTTCCCAACTCCGCTTGCTTGGACTCGTCCTTCGCCAAGACCCATGGAGCGGTCTCATCGATGTATTTGTTCGCGCGGGAAATGAGGCGCCATGTTTCGGACAAGGCCGAACTGAACTGCATGTTGTCCATTTCCTTCTGGTAATTCTCGGTCACTTCCGCTGCCATCGCTTTGAGTTCCGCATCGAAAGCCGTTTCCGCTGCTAGTGCCGCAGGGATGTTACCCCCGAAATATTTGTTGATCATGGCGATCGTTCTGTTCAGCAAGTTGCCCAGATCATTGGCCAAATCATAATTGATGCGGTTCACGTAATCCTCAGGTGTGAAGATGCCGTCGCTGCCGAAGGTCACTTCGCGCATCAGGTAGTAGCGCAAAGCATCCAACCCGAAGCGCTCCACCAACATATCCGGATACACAACGTTGCCTTTTGATTTGGACATTTTGCCTTCCTTCATCAAAAGCCACCCGTGTCCAAAGATTTTTTTCGGAAGCGGCAGATCCAGTGCCATCAGCATGATCGGCCAATAGATGGTGTGGAAGCGGACGATTTCTTTTCCGACCATGTGCACATCAGCCGGCCAATATTTTTGGTAAAGCGAGTCATCAGCCGAACCATAACCTAAGGCAGTGATGTAGTTCGCCAATGCATCGATCCAAACATAGACCACGTGTTTCGGATTGCTTTTAACAGGAATCCCCCAAGTAAAGGTCGTCCGTGATACAGCCAAATCCTCAAGTCCTGGTTTGATGAAATTGTTGACCATCTCGTTTTTGCGCGATTCCGGTTGGATAAAATCAGGGTGCGCATCGTAATACGCCAAAAGACGATCCGCGTATTTGCTCATGCGGAAGAAGTAGGACTCCTCTTTCACCAATTCGACTTCATGGCCGCTTGGCGCAACTCCGCCGATGATGTTTCCGTCGGCATCGCGGTACACTTCAGCCAATTGGGTTTCCGTGAAGAACTCTTCGTCGGAAACAGAATACCAGCCTTCGTATTCGCCAAGATAGATGTCGCCTTGTTCCAATAATTGTTCAAAAATCTGCTGAACAGCTTGGACATGATCATCATCAGTGGTGCGGATGAACTTGTTGTTGGAAATGTCCAGACGTTTCCATAGATCCTGCATATCCTGGGCCATGCCGTCCACATATTCTTTCGGTGTGATGCCCAATTCTGCAGCTTTGTTCTCGATTTTTTGTCCGTGCTCATCTGAACCGGTCAGGTAGAACACATCGAATCCCATCAGTTTTTTATAGCGCGCCATTACATCGCATGCGATAGTAGAATACGCATTTCCGATGTGGAGCTTTCCGCTCGGATAATAGATTGGAGTAGTGATATAAAATGTATTTTTGTCTTTAGCCACGAATGAGTGCGCCTCCCTGAATTCTAAGTTCTTTGCGAATGTACGCAACTTACCGTACCATTCTACCACAAAAGTCAAGGGTTTGGGGGCGAAATTCGAAACATGCGGCAACCTCTTGCCAACGCCTGTACCTCCGGATCCATGCACAAAAAAGCCGAAAGCAAATTACAGCTCCCGGCCTCTACAGCATCATCCAGCATTTGTCACTTATCCGTATAGTTGTGGATCGCATCCCGCAAAAATGCAGAGGCCCCTTTGCCTGATGCTTTGTCGTAGTATGCCGTGAACCTTTCGTCGTCGACATACATCTGGGCCAGTCCACGATGCGCTTCCGGAGAGTAGCTCGGCCAAGTATAGCTCAGCCATTGTTTATGCAGCGCAGCAACCGCCAAGGCAGCCTCTCCGCCGGCATCCCCCGTAGCCATCGCTTCCGTCAGCATCTCCTGCAGGCGTGCTGCCATCTCCTGCATTGCGTCAAAATCCGCTTCGCTCATTCCTGCGAACTTATTGTTCGAAGCCGCTACGGTCTTTTCTCCGTATTTTTCGCGGATTTCCTGCCCGTAGCGGATTTCGTTCTCGTCGAGCAGTTCCTTCTTCAAGCCTTCGAATTTTTCTTTGTCGCTCATCCTTCTGCCTCCTCTTTTTTCTTCAAGCGTAGCATCCACCGTTTTGATCAGCAATTCGATTTCCTTCTTTTTCTCCAACAGCGCCTGTTTATGTGCGACCAATGATTGTTCCGCATCATATGCCGGATCATCCATCGCGGCTTTGATCTTATCAAGCGAAAAAGACAACTGTTTGAAGAACAGGATCTGCTGCAGCCTGTCCACCTCTGTCTCACCATAGATGCGGTAGCCAGAGGAACTGGTGCGTTTGGGCTTCAGCAGGCCGATTTCGTCATAGAAGCGCAGCGTCCTCGTGCTGACGCCGGCCAATCGGCTCAATTTTTGGATTGTATATTCCATTCTATCCCCTCCGATGATCCTATCTTACACCTTCACGCTGCGTTAAGGTCAACAGCTTCTCTTCATACTACGCAAAAATCAAAAAAAGACAGCCCCGGAGGACTGTCGTGAATTTTGGATTATCTTGCAACACGTACGGCAAATGATGCGCCGGAAAGGTTGTAAGAAGAATAAGTAACCGTTTGGCCTGGTGCCGGAGCGTGGATGTATTGTCCGCCGCCTACGTAGATCGCAACGTGATAAGTCGCGCCTCTTGAACCCCAGAAGATCAAATCTCCCGCTTGTGCGGATGATACAGCAATCTGTGTACCTGAGTTTTCTTGAGGAACTGTGTAGCCACCGATTTCGATGCCGTATGCTTCTCTGAAGACATAAGACGTGAAGCCAGAGCAGTCAAAGCCTGACGGTGTTTTTCCGCCCCATACATAAGGAACGCCGATGTATTTTGCGGCAATGGAAACAACATCGCCTGTTGGTGCCGATAATGTTGGTGCAGTCACGACTGGCGCAGACACAACTGGTGCGCTGACGACTGGTGCAGCTGCTGCAGGAGCAGACACAACTGGTGCACTTTCAACAACTGGTGCAGCGGCAACTGTTTGAGCAGGAGCAGCCGACTCGGAACTTGCAACTGTGCTTGATGCAATATCAACGGATGAAGCAGCGGTTGAAGATTCTTCTGAGCTTGCTTGTGCGACTGTTGCAGCTACAGTTGCTGCGGCAGCTTCAGCAGCGGCAATGGCAGCAGCTTCTGCGGCGGCTCTTTGGTCAGCTTCTTCTTTTTGCGCTAAGAACATTTGACGGTCGGATTCAGCCGTTGCTTTTTCAGCAGCCAAAGCGGCAATTGCGCTTTCCTGTTCGATTTTCTTCACTTGCAAATCGCCTTTAAGTTGTTCCAACTCCATAGCCATTGCATTAATTTTGCTTAAGTTTTCTTCAGTTTTACTTTTCTTATCTTCAACAGCTTTTTGATCCGCAATTTGCTGCTCTACCAATTCTTTATTGGCTGAAACCATTTTTGAAACAACATCGATGCGGGATACCAAATCTGTGAAAGATTCGGATGCTACGATAAAATTCAAGTAGTTTTCGTTTGAACCGTTCACTTGAACAGATCTTGCTTGCTCATCCAGTTGTTCTTCGCGTTGTGCGATGACAACTTGCAATTCGGCAATATCTTCTTGTAAAGCAACAATCTCATCTTGTGTCTTTACGCGGTTTGCCAAAAGAGTATCCGCTCTTTTTTCGGCTGCATCAACTTCTGCAGTGATTGCAGACAAGTTTTCTTCTGCCGTGCTTTGTTTGCTGTCCAATTCAGAAATTTTAGTTTCTTGCTGTTGGATTTTTGTTAAGATTTCATCTGCTTGAGCTGTAAAAGGCGTTACTATACTTGTTGCAAGGATCGTACCTGCTAATGCGATAGCCACTAATTTCTTCTTCAAGTCTAATTCCTCCACTTACATTCGATTGTCGTTAGTTATAATTCTTATATATCTTTTAACTTTTTATAGTTTTTCTTAAGATTCATCAACATAATGAATCATAACATAGTTTTTTTTCGTTTAACCCGGTTTCGACAAGTTGTATCCTAACTGTAACATTTCTGTAAAACGGCGGGCCTAATGTATCTGAATCCGCGTAATCAGTAATATTTCCTACCTTTCCCCACTTTGTAACATTTATGTAACATTGCTTTTTTTATTGTCACGGTTGACATCTGAAGTTTTGCTGCGCTATACTTACGGCAATTAACCAATACAATAAAAAGCGATGAAAAAGACAGTAGAATCGGGATTTTGTCCCATAGAGAGTCAGCGGTTGGTGGAAGCTGATGCAAACCTGGATTCGAATTACACTTTGGAGCTTTCTTATGCGCATAAGCGTCCGGCATACGATACATGTCAGAGTGGCAAAGTTTTTCCGATTCGGATGACTCTGCAAGCTGGGTGGTAACACGGTAACTATCGTCCCTGTTCAAACAAGAATTTTCTTGTCTGGACAGGGATTTTTTTGCATATAAATTTATGAGAAAAGGAATGAAGCACATGAATATCATCGACGAGCTAGAATGGCGCGGTGCCATCAATCAACAAACAGACGCGGAAGGCTTACGCAAATTAACGGAGGAGGAGCAGATCGGCCTCTATTGCGGCGTTGACCCTACCGGCGACAGCCTGCATATCGGACACCTGATTCCCTTCATCGTATTGAAGAGATTCCAACTGGCAGGACACAGACCCGTCATCCTGATCGGCGGCGCAACCGGTTCGATCGGCGACCCAAGCGGAAAGAGCGAGGAACGGGTTCTGCAATCGATGGATCAAGTCGTTGAGAATGCAAATGCTTTGACCGCTCAAATGAAAAAACTGTTCCTTTCCGACAGTTCAGCCGACATCCGTCTCGTCAACAACTATGACTGGACAAAAGATTTGACGCTGTTGGATTTCCTGCGTGATTTCGGCAAGAACTTCAACATCAATGCGATGTTGGCCAAAGATATCGTAGCCAGCCGTCTGGATACCGGTATTTCTTTCACGGAATTCACTTACCAGATTCTGCAGTCCATGGACTTCCTGCACCTTTTCCAGAATGAAGGCGTCAACCTTCAGATCGGCGGTCAGGATCAATGGGGCAACATCACTGCCGGCTTGGATCTGATCCGTAAAAAAGAAGGCACGGAAGCAAAAGCTTTCGGCTTGACGATTCCTTTGATGCTGAAGGCAGACGGCACGAAATTCGGCAAGACTGCTGGCGGTGCTGTCTGGTTGGACCCTAAGAAAACGACCCCTTACGAATTCTACCAATTCTGGGTGAATCAAGACGACCGTGATGTCATCAAATACTTGAAATACTTCACTTTCCTTTCGAAGGAAGAGATTGATGCTCTGACTGAAAAAGTGGAAACAGAGCCGCATAAACGCGAAGCCCAAAAAGTTTTGGCATCCGAAATGACGCGCTTCGTCCACAGCGAACAAGCTTTGCAGGACGCTCTAAAGATCACCGAAGCCCTGTTTACCGGCGAAGTGAAGGAATTGACTGCCGATGAAATCGCTGAAGGCTTCAAAAATATGCCGACTTTTGAGTCCGACCTGAAGGAACAGGAATTGGTCACTTGGTTGGTCGATCTGGGAATCGAACCGTCACGCCGCCAGTCACGCGAAGACATCCAAAACGGCGCCATTTCCATCAACGGCGATAAAGTCACGGATTTGGAATTCGTCATCACTGCCGAAAACTCTTTCGAAGGCCGCTTCATCCTCGTGCGCCGCGGCAAAAAGAAATATTTCCTGGTAAAGTTGGTGTCTTGATATGACGACCCCGCAGCTGCTTTCCCGCGAAACGTCACTCCGGCTGGAACCTGTCGAAAGCATGGAGCAGATCAACGAGCTGTCCCGCTTGGCTGACATCATCTGGCATGAATACTATCTGCCGATTCTAGGTCCGGAACAAGTAACCTATATGTTGGAGAACATCCAGTCCAAAGCGAATATGGAAGCAGATATCGAAACAGGAAAATTGGATTATTTCCTCATCAAAAGCGAGGGGCAATCCGCCGGTTACCTGGCTATCCAATTGCAGGACGACAAGCTGTTCATCAGTAAACTTTATTTGCTGAAGGAAGCCCGTGGGCGAGGCTACGCCTATCAAATCATGCAAAAAATGGTCGATTTGGCAAAGCAAAAACGGAAAAAAGTTCTGGAGCTTACCGTCAACAAATATAATGAAGGTTCCATCGCATTCTACGAAAAATACGGTTTTGTCCGCACGGAATCCATCGTCTCCCCCATTGGAGGCGGCTTCGTGATGGACGATTACGTCTACCAATTGCCAATCAAATAAAAACAAAAAAGATAGACACTACCCATAAAAAGGTGAAGTGTCTATCTTTTTTGTCCCTAAAGAGCGCGGCCAGCTGCCGCTGACCGGATGAGCGAAACGGAATATGCGTATGCAGCTCCGTCCAGACTTCTACTCGCCGGAGTACATCGATAACTTCCACCCCCAACTACGACGAAGCTACGCTTGCCGGAGAATAACTCAGAATATCGTCTGAACTCCGGTGAAGCCCCCGTTTCCCGGAGCTGACAGTCGAAGTAAGGTAAAGTCGATGCCGCAATCTAATCCGACCACTCTTTCGGGCTCCAGATCCGCCCGTCCAATTCGCCCTCCATTTGTTCGATCCGTTGATACTGCTCTTGGAAAAGCTTCTTCGTTTCCTGGAAAAGTGCTTTTTGCCGGTAATCTTTACTTGCTGCCATTAAGTGATTCAGTTGTTCCTGCACCCAATTTTCAGTCTCCATTTTCGTCCCCCGCTTTACTTTTATCCAAACTGATTGCCTTCCATCTGTGCCAATGTCCACGCCAAGTCATCCAATTGCTCACGGTTGTCCTCCAAAATGGCAAGCAGATACTCCACCAGTTGCTGGTCATCTTCGGAAAGTCCCACTTGCCCAAGCGACTGCAGTTGGCGTTTGAACCAGTTTTCTGAAGCCTTGAGGCTGGCATCATTGTCTTTGGTAAGGTATTGCTGGTAAGCGATCAGCAACTCTTTCTTCTTGCTGTCGTTCAGGTAATCGAATTTAGAAACGGTGAGCGTCGGCAGGTACACCATGCCGCATTTTTTCGCCAACGCCTGGTAAGGACGGGTCAGTTCGGAAATCGTGAAGCCTTCCCTACCTCCGGCTTGGTATTCGCGCTCATTCACACCGAGTGCCAAAACGAGGCCGAATTCTTTTCCCGACAACCTGCCTCCGTCAGTTCCGTAGGCAAAGTCATCTGTCAAAACGACATCCTGCCATTGCTTCAATAGAGCTGGCGAGCTGTACCAATAGAACGGAAATTGGAAGATGATGCGGTCATACTGGAGCAATTGCTGTTGTTCGGCTTCCCGATCGACCTGTCCATCCGGATAAACCGACTCGAGATGATACCACGTCACTCCTTCAGCCGGAAGACTTTCCCACAGAAACCTTTGCAGATTCGAATCAGCCAGCGTCGGATGGCTGACGATGATCAATGTTTGCATCCTTTCACCTCATTCTCAATAATTCTTCTTCCGCATCATAACAAGCTGTCGGCCATAGTTCAAGTTGCATGCTCATCCAACCCGAAACCAACAAAAACCCTTCCTTCGCCATCCGGATCACCCAGCAGCAAAGAAAGGGAAAACTTTTTTATAGACTTGCAGCAGTGATGTTCAGTGCCTGTTCCTGCGCCTTCAGGCATAATTCTTGCGCCTTGAAGATATGTTCCTGTGTCATCGCATTTTCGGTGCGGTTGATGCAGTCCAAGATCATTTCGCCGAAGAACGGGAACCCGACTTCGCCTGTCAAGGAATAGTGCTCCTCGCCATCCTTCGTCACCAAGAAGAGGTGATCGCCGGTCTGCTCCGTCGCTACGTTGATGTATTTGCGGATTTCGATCGTTCCTTCTGTTCCGGTGATGAACGTGCGGCCATCGCCCCACGTTCCGAGTCCGTCCGGTGTGAGCCAGTCCACTTTGAAGATGAAGGTTGCGCCATTGTCCCCGATCAGCGTAGCGTCACCGTAGTCCTCCAATTCTGGTGTATTCGGATTGTTGTAGTTTCCGACTTTGCTGTGCAGCACTTTGGCATCGGTATTTCCCGTATAGTAAAGGAATTGCTCAATCTGATGGCTGCCGATGTCGGCCAAAATGCCGCCGTACTGTTCTTTCTTGAAGAACCAATCCGGACGTTTTTCTTTATCCAATCGATGCGGCCCGAAACCGGTCACTTGGATGACACGGCCGATTCTGCCGTCTTCGATCAACTGGCCGGCAAATACAGCACCTTCCACATGCAGTCTTTCGCTGAAATAGACCCAATATTTTTTACCGGTCTCTGCAACTACTTTTTTGGTCTCTTCGAGTTGTTCCAGTGTCGTGAAGCCGGTCTTGTCCGTGAAATAGTCTTTCCCTGCCCGCATGACTCGATTTCCCAACGCACTGCGCAAGTTAGGCACAGCAGCAGCGGCAACCAACTGGATTTCCGGATCTTCCAAAATTTGTTCCAAAGACTCCGCAACGGTAACATCCGGGAATGATTCCAGATAATTCGCTACCTTTTCCGCATCCGGATCGTAGACATATTTGATTGTAGCGCCGGCTTCAATCAACCCGTTCGTCATGCCGTTGATATGTCCGTGGTCCAGTGCCGTAACGCCCACGTTGAACGCTCCCGGTTCCACTACTCTGTTTATTTTCCCTTTCGGAGCATAATTCATTCCATCTTTATTTCCCAATCGTATGACCTCCTTCATTATTATAGGAAGAAGTCCGAAGAGAATCCTCTCCGAACTTCTTCATCGCTTTTATCAGAACAGGTTTCCGTAGCCCAATTCCAATAGGTGCTCACGGGATATTTTCAAGCTTTCGAACGGATCCACTCCATACGTGTCATCCTGCTCCACTAATAGGTAGCGAGCACCTGATGAGATGCTTTCCTCGATGATTTCTTTCAAAGGTAGGCTGCCTGTTCCCAATTCAGCGAATTGGATTGTATTTGTGAAGTAATCCATAAATTTGGCAAGATCCCCACTATATAAAGCATCGAAGCCATCTTGTGGGATTTCAGCAATACGGTAGTCCTTCAAATGGATCAATTCCACTTTGCCTTTGTAGTCTTTGATGACTTCCAGTGGGTTTGCACCTCCACGTTGCACCCAGTGAACATCCAACTCAAAGCCCAACAATGGCGCTTTTTCGCGAATGATGTCCAGCAGGAATTTACCGTCATATTTGCGGAATTCGATGTGATGGTTATGATAATACAAGGTGATTCCGTCTTCTTTCAGCTTTTGCGTCACTTCATTGACGTCATGGCAGAATTCCAACACTTTATCCAGACTGGCCATCGCGTCGATCGGTAACATGCCGATACGTAACAGGTCCGTTCCCACGGCTTTGCAGTCCGCTACGATTTTATCATAGTGTGTCATCAAAGATTCGCCGTCTTTTACTTGCGGTTTCAAGGAGGCACTCATGGAAGCTACTTCCATGCCGAAATCAGCGGTCGCTTTTTGAATTTCAGCAATGTTCTCAGGCGTTGTCGCCACTTGCGAAATTTCAATCGAATTGTAGCCGATTTCGTGCAGTTTCTTCAGTGTTTCATAAGGTCCTACTTCTTCAAAACTCTTTTTGACCGTTGACGCTTGTACACCTATCTTAACTTTAGCCATTTATGATTTCCTCCATTTCGATTGTACGTTTTTCTTTTGATGACAATTTCATTGCATCGATCATCAGCATCGCCGGTAAAGCATCACGGACCGTCACATAGTCATCCGAGTCTGCTTCGATTGCATTGTAGAAACGCTGGATCAGTGCAGAATGACTTGGTCCGTAATAAAATTTTGTTCCTTCAATCGGTGTGTCCTGCAGATGCAGTTCTTTTTCACCCGAACTATTCGTGCGGTAAAGACAGTTATCCTTGATCGTGAATTTCGCCTTTTCGGTGATGACCTGCAATTCTACGCTGGAATTCTCGACATAGGCATTGGTCGACATGTAAAATCCGCGCGCCCCGTTCTTGAAGGTGAAATTCGCGACGGCAGTATCCTCGACCTCGATGTCATAGTCCGTGATGTTGGACAGACTGGCTTTGCATCGGTCGATTTCGCCGCCCAAAACCTGCATCAGATCAAGCGTATGGATGGCTTGATTGATGATGGATCCACCGCCGGCAAATTCCATCTGACCGCGCCATGGTTTGATGGTGTAGTAGGTTTCAGGCCGATGCCATGCCACCAAGCCTTTTACCCCCGTCACAGCTCCGACGTTTTCGTCCGCGAGTAATCTTTTGAGTTCCAAAAACGTTTCGTTGTAACGATTTTGGAAACACACGCCGATTTTCTTGCTGCTTTCCTCTGCCAAAGCGAGCGTCTTCAAGCCTTCCTCATAATCCAAAGCCAAAGGTTTTTCCTGGAAAACGTGCACGCCTTTTTCAACACAGAGTTTCGTGACCGGATAATGCAGATAGTGCGGCAAGCAGATATGTACAACATCCAAATCCTCTTTTTCCAACATCGCTTCTACGTCTGTATAAAAAGGTACATCAGGATATTTGGTCTTCAAGGCTTCATTTACGTCGCAAACCGCAACCAATTCACCGTTGTCACTGACGTCGATAGCATATTTGTGGACAGGCGATACATCTCCTAATCCGATTATTGCCGCTCTTAACATCCCTGATCACGTCACTTTCTTATTTTTTTTGTTCGAATTTTCCTTCTTCAGCGATGCGTTTGTTCAATTCAGCCAAATACAGGTCGCCATCCACATTGTAATCCACTTCTTTATCCAACCAAGAGGACAAGTGCATCGCATTCGCCAAGGTCACCCCGTTGATGCCTTCTTCGCCATTGGCCAACAAAGGCTCCCCGTTTACGGTATGATCTGCAAAATTATTCAACACAGAAATGTGTTGCAGTCCTTGAGGCGTCACAAATTCTTCTTCAGTGACCTTTACGTAGTCCTCCATGTTGACCTGTCCCATGAAGAGTCTCATGACATCCTGCATGTCCATATTTTCGGACAGTTCAGCTTCCGGAGCAGTCAATTGCTTCACAATCAGTTTTTTCGAATCTTCAACGATGATTTTCCCTTTCGTCCCAAAGATTTCGAAGCGGTCCGTGCCGACGATATCGTTTGTGCAAGTGATGAATGAACCGGTAGCGCCGTTGCCGAAGTCCAAGAGTGCATTCACTTCATTTTCAACAACGATGTTACGGCCTGCGCCATATTGCAGTTTCGCGTAGACTTTTTCAGGCTTTCCGCAGATCCATTGCAGCAGGTCTAATTGGTGAGGAGCTTGGTTCACAAGAACGCCGCCGCCTTCTCCGCCCCAGGTTGCACGCCATGCGCTTTGATTGTAGTAGCCTTGCGGTCTCCACCAAGTTGTGATGATCCAAGTAGCACGCTGCAAGTCGCCGATCGCTTTTTCATCCATCAATTGTTTTACTCTACGGTAAAGTGGGTTTGTACGTTGATTGAAGAAAATCGCAAAAGTAGTTTCCGGGTGTTTTTTCGATGTTTCGATCAAACGCTCCACATCTTTCGTATAAACACCCGCCGGCTTCTCTCCCAATAAGTGGATGCCGCGTTCAAGTGCAGCGATCCCCATCACGCAGTGGTCATAGTGCGGAACAGTCGTTACGATTGCGTTTACAATACCGGATTCCAAAAGGTCCAGGTAATTGTCGAAGAAAGGCAGTCCAGGGAAGTCTTCAGCGACTTTCGCTTTTTTAGCAGGATCGATGTCGCAGACCGCTGCCAACTCGATATTATCGTTCAGGCGCTCATCGTTGTTCTTGAAGAACCCTGCGTACATACCGCCTTCTGCACCATAACCAATAATTCCTAATTTCACTTTTTCTGTCATTTTCATCATTCTCCTTTTTGTATGCTGATTCTATTATTTTTCCTGTAATTACTGGGTGTAGTGCCGATGTTCTGTTTAAAATATCTGCTGAAATGGGCATCGCTTTCAAACCCACATTCGCCGGAAATCATTTTGATCGATTTGGTTGGTTCCATCAATAGTGCCGTGCACGCTTGGGATAACCGGTATCCCATCGCATAAGCCATGATCGTGTTTCCTGTGATTTCTTTGAAAGCATGCGACAAATAGGATTTGCTCAAATTAAGGGCAGAGGCGATATCATCGATGTTGAACGAGTCCCGGTAATGCTTAAAAATATATTCCGAAACCTTTTCGGCTATCTGTGTCTTTTCATCGACATAAGCCTGTCCTTTTTCTACGATCTTATCCGTTGAAGAATCTATCATCAGAAGCAACTGGACTAAAGCCAGTTTGCGTTTCGCTTCATTTGCATAGGATTGGTCCAACTGCTGCAAATGATTCATTTCCCGGATAGCATTTTCTAAAAGGAGTTCATTCTTCTTTCGGAAAGTCCGAATGAGGCCGTTACGATTTTCAGTAAAGAAACGCAACAAATAGTCAATGTTCAGATCATTCAGTAAAGGGGTGATCCAGTCGGCATCGAAATGGACGATGCTGCGTTCATAGGCATCCTTGTCTCCAATTACGTAGGCACGGTGAACCGTCATCCCATCCATCATCAGCAAGTCGCCAGGCTGAAGATAATAGATTTTATTACCGACCAGGAACCGACAATTTCCGCCATGGAACAAGAATATTTCATATTGCGGATGTGTATGGAAGTCAAGGGCATATGCTTGTCCTTTGACGTGGTATCCGATCAACAATTTTTCAACGATACGTGTCACCTCCCTCTCTTTGACACTTCAAAGTATAAAATAACAGCGTTTACAATTCAATGTCCTGGAATGCTTAGATTATTTAAATCATTGACCAAGAGTGCTTTTTGTTGTTCAAAAAAACAAAGTCGAGAAAAATTTTCTCGACTTTATTTGGTACAACAGTGTTTTGGGTGATTTGTGAACAAAATGGTACATTGCTTCAATGGTCACGATTCAGATGCTCAAACTCTGAGCTCAGGATTCATCGCACACTTTTTAGTTGAACTCTGAATTGCAGAGGGTTCCGCCTAAGTTGACATTACGTCACGGCCAAAAAGCGGCCGTTCTCGTAATGTCCCCTTAGTGCTCACCCTCTAAACGCAATTCATCGTATCCTAGTAGTTGAGTTCTGATTCGCAGATACCGCTCCCGTTTCACACCCAGCGTGGTGAACAAAAGAGGTTCACTACGCTGGGTGCTCCAACGTCCGGGTATCTAAACGCGAATCATCACACTCTGTTTTAGAACGGTTCTGAATCCTAGAGTTCTCCGCCTAACGCTGTTCAGGCCCACTCAGCCAAGACCAGGCTGTTTGGTCCTGAACCTCGTTAGTGCTCAAACTCTGAGCTCAGGATTCATCACACACTGATTATAATTTTGCTTGCCATTTGTCGGTCCAAACGAGGTCGTTGTGGCCGCCTTTGAATTCGGATTTGCCTTCCAGTTTATCAATGACTTGTTTGATGGTTTCTTCATTGTTGTGGTAAGCATTGATGAATGTCTTCACCATAGTCGCATCATGCAGGTGTGTCGTGAAGTTCAATGATACGAAGGCATGCGGAACTTCCCAAACAAACCAAGGAACTTCATTTGCCATGGCAGTGCTCCATTGGATACGGTAATTATTTTGTGCTCCGTAGCCAGCGATGTCAGCAACTTCCAAAGCGAAATCAACTTCGTCACGGTATTTCAAAGTTGCGCCTTTAACACGAGAGCCGCGTTCATTTACAGTCACTTCATAGCCACGTTTCGTCAGTTCATCCACGAACAGTTGTTGCGCTTTCGAACCGTTATCCGTGATGCCGCCTTTTTCGCCTTCCAGCATGTAAAGACGGATGCGTTTGTGGTCGACTGGATTGATCGGCAAGTTGTTTTGGGTATCTTTGATCAAAGAGATCCCTTTATCAGCAGCTTCCGCTCTCCATTGCAGATGTTCTTCACAGCCGATGACGTTCAAATCTTCACGCGTGCGCAACAGAGTACCGTTTGCTTGTTTTTCAGGCAAGTGCAATTTAGCTTTCAAGCCCAAGATACGACGCAAAGCATCAGTCAAACGTTCTTCCGTGATGACGCCGTTTTGGTAACCTTTCAGCATGAAGCCGAAGTCCTCTTCGATGTTGTTGAAGAACAGGAACATATCGCAGCCGGCAGCGATCGATTTCGGAACGTAATCTTCACGGCGCATAGCGGACGTCATACCCAACATGTGCGTTGCATCCGTGATGACCAAGCCGTTGAAGCCTAGTTCAGTCTTCAATGCATCTTGGATCAATTCTTCAGCCAATGTTGCAGGCATGATATCTTTGTCTTCCAAAGCAGGGTTCAATTCTTTTTGCAAAGCAGGGACAGCAATGTGTCCTGCCATGATCATTTCAACGCCGCGATCGATATGATTTTGGTACACTTTACCGAATGAAGCGCGCCATTCTTCAGAACTTAATTCATTCACTCCCAAAACCAAATGTTGGTCGCGTTCTTCGGTTCCGTCGCCAGGGAAGTGTTTGATGCACTGGATCACGCCATCTTCCATGTTTTCGCCGTTCTCCGCAGTCAATCCGTCCAAATAAGCATTTGTGTACTTGATGACAGTTTCAGCATCCGTGCCGTAAGCACGCGTATTGACGATTGTGTTTCTCCAATTGTAAAGGATGTCCACACATGGGTCAAAGTTGACGTTGACGCCTAAAGCTTTTTCTTCACGCGCGGAAACCAATCCGGCATGGTAAGAAACCTGAAGGTCGCCTGCAGCTTCAGCCTGGGCACCGGAAGCGATGTATGTGCCTTCACTGCAAGCGCCGTTTCCGCCTGAATCGCAGTTCGCAGCCACCAACAGAGGAATCTTGGACATGGATTGCAGGTCGTTCAATAGATCTTGGATATCTTCTTTCGAATTGCCGTGATAGCGTGCGCCACCGATGTGGAATTTTTCAACGATTTCCTGGTTGGTGAAGTCATTTCCTGAGAAGGCATCATTTCCGAAGAAGAAAAGGTTCGTGAACAATTGCCCTACTTTTTCCTCATCGGTCATGCCGGCGATCGTTTCGTTTACCCAAGCGACCTGTTTGTCGCTCAGATTATATGGTTTTGCTTTTAAATCAACTAATTTTGGCACTGTTTTTCCTCCTGCTAACGTAATGTTTCCAACTTGCAAACCTTAGAATATAGATTAATCGAATTGAGCCAATAAAGCATGGAATTCTCCAAGCACTTTTGCTTGGTATTCTCCCGCATATTCTTTGTTCAGGAATTTTCCGATCGCTTCATTGCTCAGACGTTCCCAAGAGAACTCTTCTTTGCCGAAGAGGATCGGATAATAGAATACGCCATTTACCGCTGCCGCTTGTTCATCGCCAGGTGCATCGCCGACCATCAAAATTTCGTCCGCTGCATAACCTTTCGTCAACAAATCAGCGATTGCATCCGCTTTGCTGCCGACTTCTTGTCCGTAAACTACGTCAACTTGCGGCATCAGATTGTGTCTGTTCCATTCGCTGTTCAAAGCTTCGCTGTTGGCAGAACTTACGATTGCGACATCCGTCAAGCCATGGATTTTTGTCAGTCCTTCGAGAACGCCAGGGAACGGTTTGTCTTCTCCAGCCAATTCGGTTTCGATGCCTTCATTGACTTTCTTGCTCCATACCAAAGCTTTTTCCAGATCGGCAGAAGACGCTTTTACGATTTCCGCTTCAAGGGATGCATTCGATAACGATGGCGCATTGTTTGCCCAATCGGTCAGTGCCGAAATATCACCGATATCTTCGCCTTTTTCCTGTGCTTCGATCAACGTCAAAACCAGTGCTTTGAAGCGATTGATGCCGCGTGTGCTTGAAAACAGGTTGATGCGGTTCCAGTCAGCCAAGAAAGTTTCGCGATTTTTGATGCCATACTCATCCGCTGCCAAAGGACCGAAGAAACGTTCATGCTTCACGTTCATCGTATCCATAGCGCAACCGTCGGAATCGACGCAGACTAAGAATTGTTTTTGTTTCGTAAATTGTGTTGGGTGTGTAGACATATTTTTTCTCTCCTAACTTGATATCAAAAAAAGGACAGATAGAGAAGAACTGTGCAACACATTTCGTTCTATCTGCCCTATTCAATTACCTAAACTTATACGCCTGAATATGCGTTGAAGCCGCCATCGATCGGCAATACTACGCCGTTCACAAAGCTTGCAGCTTTATCGTCAGCCAAGAACAGCAAGCCGCCGATCAATTCATGCGGTTCGCCGAAACGGCCCATTGGTGTGCCGTTCAGGATTTTACCTGTACGAGGAGTTGGTGTGCCATCTTCATTGAACAATAGCGCTTGATTCTGTTTTGAAACCAAGAAACCAGGAGCGATCGCATTGACACGGATACCTACGTGAGCAAAGTGAACAGCCAACCATTCAGTCAAGTTGGAGATAGCAGCTTTTGCGCCTGAGTAAGCAACGATTTTTGTCAATGGTGTGAAACCGTTCATGCTTGAGATGTTGATGATGTTAGCGCCTGGACGGCCAACCATGTCTTTAGCAAAAACTTGTGTAGGCAATACTGTACCCAAGAAGTTCAAGTTGAAGACGAACTCGATACCGCTTTGTTCCAAGTCGAAGAATGTTTTTGTTCCTTCAGGCAAATCAGTTTCATGGTACTCGTTGTCGGTTGTTGCGCGCGGGTTGTTGCCGCCTGCTCCGTTGACCAAGATATCCACTTCACCTAATTCGGCTACGACAGCTTCTTTAGCTGCTTGCAGACTTGGCAATTCCAATACGTTGGCTTTGAACGCTTTAGCGATGCCGCCTTCAGCAACAATTTCATCAGCATAGCCTTGTGCGTTATCCAAGTTTAAGTCCAAAAGAGCTACTTTAGCGCCTGCTCTAGCGAACTCTTTCGCGAAATAAGAGCATAAAACGCCGCCAGCACCTGTTACTACTACTACTTTATCGGTAAAATCATGAACGAATGGACTTGTCATGGTAATTTTCCTTCTTTCTTATTGTTATTGTTATTGTTATTGTTGAGCTTTCAAGTTTTTCTTAACTGCTTCTTCCAAACCATTCAGGTAAGTTGCGCCTAACGCACGGTCATACAAACCATAACCTGGTTTACCGGTTTCGCCCCAGATCATACGGCCATGGTCCGGACGGATTGCGCCTTCAAAGCCGCCTTCAACACACGCTTTTACTACTTCATACATATCGATGGATCCCATTTCCGACAAGTGAGCAGATTCTTCGAATGAACGTCCGCCGACTAATTTCACGTTACGTGCATGCACGAAGTTCACACGTTTTTTAGCCAACATATCTTTCAAGATTGCTACCGCATCGTTCTTTGGATCTGAAGCGAATGAACCTACGCATAATGTAACGCCGTTGTATTCGCTGTCGTACAATTTGATGAAACGGTTCAAGGCTTCTCCGCCTGTGATGATGCGCGGCAATCCGAAGATGCTGTATGGAGGATCATCAGGGTGAATCGCCATCTTCACGCCGGCTGCCTCAGCTGTAGGCATGATCGCTTTGATGAAGTACTCCAGGTTTTCCCATAGTTTTTCTTCGTCGACTTCTTTGTATTCATCCATTAAAGCGTTCATTTCTTCGGAATTGTAACTTTCGTCCCAACCTGGAAGAGAAAGCGTACGTGGGTCCATTTTGTTTACTTCTTCTTCATCGAAGATCAACGCATTTGAACCATCCGGTAATTCGTATGCCAAGTTGGAACGAGTCCAGTCAAAGATCGGCATGAAATTGTAGCATACAACCGGAATTCCTGCTTTACCCAAGTTAGTTAAGGTTTCTTTGTAGGCACTGATGTATTGATCACGATCTGGACGACCCAATTTGATGGATTCGTGAACCGGAACAGATTCAATGACAGAAATGTATAGACCTTCTGCTTCTACGTCCGCTTTCAATTTTTCGATTCTTTCCAATGGCCACGGTTGACCAACCGGGATATCGTAGACTGCAGTAACGATTCCTTTCATGCCAGGAATTTGACGGATATTTTTCAAAGTAACAGGGTCCTCGTGACCGTACCATCTGAATGACATTTCCATTTCAAAAACACTTCCTCTTCTTTTTTTGTTTTTTATTTTTTAAAATCAAAGTATTCTACAGCATTGTTGTAGCTGATGTTCGTGATCAGTTTTTCCAATAGCTTGACATCATTCGGGATTTCTCCACGTTCCACGAGATCACCGATGAAATCACAAAGGATGCGGCGGAAATACTCATGACGCGTATAGGAGATGAAACTTCTTGAATCTGTCAGCATGCCGACAAAATTCATCAACAGACCTGCTTCGGATAAGGATTTCAATTGTTTCAGCATGCCGTACTTGGTGTCGTTGAACCACCAACCGGAACCCATCTGAACTTTGCTCTTGATGCCTTTATCATTCGCTTGGAAGTTCGTGATTGCCGTTCCCACCAAGTCGAAATAAGTAGGGTCAAGGTTGTAAGCGATGAATTTAGGCAATTCATTCGTCAGGTCCATTGCACCAAGCAGATTGTTCAAAGCATAGGATACGTTCGGTTGATCCTGGATGGAATCGAAGCCGGCATCCGCGCCTAATTTAGCAAACATGCGTTTGTTGTTGTTGCGGATAGCGCCGAAGTGCAATTGCATCACGAAGTCTTTGGCCGCATAGATTTTGCCCAGTTCCACCAACAAGCGTGTTTGGTATTTTGCGTATTCCGCTTCAGAAATGCTGTCACCAGCGATCGCTTTGGCGTAGATGGCTTCAATTTCTTCATCCGTGGCTTCAGCATAGTAGATTTGGGACAGGCCGTGGTCGGAAACGTTCGAACCATGATCCGCAAAATATTGGATCCGCTCTTCCATTCCTTCCAACAACTCAGCGAATGTCGTCATTTCCTTGCCGGTCGCCTCTTGCATTTTTCCGATGAACCCAGCAAACTTGGCTGCGTCTTGGATAGCGAAAGCTTCATCCGGACGGAAACCAGGAACGACTGCTACATCAAAGGTCTCGTCTTCAGCGATTGCCTTGTGCCACTCCAACGTATCCGTAGGGTTGTCTGTCGTACAAATGAAGGTGACGTTGGAATTTTTGATCAATTTACGCGCTGTAAGTTTTTCTGCCTTCAACACGCGGTTGCATTCCGCATAAATTTCCTTCCAGTTTGCGCTGGTAAGTGTTTCTTCTATATGGAAATACTTTTTCAATTCCAAGGCTGTCCAGTGGAACAACGGGTTCCCTACCGCATTTTCAGCAGTGTAGGCCCAAGCTTCAAATTTTTCTTCAGGGGAAGCACTACCGGTGATCTTTTCTTCCGGAATTCCCATTGCACGCATCGCGCGCCATTTATAATGATCTCCGCCCAACCATAGTTCGGTAATGTTTTCGAATTCATAATCTTCAGCGATCTGCTGTGGGACCAAATGGCAGTGGTAATCGAAGATGGGCATGTTTTCCGCATACTCGTGATAAAGTTTTTTGGCTGTTTCGGACTGTAACATAAAGTCGTCATGAATAAATGACATGTGAAGAAATCCCCTTCCGAGCTTTATTTTGAATATTATTGATTATTGCGCTTTGATTTCTGCCAAACGATCAGCAAATTCTTTAGCTGCAGCTGTTACACTGGCATAGCCGCCTTCTTTTAGGTTTCGTGTCAAGGCACTGCCGACACCGACTGACCAAGCTCCGTTTGCAATCCATTTGTCCATGTTCTCAATGCTTACGCCACCTGAAGGCATCACGTCAACCCAAGGAATAGGACCATGAACGTCTTTGATGAATCCAGGACCCAACAAACCACCCGGGAACAGCTTCACTACTTCGCAGCCAGTTTCCAAAGCCATCTGAATTTCTGTTACAGAACCGCATCCAGGCAAGTATGGAACAGTGTATAGGTTGCACATTCTTGAAATCTTTTCATTGAAGGAAGGGCTTACGATAAATTTTGCTCCGTTCATGATCGAAATTCTTGCAGCGACTTCATCCAAAACTGTACCTGCACCTACAACCATATCTGTACCTGCGAATTCATCGGACAGTTTACGCATAACGTTCTCAGCACCAGGTGTCGAAAAAGTCACCTCGATGTTCTTGATGCCTCCTTGATAAGCTGCTTTTGAAATCTCATAACCTGCTTCCTCGGAAGCTCCGCGCACTACTGCAAACAGGTAATTTTCTTGTAATTGAGCCAGGGTATTTCTCTTGACGCTCATTTGTCATCCTCCATTCGTGGTTTCGCATTGTGGAACTCAGTATCATAACTCGAGTTCATTATAGAATTTACCATCTTTTATGTCAACGAAATTCCATCAGAAATATAAAAATGAATGATAAATTGTGAAAAATTTGTGGCATACTGTTGAATACCTCCAAAAGAAAGAGAGTCTGACAAAAAAAACTCCCCATAAACCGCATTTATCATGCGTTTCGTGGGGAGTTCCGCTATATCGGCTTGAGATCGGAAAAGATCAAAAGTGACCGAGCAACTGTGAAATTTTTGTGGAATATTCCAAAATTTTTCCTGTATAGAATTCTTTATCAACCATGTCAGACAAGGGCAAGGATATGCTGATTGCACCTGCAGCAACTTCCCTAGCGCTCGAAAAGGCTGCAGCGATACAGACGATTCCCTCTTCAAACTCCTCATCATCGAGGGCATAACCATTCCTTCTGATTTCATCCAGTTCACTGATGAGATCTTCGTAAGTGGTAATCGTACGCCCGGTTTTTTGTTCCGGAACGATACTGTCCCAATATTCTCGGACGGCAGCGTTTTGACGGGTGCTCAAGAGCGCTTTCCCGACAGCGGTGCAATAAAGCGGCGCTTTTGTACCGATCTTTGATTGCATCCGTACACCGCGGGATTCACCATATTTATCGATATACAGCACTTCATCATTGTCCTCCACAACTAGATGCACAGTCTGCCTCGTATCATCCGACAATTGGCGGATCATGCTTTTAGCGACATTCAAGAAGTCGATGTTGTGGACACGCTTGTTTCCGAGATGGAACATCTTCAAGGAAATGCGATACTGTTTCGTATCAGGGTTGCGATCGATATAGCCGTTTTCCATTAAGGAATTCACCAAGCGATGCGTCGTTGCCTTGTGCAGATGGACTTTTTCGCTCAATTCCATCAGACTTAGACTAGGATAGTCTGCCAACGTTTCCAAAATAGCCAAAGCGCGGTCGATTGATTGTACTTTTGGACTTGTGTTTACTGCTTCTTTTTGTACCATTATTTTGCTCATCCTTTTCCGTTTTTAGTCTTACATTTCTTGAATTATTTGGATAATCATTCATTTTTATACGCTTTAGATCAAAAAAATACATTTTCATTCACCAAACGGGTAAACGTTTCACATTGTGATATTATAGCAAAAAAAATATAGCCTGATAACCCCCTTGAGCGGAATTATTTGTAAAATGTTTCCGTTTCCGCACTGAATCGAAACAATCCCCTGAATAAATCTCAAAAAAATAAAAATTCGTTTCATATTTGTTTACATTTCACTAAATCAAACATTTTTTTAATATTTACTCCACTCCTTTGACTTGTATACGTTTTCTGAATATACTAATATCAGATTACGAAAAGCAGTCTTACATCCTGATACATCACTCGCGCTATTATTTTCGTCCTTATGTTCAAAATATTAATTTTTTTATGGGAGGTATCTTCTAAAAATGGCTAAGAATCATATAATCCACACAGCCAAACGTCCATTCGGATTCCGTGATATACTCGGATATTTTATGGGCGACTTCGGTTGCAACATGAGTTTCACGTTAATTTCCAGCTATATGTTCATTTTCTACACACAGTATATCGGGATTTCATTGGCTCACTACTCCATCATCATTCTGATTACGAAGATTTTTGATGGCATCAACGATCCAATTATCGGCGCTATCGTTGATCGGATGGGCGCAGATAAAAAGGGTGAAAAATTCAAACAATGGATTCTGCGAGGCTCTCCATTCCTTGCACTGGCAGCAACGGTCATCTTCATAGATGCGGCTGATTGGTCTTATGCCGCAAAACTCGGCTTGTGTATCGGTGGGTACATCTTATGGGATTTGACCTATACAGTCGTTAACGTACCTTACGGCGCTTTGAGTTCCGTCATGACTTCCAAGCCTTCCCAACGGGCTGCTTTATCCAACGCGCGTTCGTGGGGATACATCATCGCCGGCGTTCCACTAGGAATCCTGATTCCTTTGTTCGCCTATGAACAAGTCACGAAAAATGGTCAGACAGCCAGTATCTTTCGAGGCGAAAGAATGTTTCCGATCGCTATCATCCTGGGCATCATTTCGATTGTTGCCTTTGCGTTACTTTATCTGAATACGGAGGAACGTATCCAGCACACAGAAAGTGAAGGCGAAAAGGTTAAATTCAATTATTTCATAACGTTAAAAGACTTTTTCCGCAATCGTGCGATTTTGGGTATTTCTCTTGCCTCTATCGCTCAGATCCTGTTCATAATGGGCGGTAACCAATTGCATCAATTGACTTATCAGATGTACTTCCGAGACGGAACCTTGAGTTCTTACGCCATCCTGACTCAAATTATTCCACTATTCGTTGGTACAGCTCTCGGTGGATCTTTGGTAGGCAAACTGGGGAAAAAAGAATTGTCGACTTGGCCATTACTGGGAGCCATCGCTGTTTATGCCTTTCTTTATCTGGTCGAAATCAAAAATCCGATTCTTTGGATCACGATGCAGATCATCGCAAACAGCTTCGCCTTCGGTTTGGCGATCTACACTTGGGGGATGGTTGCGGATGCAATCGACTACCAAGAATGGAAGACCGGCATCCGAAATGAAGGTTCTGTGTACGCAACTTACTCTATGCTGCGTAAGATCGCACAGGGCTTCGGCCAGTCGTTCATTCCTGCAGCCATTGCTATCTTGATTCCGACACTGGATGTGAAAGATGCCTTCACCTGGACCTCAGAAAACGCGTTGGCCATACGCGATATGGCTGTTCTATTCCCGTTGATCGGTTACATTATCATCTTCATCTGCTTCAAGTTCATCTTCAACTTGGACAGAAAAACAGTTGCAGAGATGCAAGTCGCTTTAGGCCGTGACGAAGAATAATCACTCAGTAGCATTGCGTACGCAAAAAAAAGGTGAGCTATCTCCAATTTTGAGACAGCTCACCTTCTTTTTATTCGTATTCTGCAAAGATCTCTTCCGGTGTCTTCAGAACGCCACCGGTATTGGCTGATGTAACCAAAGCGGCGTAACGTGCCAACCAACCTGTCTTCACTTTCGATACAAAGCGTGTTTGCTTTTTCTTTCTTTCTTCAAGTACTTCGTCAGCAACGCTTACGTTGATCGTACGGTGCTCAAGATCAATGACGATTTCATCCCCGTCTTCAATCAAGCCGATTGGGCCGCCTGAAGCTGCTTCCGGAGAGATGTGTCCGATTGCGATACCGCGAGTGGCACCTGAGAAACGGCCATCCGTGATCAGTGCAACATCACGGCCTAAGCCGCGTCCCACGATGGAAGATGTCGGTGCCAGCATTTCCGGCATTCCGGGTCCACCTTTAGGTCCTTCATAGCGGATGACGACAACATGGCCTTTTTTGACGGTGCGGTTGTCGATTGCTTCCACCGCTTCATCATGGCTACTGAAGCAGATTGCTTTTCCGACGAATTTTTTGATGTCTGCATCCACGCCGCCGACTTTGATGACGCCGCCGAAAGGAGCGATATTACCGTTCAGGATGGACAACCCACCGACCGGAGAATAGGCATTTTCGTATTTATGGATGACTTCTTCGTTCTTGATTTCGTGTCCTGCGACATTTTCGCGGATCGTCTTGCTGGTGACAGTGATACGATCCGGATGCAGGTTGCCGTGTTTGATCAATTCATTCATGATTGCAGGGACACCGCCTGCTTCATGCACATCATGCATGGAGAAAGCAGATGATGGTGCGATTTTTGACAGGTACGGAGTTGTTTCAGCAATTTCGTTGATGCGGTTCATGTCATAGTCGATTCCTGCTTCTTTCGCCAAAGCCAATGTATGTAGCACCGTATTTGTCGAACCACCCATCGCCATATCCAATGCGAAGGCATCATCGATCGCATCAGCAGTGATGATATCGCGCGGCTTGATGTCTTTTTCGACCAAGTCCATCAATTTGAAGGCCGCGTCGCGGATCAGTTGTCTTCTCTCATCACTGACTGCCAAAGCAGTCCCGTTGTATGGCAATGCCAATCCCAAAACTTCCATCAGCGAGTTCATGGAGTTCGCAGTGAACATTCCCGCGCAGGAACCGCATGTTGGGCAAGCGTTGGCTTCCATATCGAAAAATTCTTCTTGGGTCATTTTGCCTTCTTTGAAAGTGCCGACAGCCTCAAACATGGATGACAAGGTCAGAGCCTGTCCGGTAGCGGAAAGTCCCGCCTTCATCGGGCCGCCTGAGCAGAAAATCGCCGGAACATTGGTGCGGACAGCCGCCAATAGCATGCCCGGTGTGATCTTATCGCAGTTTGGGATGTAGAAGACACCGTCGAACCAGTGTGCGTTGATGACCGTTTCAGCGGCATCAGCAATGATTTCGCGTGACGGCAACGAATAACGCATCCCGATGTGTCCCATCGCGATTCCGTCATCGACACCAATCGTGTTGAACTCAAAAGGAATCCCGCCGGCTTCACGGATCGCTTCTTTGGCGATATCGCCTAATTCTCTTAAATGCACGTGACCAGGCACGATATCTGTATAGGAATTGCAGACAGCTATGAACGGTTTGTCCATGTCTCCTTCTTCCCTGATTTGTCCGGTCGCTCGTAACAAGGAACGATGTGGCGCCTTATCTATTCCCTTTTTGATTTTATCACTACGCATTGCTGTCTCCCCTTTTTTCCGTATATTTATAAAAAAGAAGCCCTCATGTGATCTAGGGCTCCAGCTTACGTCGAGCCCTGATTCACTAAGAATAGGACTCAACTAATTGAATAGTTTGAATCCTAGGGCATAATAATGACTAATAAAGTGTTTACAGCATGGCAAGCTGTTGTACGGTGCACGTTCATTCTTCTCATCATACTGCAACTCCTTCCATTATCTTTCTCTAAATATTAAATCCAAATTAGAAATAAGTCAATGATTTTATTTTCCTTTCATATTCCTGCCACTTTTCTACCTGCATCGTGTTACCGAAAGAGAGGAACCGGAGAGAAGTTTTCCGGAAAGTAAAGTTCCGCAGTGTCCGGATCGAGGGTCATTTTCATTTCAGATACCAACTCTTGCTGGTCCGCAGCCATGGATAGCTCATTGAATTGACTAAGAACCCCTTCATAAATGGGTATGCAGGGCAAAGCTTCCAAAACGTCCATCGGCCTCATCAGTGTCACGGGCTTATTGGACTGCATCACGCCTCCTTTAACTAATACAGATGACACAAAATGAGAACAGAAATAATAATTTTTCCTTTCCCACTCTTTATTGAACAGAGCAGGCACTAGGCCTAAAAGGTTATAACGATACTTTTCTTTGTCCTTTTCGAATGAAGAAACATACGCCCTCATTACCTTCGCCTGTTCCTCTGAAACCTTCAACGCATACACCGCACATTTTGCACGGCTGTAGAAATCGGATGTCACATCTTCGTGTATGAAGCCTCCTATAAAAGGATTATTGGCTTTTTTCCTGCCGAAACTGAAGGTATCCTCCAACACTGCATCAAACGCCAAGGATATGTGATTGTATTTTTTCCTCGTAAACAGTTTGATGGTCCGCGTCAAAATAGACCCTGTATCCGTCAACAATAAATAAATCTCCTGTTCTGACATCTTTGTACTCCTAAATTATTATTACAAAATCTGACTTTTACCCCTATCAGTACAATGAACGATAAGGCGGATCATACCGTTATGGAAAATGTAAAGTCGTTCTGCTTTCTATAGCTACCAATTGATTATACCAAAACAATCAGACTGCAAGTATTTTTTCAAAAAATTATCTTTTGCTTCTTTCAGCTCTCTCATGTGCACGCCCTCCCCTACCGACACTAGGATAGTCAGCGCATATCTGATAAAATAGAAGAAAAATCGAATAAAGGGAGCAAACCTATATGTACCATTGGTCTGAACTATCCAAAAACTATCCTGCATCCAGCATCCGAAAAATGGCAAAATTGGCCGCCCAATTCGATGACACGCTGATGCTGACGATGGGTGAACCGAATTTCGAAACCCCCGAGTACATCAAAAAAACCGGTCAGGATGCCATCGCCGCAAATCATACGCACTACGGACCGAATGTGGGTGAGTTTACCTTTCAGCAAGCCGTAGCAAAAAAATATACGGACCAGACCGGCATCCCCTTCGAACCGGATGAAGTCATGGCGACTTTCGGCGGAACGGAAGGTATCCTGCACGTGATGATGTCAATCCTGAATCCAGGCGATGAGGTCATCATCGCCGATCCGAGCTATCCGAATTATCTAGGCCAGATCATGCTTTTGGGCGCTAAAGTCGTCCCGGTGCCCGTCTACGAAGAAAATTCATTCAAGATGCAGGCTGCTGATATCGAGCAAGTACTGACCGACAAAACGCGTTTGATCATTCTGAATACCCCGAACAATCCGATGGGTTCTATTCTCGATCCGAGTGATATGGAAGCCATCGTGGCCTTGGCCGATCGCCATCAGATTGCGATTCTGTCGGATGAAGTCTACGAAAGCCTTATTTACGATGGCAAGAAACATTTCAGCCTGTTCCAGATACCTGGCGCAAAAGAAAATCATTTCGTGGTGAACAGCTTGTCCAAAACCTATGCGATGACGGGTTGGCGGATCGGCTACGTCGTAGGGAATCATGAAGCCATCGATCGCATGGCCGAGTTCAGGGAAGGTGTCGGATTCTGCGTACCTCCATTCATCCAAGAAGCCGCAATCGCTGCAATCACCGGACCGCAGGATGATGTTCAGTATTTTCTGGAACAATATGACCGTCGCCGCCATATCATCGTCGACGGATTGAACCAGATCCCTGGCTTCAAATGTCTGGGCACGGAAGGCGCCTTTTATGCCTTCCCGAACATCAAAGCATTCGGCAAATCTTCCTATGATTTTGCGATGGAAATCTTGACTGAAACCCATGTAGCACTTACGCCAGGCTCCGCTTTCGGGAAAATGGGTGAAGGCTACTTGAGGATTCCGTTTGCCGAATCCGAAGAAGTCCTTCAGGAAGCCGTAGATCGCATCAAAGCTTATATCGTAAAAACTTACCCACATTTATAGAACAAAAAAACGACGAGTTTCCTCGTCGTTTTTTTGTTCATTGGTTATCGGTTTTAGCTGACTTATTTTTTTCCCATGCTTGCCAAACATGATAGGCATACTGGGAGAAAGTGAAAACAGCTAATCCCCCGACGAACAACTGCAGGTAGATCAATCCCGGCAGGCGGAACAAAGAAAGCAAGATTGTTGCAAAAATCAGAACGGTAGTGGCTTTTCCGAACACATTCGCCGGCACGATGATCTTCGGCTCGACATTCAGCAAAGCCACGCCCAGGAATATTTGCAGGCCATCTTTTATCAATACGATCAGGAAAAACCAGTTTTCGATATACCCGATATCCATCAAAGTGTACAGAACCGAAAGCTGCATCACTTTATCCGCAAACGGGTCAGCCACCTGTCCGAATTTCGTGATGGCATCATATTTCCTGGCGATATAGCCATCGATGATGTCGGTAAGGCTGGCGACCAGAAAAATAATCATCGCCCACCGGACCGGATGCGCCGTATCGGAATAGAAGACCGTCAAATAAAATGGAATCAAAAATAGGCGAATCAGCGTCAAGATGTTCGGTACACGTTTCATATCATTTGCCTCCCAGCTACCATTGGCATTCTTCTTACCTATATTCTAATCTATAGCGGGTGCTTTAGCTATTTTTTAGCAGGTTCGAACCCACACAAAAGTTCAAAAACCCAGCAACCGGATAGCTGCAGGGTTTTGAACAATACTTAATAATGCATCACGTTGTCTTGATAATGGATGCCTGTTCCCGCCAGGAAGACGATCTCATCAAAGAAATATTGCATTTTCTGGGAAGAGGCCAGCATAAACTCCGGATGCCACTGCACCGCGAAGATATTCTGGCTTCTTTCTTTTGCCTGGAAAGCCTCAATCAACCCGTCGGAGCTCCAAGCGATGGCCTCAAAAGGCTCCGCCAATTCTTTGACGCCTTGATGATGGAAAGAGTTGACGAGGTGTTTCTCCCCTAAAAAGGAACGCAAGAAATTATTCGGGGCAATCGAAATCGAATGGGAAGCATACTGGATGTTCGTTTTTTGGTCATGTTGGACATCATACTTTTCAAGCTGGCTGATATCCTGATGCAGGCTGCCACCAAAAGCAACATTGATCAACTGCATGCCGCGGCATACCGCAAAAATCGGTTTGCATTGATTGTATGCCTCTCTGGCCAATGCAATCTCAAAAGCATCCCTTGCCGGATGCGTGACACCCAAGCGATGTGTCGGTTCCTCATCATAAAGAATAGGAGATACGTCCTGACCGCCCGCCAAAATCAATCCATCCACGGCGTTTATATAGTGCTCTGCATCCATTGGATCGCTGATCGGAATCACAAGCGGAATTCCTCCTGCTACTTGTACACCATCAATAAATCCTTGCGGTGTATATGTTTTTTCCATCTGATTTCCGAGTTCAGTAGTCAGATGGTTGCCTCCAATTCCTATAATCGGTTTCACCCATTATTCCTCCCGTCACATTTTTTCTAATGAAGTGTGGCCATGCTTCACGGACACTTTCCAGGTACAAGCTTTCCTTTCCCGCAACATATATCTATATGATCATACAGCTGTAGATTCTTCTCATCCCACTGCTTATTTCATTACTTCCCAATACTTTTTTCATCAAATTCACATTTAAAAATAAATTAATGATATTGTAACGTGCTGTTGTCTCTCTGTCAATCGCGATTTGCGGCAGTTTTCAGTAGCCCTGTTCATTTTTATGCTCCGTTTATTATGATAAACCTTGATTTATCTTGCTTTTTGGTTATTTTTGAGTTAGCGGGAAGGAAACACGGGCTTTCAAAGCCGTGATGAATTCCCGCGGTCTTTTTATTGTACATGGTCATGATTGAAGTTGTATAATTAAGCTATGGATAACAAAAATAGATTTACACATGGTAGGACTTCTGTCTACAATTTGAATTATCATATCATTTGGGGCACGAAGTATCGAAACAAAGTTCTCTCGGACGATATCGAAGATTCGTTGAAACGAATGCTACTGCATATTGCGGAAGAGTACGGATTTTCGATCGTGCACATGGAAATTGGACTGGATAACCATATCCACCTGTTGGTGAGCGCACCGCCAAAACTGTCGGTAACCAATATTGTTCGTTGGCTGAAAGGAATCAGCGCACGGTTACTTCTCCAGGAATACCCTGAACTAAAAAAGGCGTACTGGAAAACGTCAGATAGGCACTTGTGGTCTTCGAGTTACTTTGTTGAAAGCATCGGCACGACCAATCAAGACGCTATTGCAAAATACATTGACGACCAGCGCAGGAAGGAGATTGATTTCGATGAAACTCAAAGGCGTTAAAGTTCGGCTCTATCCTACCCCCGAACAACAATTGGCCATCGAAAACAACTTCCGGCTGAACCGATTCCTTTGGAATCAACTGCTCGGAATGCAGCTTGCGCGCCATGAAAATGGCGGTTCTTTCGTCACCAAATTCGGCATGAATTATCTGATCAAAGTGATGAAGATCGAATTCCCGTTCCTGAAGCAAGCCGAAAGCACCAGTTTGCTTTACACATCCGCGGATCTTGCGGACAGTTATGACCGTTTCTTCAAGAAACAGAACGGTTTCCCGAAATTCAAGTCGCGCCGGCGGCCCAAAAACAGCTACAAGTCGAATTGTGTGAACGGCAACATCCAGGTCGTGGACAATCATTATCTGAAATTGCCGAAATTGGGCTTGGTGAAAGCCAACGGCCTGCATCGCGTCAAAGACAATATCAAGAGTGTGGTCGTACGCAAAAAAGCGGACGGCACCTTTGAAGCGACACTGCAGGTTGCCTTCGAGGCAATAATCTTTGAATCAACAGGCAAATCCGTTGGGATTGATCTCGGCATTGCCGACCTAGCCATCCAATCGGATGGTTACAAACTGCCGAACAAACAATTCGAGCGTTCATTGGCGAAACAAAAACGGCGATGGGAACGGAAATTGGCCCGGCGCCGTCAACAGGCGCTTGTCAAAATCGAACAAGCGAAAGCGCAAGAAATCGAACTGGAGCTTTCTGATTTCAAAAATGTCCAAAAAGCCAAGGAACAAGTGGCGCGTATCAACAAAAA
>NZ_FOQC01000002.1:174337-180746 GCF_900113645.1 Trichococcus flocculiformis
CTAAAAAGTATTTGAATGATATATCATATCTAGCCCTTTCGCATAGATCGCGATCTGACAAAGGATTCAGAATTTTGAGAAGTAATAGTTTCAACATATAAACAGGATCAGCAGCCTTTCTTCCGAAATCAACCGTATAATTCTTTTTTATTTCGTCATAAACAAAAGAGAAATCCACCAGTGTATTTATTTTTCTTAATATATGGTCCTCAGGGACCAAAATATCATAAAGTTGAGCGTAAGGACTCACTGTGAGCCTTTCTTCATTGCGTAGCATAATTATCACCCCTTCATATCTTTATTTTCCTCCAAAATACAAAAAAAGCCAGAAATTTATCTGACTTTTTCAGCAGCCTCGAACCAGTTTGGCGGGGAATATCGTCCTTCAGCCGAAAAAATTGGACGCAGCACCTAGCATCAAGAATGTTCCGCTCCGTTGCGTTTCCCGCGCTGATAGAAAAGGAACATCAACAATGCAGCTAGCAGGGCGGTGGCGGCACCGAAATAGAAGGGCACCCGGTTGTTGAACGTATCATAGAACCAACCGCCGATCAGGCTGGCAGGCAGCAGCGTCATCCCAAGAATCGCGTTGTAGAGGCCCAGACCGGTGCCTTTTTTTTCTTTGCCGATGATGTCGGATACCATGGCTTTCTGGATGCCGTCCGTGGCGGCGCTGTACAGCCCGTAAAAGGCGAACAGACCGACGATGGCGAAAGGGGTCGTCGCTTTGCCGAAACCAAAATAGATCAGCGCGAACGTCAGGTAGCCGCCGATGATGATCCGCTTACGGCCGATTTTGTCGGACAGTTTCCCGAGTGGAACGGCGAAGGCGACCGAAACGGCATTGAACACCAGATACATAATCGGGATGAAAGCATCGCTGACGCCGACGTCACTTGCTTTGATCAGGAGCAGCGCATCCGTCGAATTCCCCAATGTGAACAGGAAAACGATGAAAAGGAAAAGATAGAAATCCTTCGGGAAATCCCGGAAAGCCAGTTTCCCGAGCCGCTCCGATTTGGCGCGCTTGGCTTCCTTCACAAAAAAGATGATCGACAGAAGCCCCAAAAATCCCGGAATGGCCGCAAACAGGAAGACGCGTCGGTAATCGCCAGGAAAAGCGGCCAGTACAGCGAAGGCGGTCAGCGGCCCGACGATGGCTCCGCTGTTGTCCATCGCTTTATGGAAACCGAAATTCAGACCGGCGTTGTTGTTTTCTTCAGAAGAACCGGCCACAAGACTGTCCCGGGGAGCGGTGCGGATGCCTTTGCCGACGCGTTCGACAAAACGGATCGACAGGACCTGCAAGGGTGTCGTCACGAATGCGAACAGCGGGGAAAGGAGCGCGGTGATGCCGTAACCGATGATCATGAAAGGTTTGTTGCGTCCGATTTTATCGCTCCACCAACCGGAGAGGGATTTCAGGACGGAAGCGGTGCTTTCGGCGATCCCTTCAATCAGGGAGATTTCCGTTTTCGAGGCGCCCAGTGTCGTCAGAAATAAAGGCAGTATGCTGTAGACCATTTTTGTCGTCGTATCCGTCAGGAAACTGGTCAAGCCGACAAAGAAAATATTGCTTTCGACGCCGAGGATCTGCTTCTTTTTTTTCTGATTATCCGCCATTTTGAAAACCTTCTTTCGGTTATTTCTTCAATTCCATTTAATTCCTTTTCCGCCCAAATGTCTAGCAGAGTGCCCGCTCCCATACGTCCGCTTCGGATGGTTCTGCCAAATGGATAATCAACCGGATTTTTGAGTTAGCGGGAAGGAAACACGGGCTTTCAAACCCGTGATGAATTCCCGCTGTTTTATCTTTTTTTTGCACTCCTCCTACTGCGTATTGTCTGCCCTTAAATGGTACAATGAACACAAAGATAGCAAGGAAAAAGGAGGTGAATCACAATGACATTGAAAGGGATAAAAGTTAAATTGTACCCGACCGTCGCTCAGCAAGAAGCCATCGAAAACAATTTCAGGCTGAACCGATTCCTTTGGAATCAACTGCTCGGGATGCAGCTTGCGGGCCATGAAAATGGCGGCTCTTTCGTCACCAAATTCGGCATGAATTATCTGATTAAGGTAATGAAAATCGAATTTCCGTTCCTGAAAGAAGCCGAAAGCACCAGTTTTCTTTACACATCTGCGGATCTTGCGGATAGTTATGACCGCTTCTTCAAGAAACAGAACGGTTTCCCAAAATTCAAGTCGCGTCGGCGACCCAAAAACAGCTATAAATCGAATTGTGTGAACGGCAATATCCAGGTCGTGGATAATCATTATCTGAAATTGCCGAAAGTGGGCTTGGTGAAAGCCAATGGCCTGCATCGCGTCAAAGACAAAATCAAGAGTGTGGTCATACACAAGAAGGCGGACGGCACCTTTGAAGCGACGCTGCAGGTTGCGTTTGAGGCAACAACTTTTGAATCAACAGGCAAATCCGTTGGGATTGATCTCGGCATTGCCGACCTGGCCATCCAATCGGATGGTTACAAACTGCCGAACAAACAATTCGAGCGTTCATTGGCGAAACAAAAACGGCAATGGGAACGGAAATTGGCCCGGCGCCGTCAACAGGCGCTTGTCAAAATCGAACAAGCGAAAGCGCAAGAAATCGAACTTGAGCTTTCTGATTTCAAAAATGTCCAAAAAGCCAAGGAACAAGTGGCGCGTATCAACAAAAAGATTGCCAATCAACGCAACAACTATCTGCAACAATACACAACCAGCCTGGTCAAAAAATACGACCTGATCGTCCTGGAAGATTTGAAAACCAAGAATCTTCTGCAGAACCGTCAGCTGGCGCGTTCCATCGCCGATGCCGCCTGGGCGAAAATCAAGTCCATGCTGGCGTACAAATGCGAGTGGTACGGCAAGGAACTGGTATTGGTGAACCCCGCTTATACGAGCCAAACGTGTTCGCATTGCGGGGAAAACACCGGCAAGAAACCGCTGCGGATCCGCACATTCGCTTGCCCGCATTGTCATACCACAGGTATTGACCGCGATGTGAATGCGGCCATCAATATCCTCAACAAAGCGCTTGCCCAGCGTTAAAGGCACAGGTCAGGAACTGGCCTCGGTTAATAGGAGAAACCGCTGTTGCGTTGGATTTTCAACGCGGCAAGTCTGCTCTGTTCCCAGAAGCTCGGTCATTTATGCCCGAGTAGTTCACGGTAAAGTGTACATATTGATATGTCCGGACTGAACACAGGTTATGAGGGAGGAATCGGAATGAAGGAATTGCAGGTCAGTCACACAAAGTTGCATGTGCTTAAAGGCGACATTACCCGTTGCGAAGTCGCTGCCATCGTCAATGCCGCCAATGAAAGCCTGCTGGGCGGGGGAGGAGTCGATGGCGCCATCCACCGTGCTGCTGGTCCGGAATTGTTGGCAGCCTGCCGTTTGTTGAACGGATGCCGCACAGGTGAGGCGAAACTTACGCCCGGCTTCCAGCTCAAAGCGGCTTCTGTGATTCATACGGTCGGTCCTGTCTGGCGAGGAGGAACGCATGGCGAAGCGGATTTGCTGGCTTCCTGCTACCAAAAGTCATTGGAGCTTGCGGACTCCAACGGCATCCATACGCTTGCTTTTCCAGCAATCAGCACGGGTATTTATGGATATCCACTAAGCCAAGCAACCAAGATTGCTGTTGGAACCGTCAAGGCTTACCTGGAAAATCAGCCGCAATCAATCATCACTGAAATCATTTTTGTCTGCTTTGACGATGCGACATTGGCAGCGTACGAGCAGACATTCAAAGAATTGGAAAGGAGGAATGCTTAATGTTTCTATTTTTTGATGTATTGCCGTTCCGCAAACTGTTGGAGTACAATCAAACCATCACGTGCAGCCGCTGTGGACATTTTGGGCGCTATGAAGTCTATCGCGTGGGCAATCGTTTCCGCCTGTTTTTCATCCCGGTCATCACCTTCGGGAAAAAATACCTTGTCCGCACAACCTGTTGCGACACATGGTACCTGCTGGATCCGCTTGTAGGAAAAGCGATTGAATGGAAAGAAACGGTTTCGATCCGCGACAGCGATCTGCAGATGTATCAAACAGGTGAACCGCTTGAAAGCAGATGCCCCAACTGCGGTGCCTCTTATCCTCATGGCTCCAATTATTGTCCAAATTGCGGAGCGAAAGTGGAGGGATAGGAAAGCGGACACATCATCAAGTGAATAAATGAAAGACAATCATCTGAAAGCGTTACAAATTGTACAATTGTGGTATAATGACACTATCGCAAATTGTAAGGGGTGGTCATAGTTATATGTTAACAAACAAAGAAATCAGATCAACAGCTAGAGAATATTTACGCGGCAATTATAAAATGGCGGTCGTCAACTTGATCCTTATCACAATCGCGAACAGCGTCATGCAATCGGTAGTCCGGACGTTGACAGGCGAAAGTGCTCTGAATATGCAGATGACGGGGGAAACTTTGCCGAATTGGGATTCCGTCTTTTCAATGCAATCCTCACCTTTCCAAACGACTTTGAATGTCGTCCTTTCGATCATCGTGGCGTTGATCATCGGCTCCATGCAGATGGGGAACGAGTGGGGTTATCTGGATATGCTGGACGGTACACCGCTTTCGTCGGGCCATCTGCTCAAACCGTTTGAAAACCAGTTGTTCAAAACCCTCGGCGTTCTGGTGCTGCAGGCGGTTTATGTCATTCTCTGGTCCGTATTGCTGATCATACCGGGTATCATGAAGCTTTACGCTTTGGCATTATCGAATTTCATTTATTTCGATAATCCGGACATGAAAACGACGGATATCCTGCGACAAAGCGAAGCTTTCATGAAAGGCAAAAAGATGAGACTTTTCCAATTGGATCTGACTTATTTTGTTGTCTACCTGATTCCTGTGGTATTGTTCTTTGGTGTCGGGATAGCTGCATTCAACATATATGCCGGAGCGACAACGGCTGATTCCGATGCATTACTGTACCAAGCGTTGTTGCTGGTAGGCTTGATGCTTGCTGCATTCGCCATTTTCGGCATCCTTACCTTCATCGTTGAGCCGAGAAGAAAAGCAGCGCGTGCGGTGTTCTATTCGGAAGTCCTGAAGGAAGAAAACCTAATCATTGGCTGATCAGCCAAGATCATTTCATAAAAATCAACAGTAAAGGAGCGAAAGAATGGAACCAAGAATCAAACGAGAAGCGCCAAGCATCACAACCGATTTGCGCAGTGATACAGTCCAAGTCCCAAGTGTGATCCGGAATTGTTCCGGAATCCGGATTTTTGGAAAACGTATCAAATCGTTGATCTTTACTACGGATATTGCGATTATCCTGAATAACGATGCGGATGCCGTCATCGCGGTTTATCCATTTACCCCGCATCCGGCGGTCATCCAAAGTATAGCCAATGTCTCGACCATTCCGATCCTTTCGGGCGTCGGAGGTGGGACGACGCAAGGTAAACGTAGTGCCAATATCTCTTTGTTTTCTGAAGCGCAAGGATCCTTGGCTGTAGTCGTGAACGCGCCGACACCGATCGATACGATCAAACAGATTGAAGAAACTGTGGATATTCCGATCGTCTGCACCATCGTGACGGAATACATGGATATCCAGGAGCGTTTGGATGCTGGTGTTGACATCCTGAATGTCAGCGGCGGAAAAGACACCGCTTATATCGTAAGCCGCATCCGCGAAAAGTATCCGGATGTTCCGATTATCGCAACCGGAGGACCTACAGATGAGACGATATTGGCTGCTATCAATGCCGGCGCCAATGCCATCAGCTGGACGCCTCCCTCCAACGGTGAATTGTTCCGCCGTAAGATGGACAAGTACCGCGACAAAGAGCGCGAAAAATTTATGCAGGAACATCAAGGTATGACGATCGAAGAAGTCGAAGATTTGGAAGAGCACAGAGATTAATCTATCGAAAAAACGCACAAGCAGCGGCCGGGACTGTCCCGGCCACTGTTTGTGCGTTTTTTTAGGTACAGTAAGGCTTCTGAGGATTCAGGTGCGACAACTGATCAATGGATGCGAATCAGGGTGGACCTTTTTCAGGTGTATTTTTTTTAAAATAACCGTCGATACTATATAATGTCTACTGAATAATTAACAAACCTTATCATAACAGCGTTTTTAGATGTTTTTTGGTATAATAGATGCATGGAATCCAGCGCAAAACACCAAAAACCCGTGCACTTTTTTCAAAAATGATACGAAGAGGCGATGAAAATGTACAAAAAGCAGACGAATCGGCAATTAACCATTTATGACTTCGATCAGCCATTGGGCCTGACGATGAACCCAGAAAACCGTTGGGTCAAAAAAGCGGATTCGATTCCCTGGTCAGTCATTGAAGATAAGTACGCTGCTCTGTTCAACAGTGACAGAGGAAACATCGCCAAACCGGTAAGGATGGCACTAGGTGCCTT
>NZ_FOQC01000002.1:182651-197520 GCF_900113645.1 Trichococcus flocculiformis
AAACCGCTGCGGATCCGCACGTTCGCTTGCCCGCATTGTCATACCACAGGTATTGACCGCGATGTGAATGCGGCCATCAATATCCTCAACAAAGCGCTTGCCCAGCGTTAAAGACACAGGTCAGGAACTGGCCTTGGTTAATAGGAGAAACCGCTGTTGCGTTGGATTTTCAACGCGGCAAGTCTGCTCTGTTCCCAGAAGCTCGGTCATTCATGGCCGAGTAGTTCACGCTCTAGGATTCAATATAGAAAATGAAATTAAAAAAAAAAATGAGAATGTCGGCATTTGTATGTAGCCTTATAAATAGGCAGCATTAAGAAGGGAGACCTACAAATAATTATGTTTAAGGCAAATAAACACCGCATCGAGAACCACATCGAGTCACTTGCACGTTTTACCTCAACTCCTGGGCACGGAACGACCAGACTTTCCTATAGTAAGGAAGATGCAGCAGCCCGCCATTACATCAAACAAGAAATGAATAACCTTGGCCTGGTTGTACGGGAAGATGCCGTCGGAAACATTTATGGAAGAATGGAAGGTGCCTTGAAAAATGCGCCTGCGGTCATCATCGGTTCACATTTTGACAGTGTCCCGAATGGAGGCTCTTTCGATGGCCCTGCTGGCATCGTCACCGGACTCGAAGTAGTCGCTTTGTTCAGGGATTATGGCTTCGAACCTCAATACCCGCTCGAAGTCATTGCCATGATCGAAGAAGAAGGTTCCCGCTTCGGAGGCGGCGTGCTGGGTTCCCGCATGATAGCCGGCCAAATCACTCTTGTAGATTTGAACGAAATGAAGGACAATACCGGCCTTTCCGCAGCTGAAGCAATGGAAAAAATGGGTTTCAACGCTGCTGAAATCGGCTCGGCTCAGCGCACCGGAAAGGATGTAAAAGCCTTTCTGGAATTGCATATCGAACAGGGTCCTTTATTGGAAGCAGCAGCTCAGGATGTGGGTATCGTAGAGATGATTGTCGGTATGACCGAAATTCGCATCACAGTGAAAGGGAAATCCGGCCATGCGGGAACGACTCCTATGGAAGGTCGTGCTGATGCCCTCGCGGGGGCGGTATCGATATTGAAGGAACTGCCGGGAATGGTATTGGATGAACCTGATAGGCCGGTTTTGACTGTCGGAAAACTGAACGTCCTCCCAAACGGAGCCAATGTCATCCCGAATCAGGTTACTTTTACGGTGGATATCCGTTCCGCCCATAGCGATACTATCCAGCGCATCCTGCAGAAAATCGAGCAGCTTGTGGCTGATGTGAAAATACCCGGCATCTCTTTCAGTACCGAGGAGTTACTCTATGCGGAGCCGGTCGAGATGTCAGCGGATATCCAAACCTTGCTGATCGAAAATTGCGAAAAACTGGGTCTGCGTTATCGGAAAATGGTCAGCGGTGCCGGTCATGACGCCATGATATTCGCGGATTTCACTGAAACAGGCTTGATTTTCGTTCCCAGCAAAGATGGCATCAGCCATACACCGGAAGAATGGACGGATTATGCGCAATTGCAAAAAGGGATTGAAGTTGCGTTCGAAACAATTGTACAATTGACGGAAGCAAAAGAAAAAAGCAGCAACACAGAAACGTACTAAAACACTATTAAAACAGCCAGGGATTGCAGTGTATTGATCCACCTAAAGTTAAGCACCCTGCCGAGGAGGAAATTATGGCAATTTGGTCAAATAATTATCACGGTTCCATGAATGAAAAGGCATTTGAATTCAATTCATCCATCGATGCGGATGCCCGTCTGGTCTATGCCGATATCGCCGGAAGTATCGCTCACGCAAAAATGTTGGGCAAAACCGAAATCATTCCCCGCGAAGAAGCGGATGCTCTCGTCAATGAACTGGGCAAAATGAATGATGAACTGCAGGATGGCGATCTGACCATCGATTTCTCGGAAGAAGATATCCACAGCTTCCTGGAAGCAGAACTGACGCGTCGCCTTGGCGCTATCGGCAAAAAAGTCCACACAGGAAGAAGCCGTAACGATCAAGTAGCGACTGCTTTGAAATTGTATTCTGTATCTGCGTTGGAGCACCTGTCCAGTCTTACTGCCAACGTTTCCCTCGCATTGAGCGAAAAAGCCGAAGAGCATCTGGAAACGATCATGCCAGGTTACACCCATCTGCAACGTGCACAACCGATCACTTTTGCCCATCACCTGATGGCATACACGGAGATGTTCCTGAGGGACAAGTCTCGTTTGGATGATGCCAAAGAACGGGTTCTGCATTATATGCCGCTGGGCAGTGCCGCGCTTGCGACTACAACTCTTCCGTTGGACCGCGCCTTCACTGCTGAAGCACTCGGATTCAAGGATTTTTCCCGGAATAGTTTGGATGGCGTATCCGATCGCGACCATTCCTTGGAAATGTTGGCGGATCTGTCGATCATCATGGTCCACATTTCCCGTCTGGCTGAAGAAGTCATCATCTGGTCATCACAGGAATTCGGCTTTGTGAAAATCCGGGATACGTTCTCTTCCGGCTCCAGCATCATGCCGCAGAAGAAAAATCCGGACATCGCGGAATTGTTGCGTGGAAAATCCGGCCGTGTCTTCGGCGATTTGATGGGCGTATTGACTTTGATGAAAGGTTTGCCGCTCGCATACAACAAAGACATGCAGGAAGAAAAAGAATTGCTGTTCGAAGCGATCGACACAGTGACCTTCTGTTTGGAAATCCTGCCTGCAATGTTGAACGATATGGACGTGATGGAAGCAGCCATGCTGACGGCTTCACAAAAAGGCTATCTGAATGCCACCGATTGCGCCGATTACCTTGTCGAAAAAGGTATCCCTTTCCGTGACGCTTACCAGATCACCGGAAACATCCTGAAAGAGTGTGAAGAACAGAACCTTACGCTGGAAAACTTCCCGTTGGAGATGTACAAAAAACACTCGGATGCTTTTGACGAAACCATCTATAAGAAGGTCGACCTGAAGGAATGCGTCATCCGCAGAAATGTAGCCGGCGGACCAGCACCGGAACGCGTGAAAGAGCATATCGAAGCAGTCAAGACAAAATTAGAAGACTACCAGATCATCTCGTGATCAATCATTGACAGAAAGAGGCAGCCTCATTTCGAGGCTGCCTCTTTCTGTGGTTTGGCGGTGGAATCTCTTAGTATAAATCCAATCCCAATACAAAAAACCGATCTACTCAGTGTTTTGCATTCAATCAGGTATGCGTTCGATTTTCATTAAATTGGTCGTGCCGCTTTCTCTTATCGGCGTCCCAGCAGTGATGACAATGGCGTCTCCAGGTTGCGCGAAGCCCTTTTCTTTCGCCAATGCGGTTACATTATTTAGCATATCGTCAACATTTTCAGGCTCTGCAATGACGAAAGCTTGCACACCCCAGACAAGCGTCAGCCCTCTCTGCACCCGTTCGCTGTAGGTTGCAGCCAAAATATTCGCTTTCGGGCGGTATTTTGAGATCATCCGGGCCGTATGCCCGGAGCTGGTTGCCGCTACGATGGTCTTGATGCCCAAATTCATGACCGTGCGGGCTGCAGCTTGGCTGATCGCTTCGGTAACGGAGGCCTTGTCGAACATAGACAATGCGGACAGGTTGCCGCCATTTGCCTCAAGAGCTTCTTCCGTCCGTTCCGCGATTCGCGCCATCATCGCGACAGTTTCGACTGGGTACTGGCCGACAGCAGATTCGCCGGAAAGCATGACTGCGTCTGTTCCGTCAAATATGGCGTTCGCGACGTCGCTCGCTTCTGCCCTTGTCGGACGCGGATTCCATTGCATGGAGTCCAACATCTGCGTGGCGGTGATGACCTGTTTTCCTGCCAGATTACATTTCCGGATCAGGTCTTTCTGTACGATTGGAACGTCGCCTCCGTTGATTTCCACACCCAAATCGCCGCGCGCCACCATCAGGCCGCTGCACACCTTGAGTATCTCTTCGGCATTCTGGACGCCTTCCTGGTTTTCGATTTTGGCGATGATCTGCGTGTCCGTCGCATCCATTTCTTCAAGGATTTCGATAATTTCCAGGATATCATCAGGTCTTCGGACAAAGCTTGCAGCGATGAAGTCCACTCCTTGCTGAACACCGAAGCGGATATCCGCAGCATCTTTTTCCGTCAGCCCCGGCATACTGAACTTGGCTTCCGGCACATTGATACCTTTTGAATTCTTCAGGGTACCGCCCACTTGGATAATCGCTATGATCTCTTTAGCTTCATAATCGATGTCCGTAACCTCCAGAACCAACAGGCCATCATCGATCAAAATATGCATGCCGATCGTCACATCATTGATCAGCTCAGGATAGGTGACAGAAAATTTTTCTTTTGTTCCCAGCACAGGTTTCATGCTGATGGTTACCGACTCCCCGGAAACCAAGGTAACGGCGTCATCGGTCATCTTATTTGTGCGGATTTTCTGGCCTTGGATATCCAGCATGATACCTATATTTTTGTTCGCCAATCGTGCAGCTTCCCTGACATTATTCAGGCTGATCATATGCGTATCGTGTGCACCGTGCGAAAAATTCAAACGTGCTACATTCATGCCGCTGTCCATCATCCTTACCAGCACATCGACGGAATCGCTGGCTGGTCCGATTGTGCAGACTATCTTCGTTTTTTTCACTATGATCCCCTCATTTCTGATTTGACCCTCTTCATAACCTGACATTTACCTATCTTCATTATAGAACAAATGCCTGTATTTAGAAATTATGACGCTATGGAATGCAAAAAACGTGATGCCAAAAAGCCTCACGTTTTCTTTGATATTCAGATATTCGGCTCGGTTTGGATAATCTCGCTTGCTTTTATCGGTTTTGTTTTCAACGTCAACAGGAATACGGTTGAAAGAATCAACACGATACCGACCAGATCCGTCCAGTGCAGACTGGTCCCTAACCAAAAAACGGAAAGGAACGTTGCAGAAAGCGGTTCGGCCGATGAAAGTAGGCTTCCGATTGTTGCGCCGATACGATGTACTCCCTCCAGATAGAGGCTGAAAGAAATCACCGTCCCAAAGATGATGATGACCAGCAATGCTGCAAATGCTGCAAGGTCCCAAGTACCGATGATCCGCCAAGGTTGATACACTAACGAAAGCAGAATGCCACCTATCAGCATCCCCCACCCCAACGACAGCAGCGTTCCATAAGTTTTGATGAGCCGGGCAGGCTGCAGATTGTAGATAACGACAGAAACAGCCGACAAGAGGCCGTAAATCAATGCCTCCTGTGATATGGCCAGACTATCAAATCGGCCATGTGTGGCCAACAGGAAAATGCCGGCGACCGCAAAGGTGATGGCTGTTAATTCAGCTGGCCGCGGTAATTTTCTGTTCTTGACGGAAAGGTAAATCATGATCAGAACCGGAGCCAAAAATTGCAGGACTGTAGCTGTTCCTGCGTTTGAATGACTGATTGTAGCAAAATACGTGTATTGGCAAAAGGACAGACCCAAAGCCGCGAACAGGAACAAATCCCTGCGGTCCCGCTTATCTTTCCAGACCCGAAAGATAGCCTCTTTTTCTTTTTTGTAGCACAACATCAACAAAATCAAACCGGCCATCAGCATTCTGACAGCGACCAACCAGCCGGATGTTAACCCGCGCTGCTGCAGCAGAAACTGCCCACTGGTGCCCGAAATCCCCCACAACAAAGCACCCACAACGGTGAATAGCACCCCGGATTTATAGTGAGACATTCCATCCCTCCTTTCCTTTACTTTTTTTCAAATAACATCATTATATGCGATGGCCGGACAAATAGAAAGCTTATATTTTTGCTTTGTCCGAAGAGCAATTTTGTGGGATACTGATAAGCGTGAACGAAACGGAGGTTGAAAAAATTGATACGCATTAAAGAAGCCATTTTACACATTTTGGACATCAACACGAATGAACCGATTTTTTCCTATGCCGGCCTGGATACATCCGAACGCATGATGATCGAATATATCGAAGCCATGGTCGCAAAGGTCGAAGATTCAGACAGCATGAAGGACGGGATTTTGGAAGAGGACAATCAGATGACTGCCCTGATCAAGAATTGCCAAAGCGATTTCGTCGAAGGCACGAAAGCCTTGTCGGAAAAATTCTTCAATGTGACCAAATTGAATCCCGAAATCCCGCCCGCGGATCTGCTGATCGCGCATTTTGAATTGGATGAAGTGCCATGCCTTGGGGTATTCAAGCTGAATTACTCAGACAGCTATACGCACTTTGTTTCGTATGAAGGGGATATTCTGACCAACCAGATCATCCTGAACCGTGCCATCCTGCCTTCGCAAAGACAAGCTATCCAGGAAGGCCTTGTCGTGAATTTGGAGCAGATGGTATACCATGTCATCGAGAAAAAACACATGATCGCAGAACTCGGTGAAAAGGTGAACTACTTCACGGAAATGTTCCTGGAGGATACACCGAAACCGAGCCTGAAGGAGAACATCTCGATCATCAAAAAGGCTGTCCAAAAGACCAGCAAAGCCTTCAATGATGAAGAATTCCAGGTATTGGCCGAAACGAAGGAAGCCATCGTCATGAGCATGCAGGAAGACAATCTCATCGATAATGAAAAGATTGCTGAGGCCCTGTTCGGCGATAACTTCGCCAAAAAGCAAAAATATTTCGAACAGGTCGAGGAATTAGGCTATGTTGACCGAGCCCCGGCAGAAGCGGCAGTAGCCGGTCCGAAATATTCCAAACAAAAATTCAGGCTCGATAACGGCATCGAAATCAGCATTCCACTGGAGCTTTACAAAGACCCGGACGTCGTGGAATTCATCAATAACCCTGATGGCACCACATCCGTCATCATCAAAAACATCGAGAAGATCAAAAACCTGTTTTGATCGAAAGAACCGCTGGCCTCGCATTGAGCGCCAGCGGTTCTTTGTTTATTTCGTTTTTCTGGATATGTTGAGGATGGACAAGCCGTAAAGCACCAGCGCTGTACCGATCAGAATCAGGATGCTGATGAAGGGCGTCACTGCGGATTCCCCGAAGCGGATGGTATGGCCCATCATCAGTTTGAAGGCATCCAACGCTTCAACCGGAGCGCCTTCGAACGAGATTTTCAAAGGTTCCTCCATCATCACTTGCCTCATCAAAGAAGCCGAATAGGTCATCGGAAACAGTTTGATGATCGTCTGCACATTATCCGAGAACTGCCCAATCGGCACGTACACCCCGGCAAGGAAGCCGATGATGGTGCCAAGAATCGTGCTGGCAGTCGCGAAAGCGTTCTGGCTATTGAAGAAAGAGGTCAGAAAATAGACCATTGCACTACTCGTCAACACGGTGAGCAGGATCAGGCCGAGCATCTTCAGTATGGCGAGCGGAGCCAACAATTCCCCACCATTCAAGAAGATATAAGCTTCGGCCAACACGAACGTGACAAGACTCATGATGAAGCCAACCACCACCGAACTCAGGATATAGGCTCCCGCCAACCTGCTCGAACGGATCGGCGAGACCGTAAAGTCCTTCAATATTTTATTGGCCCGGTCATCGATCATGACGGCGAATGCCCCCATGGTCGTCGTGACCCCGGAAACCGAAATGACACCGGACATGATCCAACTGTCCATGACGTACTGCGCGCCTACCGAATCCCCCAAAGCGCTCGTCAAATTTTTACCCAAGAAAAAGACGTAGAGTCCGATGATGATCAGCACCGCCAACAGGGAAAAGAAGACATTCGCCTTATCCCTGAAAAATATTTTGATGTTGCGCCCAATGATCGGTATCATTCCTGCACCTGCTTTCCTGTTATCGCAATAAAGGCATCATCCATGGAACCCGCCACCACTTCAAAATAAGTCAGGTAAGGTTTGCACTGCTCCAGAATGGGCAGCGCATCCAATGTTTTGCCTAATTTCACACGAAAAAGATCTTGTTGAACCTCATATTGCGCCTGATGAGCATCCAAAATGCTGCGCACCTCTGCAAGAGCCTCGGTGCGCAGCTTCAATACGTCAGAGCTGTATCTTTCCCGCAGCGCATCCGGGGTCCCTTCCGCGATGATTTCGCCTTCATCGATGATGACGACATAATCTGCGTTGGCTGCCTCCTCCATGTAATGCGTCGTCAGAAAAATCGTCATCCCGTGCTCCTCCTGGAGTTTCCGGATCGTATCCCATACATTCTTGCGGGTTTGGGGATCCAATCCGGTCGTCGGCTCATCCAAAAAGAGAATCTTTGGCGTATTGATCAAAGCCCGCGCGATATCGGCTCGCCGCTTCTGCCCGCCGGATAATTTTCCGTACGGCCTGTCCAAAAATTCCGTTACCCCGGCAGCCTGAGTTGCTCGAAGGAATGCCGATTCCCAATCAGCTTTGGACAATCCGTAAAAGCTCCCTCTCACCTCAAGATTTTCCTTGACGGTCAGCAATTTGTCCAACAAGTTCGTTTGGAAGACGACGCCTATATCGGAGCGGATCGCAAAGTCATCCTTCCCTAAAGTGAATCCATTTATCGTGACTTCCCCGCTGTCCGCCTGCAGCAGCGTGCAGATGATATCGATCGTCGTTGACTTGCCTGCTCCGTTCGGACCCAAAAACGCAAAAAGCTGGCCGGCATTCACATGGAAATCGATGTTCTTGACCGCCTGCACATCTCCGAAACGCTTTGATAAGCCTTTGACTTCTATGATTTTTTCCAACTGAAAACACCCTCTCTGATAGCGAAGCACTGCATATCCAGAATATTAAAACTTCTTCATATCCAGTGTATCAGAATGGGGAATGGAGACAAAATAATTGTGCGCCGGCGAGTGGCATTCTGTTCTTTGATGTTCTTTGAATGTGTACTCCGGCGAGCGGAGGCTTCGCCGGAGTTCGGCCAACATTCTGATTCCGTCCTCCGATGAGGGAAGCTTGGCCGGAGGTGAGGCTGAAAGTTACCGGTGTCCTCCGGCGGGCGGATTCTCGCCGGAGCTGGCGACCGCTTCAGCTGATTTCCTCCGGCCAACCGTAGCTAACCCTATACTGATAGTAGGTAACAAAAAAACAGTAGCCATCTCATTTCGAGACAGCCACTGCTTACATTTATCACGCTCTATCAAACGCGTTCTGATTCGCAGACACCGCTACCGTTTCGCAACCGGCTGTCGTCCACAAAAGCGGTGAACGGCAGCCGGTTACTCCAACGTACGGGTGTCTAAACGCGAATCATCACGCTCTATCTGCTCTTAACCAGCAGATTGATTGCTTGTTGGACGCTTTCTTCCTTGGACATGCCATCCTTCTCTTGGTCATTCACGCAGGCAACCAGGTTTTCCGCAACGATGATGCCCATTGCGCGATCGATGCTGGATCGGACTGCGGACAATTGCGTCACGACATCGGAACAATCTTTTTCGCTTTCCATCATGGCAAGTATGCCGCGCATTTGTCCTTCCGCACGCTTAATGCGGTTGATTATATTTTTGTTGTATTGGTTCACACAACTTCACCCCTCCAGGCCGAAATGCCTCCCATTACGTTCGTTACTTTGTAGCCCTTTGAAGCAAGATATTGGCAAGCTGCCATTGAGCGCGCACCGCTCAGGCACATAACATAGTAATTTTCATCCTTATCCAATTGATCTACAGTGTCTTCTAAACCGCTCAAAGGCATAGAGATGGCACCGTCAACGTGTGCATGTGCATATTCGTCTGCTTCACGTACGTCCACTAGTTTGACGGGCGTTTTTTTCCATAATTGTTCGAATTCCGGCATTGTTATTGATTGATACATATTATTTTACCACCTTTTCTGGTCTGACGGTTGCATACAGGCTGAATGCACCATCTAAATTTTTGACATTAAATCCATTTTGCTTCAATACACGTTCTGCTATATAGCTGCGTAAGCCGCTTTGACAGCTGACGATGATCGGTGTTTCTATCGATAATTCTCCGATACGTGCGCGCAAATCGTCGACAGGGATATTGATGGCGCCATTCAAGGCACCCAGTCTTTCGATTTCGCTCTCGCTGCGGACGTCCAACAATTGATAGCCTTCTTCCTGCATCTTTTCCAATTCATACCATTGGATGGATTCAGAAACGCCTTCGATGATGTTCATGGCTGCGTATCCTGCCATATTGACTGGATCTTTGGCCGATCCGAACGGTGGTGCGTACGTGAATTCCAATTCCGGCAGATCGTGGACCGTCAAATTCCCTTTGATTGCTGTAGCGATGATGTCGATACGTTTGTCTATGCCATCTGCCCCGATAGCTTGCGCTCCGTAAATTTCACCGGTTTTCGGATGGAAAATCAATTTCAGGACGATTGCAGATGCATTCGGGTAGTAGCCGGCATGGCTTTTTCCTTGGATATGTACAACTGCATACTCTTTTCCTGACAACTGTAATTGGCGTTCATTCAAACCAGTGGAACCACCGGCTAAGCCGAATACACGCACAATTGCGGTTCCGATGCTGCCTTTATTTTTTCTGTTCAAGCCGCTGATGACGTCAGCAACTTGGCGGCCTTGGCGGTTCGCAGGCGAAGCCAAAGCTATCATGGTATCTTCACCGGTGATCTGTTGCTTCACGATGATTGCGTCACCGACTGCATAGATGTCTTTTTTGCTTGTTTCATAGTTTTCATCGACGAGGATACCGCCGCGCATGCCTGTTTCGATACCCGCAGAGATTGCTAGGCTGTTCTCAGGTTGGACACCGACTGACATGATGGTCAAGTCGCTTTCCAATGTCACGCCGTTTTCCAGCACGATAGTTTTGCCTTCATTCTGGAAAGCTGTGGCCGCAACTCCTGTATACAGTGTCACGCCATTTGCTTCCAATTCATCCGCTAAGTAAGCGGCCATCTCTTCATCGAAAGGAGGCAAGACATGCGGTGCTTTTTCGACGATCGTCACAGCCAAACCACGGTGTGCTAAGCTCTCAGCCATCTCAAGACCGATGAAGCCTGCTCCGATGACGACTGCTTTTTTCGGTTTATGCTCAAGGATGAAACCTGTGACAGCATCCACATCCGGTACATTGCGCATCGTAAAGATGTTTTTGGCTTCGGACAGACCTTCAGCCGGTGGTACGAATGGTTTCGCACCTGGAGATAAAATGACTTTATCGTAAGCGAGTTGGTATTCGCCCTCTTTTGAACGGACTGTCACTTCTTTTTTATCCGGATCGATTGCGATCGCTTCGCTGAAAGGACGGACATCCAAGTCAAAACGTGCACGCAGTTGCTCTGGGGTTTGGACCAAGAGATCGCTACGTTCTTGGATATCGCCTGAAACATAGTAAGGCAAGCCGCAGTTCGCAAAGGAAACGAAAGGTCCTTTTTCCAATACGATAATTTCTGCATCTTCATTCAATCTTCTCAAACGTGTTGCAGCGGACATACCGCCTGCCACTCCACCGATAATAACAATTTTCATCATAGTTTTCCTCCTCTTGTAGGGCCTGACCATGCGGACATGCCGCCTTTGACATTGACTACATCGTAGCCTTTGGATTTTAAGATAGTCGCTGCACGTTTGCTGCGAGCACCTGATAGGCAAATCACATAAACTTTACCCTTGGGGGTATATGTTTCCACTTTTCTCAACGGAACATTTTTTGCTCCCGGAATATGTCCTCCGATGAATTCGTTCGGTTCACGGACATCGATTATTTGTGGTTTCTCGGTTAATTTGGCTTCCAATTCCTTTGTGGAAACGGAAGGCATACTGTTGAATAAATTAAATAACATACGTGGCTCCTTTTTCTTTAAGTATTCTCAATCGCTTATGGACTTATAATACCCTATGGGGTATATTTTGTAAACAGTTATTATTCAAAAATTTTGAAAATGTAAAAAAAGCCTGATACATGGCCAGTCTTTCGATACTCAACAAAATAAACGCCTAAACCGCTCTCTCGCATAGGATAGAGAAAAAAGACCGCAAAAGTTGCGTACGAACGCAATTATGCAGTCTTTCTTCTTATTGGTTGCTTTTTTTCTCTGCACGTAGGCGTTCGATAAAGCTTTTTATATGTTCGAAAGCTTCTTTCAGCTCTTCGATTGAATAAGCGTAGGAAATACGGATAAAGCCCTCTCCGCTCTCTCCGAAGGCCGATCCGGGCACAACAGCCACTTTCTCTTCTTGGACCAAACGGGTAGCAAACTCTTCCGAAGTCAAACCGAATTCGGTTATGTTGGGGAAGATATAAAAGGCACCATAAGGCACAAAACATGGCAATCCCAAGTCTTTCAGGACTTTCATTAAATAACGGCGACGTTGATTGTAGCTTTCACGCATCTCGGCAACATTATCGTCGCAGCTTCTCAATGCAACGATACCGGCGTATTGGCTTGTCGTCGGTGCGGCCATGATGGCGAATTGATGAATTTTGATCATTTGTTCCATAATGACCGGCGGAGCAGTTGCGTAGCCCAAACGCCAACCAGTCATCGCGAACCCTTTCGAGAATCCGTTGATGTATACGGTCCGTTCCTTCATTCCCGGTAAAGAGGCGATACTGACGTGATCTCCATTGTAGGAAAGTTCACTATAGATTTCATCAGTGATGACGAACAGGTCGTTTGCGATGATGACTTCAGCGATCGCTTCCAGGTCCTCTTTGGACATAACGGCGCCGGTTGGATTGTTGGGATAAGAAAGAATCAGTACTTTTGTTTTCGGAGTGATCGCCGCTTCCAGTTCTTCTTTCGTCAAACGGAATTGGTTCTTCTCCTGCAACGGGATGGCGACAGGAACTCCATCAGCCAGCACGATGCACGGAAGATAAGAAACATAGCACGGCTCCGCATAAACGACTTCGTCACCCGGATCCAACATGGCACGCAACGCCAAATCGATGGCTTCACTTCCGCCCACCGTAACAACGGTTTCATCCTCGGGGGAATAGTGCAGATTGTAACGACGTTCCAGATAGCGGCAGATTTCTTGGCGCAGTTCGGCCAAACCGGCATTTGCAGTGTAGAAAGTACGCCCTTTTTGGAGGGTATACATGCCTTCATCACGCACAATCCAAGGGGTGTCAAAGTCGGGCTCGCCTACCCCCAACGAAATCACTCCGGGTATCTCATTCGCAATATCAAAAAATCTCCGGATGCCGGAAGGTTTGATTTCCCGCACCTTAGCATTTATCGGATTTCTCATGGAGTAAGCACCATCCGTTTGTCGTCACCCTCATCCACGAACAACGTGCCGTGATCTTTATAACGTTTCAATACGAAATGAGTAGTGGTTGATTGTACTTCATCGATGACAGAAAGGCGTTTTGCGACAAACAGCGCAATTTCCTTCATCGGTGCTTTCTTCAATTGCACCATAAAATCAAACCCGCCGGACATCAGGAAAACGGTATCCACTTCCGGGAATTGGTAGACTTTTTCCGCGATACGGTCGAAGCCGGATCCTCTTTGCGGATTTACGCGCAGTTCGATGATGGCAGAAACTTCGTCGTCGCCGGTCTTGTCCCAATTGATCAAAGTATGGTAGCCGCAGATGATTTTGTCCGCTTCCAGCTCTTTCACGGCAATTTCCACTTCTTCTGTGTCAACACCCAACATAACCGCAACTTCTTCATCAGTCAATTTGTTGTTCTTTTCGATAATCTTCAGGATTTTTTCCTTCAATTCGTTATTCATCGTTTTGCCTCCTCTGGCTGTACGCATTCGGGCCATTTTCAGGCTCTGTTATTCATTTTTTGATAAATGAATTTTCTTTCATTTTATCACCACTACCATGCACTTGCAAATAAGTTTTCGGGAATGGTGATTGGTAAGAGGCCCATCCTCACTGAAAAAAACGCAAAAAAACTTGGGGCTGGGAAATAACTCTTGCCCAACAAAAAAATCCATCCATTCACTTGGTTAAAAAGTGAATGGATGGATTTGTTTTTAGAAGAAATAACGAATGAAAACCTTTATAATTGAGTTGAGAACAGCAATCAAAAGGAGGCATTCGTTATGTACCAAAATTATAGCACAATGGAAACCGCTCTGCCATTACAAGTGACCTTTTCTATTCCCGAAAATCATGAGGCGCGCCTCATCAGCCGGTTTGTCGATGCCATTCCGCAGGAATTTCTTCTGGAAGATACTTCCCATACCGGTCGTCCTGCATTCCATCCTGCCATGATGCTTAAGATGTGTCTGTTTGCCTACAGCCGTTCCGTCTTTTCTGGCCGTAATATTGAACGCCTGAATGAGGAATCCATCCCGATGAAATGGTTGACCGGTGACACGGCGGTCACCTATAAGACCATCAATAATTTTCGTTCAAGCGAACATGCCACAAAACTCATCAAGTATTCGTTCATTTTGTTTAGCTCCCTGTTGAGTGATAACGGGCTTATCAAGGACGACGCCCTCTTTATCGATGGCACGAAACTTCAGGCGGATGCGAACATTTACTCCTTTACGTGGAAAAAGGCCATCGATCGTAATGAGACAAACCTGAACCAAAAAGTGTCCGACCTGTATGAGGAATTAATCCAATCGGAGGTTAATCTCTGCCTTTCACAAGAACAGTTGGAAGATTCCTCTGGAATCGAAGCACTTGTAGAGGCGATAGAGGAAGAGCTGGCACAAGTGGAACAGGTGATTGCCGAGGAGAAACAAGTCCCAAAAGGCGGATCTGTTCACAAGCGGAGACGGCGGACGCTAAAAAAATATCTCAACAAATGCATCAAAGACCTCCTACCACGCAAACAAAAATATGAGCAAGACCAAGAAACCTTTCAAGGACGGAACAGTTTCTCGAAGACCGATCCCGATGCGACGTTTATGTGTATGAAGGAAGACCCCATGAAGAATCGGGAATTGAAGCCCGGTTACAACCTTCAGGTCGCTTCCAACAGCCAGTACATCCTTGGCTTTGATATTTTTGCGAATCCGACGGACACGCGT
>NZ_FOQC01000095.1 GCF_900113645.1 Trichococcus flocculiformis
TGGCGTTCTGTTTCCATGTTCCCCACTCCTCAAGTGTTTTCTTTAGTATACGCCTACAGGAGGAAAAACGAATGCAATTTAACTCAATTTATATATATTATAATTATTCAGAATATTACTTACTATATATAAACCTAATCCATTACTATTTTCCTTATTTAAATCAAATTTAACTTCAAATATTTTATCCATATTCGAAATTTTATTGTTACCGTATGAATTCTCTATATATAACCAATCATTAACTATCCCAATATTAATTACCCCATTTACATCGGTATATTTTACCGCATTACTAATCAAATTAGATAGAATAATCTTTAAAGCTGTTTTTCCTATATAAACATTCTCATCTAATATATAATTATTGACAGTTATTTTCTTTTGATTTGCTAATATTTCATACTTTTTTAATATGTCTTCTAATGTATCATTTATTTTCAAATATTCTTCATCATTATTCAAATTTTCTATAGAATGAACTGATAATATTTGAGAAATATTTTTTGTTAAACTATCAACGATTTCAATGCATTCATTAATATAAATATCTCTTTCTTTATATTTCCCAATATTGTATTTCATGTTTTCCAGTATTATTTTAAGACTAGCAAGAGGAGTTTTAAGTTCATGGGATGCACCTTTAAAAAAGTCATATTTTAACTTTTCTAATTTTAAAATTTCTTTATTTTTAAATTCCAAATCGTCAATTGTTCTTAATAAAGTAGAATACAAATCATTAATTTGTTGTTTTAATTCTCCAACTTCATCATTAGAGCTAACTTTTAAACGCATTTTTTTATCAAGTTTCATCATTTTATCAGTAACAATTTTTATTTCTTGTATATTATTTTTTATTAATTTTGCATAAATTAAAGAAATAATAGCAGAAAATAAAATTGATATTAATAAAGAATATGGTAAAAATTTAAGGCTTAAATCTTTCGCATCTTTTTGCATATCAGCTGTAGAAACAAATAGTAGAGTTGTTTTTTTACCATCATTAAGTTCTATTTCTCTTTCTTCAATTATCAAAGAATTACTATCACTGTCTAAATTAACATTTACATTGTTTTTGATTTGTATTTCATTCTTATTATTATTTCCTTTTATAAATGCTTTTATTTCACTACTCTTAGAAAAAAGATCCAAAGTTTGTTCTATATATTTTATTTCTTTTCCATCCATACTACTTGAAACGTCATTTGCCATTTTATGAATCGTTTCTTTTCTTGCCTCCAAATAAGTTCTAGGAAAGATTAGAAAAACTAATAAATGAACTAGTATAATTATTATTCCAAGAACAGAAAATATTTGTATGAACATTTTGGGAAATATCCTTAATTTTTTCATTGTCTCTCCAATTTATATCCTACATTTCTTATAGTAGTTATACAGTCTAATTTTAATTTTTTTCTAAGTTCTTTTATATATACATCTATTACTCGATCATAAGGAATTTCTTCACTATCTTTCCATACATAATCAATAATTTGCATCCTTGATAACACTTGTCCCTCATTATCCAATAAACATTTTAATACTTCTAGTTCTTTTGCATTTACATCTATTTCTTCACCATTAATTTTAGCTGTATAACTATTAAAATTAACCGATAGATCCTTATATTCAAACTTCTCTAAATGCCCGTAATTCTTCTTAATTAAAGAATCTATCCTCGCCTTTAAAACTGGCAATGAAAATGGCTTTTCTACATATCCGTCTACTAAACTAGTAAATGCATCAATTTTATATTCTTCATCACTAAATGCAGTCAAGATTAGAATTGGTAAATTGCTTCTCTTTCTAACTTCTTTCAACACTTCTAAACCATTTATAAACGGTATCTGAATGTCTAAGATAACCAATTTTATATCGCTATTAAATTTTGACAAAGCTTCTCTTCCATCTTTAGCTTGAATAACAGTATATCCGAATTCTGAAAGATATTCACTTATCCCTTCTCTTATCATATCATCATCCTCAACAGTTAATATTTTCATAGATTCCTCCTTCTATGTATGTATACCCTACTATATAGCATATTATTTGATATTTGAAAGTCAAAAACTCAACTTTCGCACTTGAAAAACCTATTTAACCCTTTGATATATCAATGTTTTTAAAGTCTTTAATATCAAAAATGTGCGCAAAAAGACACCT
>NZ_FOQC01000043.1 GCF_900113645.1 Trichococcus flocculiformis
TGGGAGAAAGGAACGAACGAGAGGCACAACCGCATGCTCCGAGAATTTATCCCAAAGGGAGTCACTCTGCGTCCATTGTCTTATGCACATTTACTGGCAGTAACTAATACGATCAACGACAGACCGAGAAAAATAATGGGCTATGCAACACCTGCAGAACGCCTGCAGGAAGAGTTAGCTAAGTTACAAGCAGCTTAAGGTGTTTTGTTGGTTTTATAGGATAAGAGAACAGCTTAGCTGAGTCAAGAGCCGCTTCGCTCCTTCTCTTGACTCAGCCAACCTATTCTCTTGGGTCAGAACCACCAACAACTCACCTGAAAAATGGTAAGGGACGAAATACACACTGCCGACAAAGGCTTCAAACCATTGGTAATACTGGATTATTGAGTAATTCGCTGTCTATAAAGGTTTTTAAAATTTTTTATGCATTTGATATTGCAATTAAGCGAAAAATCCAAGAGAGTAGTGTGATCACATGCCGAATCAAATTTTACCCGGGAAAACAATCGGTATTATTGGCGGAGGACACGTCGCCCGTATGATTGCTTTGGAAGCCAAAAAATTGGGCTACCAAATAGGCATCTTGGACGCCGATGCTGCCTGTCCAGCGGGGCAAATAGCGGATTGGCAGATAACCAAGAAATATACAGATTTCGATGCGCTGACGGATCTCGCTGCGAAATCGGATGTCCTGACTTTTGAGTCGGAAGCCGTAGATACGATGTTGTTGACGCAAATCAATCCTTATATCTCTATACCGCAGGATCCGGATAGCCTTTCGATCACTCAAGATCGGTTGATCGAAAAAGCGTTCCTGGAGTCCTTGAACATCAACGTAACGCCATACGCAACGATAACTGCCATCGAGGACATGGAAGAAGCCGTTAAAAGCATCGGTTTTCCTTGTGTACTGAAGCCGATTCGTGTCGAAGCCGCTACGCCGGTGCAGCATCTTTTGTATAGTGAAGAGGACTTTGGAAGAGCATCAGCCTTGCTCAAAAAAGGAACATGCATTTTGGAGGCTTGGATTCCTTTCGAGATGGAGTTGGCTATTACGGTTGCACAGGACGCGAACAAGGTGTTTACTTCATTCCCCGTTACGGAGACGATTTATCGGGAGCAAAGACTTGTGAAGACCATCACGCCTGCACGTGTAGGCGGTAATATCCAGAAAGAGATGGAGCACATCGGCAAGTTGGCTGCGAAGGCCATGAATCTGACCGGAATTTTGACGATCGAGACATTCATGACTTCATCAGGAACGCTGTATGTGAACCGTCTGGTCGTCCGCCCGCACCATTCGTGCAATTATTCGCTGGATGGCTGCAGCATCTCTCAATATGAAGTCCTGGTCCGCTGCATCTGCGGCCTGCCCATTCCGGAAATCCAGCTGTACGATACTAGCGTGACGTTCAATATCATGGAAGAAAAACTTGATGAAGCGCTGATTCTCTTGCTGACCAAACCGGATTGGCATTTCCATTTTTATGGAAAAAAAGAACACCGCGCGAAACGGAAAATGGGACACGTCACCTTATTGGGTGACAGCCCGGATACCCTCATCAACGAACTGGAAGAAAACGGCTTGTTAGAATCTGCAGAGTAACGGGAACGGAGTCCGCGCTTTGATATGAAGGAAGGGTATAGCGATGGAGGATAGACTATTCAATAAAGCATATGACTATATTAAAGACAAAATCGACAGCAACAGCTGGCCGCCGGGAACCAAAATAACTGAACAACTCATATCGGAAGCCTTGTTCATGAGCCGGACTCCGATTCGTACCGCGCTGCTGTTGTTGGAGGAAGAAGGCCTGGTGAAATCGATTCCCTACAAAGGCTATATCGTGGCTGAGAAGAAAATTTCAAACGAGGGTTTGCTGGAACGCCTGGAACTGATTGCTGGCCTGATCATGAACTACCTGCAGTATCTGAAAGGAAACGACATCGCTTTGGATTATCAGCTTTTTGAAACAATCCTCGAAAAACAAACGGAGTACCTCGACTATCGGGATGCGACCGGCTACTTCAAGAATGAGTACAGGATTTTTGAAACGTTCATCGCTCCTAGCGAAAATCAGTTCCTGAAGAAAGTGATCATGACGACGGCCCGTGACATCCATAGCACTTATTCCGACAACACTGATCTGATGGATGAAGAACGTTACCAAAGCGAAGCGCAGTTACTCGAGTTATACAAGGAAATAGCTGTTTGTATGCGCGACAAGGATTACGAGAAGATGGGGGAATACCTCCTCTTCTTCTTCGAAACCTTGAAGGACTCCAATGATAGCTTGGCGCAGTAGACTGACTAAAAAGAAAGTCCTGCCGCTGAATCAACTAAACGATTCAGCGGCAGGACCTTTTTGTTGGACGGCATAATAGGGAAAATGAACCTGAACCGCATCAAGGGGAACAAGGGGTAAAAACTATTTAAAATATCCGGGGATTCATTGATAGCCACGCTCTAAAATGATAGACTAAACCATGATGCAAATCAGAAGCGATGAGGCTGCACCATGGCCTTGAACCTAACAAAAATGAACGTACCCATATACTCTCCGAAACAAAGGCAACAAAAGAAAGGATGGCAAATGTGCAACAAAAACACGACCTCATCAAAGGAATGAATCCAAGGCAAGCAGAAGCCGTTTTGGCGACAGAAGGCCCATTATTGATCATGGCGGGGGCAGGCAGCGGCAAAACACGTGTGCTGACCCACCGCATGGCTTATTTACTGGAAGAAAAATCGGTAAACCCTTGGAACATCTTAGCCATCACCTTTACGAACAAAGCGGCAAAAGAAATGAAAGAGCGGGTTATCCGCTTGGTCGGAACGGTCGGGAACGACATGTGGGTATCCACTTTCCACTCCATGTGCGTACGGATCCTCAGAAGAGAGAGCGAACAGCTCGGCTATGCGCGCTCCTTCACGATCTGCGACCAGAGCGAAACCGAAACATTGATGAAACGCATCATCCGCGAAAAGAATCTGGATGCCAAAAAATTCGATCATCGTATGATTTTGGGACGGATCAGCCAAGCGAAAAACGAACTGCAGACACCGAAGGAATTCGGCGATCTGGCCGGCGGATACATCGATAATATCGTCTACGAATGCTACAAAGATTACCAAAAAGCGCTCGAAAACAGCCAATCAATGGATTTTGACGACCTGATCATGCTGACGGTCAAACTGTTCCAGGAATATCCAGAAACGTTGTCCTACTACCAAAATAAATTCCATTACATCCATGTGGACGAATACCAGGATACCAACTACGCCCAATACCAATTGGTGCAGCTGTTGGCCAACAAATTCAAAAACATCTGCGTCGTCGGCGATGCGGACCAAAGCATCTACGGTTGGCGCGGTGCTGACATGGAGAACATCCTCAACTTCGAAAAGGATTATCCGGATGCAAAAGTGGTCTTGCTGGAGCAGAACTATCGCTCCACCAAAAAAATCTTGCGTGCAGCCAATGATGTGATCCAAAACAACGTCAATCGGAAAGAAAAAGAGTTGTGGACTGATAATCCGGACGGCGAGAATATCGTTTACTACCGGGGCCAATCCGAACATGACGAAGCGCGCTACGTCATCTCGAAGATGCAACAGGAAGTCCGCGAAAACAAACGCCAGTACGGCGATTTCGCAGTGCTCTACCGGACGAACGCCCAGTCGCGTGTCATCGAGGAGAATCTCCTGAAGTCGAATATCCCTTACAAGATGGTTGGCGGACGCAAGTTCTACGACCGCAAAGAGATCAAAGACATCTTGGCTTATCTGCGCTTGATCGTGAATCCGTCCGATGATTTGAGCTTCGGCCGGATTGTGAATGTGCCGAAACGCGGCATCGGTGACGCGAGTGTCGAAAAACTGCGTGAATTCGCCAATATGCATGACCTGACCTTATTGCAGGCTGCCCATGATGTGGCAATGTCCAGCGTATCCGGAAAAGCTGCGAAGGAATTGAAGAAATTCGCGACTATTATGGATAATCTGCATAAAATGCAGGAATTCCTGCCGATCACAGAATTGGTCCAGGAGTTGCTTTCCCAGACGACTTATCTGGAAGCCCTCGAAATGGAGAAGACGCTGGAGTCGGAAGCCCGGATCGAAAACATCAACGAATTCCTGTCGGTAACCCAGGAGTTCGATAAAATGAATCCAGAAGACTTTGATCTGACCTCCTTCCTGACCGATTTGGCGCTGGTTTCCGATTTGGATCAGATCGAGGAAGAACCGCAGAGCGAAGTGACGCTGATGACGATGCACGCAGCCAAAGGATTGGAATTCCCGATCGTCTTCATCATCGGGATGGAAGACGGCATTTTCCCATCGTCCCGCTCCTTCATGGATGAGGACCAGATGGAGGAAGAACGGCGCCTGGCCTATGTCGGCATCACACGGGCGGAGCAAAGACTGTTCCTGACGAATGCCTATTCCCGCATGCTTTATGGACGTACGATGTCCAATCCGGCATCGCGCTTCCTTGATGAATTGGACGGTTCCGTTCTGGACCGCGAGGACAGCTCAGGATCCATGACAAACTCATTTTCATCAAAACCGGCAAGCTCTGGCGGTCGTTGGAAAACAGCAAGCGATACCCGCCAAGAGAAAGCCTTCAGTCAGCCGTTTTCGGCCGGATCGCGTGAAAAAACGACGCAGTCCGTCAAGCAGACCGGAACAAGTGGTGCGGCCAGCCTAGGTTGGGCTGTGGGCGACAAAGCCAGCCACAAAAAATGGGGCACAGGCATTGTCGTTCAGACAAGCGGGGAAGGCGATGGATTGACGTTGGATATTGCCTTCAAGAACATCGGCATCAAGCGCTTGTTGGCATCTTTTGCACCGATCGAAAAAGAATAATTTAGGAGGGGATCATTCATGGCGAAAGAAAGTCTGACCGAAGCCCAAGAGCGCATCGAGACGTTGAAGACGCTCCTCAACCGCTATAGTTACGAGTATTATGTACTGGACAAACCCAGTATTTCAGATAAAGAATACGACCAGCAGTATCAAGAACTGGAAAAATTGGAAAAAGCCCATCCTGAGCTGATCACCACGGACTCACCAACGCAACGCATCGGCGGGACCATCCTGCCCGGCTTCACCAAAGTCCAGCATGATTCACCGATGCTGAGCTTAGGGAATGCCTTCAATCAGGAGGACTTGCTGCAATTCCATCAACGCATCAGCAAATTGACCGATCAGCCTTTGCAGTACATGTGCGAGCTGAAAATCGACGGTTTAGCCGTGTCTTTGAAATACGAAAACGGCCTGTTTGTCCAAGGCGCGACGCGAGGTGACGGAAATATCGGCGAAGACATCACGCAGAACTTGCGGACGGTCAAAGCCATTCCATTGCGTCTGAATGAACCGCTGACTTTCGAAGTCCGCGGCGAATGCTACATGCCGAAAGCGTCCTTCGTCCGATTGAATGCGGATCGTGATGAGAAAGGCTTGGAGATTTTTGCGAATCCGCGCAATGCCGCTGCAGGCAGTCTGCGTCAACTGGACGCGAGTATTGCGGCCAGCCGCAACCTGAATATCTATCTGTACAACGCAACCAATTTCGAACAATTGGCTGTGGAGACACAGGACGCGTTATTGAACCGATTGGCGCAGGTCGGTTTGCGGACCAATCCGGAACGCCGACTTTTTGATTCGATCGAAGAAGTCTGGGCATTCACGGAAGAAATCGCAGCAAAAAGGAAAGATTTGCCTTACGAAATCGACGGCATCGTCATCAAAGTCAATGCTTTTTCTGCCCAAGAGGAAATCGGTTATACGGTTAAAGCGCCGCGGTGGGCGATCGCCTACAAATTCAAAGCAGAAGAAGCCGAAACGATCGTGCGCGACATCGAGTGGACAGTCGGCCGTACCGGTGTCGTGACACCGACTGCCGTAATGGATCCGGTATTCTTGGCCGGTTCCACCGTGCAACGCGCCAGCCTGCATAACGTCGATCTCGTCCGCGAGAAGGATGTGCGCATCGGCGACACGGTCGTGATCCACAAGGCCGGCGACATCATTCCGGAAATCCAGCATGTCCTTATCAACCGCAGAGGTCCGGAAAGTGAAGCTTATGTCATTCCCGAAACGTGTCCGGCCTGCGCTAGCCAGTTGGTGCATTTGGAGGATGAAGTAGCTCTGCGCTGCATCAATCCGAAGTGCCCTGCCCAGATCAAAGAGGGCCTGTCTCACTTCGTTTCGCGCAATGCCATGAACATCAGCGGTCTGGGCGTTCGCGTCGTCAGCCAGATGTTCGAAAAAGGGCTCGTCAAGGATGTAGCCGACCTGTATAAACTGACGGAAGAAGACCTTTACCAATTGGATAAAATCAAAGAAAAGTCCGCCAACAATATTGTGACGGCCATCGATCAGAGCCGCGGGAACTCTTTTGAACGCCTGCTGTTCGGCTTGGGCATCCGTCATGTCGGAGCCAAAGCGGCAGCCAGCCTGGCAGCGGAATTCGAAACCATCGATCGGCTGATGCAGGCGACAAAAGAAGAAATCATGGCCGTCGAAGGCATGGGTGATATCATCGCGGATAGTGTAGTGGCCTATTTCCAACTGCCTGAAGTGAAGGACCTGATTGAAGAATTCCGAGCGAACGGCGTGAATCTGACCTATCTCGGCAAGAAAAAGGCTGAGGTGGCTACTGTCGATTCCATCTGGAACGGCAAAACGGTTGTATTGACGGGCAAACTGACGCACTATAACCGAACCGAAGCGACGGAAATGATCGAGGCTCTCGGTGGAAAAGTGACCGGCAGTGTCTCCAAAAAGACCGACTGGATCGTGGCCGGAGAAGAAGCAGGAAGCAAATTGGCAAAAGCCCAAAGTCTGGGCATCCCCGTCTGGACAGAAGAAGACATGGTGAAAAACTTGGAAAGAAGTGACAGCAGTGAATAAAGCGAAAAGCGTCATCCTTATGACTGTCTCCGGAGCAGCGATGTTCCTGTTGGCCAGTTGCGGACAGCTATCAGAGACGCAAACGACGGAGAACACAACCAATACCGGACCCGAAAAAGTGACTGTCCAAACGACACAAAATCAGTTGTCGACCGATTATTATCCGGCCTTGATCGTGGACGGCAAATACCAATTCAGCCAGAATCGCGGCGTCAGCCTCTCGCTGAACTCGACAGCCAACATCAAAGACTTTGAGGCGGATCTGTTGGATGTAGCGAAAAATGTTTTCCCGACTGACCAATACTTTTTTCAAGAAGGCCAAGTCATCGATTATGATACGACAAGGTTATGGTTGGGGCGTTACAGCGACTCCAATCCGGACGGTTTGAATCCGACCGATAACGGCAGCACCGATGCGGCCACCAGAGAGCCGATCTATCTGGAGCAAATTTTGGAACAGGATTATATGATCCAGAATGAAAATGGCTTTGAGTTGGCCGGAATGGCCATCGGATTGGCGATGAATTCGGTCGACTATTACAAAGTGAATGATGTGCCGATGGAACAAGCTGTTTCCCGCGATAAACTGGAAGAACAGGCAAAAGCTTATGCAAATACAATCATTACCCGTTTGCGCCAGACAGAGGGATTGGAAAGCATTCCGATCGTCATCGGCATATATGAGCAATCAGCACAGGACAGCCCGGTCGGCGGCTCTTATCTGTTCGAAGGCGTCTCCACGGAAGGGTCTGCGATCGGTGAATGGATCACCCGCAATGAAAGTAAAGTGGTTTTCCCGTTGCAAAGCGGAACGCAGACGGAAGAGTCTTCCAACTTTGACAACTTCAAGAATGAAGTACAGGATTTCTTCCCGAACCTGAACGGAATCGTCGGTGAAGGCAAGTACGTCGATGGACAACTGATGTCGCTCGAAATCGACATCACGACTCAGTTCTATGGGGAAACGGAAATCATCGCCTTCACCCAACACGTAACCGATGCAGCAGGACGGTTCCTGCCCCAAAACATTCCCGTTGAGATCACGATTGAATCGATCAACGGCATCGAATCGTTCCTGACAAGAGAAAACGACAGCCAGGGCTTCAGTTACCATATCTTCGATTAGGTAACGGTTTCCTTAATAAAGGGCTGGAAACGTGAGAAAACTCCCACAAACCGATGATTTTTATGCTAAAATGAACAGGTATGTAAAAAAACGAAACCTACACAAAACGACAGAAAGAAGGGTATTACATGGCAATCACTGAAGAGCAAGTGCGTCACGTAGCAAAACTGGCCAAGCTGGAATTCGCTCCTCACGAAATTAAACATTTTACAGAACAATTGGGCGACATCATCGACATGGTGGAACAATTGGAAGCAGTCGATACAACCGATGTACCCGTGACTTCCCATGGCTATGCATTGAAGAATGTCATGCGTGAAGATGTAGCGGAACCAGGAATGGATCGCGACCTCTTATTCAAAAACGTCAAGACAGCCGAAGACGGCATGATCCAAGTGCCCGCAATTTTAGATAACGAGGTGGAAGGCGCATGAGTATTTTCAATGAAACGCTAACGAGCCTGCATGAAGGTTTAGTCAACAAAGAATTTTCTTCCGTGGAACTGACACAAGCAGCCTTTAAACGCATCGCTGAAACAGACGGAAAAGTGGAAGCATTCTTGGCTTTGAACGAAGAAGGCGCCTTGAAACAAGCGCAAGCGGCTGACGAAAAAGGCTACGCAGACGGCAATATCCTGAACGGTATTCCTTTAGGGATCAAAGACAACATCGTCACAGAAGGCGTGACAACGACAGCGGCGAGCCGCATGTTGGGCGACTTTATGCCGATCTATGACGCAACCGTCGTCACAAAATTGAAGGAAGCCGGCGCAGTCAACGTCGGAAAACTGAACATGGACGAATTTGCCATGGGCGGAAGTACGGAAAACTCCTACTACAAAAAAACCAAAAATGCTTGGGATCTGACGAAAGTTCCCGGCGGTTCATCCGGTGGTTCTGCTGCTGCGGTTGCCAGCGGTGAAGTTGTCGCTTCCTTGGGTTCTGATACAGGTGGAAGTATTCGCCAACCTGCTGCTTTCAATGGTATCGTCGGCATGAAACCGACATACGGCCGCGTATCCCGTTACGGCTTGATCGCTTTTGCGTCCAGCCTTGACCAAATCGGTCCTATGACGCGCAACGTAACCGACAACGCCTTGTTGTTGGAAGCAATCAGCGGCTATGATAAGAGAGACTCCACGAGCTTAAATATGGAAGTGCCGAAATTCAGCGCGAACCTGAACGGAAAAGTTGCGGGCATGAAAATCGCTTTGCCGAAAGAATATTTCCAAGATGGCGTATCCGCTGAAATCCAAGAGGCTGTCAGAAAAGCAGCTGCTCAATTCGAAGAAATGGGCGCTACCGTAGAAGAAGTCAGCATGCCAACTTTGGCTTATGGAATCCCGGCTTACTACATCATCGCTTCATCAGAAGCTTCATCCAACCTGCAACGTTTTGACGGAGTGCGTTACGGCTACCGTGCAGAAAATGTGAATTCGTTGGAAGAATTGTACATCAAGAGCCGTTCCGAAGGCTTCGGGATGGAAGTGAAACGCCGCATCATGTTGGGATCCTTCTCATTGAGTGCCGGTTTCTATGATGCTTACTTCAAAAAGGCTGGTCAGGTCCGCACGCTGATCAAACGCGATTTTGCGAACATCTTCGCAGGCTACGATCTGATTCTGGGACCTACCACTACAACGACTGCTTTCGGAATCGGCGAAAAGAACGACGATCCATTGGCTATGTACATGGACGACTTGTTGACCGTAACGATCAACTTGGCTGGCGTTCCGGCCATTTCCGTTCCTGGCGGCTTCGCGGCTGACGGCATGCCGATCGGTATCCAATTGATCGGTAACTATTTCGAAGAAGCAAAAATCTATCAAGCCGCGTTTGCGTTGGAACAAGCAAACGACTATCTTGACCAACACCCAAACCTGTAGGAGGAAAACATCATGAATTATGAAACAGTCATCGGACTGGAAGTCCATGTGGAATTGAAAACTGAATCAAAAATGTTCTCCCCATCTCCAGCACACTTTGGGGCAGAACCGAACACAAACACAAACGTCATCGACTGGGGTTACCCGGGCGTCTTGCCTGTCATCAACAAGGGCGCAGTCGAATTCTGCATGAAGGCCGCTTTGGCTTTGAACTGTGAAATCTCTACTGAAACGCACTTCGACCGCAAAAACTACTTCTATCCGGACAATCCGAAAGCGTACCAAATTTCGCAATTGGATAACCCGATCGGCCATGACGGCTGGGTTGAAATCGAAGTGGAAGGCGTCAAGAAAAAGATCCGCATCGAGCGCGTCCATCTTGAAGAAGATGCCGGCAAAAATATGCACGGATCGGACGGCTATTCTTATGTCGACTTGAACCGCCAAGGAACGCCATTGATCGAAATCGTATCGGAAGCGGATATGCGCTCTCCTGAAGAAGCTTATGCTTACCTGGATGCCGTCCGCCAAATCATCATGTACACAGACGTATCCGATGTGAAGATGGAAGAAGGCTCCATGCGTTGCGATGCCAACATCTCCATCCGCCCATTCGGCCAAGAAAAATTCGGAACGAAGACAGAATTGAAGAACTTGAACTCCTTCAACTTCGTCCGCAGAGGCTTGGCTCATGAAGAAAAACGCCAAGCGCAAGTATTGAATGCTGGCGGGGTCATCCAACAAGAAACACGCCGTTTCGATGAAACAAATGGCGAAACGATCCTGATGCGCGTCAAAGAAGGCGAAAGTGATTACCGTTACTTCCCGGAACCGGACCTGCCAGGCTTAACCATTTCCCAAGAATGGATAGACCGCGTAAAAGCAAGTATTCCGGAAATGCCAGCAAAACGCCGCGCAAGATACATTTCGGAATACGAGCTGCCTGAGTACGATGCAATGGTATTGACCCTTTCGAAAGAAATGTCTGACTTCTTCGAAGGCGCTATCTCTGCCGGTGCCGATGCCAAATTGGCTTCCAACTGGTTGATGGGCGAAGTTTCCGCTTATCTGAACAGCGAAAAAGTGGAACTGGCTGACACAAAACTGACGCCAGCTAACCTTGCCGGCATGATCACATTGATCGAAGACGGCACCATCAGCACGAAGATCGCCAAGAAAGTCTTCCGCCTGTTGGCAACAAAAGGCGGCGACGCCAAATCCGTCGTTGAAGCAGAAGGCCTGATCCAAATGAGCGATCCAGCCCAATTGTTGCCGATCATCAACGCCGTTTTGGACAACAGCCAACAATCCGTTGACGACTTCAAAGCCGGAAAAGACCGCGCCAAAGGCTTCCTCGTAGGCCAAATCATGAAACAAACCAAAGGCCAAGCCAACCCAGGCATGGTCAACCAACTACTAGCGCAGGAATTAGAAAAAAGATAGGATACGATGAATTGCGGGTAGGGGGCGAGTACTAACGCTATTTAGGAACAACCAGCCCGGGTTTGGCTGGATGGGCCTAAATAGCGTTAGACGGAACCCCCTGCAATTCAGAGTTCGACTAATAGGATGTGGATGCACTGTGACCGTACCGGTCAAGTGTATCATGTCTCTAAGCGATTGAAATCGCAAGAGCCATGACAATTCGCGGGTAGAGTTCGAGCACTAAGAGGACAAACACAAAGCGGACGTTTTTTGTCCGCGTGTGGTTGTCAACTTAGGCGGAGAACTCTGCGAATCAGAACTCAACTAAGATAGAGCGAGATGCAAAGCGTTTGCGTTACACACATTCCAGCCAACTTCCTTCCGGAGGTTGGCTTTTTTTCACTCACAATCAAAATGAAGCTCGCCGGGAAATAGGCAAGAAATATGCTTCGAATTCCCGGCGAGGCAGCGTTCACCGGGAAATCAGGATACAAAATGCCCGCAATTCCCGATGAGACCAGCGTCACCGGGAATACGATCCTTTGTATCTGCTTAATCTTCTACGAAAAGTTACCGATTCTGCGAAAAACACAATATAAGCTTTTTTTTGAATAAATTCTCAAAAAAATCACAACAAATCTATCTTTTTCTAGTTCAGCAATTAGTATTCTTATGATTTTGGTGATATAATCAGTAATTGAATGGTTTGACAAAGGAAAGATGAGTTGTGACCTATATAACAGATGAGCCCAGAAAGATGAGGAAACGAATGAGAGCAAGAGTAATTTACAATCCTACTTCCGGAAGAGAAATGCTGAAAAAAAGCATGATTGATATCCTTCAAATATTGGAAGAAGCAGGCTATGAGGCCAGTGCTTATGCCACGACACCAGAACCCCTTTCTGCTACAAAAGAAGCAGAGCGTGCCGCTTTGGCCGGTTTCGATCTGATTGTTGCGGCAGGTGGTGACGGTACCGTGAACGAAGTTATCAATGGCATCGCCGGATTGGGCAACAGACCAACAGTCGGCATCATACCTGCGGGGACCACAAATGACTATGCCCGTGCTTTGAAGATTCCGCGCTCAAATATGTTGGATGCAGCCCGCGTCATCGCGGCGGGTAATGCCATACCGATGGATATTGGTCAATCGAATGATACTTATTTCATTAACATCGCAGCAGGCGGCTATCTGACAGATTTGACCTACGACGTCCCGGCCAAACTGAAAACCATTTTCGGCTACCTTGCCTATTTGGTGAAGGGTGCCGAAAAAATCCCGCAACTCAAACCGATGCATATGCGCATAGAATACGAGGGCGGGGTATATGACGGTATGGCTTCGATGTTCTTTGTAGCTTTGACAAACTCCGTGGGCGGCTTTGAGACGATCGATCCGAACATCGTTTTGGGTGACGGCAAGTTCACTCTGTTTATCGTAAAGACTGCTAATATTTTTGAAATCCTGCAACTGTTGGCCCAGGTACTGAACAATGGCAGACATCTCGAAAATTCGAATGTTCTCTACACACATACTAGCTTTGTGAGAGCGGAATCCATGGATGGTTCACGCTTGATGATCAACTTGGATGGTGAGTATGGCGGGGATGCACCGACTCTGTTCACAAACCACCAGCAACACATCAAAATCATCGGAAACACTTCCGATTACGCTGATCCGATTGAAGAAGCTGATGGAGATATTCTTGAAGGTGCCGGGAGCGGCTTCATGAAGGAAGTTGAAACCTTGCACCCGGATGAAGTGAACGACAAACGCTTGCCTTACGACGGTAAAAACTAAAAATTGAAAACAGAAAGAATGCCCGGCCTCTCGGTCTTATGATGAGAGGTCAGGGGCATTTTTTGTTATACTGGAAAAAAGAAACATTTATGCTAAAGGGGACTTGCCGTATGCCGAAAAAACAGAAGAAATTATCGTTCCTATTATTCTTGAGTGGACTGCTACTGCTTGTGGCCTGCGGGAAAGAGGGGGATTCCCAGATTGTAGCGATCAACAATGAAACGGAATACGAAGAAGTGGTCGCGCAGGATGTGGCCTACCTCTACTTCGGATTCGATGACTGCCCCTACTGTAAGGAATTCCATCCGATCCTGGAAGAGGAATTGGCGGAAACAGAGCAGACCGCCTATTACTACAATACGAAAAAACGCGCCAAGGACGTCAACTATGACGAGGTGCTGGATATATACGTCATCGCGTTCGTCCCCATCCTGATCAAGCTAGAGGACGGAAAAGCGGTCGGTTCTGTCAATCTGGACACCGTAGCCGACTTGCCAATGTTATTGGCGGAAGAATAGCGAGTATGGAGTGTGGTTGCCCGAGAATGTCCGATAACCATAAAGAATGGGCTGCCCCCAAAAAACTGGAGCAGCCCATTCGCATTATTTCCACACTAATTGCCAAGTAACACCGAATTGGTCGGTAACCCAAGCTACCGCGCGCAATTCGCCGACTGCTTCAGGGCCCATCATCACGACGCCATCCGCGGATAAGGAGTCAAAGTAGTTGTCGAAGCTGGCTTCATCTTCGCAGTCCACATAGAGGGAGGTGGCCCAAGTCATATCCGGCATAAAATCCTCCTCCATGTCCATCGCCATGAAGTCCTGTCCGTTCAGCACAAACTGCACATTGACCACACGGCCGCCTTCCCCACGCTCATCTTCATCGATTTTGGTGAGGGAGGTCACGCTGGAATTTGGAAAAATGGAAACATAAAAGTGCATCGCTGCTTCTGCAGTCCCCGGTAACGTCAAAAAGGGAACAATCCGTTGTCCGCTCATTTTGTCATCCTCGCTTTCTTCCTGTACCCGTCAGTAACTGGTTTATACACTTCTATTATACTGAACGCGAGCGAAACTTCCTATCGATAAGACGCGTCGCATTCAGCGATATTATGAGAATGTACTTATTTTTTCCAAACAAATGGGCTTGCTGTATCGGGTGGCCTTCTTTTTTGGTATAATGAACCGAATGAAAAATTATGAACTGAGGAGTACACATGAAAAAACAATATACGGTAGCACCGGTAATAAAAAATGAGAAGATGACTGTAACATTTGAGGACTTAACGTCAGAAGGTATGGGTGTCGCAAAAGTTGAGGGTTATCCATTATTTGTAGCGGATGGACTACCGGGCGAACGGGCCAACATCAAAGTGACGAAAGTCGGCAAATCGTTCGGATTCGCCCGCATTGAGGAAAGATTGAGCAGTTCTCCTGACCGTATCCCGACACGCGATGTTAAAGGAACACGCGTTGGTACGATGCCATTGCAGAATCTGCGCTACTCTGCCCAATTGGCATTCAAACAGAACAACGTGGAACAAGTGATGAAACGCATCGCCAAAATGCCTGAAGTCGAAGTCAAACCGACAATCGGTATGGAAAATCCATGGGGATACCGCAACAAAGCACAGATCCCGGTGCGTCAAAAAGACGGCAAATTGGTTACCGGATTCTTCCGCACCAACACACATGAATTGATCCCGATGGAAAACTTCCAGATCCAGGATCCAAAAATAGACGAAGCCATCGTAAAAGTCCGTGACATTCTGCAAGAATTCAACGTGAAAGCCTACGACGAGAAGAAACATACCGGAAATATCCGTCACATCATGATCCGCCGCGGTTATTACACAGGCGAAATGATGGTTGTCCTGGTGACGCGTACGGCGAAACTGTTCCCGCAAAGCAAAATCATTCCAGCTATCTTGGAAGCTTTACCGGAAGTGGTCAGCATCGTCCAAAACGTGAACCCGAAACAAAACAATGTCATCCTGGGTGACGAAACCATCGTTCTTCACGGTGAAGATGTCTATCACGACAAACTGATGGGCCATACATTCGCCATCTCTTCGCGCTCATTCTATCAAGTGAATCCGGTCCAGACCGAAAAACTTTATAAATTGGCAATCGAAGCTGCACAATTGACCGGCGAAGAAACTGTCATCGATGCTTATTGCGGAATCGGAACAATCTCCTTGTCATTGGCTGAAAAAGCGAAACACGTGTACGCGATGGAAGTTGTTCCGGATGCCGTGAAAATGGCCGAAATGAATGCCGCAGCAAACAACATCGATAACATCACCTTCGAAGTCGGCGCTGCCGAAGAAGTGATGCCGAAATGGGCTGCTGAAGGCGTCAAAGCCGATGTCCTGGTTGTCGATCCTCCACGCAAAGGCTTGGAACCAGCCTTCATCGAAGCTGCATTGGAAATCGCTCCTGAACGCATCGTCTACGTCAGCTGCAACCCAGCTACAATGGCACGCGACCTACAGTTATTCCACGAAGGTGGCTACAGCGTAGGCAGCATCCAGCCAGTGGATCTGTTCCCGCAAACACTGCACGTGGAGACGGTAGTATTGATGTCAAGGGTAGATAAGTAAGGATGTAATAAGATAAGTAAATAAAGGCTTTCCGTGATTTGAGATCTGGCATAAACCAGGAGGATAATCACGGTTTTTTATGTGAGAAATAAATTGTAATAAGATGAGAAAGGCATAACTGAAATCTATCCAGTTCGAAAAAAGGGTGGGAAGTACAGCTGCAAACGAAAAAGTAAAGAAACTGCGTGTTGCTGGCTATTACAGAGTTTCTACAGAAACGGAAGAGCAGAACTCCAGCTATGAGATACAGGTAGCTCATTACACAGATTTCATAAAGAAAAATACTGAATGAGAGTTTGCAGGCATTTTTGCAGATGATGGTATTTCAGGCACGAACACAAAAAAGCGAGAAGAGTTTAACCGCTTGATTGATGAGTGCATGGAAGGGAACATCGATCTGGTTATTACAAAATCCATTAGTCGATTTGCCCGCAATACTCTGAATTGCCTTCAATACATTAGACAGCTCAAGGATAAAAACATATCCGTCTACTTTGAAAAAGAGAACATCAACACCATGGATGCCAAGGGCGAGGTTTTGCTGACTATTATGGCATCTTTGGCACAACAGGAAAGCCAGAGCCTTTCACAAAACGTTGAACTTGGACTTCAATACCGATACCAACAAGGAAAGGTGCAGGTCAACCATAAACGGTTTATGGGCTACACCAAAGATGAAGATGGAAATTTAATCATTGTCCCCGAAGAAGCTGAGATTATCAAACGCATCTACCGTGAATACCTTGAAGGTCAGAGTCTAGTGGGCATTGGTCGAGGTCTTGAAAAGGATGGTATTTTAACAGCAGCGGGAAAACCAAGATGGCGACCAGAATCAGTTAAGAAGATACTTCAAAACGAAAAATACATCGGAGATGCCCTCTTACAAAAGACTGTAACTGTAAATTTTCTAACCAAGAAACAAGTTAAGAATGAAGGTCATCTTCCCCAGTATTATGTTGAAAATAGCCATGAGGCGATTATTCCTAAAGAGTTATTTTTGCAGGTGCAGGAAGAGATTCATCGAAGAAGCAATATCTACACAGGAGAAGGCAAGAACAAACAAATTTATAGTAGTAAGTACGCTTTAAGTGCCATTACCTTCTGTGGAGATTGTGGCGATATTTATAGGAGAACATATTGGAATATTCACGGCAGAAAAGAATTTGTCTGGCGATGTGTGACTAGAATCGAGCAAGGTCCTGAAGTTTATAAGAACCGAACTGTAAAAGAAGATGAACTCTATGGTGCTGTTATGACTGCGATTAATAAACTGCTTGCAGGTGGCAACAACATGATAAAGACCCTGGAAGAGAACATTCATGCTGTGATTGGTGAAACGACAGAATACCAAATTTCAGAGATTAACAACTTACTGGAGGAAAAGCAAAAAGAACTCATCAGGCTGGCCAATAAAGGTAAAGATTATGAACATCTAGCAGATGAGATTGATGAGCTGAGAGACAAGCGACAGCTCCTTTTAGTAGAAGATGCCTCCCTCAGTGGCGAGAACGAGCAAATCAATGAGCTGATTGAATTTATCCGCAAGAACAAATTCCGTACCTTAGAGTACGATGATAAGCTTGTAAGGAAGATAATCCAGAGCGTTACAGTCTATGAAGAACACTTCGTCATATCCTTTAAATCTGGTATTGAAATGGAAATATGAAAACCAGAAATAAATAGCCCATGACTCTAAATATAATCATGTGATGCTAGTATAGCTCCATGGTTTAGAAATATAAAAGGTTATATTTCATAAACGTTTCACAAAAGACGTGTAAGATATTAATTAAAGTAGTTATAAACTGCTATTTTGTAAAAAGTAAAGGAAAAAAAATATGAAAAAATAGTATCAGGAGGAGTATGCATATTACTTACGTAATGTTTGAGCTTAAGTGCATTCATTAGTTGAGGTAGATGTAATAAGTTTGTCAAAAGAATATAGATCCAGTTGAAAATTATAATCATCTAGAATGTATCAGATGAGGACAATGTAAAAATGCTTGTTCAATGGATGCAATTAGTTATGGATTAAGAAAATAGAGAGGAGTAGTTAGGAACGTGATAAAAAATGCACTAGCATATATTACAAGAACGAGAAACAGAAGTTTAATAATTTTTATCATATTAACTATAGTTCTTTCTTGCTTGTACTCTTGTTTAACAATAATGAAATCAAGCAATGAAATAGAAAAGGCTTTATATGAAAGTTCTAATTCTTCAATATCAATAACAAAAAAAGATAGTCAATATTTTAATGTTAATCAATTTAAAGATATTGAAAAATTAAAAGAAATTGAAGAAATAATAATTCAATTTGATGCATTAGCAAAATTAAAAGATGCTAAAGTAGTTAGCGGAGAACAAAGAATAAATAGAGAAGATTTATCTGACGAATTTAAGAATGTTGTCTCACTCGAAGCTACAAATAATACTAAAAGAAATATTTTATTTAGTAGTGGAGTATTTACAATTAAAGAAGGTAAAAATATAGAAGAAAATGATAAGAACTCAATTATTGTTCATGAAGAATTTGCTAAACAAAACAATCTAAAATTAGGTGATGAAGTTGATCTTGAATTACTAGATATTGAAAAAAGTGGGACAATAGAAAGTCATAAATTTAAAATTATAGGAATCTTTTCTGGTAAAAAACAGGAAACATATACAGGACTATCTTCTGATTTTAGTGAAAATATGGTTTTTGTAGATTATTCAACAAGCCAAGAGATATTAAATAAATCAGAAGATAATAAAATTGCAAATAAAATATTAATGTATTCTGCTAGTCTAGAATCTACAGACTTAGCCTTAAACAAATTGAAAGAGCTTAAAATTGATGAGTCAAAGTATTCCGTTGAGAAAGATAATAATGCTTTTGAAGAGTCTTTAGAGTCAGTGAGCGGAATAAAACATATTATAAAAATAATGACATATTCCATCATGTTAGGTGGGATGATTGTTCTTTCATTAATCTTGATTTTATGGTTAAGAGAAAGAATATATGAAATAGGTATATTTTTATCTATTGGAACATCTAAGCTACAAATTATAATGCAATTTATATTTGAGTTAATATTCATATCTATACCAAGTATAATATCGTGCTTATTTTTAGGAAATGTACTACTAAAAGTAATTGTAGATGGATTCATTAACTCAGAGAACTCAATGATTTCCGGTGGAAGTTTAATAAATAATAGTAGTTTTATGTTAAATATAACAACACTTGGACAAAGTTATTTAATATTAATAAGTATTATTGTTTTATCAGTTGTATTTGCTTCTTCATTAATATTAATCAAGAAGCCTAAAGAAATATTATCAAAAATAAGTTAGGAGGAAATAATGGATATGTTAGAAATAAAGAATGTAGCATATAGTTATGCAAATTCTAAAGAAAAAGTTTTGTCAGGAGTAAATCAAAAATTTGAACTTGGGAAGTTTTATGCGATAGTAGGAAAGTCAGGAACAGGAAAATCTACACTTCTTTCCTTACTTGCTGGACTTGATAAACCTCAAACAGGAAAAATATTGTTTAAGAATGAAGATATACAAAAAAAAGGATATAGTAATCATAGAAAAAATAATATATCTTTAGTATTTCAAAACTATAATTTAATAGATTATTTATCACCAATTGAAAATATTAGATTAGTAAATAAATCAGCAGATGAAAGTATCTTGTTTGAACTAGGTTTAGATAAAAAACAAATAAAAAGAAATGTTATGAAATTATCTGGTGGACAGCAACAAAGAGTAGCTATTGCTAGAGCATTGGTATCAGATGCTCCAATAATACTAGCTGATGAGCCTACTGGTAATCTAGACAGTGTTACTGCTGGAGAAATAATTAATATATTAAAGACATTAGCTAAAGATAGAAATAAATGTGTAATAGTTGTAACACATAGTAAGGAAGTAGCAGATTCTGCGGATATCATTTTAGAACTAAGTGGTAAAAAGTTGAAAAATGTAAATAAAATGAATTTGGAGGTTGAATAATGATAAAAAATGCATTTGCTTATGTAACTAGAAAAAGCTTAAAATCATTAATTATTACATTAGTTATTTTATCTATGTCAACTTTAAGTCTCATTAGTTTATCTATTAAAGATGCTACGGACAGAGCTTCAAAAGAAACATTTGCTAATATAACAAATAGTTTTTCTATGGAGATAAATAGACAAGTAAATCCAGGAACACCTAGAGGTGGGGGAAATGTAAAAGGTGAAGATATTAAAAAGATATCTCAAACAGATAGTATAGACTCCTATGTAAAAAGAATAAACAGTGTTGCAGATTTAGTTGATTATGATATTATTGAAACTCAAGAGACTCTTGCGAATCAATCACCTGAAAGAGCAAAGAATTTTAAAAGAACAGTTATGTTAACTGGGGTCAACGACTCATCAAAAGAAATAAAATTTGTATCAGAAGCATATAAATTAGTAGAAGGAAACCATTTAGAAAATGAAGATAAAAATAAAATCTTAATGCATAAAGATTTAGCTGAAAAAAATAATCTTAAAGTTGGAGATAAGATAAAAATAAAATCTAATTTATTTGATGCTGATAATGAGAAAGGTGCAGATGAAACAGTAGAAGTAGAAATTAAAGGTCTATTCGATGGGCATAATAGTGGTGGAGTAAGTGCAGCACAAGAACTATACGAAAATACATTAATCACTGATGTTCATACAGCTGCTAAAGTTTATGGTAATACAGAAGATACAGCTGTATACCAAGATGCAACATTCTTTGTAAAAGGTGATGAGAATCTTGATAGTGTAATAAAAGATCTTGGGAAATTAGATATAAATTGGAGAGAATATAATTTGATTAAAAGTTCATCAAATTACCCTGCATTACAACAATCTATATCAGGTATCTATTCAATTTCAAATAAATTATTTGTTGGCTCATTAATATTTGCAGGAGTTGTAGTTTCATTATTACTATTCTTATGGATGAATGCTAGAAAGAAAGAAATAGCAATATTACTATCATTAGGTATATCAAAATTAGAAATTTTTGGTCAATTCCTAATTGAGATGGTATTTATATCAATCCCCGCATTCGTTGGTTCTTATTTCTTAGCTCAATATACAGCTGATAAGCTTGGGAATAATATATTGAATAAGGTTACTGGTGATATAGCTAAACAAATAGCTAGACAATCTGCATCTAGCCAATTAGGTGGTGGGGCAGAAGCTGAAGGATTTAACAAGACTTTATCAAGTTTAGATATAAATGTATCACCTAAATTTATAGTTTATGTAATTATATTTATGAGTATAGTACTTCTTGTATCATTGATTATTTCTTCATTCAATATATTAAGAAGGAATCCAAAAGAATTATTAATTGACAATAATTAAAACTTTCGGTGCTCTTAGCACCGAAAGTTTTTGACTCAACTTTCGCACACCGAAAAAGACCCTAAAGGCTTGATATATCAATAATTCTAGCTATACTATTATGCCGATAAACCGCTCGGGAACTGATTTTCAGGTTGATGAAATGCTCGTTTTAAGAAAGCAGGAAAGTTGTCGAAAACTCTGTCCAGAACAGACTGCACCATTTCTTCAGACAAGATAGGTTCTTCCGTGAGAGACGCCTTCAGGCAGTCCAATACCAATAGAATTGCTTCTGCAAATCGGATGTCCTCCAATTCATCACAACACAAAAAGAACAGCTGACCGATGGTCCTCGGATCTTGCGCTTCGCGCGTCCGAAGCGCAA
>NZ_FOQC01000017.1 GCF_900113645.1 Trichococcus flocculiformis
AAGGCACCTAGTGCCATCCTTACCGGTTTGGCGATGTTTCCTCTGTCACTGTTGAACAGAGCAGCGTACTTATCTTCAATGACTGACCAGGGAATCGAATCCGCTTTTTTGACCCAACGGTTTTCTGGGTTCATCGTCAGGCCCAATGGCTGATCGAAGTCATAAATGGTTAATTGCCGATTCGTCTGCTTTTTGTACATTTTCATCGCCTCTTCGTATCATTTTTGAAAAAAGTGCACGGGTTTTTGGTGTTTTGCGCTGGATTCCATGCATCTATTATACCAAAAAACATCTAAAAACGCTGTTATGATAAGGTTTGTTAATTATTCAGTAGACATTATTTACAGGGTCTATTTCAATCACAAGGGCACTTTTCCAGTTTTCTCTTAGTCCATTTAAGCGATAGTTAATAATCTCAGTGTTGTCATTCAAAATCTCTTCTAAATTATCCATGAACAGATTCCATTCAGACTGTACTTGAAGGGAATGGAAGGAGAGAAGGGATTTTAGAACAAGCAAAGCTACGAAGAGGGTGTTTTTATCTCCATTAGTAACACCATATTGTTTCATGTCTTCCTTTTTTAATCTGGGAAGAACAATATACTTCTTCCCGTAAAAACGGCTATGGTGTGCGGATATATTCCGAAGGTAACGGGACACGGAGATCCAGCTAAGGACAAACTTTCTGTTTTCTCGTTCGAAAACCCTATCCGACCATTCATTTCGATAATCAGTATTCAATACGGATAGGAAGGTATCCACTTGGCCGAAGGTGAGTTCTTCCACCAAGACCCAAATAGGAATGCAACCATTCCGCTGCTTGAAATGGTGCTCAATAAATGGTTCCTTGCTCTTATGGAGTGCCCCAGCAAAGCTTTCCATCGTTTCAAGATATGTCTTATGGGAGTTATATAGAGCAGGATCGAGATAGCATTCCGCCTTTACATATTCGGTATTTTCATATATGTGACTGAGGTGATAGGCGACACTTGTTTTGATCCATTTCTCGATTCGAGAGGTGAAATAGTGGATTTCTCTGCGCAGGAATTCATCAATTTGGTAGATTCGTAGAGCGTCTGTGTAGGAATACTTATCCCCTTGACAAGGGAGAAGTTTCGGAAAGATGGAAAAGTTGTAATAGTTATTGTACTGGAAGAATTCTTGAGCAATTTGCCTCTCTTCTTCTGTAAAGGACAAGTTATGACCTTCATCCTCTCCAGAAAGGATTGTTATAAAATTTTCCAAAGTGGAGGGTTCCTTCATCAATTCCCCTACATCTTTACTTTTTTTGAAGTACCTTGGGCGGTTCTGCTGTTCCTCAATTACCTGTACAACTTGTTGGTATGTTTCAAAAAAATAGGTCAAACTAATCCACCTCGCTATCTACTCAAAAAAAAAGACTTACCCTGGTCCGCTATCGATCTTTCGATCAAGGAAGCGTGGTAAGTTCTAGTAGAATTATACTAACATGTCAGGCTGAAAATAACAAGGTTTTGGCTTATGCAATCTACCAATTCATTAGAAAGGTAAATTGATGAGAGATGAGAATTTCTACACATCTATTTCTACCATGATTGGAATATGATCACTGTAACTTATCCACTTGTCATAAGGTTCTATTTCAAATGATTGTAAGATGGTTGCCGGGCAGAAGAAATAATCTATGTGAAAGGGTCGAGTCTGGTGCCTGTATAAATAAAAGGTTTTTTGCGTTTCGCATCCTTGAATTTCTTTGTTCAATACATGATAGGCGCTATCAAGTCCTGCAGATTTTAAGTCATTAACAACTGCTGAGTGATTTCTGCGTTTATGCCCCTTGTTCCAGATAGCATTGCTATTGAAGTCTCCTCCGACAATACAATTTTCTAAATTATACCTATGGATTTGGACGTAGGTGTGAATATCTTCTATCCTAATGTATTTTGTGTGGAATATGTGTATGAAAAAAAGAGTCCAGCAGGCTAGACTCTTAATTTTTCTTTCAACGCTTCTGTTAACGTTGCGGAGAAATTGATGCCGGCTTCTTCAGCTTGTTCAGCCAAATCGACAGGAATCGTTGTATTTTTTCTGACAAAAGGCATTTTTACTTTTTTAGCGGCTGCAATAAGATCAACCATAATATAGCTCACAATCGCTTCGGGATTATCGGCTTGGACATCTGATAAGTGGGATGCTACGGGTAGGTTTTTTTCATCATAAAGCATCAATTCCAATGCTTCAGCACCTTTGGCCAGTGCATCTGGAATTCCGACTCCTTCGGAAATTGCTCCCGGGACATCCGGAAAGGTTACTGTGTATGTTCCTGTATCATTTTCGCTATCCTCGAGAACTGCGGGATAAGCAACATAGTGCGTGTGCGCCATAATAATTTCCCCCTCTATATAAATCATTTATTTTAGTCCGGCTTGCTTCAGAATATTGTTGTAAGTGCCAGGAGCTAGTTCATCTTTGAGACCACTGTAAGGCACCGTTACTTTATGTCCTGTTTCATCTTCGTAACGATGATGGTCACCAATGATGCGAACATCAATGAACCCATGTTCCTTTAATAACTTCAAAACTTTCCTGGCTGTTTGTGACTTCTCTGTAACTCCTGTCCACATTTACATTATATACGCACTATGCGCATTTTCCAATTCTGTAATTCATTGAAACAATTTAATTCTACAGATTTTACCTATTCCATCAATCCCTAGAATTTACGGGAATATACTCTGGAAACTTTAAAATTTCGTCTATGTGCAACTTATTTCGGACCGTGTTTCGCCAATCTAACTCTAATGCAATTGGACAGGGCTTTAATCCAAAATTCATAGAACACGCGTTCTTGAATATATGTCCCAATAGACGTATACTTAAATGGTATTCTACACAGCGACTGGGGAAGGGGGGGCGTCCAACATGTTCGAATTCATAAATAAAATATTCAAAAATAAAAAACTAACCGAAGAAGAAAAGATATCGATCATCGAATTGGTGCATACGGAGGAGTCTTTCATCAATCCACGAGATCTTATCGCGGAGCAGGAACGTCAGAAAATAGCTCAAAAGAAAGCTGAGAAAAAGGCTGCGGAAATGGCTTGGATCAGTTACGTTTCTCCGCCAGTAAGAATGAATGACAATTTTACAGAGCAAGTTGAGGAAGTGGTTGGTGCACTATTTGAAAGATTATGCACCATCGTCGATATGGAATTGAAGAAGAAGCGTAAAAATATCAAACATGTGAAATATGAGCGTTACTATTATCATGTGACTGCTTTTGACGAAATCTACCGGTTATCCAGAGAGGTGGTTTTCTCGTTTTACAGACAGGATAATATGCATCCAGAAGCCTATTTTTCCTATGACCTACAAGCCATGTTGCCCCGGGACATTCAAAAAATACTCGTCTGCGAGGTTGAAAAACATCGTAAATATTTACCTTTTCCGGATGAGGAGACCAGAATAAAATTTGGATTGACGCAATTCGGCACCAAAATTGTTTGGTGGGATCCGTCAGGAATGTTGCGCGAAAAACAAATTTTTGACGGGATCGAAATGGATTATTTCAATCACCTGAGGAGACGGGTGACGAGGTTTACCGAAGTACCGGCTGTCATGACCCTCTGTTTGGGGAAATACGTGGACCTTATGCAAATTGTCTTGCATGATCTTGAGGATGGATCCATCAAATGGAAGATCAAACCCAATAATTATTTCAGGAAATATTTCCACTTGCCACTGGATGATGAGCGTATCTGGGCAGAAACGGTCCGCTTGCCGGTAGACCTTTATCTCCTAGCCGAAAATATGATCCGCAAGGAGGTCGAGGGTCTCCGCGTGGTGCCTGCTGAGGAAAGCCTGCAGAATCTGCAAAAATATTTGCCTGATGAAACGTTCCTGAAAATCCAAGGATTTCTGAGCCAGGAAGTTGAGTTGGAGCTGGATTATCCGACCATCGCAGCCTTGCGGAACGTGAACAAGACCGTCTGGCATGAGGCTGGCAACCTGTTCATCAGCCAACCGCTGGAGCAGCTCAGTGGGCTGCTTGAGGATGTTGCAAAAGATCCGGATCTGAAAAAGATAGCTACGAAAGTGATCAAGCAAAGCGAGGATCAGGAGAAGCGTATCCTGTTTATTTTTTTGATGGAAAAGATGGATTTGCCGGTATCAAAAGCGGTGCAAAAACAACGGGATGGCTTCATTCATCCAACCAGACAGGCCGATTATCAGCAGCTCCTTCTTGATGCGACTCTGCCTTTCGAAAGTCTGCCTGAGCTTTTGAAGGAATGCGCGCAACCGATGCGCAGAGAAATCAAGCTGGACACAGCCTTGATCACTGCTTCGCATTCTGCCTTGGATACCATTATTGATATGGTCGACACCTACCTGAGTGAGGATGAAACAAGCGAAGAGCTGAATGCGGCTTTGAGCCTGAACATGTTTGCCGACATGGAGATGTCGCGGGCTGAGGAACAAAGCGAATCAGAAAGTGCGGTCTCCACATCGGTATCTGCTACCGAAACTATTATAGAAGAACCGGAAAATCTGGACAGTGAGCAGGAGTCTGAGCATATGCTGTTCCTGAAACAGTTGGTGGTAGGCAACGGGATATCTTTGGATGACTTTAAAGTACATGCAAAAAATAATGGAAAACTCCATCAGGCGTACCTAACAGAATTGAATGAAGTGCTGTATGAAATATTTGATGATCAAGTACTGGTGATCAGCCAGCAGCAGGTCATCATCGAAGAGGATTTTATGGAAGAAATGAGGGAATGGCTATATGGCTGAAAGTAGGTTGAGAAAGAAGGATGCCCAAACGATTATCGCCTCGCTTGAGGCAGGGGTCGTACCGGTAAAAGGGGTCCAGCACGTTTTGGTGGGCAGGAGCAATGAAGTCAAGGAAATCATCGAAACCTTGCAAAAGTTGGAAGACGGCAATAGCGATCTGCGGTTTTGGGTAGGTGATTTCGGGTCGGGCAAAAGTTTTGTTTTGCGGACGATCGAATCGTTGGCGTTGCAAAAGAATTTCGTTGTCTCCACAATCGACTTGACCCCGACGCGTCGTTTCTATGATTCATCCGGGAAAGCGTTGGCGTTGTATAACGAAGTCGTCAATAAAATCGTCATTAAGAATAACCGCGACGGTAATGCCATCGAGACAATCGTCCAGCAATGGATTCAGGTTCTGCTCGAGCAGATTGCCGCGGAAAACAGCCTCACCGTTCCCGTTTTGATGGAAAAGTCCCATTGGAAATTGGTGGAGAATGCCATTCTGAAGACGACGAATTCCTTCTATTCATCGGGGCTGTCATATGAATTCGGGCAAGCGTTGATGAAATATTTTGAAGGGATTGCCGGCGACAATATGTCCCTTCAGATTGAAGCGATTCGTTGGATCCGCGGGGATATCACGACAAAAACGGAAGCCTCCAAAGAATTGGGCATCAAGAACGTCATCAACGATGCAAACTATCTCATCGCCTTGAAAAATCTGGCGGAATTATTCCTGAAGATCGGCTACAAGGGATTTGTCATAAACTTTGATGAATCAGTCAATCTGTACAAATTACCCCGTTCTTTGACCCGGGAAAAAAATTATGAAATGATCCTCAATCTGTATAACGAAACGAAAACGAATGAAGCAAAAGGGTTGTTCATCAATTTTGGCGCAACGAAGAACACGGTTTATGACGAGCGGAGAGGGTTGGCCAGCTACGGCGCTTTGAAAACACGCTTCGGGAACGAATTGATGAAAAATAAGGACTATGTCAATGTGAACAGTACCGTCATCGATCTGAAGCCGCTGACACCGGAAGAAATCTTTATCCTTTTGACCAAGCTGTTGGAAATATACAATACGGCCTATCAAACGACTCTGGCGGTGAAGGACAACGAAATCCAGCAATACATGGAAGACCAGTTGAACCGGCCAGGAGCTGCAGCATTTTTGACGCCGCGGTCCGTCATCAAGGATTATATCGAAATTCTGTCCTTGCAGCGCCAGAACCCGGACCATTCTTTCGCTCAGATCCTTGCCGATCGCTTCGGCAGAAAGTCTTCAGTTGTGGCGAAGGATGCAGATGATCACGATGAAATAGAGGTCTACTGATGCAGGCATTCGACAGTCTCAGTCGAGATATCCAACAGTACATTTATGATAAAGGCTGGCCAAGCTTAACGAATATTCAAAGTGCGGCCATCAAACAGGTTGCCAATACCGATCATAACCTGATTTTGTCCGCTCCGACGGCATCGGGGAAAACGGAGGCGGCATTCATTCCGGCGTTGAACAGTGTCGAAGATTGGGAAACAGGGCTGAAGGTGCTGTACGTTTCCCCTTTGAAAGCTTTGATCAATGATCAATTTCAGCGCATCAGCGAGCTCAGTGAATATTTGGATATTCCGATTACGCGTTGGCATGGCGAAGTGTCCCAAACGCAGAAAAGAAAGGTTGTCAATCAACCGAAAGGTATTCTATTGATTACGCCGGAATCGATCGAGGGGATGCTGGTGAACCGGCCGGGTGAAGCGGAGCACCTCTTTAAAGGAGTGGAATGGATCATCATCGATGAACTCCATAGTTTTCTGGGGACGGAACGGGGCATTCACCTACAGTCGCTGCTGCAACGAATCAGCCGATTCATGCAAGCACCGCGGTTCATTGCGATGAGCGCAACCCTAAATAAAAAAGATTTTGGCTATGCGAAAGCCTTCTTCGGCAGCCCGCGCCATACGGATATCCTCGTGGACCGCGATAAAAATGATTTGTTCATCACGATAGACTACACGAGTGGTGAGGCGGGTCCATTCGTCGCACGGGAATCCTTGGAGGCGATCTATCGGTATTCCAAAACAGAAACGATGCTGATTTTTCCGAATTCGCGTAACCGGGTGGAAGAAATCACCCATAAGTTGGACAAGATGGCAAAAAAGGAGAACGCACCGATCCGCTATTTTGCGCATCATTCGTCAGTCGATAAACTGTTGCGTGAAGAAGTTGAATTTTTTGCCAAAAATAACGAGGAGCAGCTGTTCACGATCACCTGTACTTCCACACTGGAACTGGGAATCGACATCGGATCGGTGGACAGCGTGGTGCAGTATGGCTCCCCACCATCCACTTCTTCGCTGAGCCAGAGACTGGGACGCAGCGGACGGAGAAGCCACCAAAGCATCCTTCATATTGTGGAAGACGACTCCTGGGAAATGCTGCAAACCTATGCCGCACTGGATTTGCTCGAGCAGGGCGAACTGGATGCGACGGAAATGATCGAGACACCCTACAATGCCTTAGCGCATCAAGTGATGGCGATCCTCTTCCAAAAGGTCAGTGTACCGATGACACAATTGCTGCAGCTGAACAAGAATTTTCCAGTCTGGAGAACGATTCCGGATGAAGATTTGGCGCTGTTGATCGGCTACATGGTGGAACAGGATTTCATTGAAATCATGGATGACGAAGCCATCGTCGGCTTGGAGGGAGAACGTCTGCTACGCTCCAGGGATTTCTATGCACTGTTTTTCACGACCAGTGATTTTTCTGTGCACTATCAGCATGAGCGCATCGGCAGTCTGCCGTTCACACCGGAAATCCAAATCGAAAGCAAAATTCTGTTGGCGGGCCGGGTATGGATCGTGAAAGATATCGATGTTAAGGCAAAGCGCATCCAGGTGGAAAGATCAAAAGAGGGAAAACCGCCGAAATTCATCAGCGACGAAGGTTTCGTTTCCAATGAAGTACGGGAAAATATGGAAAAGTTACTGCGGACGGGAGAGTACCTGAATCTGAACAACGATAAGATTACGCGCGACTTTGACTTTCTGAAAAGTGCACTCTACTTTGATGCAGGCAATTATTGGTTTGAGGACAATCAGACCAATATCGGCATCGTGACGTTCAAAGGCACCAAGTTCAATATCGCTTTGCTGTTGCTCATCAAGAGTATTGTGGGTGAGGGGGAGAAGTATCAATTGCACGATAAGCATTCCTTGATTACCGGTCCCGACCTGAAAAGAATCATGCAAAGGCTGACTGATGAGGATGTTTCTTTGGACACCGTTGCGGCCTACCTAGATAGAAACGAGAAGGCCATCGAAGAATTGACGGTCCATCAAAAATTTATGCAATTGGTTCCCACATGCTTGAAAATCAAATGGATCCTGAACAACTTCTTTTCGGTTTGAATGTGACAGAGTACGAAATAGGGCATACCATCATTTTTGGTGTTGTGCTCTTTTTCGTGTCTATGAAGGCGGAAAGATTGTCTTAAAGCCATATTTTATGCATACTAAAAATATAGACTTTTTTCTATAAAGCCTAATTATTTTGACTTTTCTTGTTTAAAGCTAGATTATTTAACGAGAGGTGCAGTGCTAAGATATGCAAAAATATGTCGTCATATCCAACGATATTCGGAATAAAATCGTAAATGGAGAGTTCGTTGCTAATCAACAGATTCCCTTCGAAAAAGATATGTGCATCCATTACAACGCAAGCAAAATGACGGTCAAAAAAGCGGTGGATATTTTGGTTGCGGAAGGGTTGATCATCAAACGGAGAGGATCCGGTACTTTTGTGAAGGATCTGAATCTGGAGGAAATCGAGCGCGTGACGATGGCGAATCAATTCCGCGGCACAACTGCGCTCAATGCCGGGAAGAAGGTCCACAGCAAAATACTGAACTTTTCAATCGTGAAGGTGCAGGAAGATGCCGCGAAAAAGTTGAATATTTCTCTTGGCAGCTTTGTATATGACATCTATCGCGTACGCTATGTGGAGGACGAGCCGACCGTCATGGAAAAAATCTACATGCCGATTGATTTGATTCCTAACATCAAAGAAAAAAATATCAACGGATCCATTTATGACTACATCGAAAAGGATCTTCATTTGAAAATACAAAGTGCGCATCGGACGGTTTCTGTTCGCAAAGCCACTGATTTCGAAGCGGATGAGCTGGGACTGGAAAAGGGTGATCCTGTGGCGGTAGCCGAACAGGTCGGCTATCTCGATACCGGTCATGCGTTTGAGTTCTCCACCTCTGTCCATCGCTACGATAAATTTGCCGTCGAAATCGTTTTGACGCGCAATTGAGCGGAAGTTCTGTGAGGGCAGTTGCGATTTGGCGGCGCGGTGGCTTGAACTCCGGGGAAGCTGTCGTTGGACGGAGAAGGGGGGCAATCGCTCCCATCCTCTGGTGGCACAGCGCTAGCCTAAGAAGGATATCCGAAAAGCATCATGAACTCCTGCCAAGCCGTCATTCGCCGGAGAAGCATACATTATTGAAATTTTTAGCACAGAAGGTCCCCCTCGAAAAATGAGGCGGACCTTCTGTGTTTTCTATTAGTTTTTCATGCCTTCAATGAAATCGATGGCGGACTGCAGGATGCTTTTGTCGTTATCATAGGTGATGGCCTGTAAAGCTTCGTTGAACGGCATCCAGGCGAAGTCGGTGACTTCGGCATCCTGTTTTTCAATCGTTTCTGTGTGAGCGAAGGCGATGAAGTAGACGACTTCTTTCATTACGTCGGGAGCCGGAGAGTAGCTGACGGATTTCCGGAAAGCGGTGCTGAGGTCAGCGTTCAAGCCGGTTTCTTCCTTGATTTCCCTCAATGCTGTTTCGACTTCCGTTTCGCCGGTTTCAACGTGGCCTTTCGGGAAAGCCCAATGGCCGCCGTTTTCATGTTTGATCAAAAGTACTTTTCGGTTCGTGTTGTCTGGGGAGAGCACGATGGCTCCGCATGATTTTTCTGATTTCATAGTTGATGCTCCATTCATTTGTTTCGTCATCCATACAGATGTGTGCTTACAGTATAACAAAAAATTTGCCCACATAGCATTCAAATCAGCCATGGAATCTTTTTGCATAATTCGGATATTTCGGTACGAATACCCGTAAAAACTCTGGAATGTTCGCTTCCAATCCCTGTGAAGCTTGAAAATGTGAAGATTCTCATAATGAAAGCCCTTATAATTCGGTATTTACACTTTACAATTGTATGTGATATCGATATAATTTTATTTGTCGTTAATAAACGAATTATATTTTGTTTTGCAATAATTAATGTTCGTTATCAGGAGGAGAAGCATGGAAGAGAAAGTACATTCAGGCCTGACTTACGGTGTGGAAGATAAACCGGATTTAGGCACGACAATCGTTTTAGGATTTCAGAACGTCATCACCGCTTTTGGTGGTTTAGTGGCAGTACCGCTTATTATTGCCGGAATCGCAGGTTTCGGGGTTGAGGATACTGCTTATATGGTCAGCGCGGCGCTTTTGGCCTCGGGTATCGTTTCAATCATTCAATCAAAAGGTTTTGGTCCGAAATGGTTCCGCGTCGGTGCAGGCTTACCGACGATCATGGGAACTGACTTTGCCTTTGTGGCGCCGGCTGCTTCCGTCATCGGTGCTGGCGGCATCACTGCCTATTTCGGCGGTACGATGTTGGGGGCTTTGTTGGAAGTTGGTTTAAGTTATTTTGTAAAACCTTTGTTGAAATTTTTCCCGCCAGTTGTTACCGGATCGGTTATTTCTTTAATGGGGATGACGCTGATGTCCGTTGCGATGGGCTGGGCAGGCGGTGGTTTCGGATCTGAGGATTTCGGTAATCCGATGAACATCGGTATCGCAGTGCTTGTGTTCTTGGTCATCGCTTTGATCAACCATTATGGTCCAAGCAGAATTGCGCCAGCAGCTGTTCTGATTGGTGCCGCAATCGGTTATGTTGTCTGTATTCCGTTGGGGATGGTCGACTTCGGGCAAGTCGTTGCCGCTGAATGGTTCGCGTTTCCACAATTCTTCAAATTCGGAGTGCCTGATTTCAAACTTGAATACGCAATTCCTTTTGTATCCGGATATCTGGTGACAGTCATCGAAACAGTCGGCGTTATGCAGACATTGGGCGCTGTTACGGAAACGAAACTGACGGATGAAAGAATCGCTGCCGGTGTCCGTGCGGATGGTTTCGGTTCATTCATCGCGCCTTTCATCGGTTCCGGTCCTGCCGCAACCTTCAGCCAAAATGCTGGATTGATTCCGTTGACCCGCAATGCTTCCCGCAAAGTAGCCATCATGGGCGGTATCATCATGATCGTGATGAGCCTGTTCCCTAAATTTGCTACGCTGATTTCAATCATGCCGCAACCTGTATTGGGTGGTGCCGGCATCTTGATGTTCGGTACGGTTGCCGCTGCCGGTGTGCAATCATTGTCGCGTGTTGAATTCAACAACCGCAACATGATCATCGTCGCTTCTGCGTTGGGTGTCGGTCTGGGTGTTTCCTTTGTTCCGGATACAGTAGCGCAATTGCCAGGCATCTTGAGCGGATTGTTCTCATCCGGTATCTCCGCAGGAACAATCGTTGCATTGGTATTGAACATCATTTTGAAAGAAAAAGCTTAAACATACGCTGCTTAAGCAGCTTGAATGAAAAGAAACACGTAAGCATCCGCTTGGCTGCTTGCGTGTTTCTTTTCATACTATTTATTTTTAGAGTATTCGAAAAATTATTTTTCGCGCTTTACTTCAATTCGATAGCCATCAGGGTCCGTCACAAAGAAATAAGTCGGTGTGCCGCCTGAAAGTCCTTTTAACTCACCTGTTTCATAAGCAGAAGCTTTACAAACTTCATGCATTTTTTCTAGATCACTGACAGTCACACCTAAATGACTGAAGCCATTCCCTACATTATAAGGCTCGGCATCGTAATTGTAAGTGAGCTCAATTTGCACAGAAGAACCGGGAGAATTCAGATAAATTAAATCAAACTTATTTTCAGGGAATTTTCTGTGGCTGGCAACCTCAAAATCAAATAGATTCGTATAGAAGTCTAAAGTAGCGTCAATATCTCTGACACGCAGGCAAATCTCAACGAGTTTTTGGTTCATATATATTTCATCCTCCAATAGTTTCATATTTTCATTCTAACATGAATAGGTTATATAGGCACTTTATTCGCCTGAAGCCGAGCTTACTAAAAGAGTTAACTATCGATATGAAAAAAGCAACGACAAATGATAAGCTGGTTGTCCGATAACCCGAAAGAATCGGACATTCCGCTCTGCTAGTGTCAAAATATCGAATGCACGGGTTACGTCCGTTTGTGCACGCATTCGCCCTGGACCCAGACCTCGCGGATATTTTCCGGACGGCTCAAAAAGAGAATCTTGTGCAGCAGATCTTCTATGGAAATCTCCGCATCGAATATAGGCAATTTGGCATTAGGCGTGTTGACGTCGATCACTTGGACATCCCAGATGTAGTTTTCTTCCAAGCGTCCGATCGGCAGGCTCAAACTCTGTCCACCGCCGGCAGTCGCATAGTAAAATGCTTCGTTGGCGGAAATGCGTGATTTCGGTAAGCCGCGTTCCGCAGCCGGAAGTGCGGAATCAACACCTTCTTCCAGCATCCGCGCAGCGATGACCGCTTGTCTGATGTTGTCGTATAGACTCGGCGAGAAGCCGCCAGATATGTCAGTGCCCAAGCCGATGTCTATCCCTTTTTGAGTGAAACGTGCAGCCGGCAGGACGCCGTTCGAGAAAAAGACATTGGAGATCGGGCAATGCGCGATTGCGGTGCCGGTTTCGGCGAACAATCCGGCATCCTCATCCGATAGGAAGACGGCATGCGCCATGACCGCTTTGTCCTGCAGAAGACCCATCTCATGGAGCGCATATGCATCACTCTTATTCATCCGCTCATGGACAAAGTGATGCTCCCAATCGCTTTCGCTGCAATGCGATTGAATATGTGTATCATACTTTTTAGCTAACTCGCCGAGTCCCGCCAACGCTTCGTCCGTGCAGCTCGGAATGAATCGGGGCGTCACGACCGGATAGACACCTTGTTTGGTCGTCTTGTTCAATTCCAGGACCTGCTGGATGAAGCTTTCCGTATCCGCCAATGCGGCTTCGGTGCTTTCGTCCCGGTAATATTCTGGATTCTTTTCCTTGTCGTCCATGACCACTTTCCCGACAAAACCGCGTTGGCCTTTGTCGGCGCAGATCTGGGCCAACAGATAGCTTGCTTCCTTGTGGATGGTCGCGAAATAGAGCGCAGTCGTCGTACCGTTAGCCAACAAGGTCGTGACGAGATCCTGGTATACTTTGCGTGCGAAATCCAAGTCGGAGAATTTCGATTCCAGAGGGAAGGTATAGGTGTCTAGCCAATCCTGCAAAGGGATGTCCATGGCAGTGCCGGCTTGCGCCCATTGCGGAGCGTGGATATGAAGATCGATGAAGCCCGGCAGAAAATACTGTCCGTCAGAAAGCTCACGGAATGAGTCCCTTCCGCTGTAGGCAGCTAAGACCTTTGCATATTCAAGATCTTGCGGATGCAGAATGCGCCGGATCAAGCCCTCCGCATCCAGACAAAACAGACAATCCTCCAATGCGCGCACTTCCTGTGGCAACCTGCTCGTGAAAGCTGTCCCCCGAAACACTTTTTCAAATGAGTAATCCATGCTAATTCCCCCATGTCCTGTTTCCTTACCTCTATTATATCACTGCAGACGAAAGGGTGGCTCGCGCAAGCTTTGATATCTAAGCGAAGATTATTCAGGTATACTTAGAGTAAGAGAACCATCAGGAAGGAATGAACCAATTGTCCGCCAAAATTATGGAACCCGTAATGCCAAAAGATTTGCCTGAAAAAAATTTCACCGATTGTTTCGATCCGGATGAACCTTACCTAGAGCATGCCCTCTTCAAAGATACTGCCATTGACCTCGGCGACAGACGAGGAGTGGAGTTCACCGAAGTCAGATTCCAGAACGTGACTTTCAGCGAAGCGACAGTTCCGCAATTGTATTTGCGGGATGTCATCTTCGAAAGCTGCGATTTCGCCAATGTGCAGTTTGATGAAGTGACGATGAAACGCGTCCGCTTCGTGAATTGCCGGCTTATCGGTACCTCGATGACTGAAGGCGTCTTTGAAGATGTATTCTTCCGGGAATGCAACTTGCAGATGGCGGCTTTGGGATTCAGCAAGCAGAAGAATGTCCGTTATGAGAACTGCCGCTTGAATGAAGCCGATTTTTACACCTGCAAACTGAACAAAGTCGATTTTTCGGAGTGCGAGCTATCCGGCATCAATTTCACAGGAACAGCATTGAAGGCTATTGACATCAGCAGCTGCCGGTTCGAGCGCATCAGCGTCACGCTTGAGGACCTCAAGGGAGCAGTCGTCAGCGAGGAACAGGCATTAGACTTTGTTGTGATGCTTGGGTTAATCATCAAAAAGTAAAAAAATGCGAAAGACAGAATAAGGAGGAAGATATGGAGAAAAAAGTGTTGGCAAGTGAACTTGCTTTGGTGATGGGCGTGCTGTGTAATGCCATTGCCGTGTCGCTGATGATCAAAAGCGAATTAGGGGTGTCGACGATTTCCTCTGTACCGGTGGTTTTGAATGAAATGTTTGCGCACGTAACGATCGGCAGCTGGAACTTTCTCTTCCAAGTGGCCCTTGTGGTGGTGATGGCTCTGATTACGCGGAAGTTTTTGGGATATGTCTTTTCGATTGCATTGGCTTTGCTTTTCGGCTACTTGCTGGATTTCTTCGAATTGCTTTTTTCGGACATCGTTGCAAATATCCCGCTGCGGATCATCTTCTTTTTCACCGGATTTTTCATGTTGTCTGTGGGTATCAGCCTGATGCTGAATTGCCGTTTGCCGGCGCTTCCGTTCGACTTGTTCGTTCGTGAGATGGCCGAGCATTTCGGACTGACAGTCAAGCAGATGAAGACGGGATTCGATGTCGTTTGCGTCGGATTGAGCGTGGTATTTTCATTGCTGTTCCTGGAAGGAATCGCCGGAGTCGGGCTTGGGACCGTGTTCGCCATGCTCTTCACAGGCACGGTGACGCAACATTTCGTGAACCGATTGAACGACCGCTTCGTTTTCCGGAAAATGATGACAATCAAAGAGCGCGCGTAACGCAGTGGCCGCCTCCTAGCGAGGCGGCTTCTTTTGTCGTCAAAAGTCAGAATGTCGCCCACAAAGATGAATAAACGCAAAGAATCCATCTTTTTGATGCGGCATACGGCCAAAAAGATGAATAACTATAAAGAATTCATCTCTACGGCGCGAAATGTGATCAAAAACATGAATAAATGCAAAGAATCCATCTTTGTACCGCAGAATGCTGCTCCGCAACGCACTTGTCATAAAGCGAATGATATTCGTTTTCAAAAAAATGCTGTTCCACCAACGTGCTAAATGAAAACAAGTTTTTTTATGGAAAGGGCTTGCATCTTTTTCTTGGAAGTGCTAACATGTTGTTCATAGGATTGTTACTGGTTGTGCAGGCAAAACCTAAATTGATACGAGATGATGTGCACATCATTTGGTGTTAGTTTAGGTTTTTTTTAATGGAAGGGGGAATGGGGAGAAAAGATGAAAATCGGAAAAGTCTACAACAACAATGTGGTCTTGGCAGAGGCCGGAGACGCATCCGAAGTCATTGTGATGGGGAAAGGGATCGGATTCCAGAAAAGAACGGGAGACGCGATCGACAAATCGTTGATTGAGAAAACTTTCGTCATCCAAGAAAATGATTCAGCCGATCAATTAAAGGCCATTTATCAGGATTTACCGCAAGAAGAATCAGATGCCATTTTTAAGATCATTCAAGAGGCCGAGACACGGCTGGATCATACCTTCCAAGCAAACGTCTACCTGACGCTTGCCGATCACATCCATTACGCCATCCAGCGGACAAAGGAAGGGATCGACTTGACCAATCCTTTGGCCTTCGAAGTGAAGAAGTTCTATCGACGGGAATACGAGCTCGGCAAAATCGGGCTGGAACTCATCGCGGAGCATACAGGTGTCTTGATGGCACCTGATGAAGCGACATCCATCGCTCTTCATTTCGTGAATGCGCAGAAGGAAGGGCAATTGATCGAAGAGACGATGAAAGTGACTCGGATCGTTCAGGATATCCTGAACATCGTCCGCTTGCATTTCGGAGTCGCCTTCGATGAAGACTCGATTTCCTATAACCGGTTCTATACCCATCTGCAGTATTTCGCGCAACGGGTCGTCATGGGAGAAGTTTTCCAGACAGCTCCGGACACTTTCTTGTTGGAGCAAGTGAAGGGAAACTATCCGACTGCTTTTACTTGTGCCAATAAAATATCAACCTATGTCGGAGGGGCCCATCATTTCCAGGTCGGGACCGACGAAATTGTTTACCTCACGATCCATATCCATCGGGTTGTGCAGCAAAAGTGAATACCTAAGATGCTCTCAAGAGGATTGTTACTGGTAAAGCAGGCAAAACCTAAGTAGACAGCAGGGAAGAAATTCCCGTGCTCTCTATTTAGGTTTTTTTTATAAAAAAAACAGAAAAAGAGGGATACAACATGAAATATGAAGAATTAGCAAGAGACATTTTGACTCATGTCGGCGGCAAAGAAAACGTCCGCAGCTTGGCCCATTGCATTACGCGTTTGCGTTTCAAATTGGTTGATGAAAGCAAAGCGGACACGGAATACTTGAAAAAACGTGAAGGCATCGTCACCGTCATCCAAAGCGGCGGGCAGTACCAAGTCGTCATCGGCAATCACGTGCCGGACGTATACGCAGCAGTCAACGCAGTCGGGGGATTGAATGGCGGCGGCGAAGTGGAAGCTGAGGACGAAGGTCCAAAAGGCACTATTTTCAACCAATTCATCGATATGATTTCGAAGATTTTCCAACCGATTCTTGGACCTTTGGCAGCTACAGGGATGCTGAAAGGTGTGGCAGCACTTTTGGTGGCCGCGGGTATGTCAACTACTGATGGAGCCTATGTCCTGATTCAAGCGGCGGGCGACGGATTCTTCAACTTCTTGCCGATCTTCCTTGCTTATACAGCCAGCAAACATTTCAAAATGAACAGCTTCACAGCGATGGCAGTCGCTGCTGCAATGGTCTATCCGGGCATGGTCAATCCTGCTGGTGTGGATCCGTTGTACACTTTGTTCGCTGGCAGCATTTTTGAATCACCGATCTACATGACCTTCTTGGGCTTGCCAGTCATTATGATGAGCTATGCCTCATCTGTTGTTCCGATTCTGCTGGCCGTCTTTCTGGGTTCCAAAGTCGAAAATGTCTTGAAGAAAGTCATTCCGGATGTTGTGAAATTATTCATGGTGCCTTTCACGACTTTGTTGATCGTCGTTCCATTGACCATCTTGTTTGTCGGACCTATATCCACGTGGGCTGCAACGTTGCTCGGCGCGGGAGTATCATGGGTTTATAACTTGAGCCCAATCGTTGCAGGTGCTGTATTGGGTGGTGGCTGGCAAGTGTTCGTCATGTTCGGTTTGCATTGGGGCTTGGTGCCGATCGCAATCAATAACTTGGCGACTCAAGGCTATGACCAGTTGTTGGCTACTGTATTAGGCGTATCTTTCGCTCAGACCGGTGCAGTATTGGCTATTATGTTGAAAACGAAAGAAGCAAAAGTAAAACAATTGAGTATTCCGGCTTTCATATCCGGGTTGTTCGGAGTAACTGAGCCTGCCATCTACGGGATCACGTTGCCGATGAAACGTCCGTTCCAATTGAGCTGTATTGCAGGTGCCATCTCCGGTGTCGTGGCAGGTATTTTCAAATTAACGAGCTACCGTATGGGCGGCTTGGGTGTCTTCTCTTTCCCTAGCTACTTGGATGCAAATGGAACAATGAGCTTCAATTTTTGGGCTTCCCTCATCGTATGTGCAGTAGGACTTGCTGCAGGCTTCTTGCTTGTCTTCTTCTCAAAAATCCCGGTTCTTTACGGAGAAACTGAAACTGCAACACCTGCAACAAATTTAGCAACAACATTGAACACAAACTCCGTAGTTGTTGAAGCAATAAAAAAAGACTTGAGTGCAGCGGCTGAAAAAGATTTGGTCGCTAGCCCAATGATCGGCGAAATGGTTGTCTTGTCGGATGTTCCAGACGAAGCTTTTGCGACTGGTGCACTTGGTAAAGGGATTGCAATCCGTCCGACTGTCGGTGAAGTCTATGCTCCTGCAAATGCAACGGTGACGCTTTTATTCCCGACACAACATGCGATCGGTCTGACGACTGAAAACGGAACAGAAATCCTGATCCACGTAGGGATGGATACGGTCCAACTGAATGGAGAAGGTTTCACGAGTCATGTGCAACAAGGTGATAAAGTAATGGCCGGCCAATTGTTGTTGGAATTCGATATCGACTTTATCCAAAAAGCAGGCTATGAAATCATCACACCGATCATCGTCACAAACAGCAACGACTACTTGGATGTCATCACGACGAAAGAAGCAACCTTGACTGACGGCGACTATCTGCTGACGGTCATCGCATAAACAAAAATATTCGGGAAATCAATCTTTAATGCAAGCAATATTCCCGGATAAAAACCAGATATCCGGGAAAAAACCTAGACCGCAAGCCAAGTTCTCGAATAATAACCAGATATTCGGAAATTAGGTTTGTGGTCTCAGGCGCCCGAACCCATTTGGGATGAATTAGGATCATTCAGGGCTGTCACCTAAAGAGACAGACCCATAAATTAAAGATACAACAGAAGAACAGGAGCGATCACATGCAAACAGTATTTCCAAAAGGATTTTTATGGGGTGGCGCAACAGCCGCCAACCAATACGAAGGTGCTTATAATGTTGACGGGAAAGGATTGTCCGTTCAGGACGTAACCCCTCAAGGCGGCTTTGGACCGATTACCGATGGACCGACACCGGACAATATGAAATTGGAAGGGATCGACTTCTACCACCGTTATAAAGAAGATATCGCCTTGTTTGCGGAAATGGGCTTCAAAACCTACCGTACGTCCATCGCTTGGACGCGCATCTTCCCGAACGGCGACGAAACGGAACCGAACGAAGCAGGGCTGCAGTTCTACGATGATCTGTTCGACGAATTGGCGAAATACGGCATCGAGCCGCTGATCACACTGTCACATTACGAAACGCCGCTGCACTTGGCCCGCGAATACGACGGCTGGGTCAACCGCAAAATGATCGGCTTCTATGAGAACTACGTGCGCACGGTCTTCACGCGCTACAAAGACAAAGTCAAATACTGGTTGACGTTCAATGAAATCAACTCGATCATCCACGCGCCATTCATGAGCGGCGGGATTGCCACGGCTCCAGACAAGTTGTCTAAGTCTGATCTGTATCAAGCCGTGCACCATGAATTGGTCGCCAGTGCTTTGGCGACGAAAATCGGTCACGAAATCAATCCTGACTTCCAGATCGGCTGCATGGTGTTGGCGATGCCGACCTATCCGTTGACTGCACATCCCGACGATGTGATCGCTGCGATGGAAGCGGAACGCCAAAACTATTTCTTCTCCGATGTACATGTACGCGGCACTTACCCTGGTTACATGAAACGCTATTTCCGCGAAAACGGTATTGTGTTGGACATTACACCGGAAGACGAAGAAATCCTCAAGAACACCGTTGATTTCATCTCTTTCAGCTACTACATGAGCTCGACACAAACAGCAGACGAGTCCAAGAAAGTGAAAGGGGCAGGGAATATCCTCGGCGGGGTGATGAATCCTTATCTGGAGGCTTCCGAGTGGGGCTGGCAGATCGATCCCAAAGGCTTGCGCATCGTCTTGAACGACTTCTGGGATCGTTACCAAAAACCATTGTTCATCGTCGAAAACGGTTTGGGTGCAGTCGATCAGCTGGTGACCGGTGAGGATGGACAACCGACCGTCAACGATGATTATCGCATCAACTATTTGAACGATCACTTGGTGCAAGTTGCCGAAGCAATTGCGGACGGTGTCGAAGTGATGGGCTACACGACGTGGGGATGCATCGACTTGGTCAGCGCATCGACTGCAGAATTGAAAAAACGCTATGGCTTCATTTATGTCGACCGCCACGATGACGGATCCGGTACTTTGAACCGTTACAAGAAAAAATCATTCAACTGGTACAAAGAAGTCATCGCAACAAACGGCGCATCTTTGGTACAGAAATAGGAGGAATTGTCATGTCAGCAGGTAAAGGATTTCCGGAAGGTTTCTTCTGGGGCGGCGCTACAGCCGCCAATCAATTTGAAGGAGGTTGGGACGCTGATGGGAAAGGTCCATCGGTCATCGACCAACTGACCTGCTCGCGTGACTTCGCTGAGCGCTTCTCCGGAGTGGGCGATTATCACCCTTCACACATCGGTATCGATTTTTATAACCGCTACAAGGAAGATATCGCTTTGTTCGCAGAAATGGGCTTCCGGATGTTCCGGATGTCGATCGCTTGGACGCGGATTTTTCCGAATGGAGATGAACTGGAACCAAACGAAGCGGGCTTGGCCTTTTACGATGACGTCTTCGATGAATTGGCCAAATACGGCATCGAGCCATTGGTGACGATTTCCCATTTCGAAATGCCGCAATATCTGGTCGATCACTACGGCGGCTGGAAAAACCGTAAGCTGATCGGATTTTTTGAAAGATATGCGACTACCTTGTTCGAGCGCTATCAAGGGAAAGTCAATTATTGGCTGACCTTCAACGAAATCAACATGGCGACGTTCCTGCCGCAAATTTCAATCGGTTCGAAAGCCGAAGCGGGCGAAAACCAGGAAGAAATCATGTATCAAGCCTTGCATCACCAATTTGTCGCCAGCGCTTTGGCGACGAAGGCGGCACGGGCAATCGATCCCGACAACCGCATCGGCTGCATGATCGCCTATGCGCCGGTCTATCCGTTGTCGGCAAAACCGGAAGACGTTTGGTCAGCGCAACGAAAAGAAGAAGAAAAACTGTTCTTCTCAGATGTCCATGCCCGCGGGTATTATCCGCCGAGTAAATTGGCTTACTTCGCCACTAAAGGCATCAACGTTACGTTCGAACAAGGCGACGAGGAAATCTTGGCCGCACATACAGTCGATTTCATTTCCTTCAGCTATTATGCTTCCAGCGCAGCCAGCTTTGCGCAATCCGGCGTGCCGGGTGAAGGCAATGCTTTGATGGGCGAAAAGAACCCATACTTGGCGGAATCGGAATGGGGTTGGCAAGTCGATCCATTGGGGCTGCGCGTCGCTCTGAACACCTTCCATTCCCGTTACCAATTGCCGCTGATGGTGGTCGAAAACGGTTTGGGTGCTGTGGATGAAATCGTCGATGGCAAAATCCATGACGACTACCGCATTTCCTACCTCCGCGATCACGTCAAAGCGATGCGTGATGCGATTGTGCTGGACGGCGTGGATCTCGTCGCCTATACGTCTTGGGGCTGCATCGACCTGGTTTCGGCCGGGACGGGCGAGATGGCGAAACGCTACGGCTACATCTATGTGGACCGCAACAACGACGGTTCCGGCAGCTTGGATCGCCTGAAGAAGGATTCCTTCTACTGGTACCAAAAAGCCATCGCCAGCAATGGCGAAGATTTGGATTAAAACATTAAAAATCCCCTGTACCACGCAAGAGCGTGGTGGCAGGGGATTTTTTTATGCTGTCCAGCCGGGAGTTGTCCGATAACGCTTGTTTATCGGACAACTTTGTGTTGGTGCTGGCCGCGATTGTCCGATACTTTGGGGGAATCGGACAACCTGGTTCCAGTAAGGGGCGAACTTGTCTGATACCGGTAAGAAATCGGACAAGTTGGGCCACGATAAGGATAGAATTGTCCGATAAACCCGACTTATCCGATTTTCTTCAAAAAATACTCCAATACCGACAAGTCCTCCGTCAATTCCGGATGGAAAGCAGTAACCAAAATCTGGTCGTTTTCGGCCGCTACAATCTTTCCGTCGATGCTTGCGAGCACGCGGACTTCCTTTCCGACGGAGCGGATGTAAGGGGCGCGGATGAAGACGGCTTCCACCGGCTCTGCTATGCCTTCAAAAGGCAGCAGGGCTTCGAAACTATCGACTTGGCGCCCGAAGCCGTTCCGTTCGACTTCGATATCTATGAAGCCGAGCCGCAATTCTTCTGGAACATGATCGCTGTCCGTGCTGCAAAGAATCAGCCCGGCACAGGTTCCAAAAATCGCTTTGCCGGAAGCATATAACTGCCGCAACGGTTCCTCGAAATGCTGTTCGCGGATCAAACGGCCGATGGCAGTCGATTCGCCGCCTGGTATGATCAGTCCGTCCAAGCCATCCAGATCGGCGGGCAGCTTGACGGCAGATGCGGTGACTCCCAATTTAGTCAGTGCCTGCAGGTGCTCTGTGACGGCACCCTGTAAGGCCAATACGCCGATTTTTTTCGTCATGCTTACCAGCCTCTTTCTTGCATGCGTTCGGAGGCGTGGAGCGTGCTGATGTCGATCCCTTTCATCGGTTCGCCCAAGCCTTTGGACAGTTCGGCCAACAAGGCATAGTCTTCGTAATGGGTTGTCGCACGGACGATGGCGCGGGCGAATTTTTCGGGATTCTCGGCTTTGAAGATGCCGGATCCGACGAAGACGCCATCCGCGCCCAAGCTCATCATCAAGGCCGCGTCAGCCGGTGTTGCGACACCGCCGGCAGCGAAGTTTACGACAGGCAACTTCTCGAGTAGTTTGATTTCCTTGACCAATTCATAAGGAGCTCCGATTTCCTTTGCGAATGCCATCAGTTCATCGTCCGATTTCGTGATTAACTGGCGGATTTGGCCGTTGACTTTGCGCATATGACGGACGGCTTCCACGATATTGCCGGTCCCTGGCTCGCCCTTCGTACGCAGCATCGAAGCTCCTTCACCAATCCGGCGCAGCGCTTCACCCAGATCGCGGCAACCGCAGACGAAAGGAACAGTATAGTCGGATTTCAAAAGGTGGAATTCCTCATCGGCAGGGGTCAGCACTTCGCTCTCGTCGATGTAGTCGACGCCCATCGCTTCCAGGATGCGGGCTTCGGTGATGTGGCCGATTCGGGCTTTCGCCATGACGGGAATGCTCACCGCACTCATCACTGCCTCGACGATGCTGGGATCCGCCATTCGGGCAACCCCACCGGCTGCGCGGATGTCCGATGGCACGCGCTCCAAAGCCATGACGGCCACGGCACCAGCCGCTTCGGCGATCCGTGCCTGCTCCGCGTTCACGACATCCATGATGACGCCCCCTTTTTGCATTTGGGCCATCCCGCGTTTTACTTTTTCTGAACCGATGATTTTTGTTGTCATTAATAATCCTCCTTGGTTTAAATGATAAAATGATGAAAGAATGGTTAAATCATAATCCCTTTTTGCAGGAACGCCTACATCCAATTGGACTGTTTTCGAACCAACCAATTTGGTGTATAATGAGTTAAAACTAGGGAGAGTGAAGGAATGGCGGAGTGGAGACTGGATCAGGATAAGGGCATGCCGCTCTATCAACAGCTTATGCAGCTGATCGAAGAGAAAATCAAAGCCGGCGATTTGGTCCCCGGCCGAGCTTTACCGGCGGAACGCAAGTTGGCGGAGGAACTGAAGGTCAACCGGTCTACCGTCATCCGGGCACTGGAAGAGCTGACGACGCAGGGAATCCTCATCCGCAAAAGGGGCAGCGGGACATTCGTGAATCCGAATAAATGGGGGATGCAGACAAGGCCCACCATCAATTGGCGGACCTCCTTGACCCCGGATAATTTTTCGGTGGACACTCCTTATCAAAGGAACGTCAAGCAGCTATTGTTACAGCACAAGACGCGCGAAATTCTGGATTTGGGGAATGGGGATTTGCCGAAGGACCTCTTGCCGGAACTGAAGATCCCGGATATTTCGCTAGGGGAAATGTTGCACGGGGAAGCGACCTTTACCAAGGAAAACCGCGGCATCAAAGCAACAAGGGAAAGCGTCCAAAAACACCTGCAGACCGCGTACGGGATGACTGTCCCGCTGGAGGAAATCTTCATCACTTCGGGAACCCAGCAATCCTTATTTTTGATTACGCAAGGGCTGCTGAAACCGGGCGATGCGATCGGTATCGAAGCGCCTTCCTATTTTTATTCTTTGCGATTATTCCAGGCTGCCGGTCTGCGGATCATTCCGATTCCGATGGACGACGAGGGAATGACCGTTAAGGGTCTCCAAGAAGCTTCTTTGCAGTATCCTCTCAAGATGATTTTTCTGAATCCGATTTTCCAGAATCCGACAGGAACGGTCATGAGTCCTGAGCGGAAACAGGCCATACTTGATTATTGTTTGCTGAAGCGCATCCCGATCGTGGAGGATGATGCATACGGAAGCTTTGTTTTTGATGAATCCGTCGATAACCGTCCGTTGAAAAGCTTGGATAAAAGGCAACAAGTGCTGTATCTGGGTTCCTTGTCCAAATTTGCCGGCCAGCACATCCGGATCGGTTGGATGGTTGGACCAGCCGCCATTGTCCGGGAATTGGCCGACATCCGCGATCAGATCGACTCCGGCTTGAGTTTCTTGCCGCAGCTGTTGGCCGAACATTATTTGGCGAGCGAGATCACTGAACATCTTCCGATCATCGTTACGGCTTTGAAAGAACGCGCCGACAAATTGCAGACGTGGCTCAGAACCAAATATGGGCAAGAGATAAGTTTTGAACCGGCAAAAGGCGGCTACCATCTTTATTGTCATTTCGCCAATAAAACCGATGCCGAGATGGATGAGCTGCTGCAGGAATTGTTGGAAGAAAAAGTGATCGTGAAGGAAGGTATCCAGTTCGGCGACAAAAAAAATGCGGTCCGTTTCAGTTTCGGTCATTTTTTGGAGCGGGATGCAAAGATATGAGTCCGGAAGCAAATCTGTTGCGCAGTCTATTAAAAAAAATACGTTTACAAAACAAAAAACACATGATATATTATTCCACGTAAACGTTTACGAAATAGGGGATGCTTTGTGAGTACAATACTAGATGTTGCAGAAAAAGCAAAAGTTTCTATCGCTACAGTCTCCAGAGCCTTAAATAATCAGCCTGGATGTTCGGAAGAAACAAGAAAAAAAGTTATGAGAATAGCTCAAGAATTGGGTTATGAACCAAACGAAGTCGCCAGAAGCTTGATAAATAAAAAAACGAACACGATAGGTGTTATCATACCTGAGATTTCGAGCCTGTTGAGTTCAGAATTCATCAATGGAATTGATGCTATAGCCAAGCAAGAAAGTTCAAACTTAATTGTCACCTACACGAAATCGAATATTGTAAGCACAGAAGAGAATCTAAAGATGCTGCACGAGAAGCGAGTGGATGGCATTATATTCGTCAGTGAAATACTGCGAAAGGAATATTATGACTATATAAAAAGAAATAATATCCCTTGTGTATTGCTGTCTACGAAATCAGCTGAATATGCGAGTGTCCCATATGTAAAAGTTGATGATTATGATGCATCTTATGCAGCCACCAATTATTTGATCAAGATGGGGCATAAAAAAATTGGTTTAATAAGCGGAAGCTCTGCTGATCCAATTGCGGGGAATCCACGAATTGACGGTTACAAAAAAGCAATATCAGATAATCTTCACATGGAAGTTGAAGAAAAACAAATAGTATCAGGAAATGGGTTCGGATTCGATGATGGAAGAGATAACTTCATTCAATTAATGAAGCAATTTCCTGAATTGACAGCGATATTTTGTGCGAGCGATGAAATGGCTATCGGAGCGATTTCTGCTGCGTATAAATTAGGTATAAGCATACCGGAAGATGTCTCTATTATGGGCTATGATAATTTGAAAATATCTGAGATGTCAGTACCGCCGTTGACAACAACTGCTCAACCATTGGTGAAAATGGCAGAGAAGGCAACTGAAATATTATTCAAAATTATAAATAAGAAGGCTGACGATGTGCATTCGATTATCATGCCATATCAAATCATTGAAAGAGAAAGTGTAAAAAATATAAAGTAACAAATTTCCCGATTGACGTAAAAGTTTACCTGGAACGACACGGGAAATTTAGTTTTTGACCGTAACGTAAACGTTTACGTATAGAAGTGTGTTGTTTTTGTTTAGTATCAACGTAAACGTTTACGTTGCGAAGAAATGATGATGCGTGTGTGTATTGGATGACACGAATGTATTATCACCAATCCTATCAAAAAGGACGGGTCTATCCCGTTAAAATGAGAATAATAGAAGGAGAGTCAATAATATGATCAAAATTGGAATTATCGGTTGTGGAGGAATTGCAAACAACAAACATATGCCAGCTTTGGCTAAAGTGGAGGCTGCAGAAATGGTGGCGTTCTGTGACATTATCGAAGAACGTGCAAGCAAGGCGAGAGAGGCGTTTGGGACGGATGCTGCAAATGTCTATACGGACTATATGGAGCTTTTAAAAGATGATGAAATTGATGTCATTCATGTCTGCACACCAAATATTTCTCATGCTGAAATCTCAATTGCGGCAATGGAGTCCGGTAAACATGTGATGTGTGAAAAACCGATGGCTAAAACTTCGGAAGAAGCAGCAGCTATGATAGCCGCGATGAATCGGACCGGGAAAAAGCTGACGATCGGTTATCAAAATCGATTCAGAAAAGATTCTTCTTATTTGCATAAAATCTGTCAAAAGGGAGAATTGGGAGATATTTATAACGCTAAAGCGCATGCGATCAGGAGACGCGCGGTTCCTACCTGGGGCGTATTTCTCGATGAAGAAGCGCAAGGCGGCGGCCCGTTGATTGATATCGGAACGCACGCGCTTGATCTGACGTTGTGGATGATGAATAACTATAAACCAAAGTATGTTGTGGGGAATACCTATCATAAATTGGCGGGGACAGAAAATGCCGCAAATGCTTTCGGTCCTTGGAATCCAGCTGAATTTACCGTTGAGGATTCCGCTTTTGGCTTTATCGTAATGGAGAACGGAGCAACCATTTATCTGGAATCCAGTTGGGCCTTGAATTCCTTGGATGTAGGGGAGGCTCAAACGACTCTGCACGGGACTCAAGGCGGGGCTGATATGAAGGATGGCTTGCGCATCAACGGAGAATCTGATGGCATGATGTACGATAAAACAATGGTGTTGGAGCCTGGTGGAGTAGACTTCTACGACGGATCGGGAGATGATCCGGCCTATCTGGAAGCGAAGCAATGGATTGAGAGTATCCAAAACGATACAGAACCGGTTGTGTCACCTGAACAGGCATTAGTCGTGACCCAAATACTGGAAGCCATTTATCAATCTGCCAAGACCGGAGCGCCGGTATACATCAATCAACATAAAGAAGAGTTGGGGAAAATACTGGTCTGAAGAGGGGATAATCGAATGAAAGTAACGGTATGGAACGAGTATCGGCATGAAAAAACGGATGAGGCTGTAGCAAAAGTCTATCCCAAGGGAATACACGGGCGAATCGAAAGTTTCTTGAAGGAAGCAGGTTTGGATGTAAAGACAGCTACACTGGACGAACCGGAGCACGGCTTGACGGAAGCGGTCTTAGCAGAAACCGATGTGCTTGTCTGGTGGGGACACATTGCCCATAACGAAGTAGCGGATGAAATAGTCAACCGCGTCCATGATCATGTTTTAAAAGGAATGGGCCTGGTTGTTTTGCACTCGGCACATATGTCCAAAATTTTTATGAAATTGATGGGAACGAGTTGCGACCTGAAGTGGCGTGAAGCCGAAGAAAAGGAACGGATTTGGGTAGTGAATCCAAGCCATCCAATCGCTGAGGGGATCGGCGAATACATCGAACTCGAAAAAGAAGAGATGTACGGCGAGCACTTTGATGTGCCGACACCGGATGAATTGATTTTTGTCGGATGGTATGAAGGCGGAAATGTTTTCCGCAGCGGGATGACTTATAGACGCGGCAACGGGAAGATTTTTTATTTTCAGCCTGGTCATGAGACATACCCGACTTACTACAATAAAGATATCCAAAAAGTCATCATAAACGGAATCGATTGGTGTAGACCGTCAAAGCGGGCGTATCCTGCTTACGGAAACAGCCAAGCGTTGGAAGAAATAAAAAATGGGCAGCAACCCGTATAAAAAGAGGGTCAATGCTGACAAATCATGAAATGAAGAGAGCGAGGAATCGGTATGAAACTAGGTGTATTTACCCCCTTATTTGCAAATTTAAGTTTTGAAGACATGCTGGATAAAGTCCAGCGAGCAGGTTTGAACGCAGTGGAGATCGGAACCGGTGGGAATCCCGGGAACCATCACTGTCCCACAGATGAACTATTGGAAAGTGAAGAGAAGCGAGCAGCGTACTTGGATGAACTGAAAAAAAGGAACTTAACCATCAGTGCATTCAGCTGCCACAGCAACCCGATTTCACCAGATCCTGTAGAGGCAAAGGCGAGCGATGAAATACTAAGAAAAACCATCAGATTGGCTGCGTTGATGGGGGTACCAGTCGTCAATACTTTTTCCGGAACGGCAGGCGACAGTGAAGAGGCAACAGCACCGAATTGGCCGGTCATTCCGTGGCCGGAAGTCTACACCGATATTTATAAATGGCAATGGGAAAATAAGCTTATTCCTTACTGGAAAGAAATCGGAGAAATGGCCAGCGAATATGGCGTCAAGATTGGCATCGAATTGCACGGCGGTTTCCTATGCCACACACCGTATACGCTTTTGAAATTGCGCGAAAATACCTGTGATGCAATCGGCGTGAACCTCGATCCCAGCCATTTGTGGTGGCAAGGGATTGATCCGGTCGGCGCCATTAAGATTCTGGGTGAAGCCGGAGCGATCCATCATTTCCATGCGAAAGACACCTATCTCGATCAGGACAACATCAATATGTATGGTCTGTTGGATATGCAACCGTATGGAGATGTCAAAACGAGAGCATGGACGTTCCGATCGGTTGGCTGCGGTCACGATGTAAAAGTATGGTCAGATATGATGAGTGCGTTGCGGATGTATGGTTATGACTACGTGGTCAGCATTGAACATGAAGACCCTTTGATGTCCATCGATGAAGGATTGAACAGAGCTGTTACGAATCTGCAATCTGTATTGATTAAAGAGACCCCACACGCTATGTGGTGGGCGTAGAAAAGAGGATTAACGATGAAGAAATTAAAAGTCACGATCATTGGTTACGGGGGCATGGGCAGCTTTCACGCTAAGCTGATTCAGGCAAATCCGGAAGTAGAAGTGCATGGGATATTTGATATTTCAGAAAGTCGGCAACAGGCTGGCGAAGCAGATGGGTATAGCGCCTATGCTAGCCTGGAAGAAGCTTTGAATGATGCTTGTGCAGATACCATATTGATTGCAACGCCGAATGATGTGCACAAAGAGATCGCTGTCCAGGCGTTGGAGGCAGGAAAACATGTCATTTGTGAAAAGCCCGTGACACTGACCAGCGAAGAGCTGTCGGAAATAATGCATACCGCAGAGGAACAGGGCCGCGTATTTATGGTCCATCAAAATCGCCGTTGGGACAGTGATTTTCAGATGGTCAAGGATTTGTATGAGAAGCGAAAAATTGGAGAAATCTTTCATATCGAATCACGTGTTCAGGGAGCCAATGGGATACCGGGTGATTGGCGCCATCTGAAAGCGCATGGCGGCGGTATGCTCTTGGATTGGGGCGTTCATTTATTTGATCAGCTTTTGTATATGGTCGATAGTCCATTGGTGAAAGTTGCTGCAGATTTGAGTTATGTTTTGGGCGATGAGGTGGACGATGGCTTCATCAGCTATCTGACTTTCGAAAATGGCGTAACCGCCCTTGTAGAAGTCGGGACGACCAATTATATCAAACTCCCGCGTTGGTACATAAAAGGGACAAAAGGATCAGCGGTTATAGAAGATTGGGATCTAAAAGGCAAAATCGTGAAGCAAAGCGGACTTGAATTTGTGGTAGCACCCAAACCGATCAAAGCTGGCCAAGGACTGACCAAAACGATGGCTCCGCCTTCCGAAGAGTCGATTATAAAAGAAAAATTTGAAAAAGTGACAACCCAAATGGATCCGTTCTATACGAATTTCGCTAAAGTCGTCAGGGGCGAATCGGAACCTATCGTCAAAAATGAAGAAGTTTATCAATTGATGAAGATCATCGAATCCATTTTTAAGGCAGCAGAGACGGGACAAGTTGTTGACGTAAGGGAACACAGCTACAGCAAATGAAAACGTCCAGACCGTTCAATTTATATTTTATAAAATGTTAGCAATCAGGTTCTGCTAGTTGTTGGTTAAGGCATACTATTTTTTGTCTAATCATACTGGCAGGCCTGATTTTTCGGTATGTTTAATCAGGCATCATAGAAGGTGAAAAAGTTTTGATTTGGAGGCAATACGAGATGCAGAAAAAAGTATTGGGAATAGATTTGGGTGGAACTTCAGTGAAGTTGGCCATATTATCCAAAGAAGGGGACGTGCTCCAGAAATGGAGTATCCCGACAGACAACAGTGACGGCGGGGTTAAAATTGTGCCGGGAATTATCGAATCCATCAAACATCATTTGGACTTATACCGACTCACTTCTGAAGACTTTTTGGGCATAGGCATGGGTTCTCCTGGTGCAGTCAACAGAAGCGAAGGGACCGTTACGGGAGCATTTAACCTGAATTGGAGAGATGTGCAACCGGTAAGGGAGACAATGGAACAAGAAACGGGCATACCATTTATCATCGACAATGATGCCAATGTAGCTGCGCTGGGAGAAAAATGGCGTGGTGCGGGCGAGGACAATCAGGATGTCGTTTTTATCACCTTAGGGACAGGCGTCGGCGGAGGGATCATTGCTGAGGGCCAACTGATCCACGGAACAGCCGGCTCGGGCGGAGAAATCGGGCATATGACGGTTGATCCTGATGGTTTTGACTGCACTTGCGGGAAAAGGGGCTGTTTGGAGACCGTTGCCAGCGCTACCGGGGTCGTCAAGCTAGCGCGCAAACATGCAGAGGAATATGCCGGAGATTCAACCTTAAAAAATCTGATCGACGATGGCCAGGAAATCACTTCAAAAATGATTTTCGATTTCGCTAAAGATGACGATGGATTAGCGGTTATCGTTGTGGATCGCTTTGCCTATTTTTTAGGTCTGGCATGCAGCCATATCGGTAATCTGTTGAATCCGGCTTCCATCATCATCGGTGGCGGCGTTTCTGCTGCAGGGATATTTTTGCTTGAAAAAGTCAATAAATACTATTTGGGATTTGCTTTTCCGAATGTACAGCAATCAACAAAATTGAAGCTTGCAGAATTGGGGAACGATGCTGGCGTTATCGGGGCCTGTTATTTAGCAGTGGCTCATGCGAGTAAGTATCAATAACTTGCTTTATTTTCAGATTAGAAATGCCATTTTAATGGAAAAGAGTGGCTCCAAATCATTCGAACTGATTTGGAGCCACTCTTATTTGTGTTGTTACTGGTGGCCATCCCATTCGGAATGGAAGTCCTTGAGGAACTGTTCCATCCGAGTGTGGCGGGCGACCGCCTTTTGTTTGCCGGCTTCCGTGTGCATGCCGTCCTTCAGCAGGAGCAGTTTTTCGTGGAAGTGGCCAATCGTATCGCTGTCCGGATCCTCACTGTGCTCGGGATCATAGAGAGGCCGGTCTTTATGCCCGCCATATGCAAAAGCGCGTGCGATGCCGATTGCGCCGATCGCATCCAGGCGATCAGCATCCTGCACGATCCGGCCTTCGATCGTTTCCAGCACGTGCTTGTTTTTCCCTTGCTTGAAGGAAAGGTTGTTCACGATGTAGATGACCTGCTCGATGACGGAGTCGCTCAGCTCGAAAGGTGTGAGGATGTCGGTGATGATAGCTTCGCGGTCGGCGTCAGTATAGCCGAATTTATGGTCGGCGACGTCATGGAGAAGTGCCGCCAAGCCGATGATGAGCCGATCGCCTTTTCCCTCCGCTGCAGCGATGTCCATGGACGTGTTGTAGACCCGCAACGTATGCCACCAATCATGCCCCGTTGCTTCGTTCCTCAGCTTGTCAGCGACGATGTGTTTCACATCTTCGATAATGATTTCATTGCGCATCTTGAAGCACCGTTGCCATAAATCTAACTAAATCTAGTTTATGTTTGCTTCCCTGTTCTTCGTGCCCGATTTGGTCCTGACGGACTACTTTCGTTTGTTGCAGCACTCCGAGGGCGTAAATTCCGACGCAACGAATCGTACATATCCGAGTTACCCTTAGACTGCTTGGTAATCCCTCAGATTGTAGCTTGCGTTCAGATCCCTATCGCAATGGTGACCGCACGCGCAGTGGCAAACCCTGTCACTGCGTTTCAGGTCCTTTTTGAGCGTTCCACAATTGTTGCACAACTTGGAGCTCGGGAACCATTGGTCCGCTTCCACAAATTCAATGCCATTCAGTTCGCATTTGTATTGCAGGCATTGCTTGAAGAAATAGAGTTTCTGATTTGCGACCGCCTTTGCCATATGCTTATCCTTCATCATACTGCTGATGTTCAACGTTTCCATCACAATGCGGGAGGGTTTGGTTTTCACGATCTCCGCCGTTGCTTGATGGACATGATTGGTTCGGATGTTGGCTAAGCGTCTGTGTTGCTTTCGGATTTCACCTTCTAGTTTTAGGAGATGTTTAGATTTAGGCGTTCCTTTCTTGTATTTTCTGCTTGCACGCCGCTGTAATCTCTTGAGGCGTTTCTCCGCTTTCCTCACGGAGGCTGTTTTGTTGATGTTGTTGTAGAAAACACCATCGGAGGTGACAGCCAACTCCTTGATGCCTACATCCACCCCTACAACCCGATCGTCCAATTCGACGATTTTCGGGGTCACCTCGACGCCGACCGTCAGATACCAATATTTGCCGTCGAACTTGATGCGCGGGTTGTAGTATTTGCAATCCACGGGCAACGGTTCGTTGGTTTTCACCCAACCGATTTTTTCCAACAGGATGCGGTTGCCTTTCACTTTCAGCTTGATGCAGTCATTGTAGAAACTCGGTGTGGAGCGGCGTTTGGTCTTGAATCGGGGATGCTGGGCTTGCCCTTTGAAGAAGACTTTATAGGCTTTGCAGGCATCCTTGACCGCCTGTTTGACGACATTATTGGAAACCTCGTTCAACCAAGCGTATTTTTTTCGCTTCTTCATCTTAGTGATATGCTTGCGCAACTCATTGTCGCTGATGAACGTCCCGCCGAAGCGATGGTTCATCTCTTGCATCCGGATCGTGTAGTTGTACGCCCAGCGGGCAACGCCAGCTGCTTGGTAGAGTTTGGAAGTTTCGTCTGTCACAATCAAACGGATCTTCTTAGTCAGCATCATCTTGGATCAGCTCCTGAATTATCTTTCTGGCTTTGTTTGCGCGTTTGCCTTGCAGACTGCCACTGAATACGGTGACAATCTGAACGAGGTCTTCGACAAGTTCCTGTTCTTCGGTTTTTTCAGTATGGTCGATGATTTCTATCATGGTGCCATACTTTCTGCAGAGGTTCTCGATCAGTTCAAAACCAAAACGAACCAGACGGTCCTTGTGTAGGATGACAATTTTGTCTACCTGATTGTCGGTGATCCTGTCGAGGAGTTCGTTCAACCCTTTGTTGTTGTAGTTGATGCCGCTGCCGATGTCGGTTACGATTTCGAATTGGTAGCCGTTAGCCAGCATATAGGTTCTTACGTCTTCTTTCTGTCGCCGCAGGTCGTCCTTTTGCTTGGGTGAACTCACCCGGCAATAGCCGATGGTCACCTTACTTTGACCTGTAGTCATAGTCTTGCCCAAAATTTTGTTCAGCTGTTCGTCCGAGTAATACCGGGTTCCGCCGTCGGACACGAACGCAGGCTTGAATTTGTCCTCTCTATCCCAGCGCCTCAACGTCGATGTGGATATCCCAGTTGCTTTGGAGAATTTTCCGATTGCATACATTAGCCACATTCCTTTCTATACGGCAAGTATAGCAACAAATGTGGCTAAAATCAAAAATTTAACGAGATTTAGATAAATTTATTTTGGCTGTTAAAACCCCCTTTCCTGATTCTGTTAATCTTCCTGCAGCTTGGAAATGAGCAGTTTCCGGAATTTGTGCCGATCCGCATCCGTGAATGGTTTCGGGCCTTTTGTGCGTTTGCCGCTTTTGCGGACCATGGCGCTCATGTAGCGGTCTTCAAGCAGCCGTTCCATATTGCTGTTATCGTAGGCGAAACCCTTGTGATGAAGAACGGTAAGTCCCTTCGGCAAAGCGAGTGAGGCCAAACCGTAGTCCTGCGTGACCAGCAGATCGCCTCTTTTTGCTAGCTGGATGATCTTGAAATCGGCCGCATCGGCACCGGAATCGACGTAGACCGTCTTCACTCCGGAGGGGTGGGGGGCGTTGGAGTAGTGGGCAAAGCTGGTGACGATCGTGACCGGTATGTCGCGTTTGATGGCTTCTTCGATGATGATGTCTTTTACGGGGCAAGCATCCCCGTCGATCAGTATATTCATATGGCGCCTCGATTCTGTTTCTTTCTGTCTTTATTCTACCAAAAATTGGCAAAAAAATCCTTGTTGGTTCAGGTGTCTCAAGCGAATCTCTGTGATTTGTTTTTGGTGTCGGCTGTTCGCAGCCAGCCGAACGCGGAACAGTCGAGAGAAATACAATCTGTCGGCTGTTTGCAGCCAGCCGAACACGGAATAGTCGAGAGAAATGCAATCTGTCGGCTGTTCGCAGACAGACGAATGCGGAACAGCCGAGAGGAATCTAATCTGTCGGCTGTTTGCAGACAGACGAATACGGAACAGCCGACAAGGCAGCCAGTACGCGCAAAAAAGCCGACGGTCCGGAAACATTCCGGACCGTCGGCTAGGCGTTTAAACATATCTGAATCAGTTCAAGCCCAGGATGGACTCGACGCTCTTCTGCATTTCGTCGGAAGCGACAACGGTGTTGTGGCGAACTTCCGCATGCAATAATTCTTCGATTGCCGCAGGGAAGGCGACGCCGCTCAATTCTTTCAGGCGGTCCAACATTTCTTCCATGGAATCATCCGAAAACTCAGGGTCGATGGCAGTCAGGACGGCTTGCGGGAATTTATACGGGCTGGCAGTCGATGCGATGATGATCGGTGTGTGATCATCGGTTTCGGCTACATAAGTGTTTGCGACATGCGCCGCCACAGCTGTATGCGGGTCGATGACATAGCCATCAGCATGATAAAGTGCAGCAATCTGTGCCGCCACTTCTTCTTCAGTCGCGTAGTCCGCATAGAAATCTTTCGCTTTTTCTTTCATTGCTTCCGTCACTTCGTAGCGACCGATTTCCTTCAATTGATCCATGAAAGTTTGGACTGCTTCCGTACTTTCGTCGGCCATCAGGTACAACAGACGCTCCAAGTTGCTGGAGACCAGGATATCCATGGATGGGGAAGTCGTCAAAATGAAGTCGCGGTTGCGATCATATGCGCCGGTATCGAAGAAATCGACCAAGACTTTGTTCTCGTTTGAAGCGATGATCAGTTTTTGGATCGGCAAGCCCATTTGCTTAGCGAAGTAGGCAGCCAAGATGTTCCCGAAGTTGCCGGTAGGAACTACGACGTTCATCGGCTCTCCGGCAGCGATGGCACCTTGTTTCACCATTTGGCCGTAAGCGTAGACGTAATAGACCACTTGCGGAATCAGACGGCCGATGTTGATGGAGTTCGCAGAAGAGAATTGGAATCCTGCTGCGTCCAAACGTGCCGCCAAGTCTGCGTTTCCGAACATGTTTTTGACGTTCGTCTGTGCGTCATCGAAGTTTCCGTCGATGGCCACAACAGAGGTGTTGTCGCCTTTTTGTGTCACCATCTGTTTTTCCTGGATGGCGCTGACGCCGTTCTTAGGATAGAACACGATGATGCGTGTGTTCGGCACATCAGCGAATCCGTCAAGCGCCGCTTTTCCGGTGTCACCAGAAGTCGCCGTCAGGATCACGATTTCTTTCGTGCTGCCGTTCTTTTTGGCGGAAGTCGTCATCAAGTAAGGCAGGATCGAAAGGGCCATGTCTTTGAAGGCGATGGTCGGTCCGTGGAACAATTCCAGATAGTGGTTTCCGCCGGCTTTCACTAACGGAACGATGCTGGAGTCATCAAATTTGTCGTCGTAGGCTGCATTGACGCAATGTTTCAATTCTTCCTCAGTGAAGTCGTCGAAGAATTTCTTCATCACATCGTAAGCTAATTCTTGATAAGTCATGTCGGGCAGGCGATCCAATGCGATGTCCAAAGCCGGAATGTGATCGGGCACGTACAATCCGCCGTCTGGCGCTATCCCTTGTAATATTGCTTGTGAAGCCGTCAGTGTTTTTTCTGCATTTCGTGTGCTATGATAGGTCGTCACGGATTCAGTCTCCTCTACATTATTCTCATTTTTAAATTAAAAATTTCTCATAAAGAGTATGCCACATTTTTGTTGAAAACTCAATAACATATCGAAATGCGCGTTTTTCTGACGCTCTTTTTTATGAAAAAACTCCCCTGTCAAAATCAAATGACGGGGAGTGATTGTGTGCGGTCAAAAACAGTTCAAGGGCGCTCAACGATCATGGCGATGCCCATTCCGCCACCGATGCAAAGGGAGGCGAGTCCGAGCTTCGTATCAGTCCGTTCCAACGCATGCAGCAGAGTCACCAGAATGCGAGATCCGGATGCGCCGATAGGATGTCCCAAGGCGATGGCGCCTCCGCTAATATTGATTTTTTCCTCAGGCAAGCCCAAATCCCTGATTACGGCGATGCTCTGGGATGCGAACGCTTCGTTCAATTCGAAAAGGTCGATGTCATCTGCAAGCAATCCGGTTTTGGACAATACTTGCTTGATGGCATAGTAAGGCGCGTATCCCATGATGGCAGGATCGATCCCTGTTTCGGCATAACCTTTGATTGTGGCCAGATAAGGGACGCCTTTCGCTTCGGCCTCCGACTTCGACATCAGCACCAAGGCTGCCGCTCCGTCATTGATTCCGGATGCGTTGCCGGCAGTCACCGTGCCGTTCTTTTGGAAGGCCGGCCTTAATTTGCCCAAGCTTTCGATAGTAGCGTCTTTGCGGATGTATTCATCCTCGGCTACGACCTTCTGCTGGTTCTTGCGGTCTATGAGGATGATAGGCGCAATCTCTTGATTGAAGTAGCCGGCTTCTTGAGCAGCGGCCGCTTTTTGTTGCGAATGCAGCGCGAAAGCGTCCTGCTCTTCACGGCTCACTTGGAATCTTTCTGCCACCGTTTCGGCCGTGATGCCCATATGCTGCTGATCAAAGGCATCCGTCAGGCCGTCGTGCACGAGGCTGTCGATGGTGTTGATGTCGCCGAGTTTGCTGCCCCAACGTTGGTTCGGTAAGAGATAAGGGGCCTGCGACATGCTTTCGGTTCCTCCGACGACCACTGTTCTGGCATCGCCGAGACGGATAGCTTGGCTCGCCAGGATGATTGCTTTCAATCCGGAGCCGCAGACTTCGTTTATCGTCATGGCTGTTTTTTCATAGGGGATCCCGGCAGCAACAGCGATTTGCCGTGCCGTGTTCTGGCCGATGCCTGCCTGCAGGACGTTCCCGAAAATGACGGAATCCACTTCATCGGGGGATAAGCCGGCGCGATTCAACGCAGCTTCTGTGGCCGTTTTCCCCAGCTCCACTGCGTTACAATTTTTGAGGCTGCCTCCGAATGAACCGATGGGGGTTCTGGCAGCACTGACAATTACGACTTCTTCCATTGAATGTCTCCTTTTTGCGTTCATTGATGTGGAAAGCTGTTCCTCCACACGGTGTATCTCTTATTTTACGATAATCAGTGCACTTTAGCATATAAGAATTAGTAAAGAATTACAAACAGAACGCAATTTTTAAATATCAGATTTCTAAGATATCCTTAATTTGGATGGCCCGAGGTTGTTTTTTTGTGCGGTCTGGTCTATCATTTGGGATGAGAGGCATCAAAAATGTTATATATATGAACAATAAGGGGTAATTGATGTGAAGATTGGGATAGATAAGATTGGCTTTTATGCGCCGCATTTCTTTGTGGATATGGAAAAATTGGCGGAGGCCAGGGGAGTGGATCCGGCCAAATATACGATCGGCATCGGGCAAGAAAAGATGGCTGTCGCGCCCATCACGCAGGATGCCGTTACGTTAGCCGCTAATGCCGCATTGCGCATCATTGATAAAGAGGATCTGGAGAAAATCGACTTGGTCATTTTCGGAACGGAATCCGGCATCGACAATTCGAAATCAGGGGCTGTCTACGTGCATGATCTGCTTGGAATCCAGGAACATGCCCGTTGCATCGAATTGAAGCAGGCGTGCTATGGAGCGACTGCCGGCATCCAACTGGCGAAAGGACATGTCGCTTTGAATCCGGAAAGCCGTGTATTGGTGCTCGGTTCGGACATTTCCCGCTATGGAATCGGTACGGCTGGCGAAGTGACGCAAGGTGCTGGTGCAGTCGCCATGATCATCAGCAAGGAACCGCGCATCCTCGCGCTGGAGAACGAAAGCAGCTATCTGACCGCCGATGTGATGGATTTTTGGAGACCCATCTACTCGGAAACGGCTTTTGTCGACGGTAAATATTCAAATGAGCAGTACATTTCGTTCTTCGTGAACGTTTGGGAAGACTTCAAAGCGAAATACGGCGCCACATTGGCTGACTTCGGAGCCATCTGTTTCCATCTGCCTTACACGAAAATGGGCATGAAAGCTCTGCGCGAAGTGCTGAATGAAGGTTCCGAAGCAGACCGCGAACGTCTTGCAGCGCATTACCAAACCAGCACTGTCTACAACAAAATCGTCGGCAATATTTATACGGGATCCTTGTATCTGAGCCTGCTGTCCCTGCTGGAACTTTCTGACGACCTGAAGGCGGGCGACAAAATCGGTCTCTTCAGTTACGGCTCCGGAGCGGTCGGTGAGTTCTTCTCGGCCACGCTTCAAGAAGGGTTCAAAGCGGTTTTGACCGCGGCTGAGCACGGGAAAATGTTCGCGGGACGGACAGAAGTGAGCGTCAAAGAATATGAAGAGATCTATTCTCGTGTTTTGCCGATTGATGGTTCAAGCATCGAATTGGATGTGGATGCAGATCCTGCGAGTATCTGTATTGAAGGAATGGAAGACAACAAACGCATCTATCTGAACAAAACCAGATGATCGCATGAATGAAGACAGCACACCGTCAGCCAGACAACTGGTGAACGGTGTGCTGTTTTTGATTTTTAATGGTTCTGGCGGCCGGCACCTCCGGCCAAGCCGGCCTTGGCCGGAGGTGAAACGAATTTCGGCCTTGTACTCCGGTGAGGCCGCCGTGACCGGAGAATAAAGCAAAATCCGGTACCTCTACTCCGGCGATCCAGCCCGGCAGCTCGCTCTGGAACCCTCCGCCATCGATCTTGTTGTGACTCAATCGACTGCATCCGCACCGCGGATTTGCGCCAAAAGTGTCTGTGCTGTCGCCAAATTCATATTTTTTTCACCTTTAAGCCGCTCTGAAAGCTGTTCGATTTCTTTACCGACCGCGCCAGCGCTGATTGCCAAGGAACGCGAATGCAGACCCATATGTCCTTTTTGGATGCCTTCCGTCACCAGCGCTTTGATGGCGGAGAAATTTTGCGCCAGTCCGACCGATGCGATGATGGACTCTAGTTCGGATGCCGAACGGTAGCCGAGAATTTCTTTCGTCATTTTCGCGGCAGGGTGGAAGTTGATGGATCCGCCCACAGCTCCAATCGGCAACGGCAACGTCAGACTTCCAAGCAGATCTCCATTTTCCGCTTTTTTCCAGGTTGTCAGCGAACGGTACTGTCCGTTGCGGGAGGCGTAGGCATGCGCTCCAGCAGAAATGGCGCGCCAGTCGTTTCCGGATGCCAGCACGATGGCGTCGATGCCGTTCATGATGCCTTTGTTATTGGTGACGGCGCGATAAGGATCGACGTAGGCAAACTGATAGGCTTCAATCAATCGGTCGCGCACTTCATCACCGGAAAGACTTCCTCTGCCCAAGAGACTTGATGGTATCCGACATTCGGCGGTCGCCAAGCAGTCGGTCGCGTAATTGGTCAGGATTCCCATCAAAGCTTCGCCGCCGGTCAAATGCTCCAAGTAAGGGATGACGCCTTCCATCATCGTATTGATGATGTTAGCCCCCATCGCCTCCAACGTCTCGACATGGAGATGTACAACAAGAAACGCCGGAATTCCTTCATCGGGAACGGCGGCCAAGTACCTTACGCTGATGCGGCGAGCTCCACCGCCACGTTTCACGATGGAAGGGTGGGCAGCATTGGCCGCCTCCAGGATTTCATCCCGATGCGAAAGGATCAGTTGTTCAGCAGCATCGCTGTCAAGGATATTTTTTAAGGCAACCTGGCCGATCATGACCCGTTTCTGGATCGTCGTCCGGAATCCGCCCGCCTTGGCGATGATTTTCGCTCCCGCGCTGGCCGCAGCAATGACGGAAGGCTCTTCGATGGCCATCGGGACGATATAGTCTTTTCCGTCAATCAAAAAGTTCAAGGCGACACCGTAGGGCAAGTCGTACGTGCTCAATTGGTTTTCGATCATGTTGTCGGCGATTTCCTGCGGCAAGCTTAATCCTGAATGAAGCTTGGCTGTCGCTTCTTCATTCAGGAGGCCGGCCGCGTGTAAGGCAGTGATCCTTTCGGCTGGGGTTTTATCGTAAAATTTCTGAAGATATTTGGATTCCATTTTATGCTCCTTTTCCCGAGTGTTTTTGCGTGTAATCGGTGTCTGTTTCCTATAATCTTATCATAGAACCATCCTGATGGCATCAGCCGTCAAGCGACTCGCTTCCAACGGAACGGGAAAGAATCCGACCAATGGCCGATGTTTGGCTGGTGCACGGGCGTGTATACTGAATGTATAAAGAGAAAGCGAGGGATTGAAGTGGATACGATCAGCTATTATATCAAAGAAATCATCAACGCAACCGGAAAAGGCTTGAAGGGTTATCTCATATCAGCCATCAAATTGGCTGCCATCAGCTTTGTTCTGCTGTGCATCGGGTTTCTGTACTTCGGCATCGATTTTTGGTTCCTGAAGGCTTTGGGAATCGCGGTTTTCGATCTCATCCCGATTCTGGGGAGCGGGATGGTGATGATCCCTTGGGCGGTGATCCATCTGCTGCTCGGGAACACAACGTTGGCTTGGCAAATCGGATTACTGTACATCATTCTTGTGGTCGTCCGTCAGATTGCGGAGCCGTTCATTACCGGCAAGGAACTCGGAATCCGGCCGCTGTACACGTTTCTGGCGACAGTCGTTTGTATCCTCTTGTTCGGACCAATCGGAGCCGTTCTGGGTGCAGTGGTCGCGGTCGTGATCAAAGCCATTTTGGAAGTCACGAGTGTCAGCCGAAACAATTATGACAAACATCGTCGCTGAAAAGAGACAACATTTCACAAGCGCGAGAGAAGTTGACTTCTTTCGTGCCTTTTTATTTTTCAAACCCTTATGAGCCTGATGCATCCACGCATTACTGATGAAAAAAAATAAGTAAAAATGCACGAATTATCTTGACCCGAAGGAGTCTATGCCTTAAGCTATGACTTAATGAGAACGGTTCTCAATTAGTGTCGGAAAATTATTATTACTTAAAGAATGGAGGGGACGATTTTGACGAATGTAAGGGACTTGCCGATCGGCGTAAGCGCGATTGTGAACAAGATAACAGGACAAGGCGCTACCCGCAGAAGATTGATGGATATGGGCATCACGAAAGGCACTGCCATTTATGTCAGAAAAGTCGCTCCATTGGGCGATCCGATCCAAGTGATGGTGCGCGGATATGAATTATCGATACGCAAAAAAGATGCCGAGATGATCGAAGTTACGTTCGGGGAGGGAAAATGATGGGGAAAACCATAGCGCTGGTCGGAAATCCCAACAGCGGGAAAACGACTCTATTCAACCATTTGACAGGTTCCACCCAACGCGTCGGCAACTGGCCAGGGGTTACCGTCGAACAGAAGGCCGGCACGCTACTGCATGACGGCAAAACGCAGGTCATCGATCTGCCGGGCATCTATTCGCTTTCCCCTTACACAATCGAGGAAATCGTCACGCGCGATTATCTTACGCTGGATGCACCGGATCTGATCATCAATATCGTCGATGCCTCCAATCTGGAGCGAAATCTTTACCTGACTACCCAATTGATGGAATTGCATCTGCCGATTGTCGTTGTTCTCAATATGATGGACATCGTCGAGAAAAGGGGCGATCAACTGGACGTCGCCGGTTTGTCGCGCGCATTCGGATTGCCGTTCGTAATGATTTCGGCACTGAAGGAAAGCGGATTGGAAGAGTTGTTCAAGGCCATCGCTGAACCTATATCAGTAGCAGAACCGATTACATACAGTATCGTTGTGGAAAGCATCCTTGATACGATCGAAGAAATTCTTGCGCCATTGGTTCCGAAAAAATTACGTTGCTACTACAGCATCAAGCTTTTCGAAAGGGACAGACAAACTGCCGGAAAACTTGCGATTCCCGAAGAAGACCAAGCTGTCATGGAAGGTCTGCTCAGCCGTTATGAAAAGGAATTGGACGACGACTCCGAAGCAATCCTGATTAACGAACGCTATAAATTTGTGACGAAAATTACGCGCCAAGTGCTCGTGAAAAATAGCGAAAAAGCCTCCTTCTCAGTCGTGATCGATCATATCGTAACGAACCGCTGGCTTGGGTTGCCGATTTTCGTCCTGATCATGTATGCGGTCTACTACTTCGCCATCACGACTGTGGGGACGTGGGGGACTGACTGGGTAAACGATGTGTTGTTCGGAAGCATCGTTCCCGAGGCTGTGCAAACGTTCTTCGACAGCATCGACATCCATCCAGCAGTCAGCAGTCTCGTGGTCGATGGTGCCATCGGAGGAGTAGGCGCAGTTCTTGGCTTCCTGCCGCAGATGGCCGCCTTGTTCCTCTGCTTGACATTGCTGGAGGACAGTGGCTATATGGCCCGCGTCGCTTTCGTGATGGATAGGGTATTCCGCGGCTTCGGTCTGTCGGGTAAATCGTTCATTCCCTTGCTGATCGGTTCCGGTTGCTCGGTTCCGGGCATCCAGGCTTCCCGCACAATCGAGAACCTGCAGGATCGCCGCATGACGATCCTGACCACTTCTTTCATTCCCTGCGGCGCGAAACTTCCGGTCATCGCCCTGATCGCCAACGCCATCTTCGGCGGCGCATCCTGGGTTGCCTTGTCGATGTACTTGTTGGGGATTGCGACTGTCATCTTTTCCGGTGTATTGCTGCGTAAGACAGCGATCTTTTCCGGGGAAGCATCGCCATTCGTCATGGAGTTGCCGATGTATCACTGGCCGCAATGGAAAAGCATTTTCCGCGCGGTAGGAGCCCGTTGCCTGGCCTTCGTCAAAAATGCAGGAACTGTCATCTTCCTCAGCTCTAGCTTCATTTGGTTTTTATCTTCCTTCAACTGGCAGCTTCGAATGACGGTTGAAAGTGACCAAAGCATCCTGGCCAAAATCGGCAGTGCAGTAGCTATATTCTTCGCGCCGTTGGGCTTCGGCTCTTGGCAAGCGACGGTGGCGACCATCCAAGGATTGATCGCGAAGGAAAATGTTGTCGGCACATTTGGTGTATTGATGAACACAACCGGTTCGGAGGCGGAGGTAGCTGCCGCATTCAGCACACTGTTCAACCCGGTGAGCGCAGTAGCCTTCCTTGTGTTCAATATGATCTGCATGCCTTGTTTCGCGGCTGTCGGAGCGATGCGCACCGAATTCGGCAGCGCTAAATGGACGCTTTTCGGCGTCTTGTATCAAACTACTTTGGCTTATGTCTTGGCCTTCATCATCAATCAGCTCGGATCCGTCATCGTGTTGGGTGCACCTTTTGGGGCGGGAGCCAGCATAGCGGCTGCAGCAACGGCAATATTGGTGTTCTTGGTCGTCAGACCTGCACCGAAAAAAGCTTCGCCGATGTGGGGCAGCTTGGCGAAACCGATGGTCAAATAGGAAGAGGAGGCGTAAGTGATGAATGTTCAATCTTGGATCGTTTTGTTGTTGTTTATGACCTTGATGGGGTACATCTTATTCCGTCAAATCCGTTTGATCGCGAGCGGCAGAAAGAAGTGCAATGCCTGCACGGTAACGGTTTGCCCGATGAATGAGCCTGCTCCGGTAGAATCGGAAGCGGATTGCATTGCCGGCACCACAATGCTGGCACAATTTGGTGTTGTGAAAGAGAGCGCATCGGCAGAAAAGCACTGCCCGACCTCCCAAATCATCAAATAATATAAATGAACAGCAAAAAAAGTCGGTGACTCAATTGTTTTTGATTGAGTCACCGACTTTTTATCTGGAGAAAAGAGTGGAATCTCATCCTCCATCAACAGATTTCAATCAAAAAGATGGCATGTTATAATATTCCATATTGTCCTAAGCTTTTTGTTGTTGATAAAGGCTTCATGAGGAAACGAACGGAATCGGAAAGGGCGTACAAAATAGATGAATTATTGCATGGAATGCGGAACAGAACTGGAAGCGAAACATCTGGAAAATGAAGGGAACATCCCTTATTGCAACAGTTGCGAGGGATATCGATTCCCTGTGTTCAACACGGCTGTCAGCATGGTCATTTTGAATAAGGAACAGAATAAAATTTTGTTGATCAAGCAGTACGGTGGGGCAGATTATATTCTCTGTGCGGGATACGTCAATAAGGGCGAAGATGCGGAGCAGGCAGCGGCTCGTGAAATCGCCGAAGAACTCGGACTACAAACGGTCGGATTGCGCTACAACAAAAGCGAATATTTTGAAAAAAACAACACACTGATGCTGAATTTTTCCTGTATCGTCGCGAGCGAACGCCTCGATGGCATGACGGATGAAGTGGATCAGGCGGAATGGTTTTCCATCGAAGCTGCAAAGGCCAATATCAAAAAAGGCAGTTTGGCTCAGCGCTTCCTGGAAAACTATTTGGAAAAAAGTAATGGACTGAAGTTGGTCACCGCTTTGAAGGCCTTCTGATAAGGATAGTCCAGCAAATAATTTGAAACAAAAAAAGATTCGGCTTTGACGTTCAAAGCCGAATCTTTTTGTCTATACGTAAATTTTGATTTGGTGATTATTCAGCGACTTTTTCAGTTGCTTCTGCTGAAGCTTCGTCCTCGTCTGCTGTTTCTGTGGCAGGTGCTGCCAAGATGGCGACTGCTGCTTCTGGATCCGTAAGGACCGAAATACCGGCATCGACTTTGATATCGGCAACCGTCAGGGTATCACCGATGTTCATTTCATTAACAGCGATTTGGAATTCGGTAGGGACATGGGCAGCGTCCGTTTCAATCTCCAATTCGTTCAAAGTTTGGGTCAGGACGCCTTCTTTGAGGTCTTCGCTGCCGACTAAATGGATCGCAACGGTCATCGTCAATTTTTGACCTTTTGTAAGAGCCTGTAGTGCAACGTTTTGGATTTGGTTCTTGAGGGCAGCTTGTTGGATATCCTTCACGATGACTTGCATCGTTTTTCCATCGGACATACTGACTTCGAAGATTGCATTTTTACCTAATTGCTTGAGCACTTCGTCAAATTCTTTTGCATCAAGTAATACTGGAGTGGCTTCAACATCTTTACCATAGATGACTGCAGTGAGTTTCTTGTCCGATCGTGCACGCTTTGCTGCAGATGAGCCAACCTTTTCGCGTTTCTCTACTTGTAATTTCATATGTTTTCCTCCTGGAAGTATACCTGTACTGGCTTGGATTTGAGCTGGCTATAAAAAATATAACGTCAGCAAATAGATAGTACTTCTATACCTTACCGCAAATCCACTGAGATAGCTAACGATAAGCCTTATGACTTGTCCGGACCGTGGTTCATCACGTAAGGACCCATCCCACGAAAACGTTGCTATATAAATTGAGTTAAATTGCATTCGTTTTTCCTCCTGTAGGCGTATACTAAAGAAAACACTTGAGGAGTGGGGAACATGGAAACAGAACGCCAAATCCGTGAATTGGAAAAAGCGATGACTACGACAGACAACCGCCGGTTGTACGAGCGTTGCCTGGCAGTCAAGTTGGTTCTCGAAGGCC
>NZ_FOQC01000013.1 GCF_900113645.1 Trichococcus flocculiformis
GTTTCAATATATTGTGGCCGATGCGGGGTATGGCAGTGAAGAAAATTATCAAAGCATCATCGACGATTACGAAAAAGTGCCGTTGATTCCGTACGGTATGTACCATGCAGAACAGAAAAAAAAATATAAAAATAATCCCCAGTACCGTGCTAACTGGGACTATGACGAAATTGCGGATACATACGTGGACCCCGATGGGGTGTGGTTCAGCTTCTCCCACTACAGCACCCGGACCGATAAAAATGGGTTTCAGCGTCAGTTCAAGGTCTACAAAGCAGATAAAGAGCAGGAAGACAGCCGGTTAAACGAGCTGGCGAGGACCCCGAAGGGCAAGCTGCGAACAACCTCTGTCAACTACAACTGGGAGTACTTCAAGCAACAAGTAAAAGAAAACCTGGAAAGCGAAACGGGGAAACGGATCTACGCGCAAAGAAAGATTGACGTAGAAACGGTTTTCGGTCGCATGAAGGGTCATTTTGGTATGCGCCGGGTTCATGTGCGAGGCAAACAAGCCGTTCACAATGATATCGGCCTGATGCTCATGGCCATGAACTTGACGAAATTGATGCTGGAATTGGGCAGGTGGACTGCCCAATTCTCACATCATTCAACGAAAAAAGAAACGCAACAGATCCTCAGTCAAAAAAAGGCTGGTTTCTGTTGTGTTTCTTTTTATTTGGAGCTAGTTATTTCCCAGTCCCAATTTTTGCTTTGCATGATGTTATTGATTTTCTGTTTTTAAACATACAAGAAGATGCCGAAAAACATAAAAGCGGCGCCTGCCATAACAAAGAGATGCCAAATGACATGCATAAAGCCGTATTTTTTGTTCGAGTAAAAAATAGTCCCCAAACTGTAACTCAAACCACCTAAAGCGATCAGCACAATGCCGTTCAGACCGAGTGTCTGGTACATCGGTTGAATGATGAACAGCGCCATCCATCCCATACCCAAGTACAAGAGGGTGGAAATACCGTTGAATTTTCCGACGAAAAAGATCTTCAGGATAATGCCGATGATTGCGATTGCCCAAACGGCAATGAACAAAGCTCTGCTTTGACCGTTACGTACCGCAATCAAACAAAACGGCGTATACGTCCCTGCAATCAACAAATATATGGCTGCGTGATCGATGTAGCGGAATATCTTTTGGAAGCGGGTCATACTGAAACTGTGATAGAGCGTCGATGACAGAAAAAGTAAAATCATCGAAGCACCGTAAATGGCATAAGCTACGACTTCTGTAACGTTTCCTGATTGGGACCCCTTCAAAATGAGTAAGACGCATCCTACGATGCTAAGCAAGGTCCCGATTCCATGCGTTACGGCATTCAACACTTCGTTTACGATGATTTTGCGTCTGCCTTCTGTTTGCGGAAAAGTAGTCACATTCATTCCTCCTTGTTGCCTGACAGCAATTTTTTTTGGCCAAAGAAAAAAACAGTCTCCAACAACGTCCTTCTGAATGCATTATAGCACATTAAATGGTAAGCTTTAGAAAATCATAGTATCCCTTCCGCAAAAAAAGATTGGGACTTTCAGAAAGATATCTTTAAAGGAGCGAGTTCAATGGGAATCAATCAACAAAGAAGTGTGAGGAATAGTCCGAATCCATGGAAAATTGGATTCATAACCTTGTCGCTCATACTGGTGCTGGCAGCAATTTGGATTTTCTCGAAAATTGCGATGGTTCAGCCTAGCCAAACAGCGACTGATGCTCTAACCACGACGCAATCAGCGGATCAGCTCTCGATAGGGTTGTCCTTGAGCAATAACGAATTGGCGGTCATCGCCAATGAATATCTGAAATCCGAGCAGAGCTTGGATGGCTACTCGTTGGAGATGACGGATGCGGTGACTTTAAAAGGAGAGACTGTACTTTTGGGGCTTTCGATCCTGTTCGCTCTAACAGGAGAGCCGCATGCGACAACGGACGGTAATCTGCAGCTGAAGGTGACCGATATTTCCCTAGGTGGGCTGTCTTTGCCCGAAAAGGAAGCCTTGACTCTTTTGGCTCAATTTTTGGAATTGCCTGCATTCGTCAGCTTGGATGCGGATTCGGAAACCGTACTGATGAATTTGGCCAACATCAAACTTCCGAAAGAGAGTGCCATCCGCTTGCTTTCGATCGATAAAGAGACGAAAGAATATTCGTTTGAAGTAAGCATACCAGCAGAAAATTTGTTAAAATAGAAAGAGGCCTAATTTATGAGACAATCTTTTTACCTTTTCATCCTGACGTATCGAGACCCATACAAAAAGGACAAAAAAACAGCATTTGCGAACCGGGTTTCCGAGGATATCGGCTTTCCGAAGCAAATGACCGATTATCACGAACTTGCCGATTACCTGGAATTGAGCGGAGAGTACACAGAGTTCATGTCCGTATTTGATGAGTTGTTCGAAGTATACATCGAGAGAAACCAAAACTAGATAAAGAAAGAAGGAAATGAAATGAGTACACACATTGCAGCAAAACCTGGTCAAATCGCGGAAACTGTTTTATTGCCGGGCGACCCATTGAGAGCGAAGTATATTGCCGAGACCTATTTGGAGAATGTCGAACAGTACAATTCTGTCCGGAACATGTTCGGATATACGGGGACATACAAAGGTAAACGTGTCTCTGTCCAAGGCACAGGGATGGGTTTGCCTTCCATCATGATTTACGCAAACGAATTGATCACTGAGTACAATGTACAGAATTTAATCCGGGTCGGTTCCGCAGGGGCAATCCAAAAAGATATCCATGTGCGTGATATCGTCATTGCCCAAGGAGCGACCACCGATTCCAGCGTTGTCAGCAATACATTCAATGGTCAAGTCAATTTTGCGCCAATCTGTAGCTTTGAATTGATGCACAATGCCTACCTGGTTGCGAAGGAAAGAAATCTATCCGTCCACGTCGGCAATGTCCTGTCTTCGGACCGCTTCTACAATGAAGAGTTGGATAAACAAAAGTTGGCTGACTATGGCGTTCTGGCCGTGGAAATGGAAGCTGCCGGTCTCTACTTGCTGGCCGCCAAATACAACCGGAAAGCTTTAGCTTTATTGACCATCAGCGACCATATCCTGACAGGGGAAGAGACGACTGCCGAAGAGCGTGAAACTACGTTCGATGACATGATGCTCGTTGCTTTAGAATCTATCCTATAATCTTAAAGAGGTGTACTTTGAATGGGCAACAACGGTCATAAACTAAAAAAACGTGGAGTCAAGCTCTCCATCTACTTCCTGTCCTTACTTATCGTCGCAATTGCGGCTATTGGCGGGACGTATGCGTGGATCGGCAGGAGCGTTACTCTCCCATCGACAGTAGAGATTATCCAAGGCACAAACAGTTCGACATTGGATATAGCTGCATCCGAACGCATCGGAGCTGTCTATCAGACACTGCTCAATAATTATGTCGAAGGTGTCGATAAAGAGGCGTTGATTGAGGGTGCCTTGAGCGGCATGGTGGAAGCAGTCGGCGATCCCTACAGTCAATACTTGAACACAGAAGAGAGCGAGAACTTGGATGAGACGATTTCCGCCTCATTCGAAGGAATTGGAGCTGAAATCATGTCCTTGAATCAGCAGATTGTCATCGTTTCGCCGATCAAGGGCTCTCCAGCTGAAAAAGCAGGACTGTTGCCGAATGACATCATTCTCAGTGCGGATGGCGAATCATTGCAGGGCTTAACGGCAAGCGAAGCAGTCGCGCTGATCAGAGGCGAAAAAGGAAGTGAAGTGGTCCTGGAAATCGTTCGCGGTGACCAGACATTCAAAGTGAATATCACCAGAGACACGATTCCGATCGAAACGGTGACTTTTGAACTGGATGAAGAATATCCGGAAATCGGCATCGTCCACGTTTCCAGTTTCTCGACGCCGACCTATGACGATATCGTCAGCGCTGTAACGGATCTGCGTACACAAGGCGCCACATCCTTTGTGTTTGATTTCAGGCAGAATCCAGGCGGTTTGTTGGATCAAGCTCTGAAGATCAGCAATATGTTCCTTGACGACGGCGACGTCATCATGCAGACGCAAGAAAAAGATGCCGAGCCGAATAAGATTGTGGCCAGCGAAAGCGAGTTCGGAGATTTCAAGATAACCGAACCAAGCGTACTGCTTGTTGATGAGGGAAGTGCCAGTGCATCGGAAATCGTCGCGGGAGCTCTGCAGGAATCATCCGAAATTCCGTTGGTTGGGACGACAACCTTCGGCAAGGGGACTGTGCAGACAGTGTATCCGTTGACCGAAAGCAGCGAGTTGAAATTGACGGTTGCCAAGTGGCTGACGCCAAACGGCAACTGGATCCACCAAAAAGGCATTGCTGTGGACTACGAAGTTGCTCTTCCGGAATACGCCACTTTAACGATTATCGATTCTACGGCAACCTATGAAGAAGGAACTGTCTCGGAAGAGGTCAAGAATGTGGAAGCGATGCTGAACGCCATCGGATACGCGGTCGAAGCAGACGGTTACTACGATGAAGCTACTGTCGAACAGGTAGCCTCATTCCAAGCTGCAAATGAGCTGGATGCAACCGGAATCGTAACGGGCGACACCGCGTTGGCTATTGTTGAAAAATTGCGCGAAGTTCTTACGGAGAACGATACACAGTATGATAAAGCTGTGGAAATATTGATGGGGAACGAATAGTCCGAAAGGTTTGGCTGCTTTTTCGAAGGGCCAAACCTTTTTGTAATGTCCGGAATTGCTTGGAAGTATCGCCTTTGGATTTGTTGCAATTCTTTTTGTGCGTAAAATATGCTAAACTATGAGTATTGTTTTCGTAAACTATAACCAAAAAGGTTGATACCGATGAAAGTAGATAAAAAGATGCAGGATGGGATTTGGGATTGGGTGAAGGCGATCATCTTAGCCTTGTTGCTGGTGCTCATCATCCGTTTTTATGTTTTCATTCCGTTGAAAGTTGAAGGCGACTCAATGAGTCCAACGCTAGCACAGGGCAACTATCTCTTATATGAGACATTTTCGGACATTGATCGCTTTGATATCATCATCTTCAGCAATGAAGATGGGCAAACGCTCATCAAGAGAGTCATCGGGTTACCGGGTGATTCCATTTCATACAGTGAGGATCAGCTGTATCTGAATGGAGAGGTCATCGAAGAGCCTTTTCTTGGGACGGAGCAGCAACAGGGAATGGATGTTTTCACTTCTGATTTTGATTTGTTTTCCTTGACAGGAGTTGAGATAGTCCCGGAGGATAGTTATTTTGTGCTTGGGGACAATCGAGTGCGTAGCCGGGACAGCCGGATATTCGGTTTTGTGCCACAGGCTGATATAGCCGGAAAAGCTGCAATGGTGTATTTTCCGTTTGAGGATTTTGGCTTTATTGAAAATTAAGAACCGACTGGGTTTATAAGAAAGGGTGATTCGATGTCATTTGGAAATAAAAATCATGATTACCAAGACTCTGGTTTTGTTTCAAGGAACGAAAGATTCGGAGTCGAACAAAAGAAAGATATTCAACCGGAAAAACGAGGTGGCTTTTTTCGGGAAGCGCTGAGCCTGCTTCTTTCGGTGGCGATTGCCTTTGTGCTGTTCGTTGTCATCCGGACTTATCTGTTTTATCCGTTCCAGGTTGTCGGTGATTCGATGGTACCCACTTTGGAGACGGGAGATCGGCTGATCCTGAACAAATTGGCCGAAGTTGATCGTTTTGATATCGTCGTGTTTCCTGCTCCTGACGGGACGGATGAAGAATATGTGAAACGCGTCATCGGGCTTCCTGGTGACGAAATCACTTATTTCCAGGATGAACTTTATATCAACGGCGAAAAAATCGAGGAGCACTATCTGGAGCCGCTGAGAGAGGATTCAGGACAAATGCTGATGTTGGATGAAACCTTATTTGACATGACTGGGGAAACGTCCGTTCCTGAAGATACGTATTTCGTCTTGGGGGACAACCGCGTTGTTTCGAAAGATAGTCGTGTCTTCGGATTTATCCCCGCAGCGCAAATCGAAGGGACAGCTGATTTAAGACTGTGGCCTTTAAACAAAATAGGGATCATTGCTGATAATGGGGCAGAAGAATAAAGAGACAACCGCACACAAGTGTATTTGCACTTGTGTTTTGTCTTGAAATGGAAGCGAAGGATTTACTTAGAAAAGGAAGTGTCAATATGTTAATACAATGGTTTCCAGGCCACATGGCAAAAGCGAAACGTGAAGCGTTAGAAAAATTAAAAATGGTCGATTTGGTGATTGAGTTGCTGGATGCGCGCCTTCCGGAATCGAGTCGGAACCCATTGATCGACGATATCATCGGAAACAAACCAAGATTGATTGTGCTCAATAAGGCTGACCTTGCGGATAAGACAGCCACAAAAGAATGGGTGGAATACTTCAAACAGGATAACAAAGCGCAGCGAGCCGTTTCGATTTCGACGCTTAACAATAAAGATGTAGAGAACATCAAAAGAGAACTGAAAGCGATGATGGCGCATAAAACGCAGGCGATGATCGCTAAAGGCGTCAAACCTCGCGCCATCCGTTTGATGATCCTTGGCATCCCTAACGTCGGGAAGTCAACTTTGATCAATAAATTGATGCAGAAGAATCGAGCCCAGACCGGAAACCGACCTGGTGTGACAAAAGGGCAACAATGGCTGAAAATCGGCGGTGATTTCGAGTTGTTGGACACTCCGGGGATACTGTGGCCTAAATTCGAGGATCAGCTGATCGGTCAAAAACTTGCCCTAACCGGAGCAATCAAGGATACCGTTTTCCACAAGGATGATGTCGCTTTATTCGCGTTGCGTCATTTTATGCAGTATTATCCAGGCAGATTGCAGGCATTCTATAAGGTGGACGAAAAAGAATTCGAAGGAGCGATTCCGGACCTGTTGATGGAATTGACCACGAAACTGCGCTTTGGCGAGGATTACAGCCGTGCCAGCGAGAGAATCATTTTTGATATCCGCGGCGGCAAACTTGGGCCTTATACTTTGGATCAGGTTCCCGTTAAACTGGCGGAGGCTGGAGAGGACTTAGCGGAATGAACAAACCATTGAGCATCGCTGCCATCAAGGAGCAGTTGCAGGAAATCCGATCGTTGGAAGATCCACGATGGACAACGATCCGAGCCGACTCCCGCAAAGGCGTCCAAGCCGCGATCAAATCGTGGGAGCGGAATTATCAACTCGACCTCGCCTTGAAAGAACGGCAAATCCAGATGATGGCCTTCGAAGAGGAACTGAAGGCAAATGGCCGGCTTGCCATCGCAGGTATCGATGAAGTCGGCAGAGGCCCGTTAGCCGGCCCGGTGGTCGCTGCCGCCGTCATTCTGCCGGCAGAGCTCCCTTTCCTTCCGGTCAACGATTCGAAACAACTCTCTGCAAAAAAAAGGGAGCAACTATACGATCAGATCATGGCCATTGCCGATGTCGGGATCGGATTGATTTCCCCGGAAACGATTGATGCCGTGAATATTTATGAAGCCACGAAACTGGCGATGATGCAGGCGATCGCCAATCTGAAACAAGAACCGGACAGCCTGCTGATCGATGCCATGAAGCTTCCTTTGCCGATCGAGCAGCAATCGATCATTAAAGGTGATGCCAAATCGGTCTCCATCGCTGCGGCGAGCATTGTCGCGAAAGTATACCGTGATCGCCTGATGTCCGAATATGCGATTCAATATCCTTACTATGGTTTTGAGAAGAACGCCGGCTATGGCACCCAACTGCATTTATCCGGTTTGGAATCGCATGGTATTACCCCTATCCACCGGAAGACGTTTGATCCTATCAAAAGCATGCTGAGAGATCAGTAAACATTCTGTACTCCAAATGCAAACAATTGAATAAAGCTTAATGCAACTCCTTGCGTATTATCTTATCAGATTGTACGCAAAGGAGTTTTTTTATGGAAATGAACCACGAGGATCTGACGGTCCGCGATAAGTTGATTTATCATGCAATGACTGGCGTGTGCACGCCACATTTCATGAAGCATCTCTATTTGTCTTGGATGAGGGATCCGGATTATTCAATAGAAGAGAACATCAAAGGTTATGTTCCGATGGCCAATGAATCAAAACAGCAGAAACTAAAGTCAGCCATACAAACAGCCTACAGCAGGATGTCTTATGAGGAATTACTGGAACTTTACCGGAGCAATGATATTCAGATTTTGACCATTCTGGATAATGGTTATCCGGAGGGCTGGTTTAATAGCTATCTGCCTCCAATTGTGGTGTTCTGCGCGGGTAATATCGGTTTATTGGAGCAGCCGTGTTTAAGTGTCGTAGGCAGCCGCAGTCCGTCCGCCTATGGAAAGGCAGTCCTGAATGAAATGATACCGCCGTTGGTTGTGGAGGGCATCACGATGGTGAGCGGGCTCGCCAAGGGAATCGATAAGATGGTTCATGCTTATGCAATCGAAAACGGTGGAGCAACGATCGGGGTCATCGGAACAGGGTTGGATGTCACCTATCCAAGAGAAAATGCTTCCCTTCAGCGGAAAATGATGGCGGAACAGCTTGTCATCAGTGAGTATCCTTTGGGCTCAAAGCCGGAACGATATCATTTTCCGATGCGAAATCGCTTGATCGCCAATCTCTCATCGGCAACACTGGTGATCGAGGCAACAGAAAAGAGTGGAAGCCTTATAACTGCGAATCTAGCCTTGCAGGAAAATCGAGATGTTTTTGCGGTCCCAGGAAATATTACCAGCCACCTCAGCGTCGGTACCAATCAATTGATAAAGGCCGGTGCTGCTTGCGTTTTGAATGCGACTGACGTGCTGGAGGAAATGAGAACGCAGTGGAACTGAAGCATCTTCGAAATAACTTCCATTTGACAAACACCTAGTTTATGGCATAAGATGGGAAACGATTTAAATGACAGAAATATACATACAAAATATTTCGTTGAGAGGAGTCGTTTCTTTGGCTTATAAATATTTAGTCATCGTGGAATCACCTACTAAAGCCAAAACGATAGAAAAGTATCTTGGCAGAAACTATAAAGTGGTAGCGAGCAAAGGCCACTTACGCGATTTACCAAAGAGTCGAATGGCGGTTGATATCGAAAATGACTACCAACCGGACTATATTTCCATCCGTGGTAAAGGCGACCTTATAAAAGAATTGAAAAAATATGGACACAAGGCAGAAAAAATTTACTTGGCTTCCGACCCGGATAGAGAAGGGGAGGCCATCTCATGGCATCTTGCACATTTGTTGGGCTTGGACCCAGCAGACAATATCCGTGTCGTTTATAATGAAGTAACCAAAGATGCAGTTAAAGAAGCACTCAAAAACCCAAGACCGATCAATATGGATCTTGTCTCAGCCCAGCAGGCCCGAAGAATCTTGGATCGTCTGGTAGGGTACTCCATTTCACCCATACTATGGAAGAAAGTCAAAAAAGGTTTGAGTGCCGGACGGGTTCAGTCCGTTGCGCTGAAACTGATCATCAACCGTGAGGAAGAGATTGCCGGTTTCGAGCCTGTGGAGTCTTGGACAATAGACGGCACTTTCCTGAAGGACAAACATGTTTTTCAGGCGGCATTTTACGGGTTGGACGGGAAGAAACTGAAGTTGAAGACAAAAGAGGAAGCGGATGCGGTGCTGGAGAAGATTACATCCAATGTCTTTGAAATCACCGATGTTACGAAGAAACAACAAAAACGTAATCCGGCTCAGCCTTTCACGACTTCCAGCATGCAGCAGGAAGCCGCCAACAAACTGAATTTCCGTACGCGGAAAACGATGATGGTCGCGCAAGAACTTTACGAAGGGATCGCACTCGGCAAAGAGGGCTCAGTTGGACTGATCACCTATATGCGAACGGATTCCACACGTGTTTCAGCCGGTTCGATTGAAGAAGCCCATGAATACATAACAGGTACATATGGCCCAGAATATGCCATCGAGAAACAACGTGAGAAAAAAAAATCTCAATCGGCGCAGGATGCCCATGAAGCCATCCGTCCTTCAAGTGTTTTGAGGGTTCCAAGCGAAATCGAGCCTTTCTTGACGAAGGATCAGTTCAAATTGTACCAATTGATTTGGGCACGCTTTTTGGCTAGCCAAATGACTCCGGCAATCTTCGATACGATGAAGGTAGATCTCAAGCATGAGGATGTTATGTTCCGCGCGACAGGTTCCAAGGAGAACTTTGCCGGTTACCGCAAAGTCTACGTAGAAGGCAATTCCAAGGAAAAAAATAACCTTCTTCCGGAAATGGCTGTCGGCGATACGGTTTTCTCAAAAGACATCGACCCGAATCAGCATTTCTCACAACCGCCGGCTCGATACTCGGAAGCAACGCTCATCAAAGCTTTGGAGGAGAACGGTGTCGGTAGACCTTCGACCTATGCGCCGACAATCGAAACGATCCAGAAGCGTTATTACGTAAAAGTGACAGCAAAACGTTTCGAACCAACCGAATTGGGTACGATCGTAAACGGTTTGATTTCCACTTATTTCCCGGATATCGTGAATATTTCCTTCACTGCCGGGATGGAACAAGATCTAGACAGTGTCGAAGAGGGAGAAATGGAATGGGTTAAAGTAGTCGATCGTTTTTATAAGCCATTCGCCGAAGAGCTAGCGAAAGCGGAAGTCGAGATCGAAAAAATTGAGATCAAGGACGAGCCTGCCGGATTCGATTGCGAATTATGCGGCCATCCGATGGTCATCAAAATCGGCAGATTCGGAAAATTCTATGCATGCAGCAATTTCCCGGAATGTCGCAACACGAAGCCGATCGTCAAGAAAATCAACGTGACGTGTCCTGTGTGCAAAAAAGGCGAGGTCATCGAGAGGAAATCCAAGAAAAATCGGATATTCTATGGGTGTGATCGTTACCCAGAGTGCGAATTCATCTCCTGGGACAAACCGATTGGCCGTGATTGCCCGAAATGTCAACAGTATCTTGTTGAGAAGAAGGTCAAAGGCGGCATCCAAGTGAAATGCAGTCATTGTGAATACGAGGAAGACATACAGAAATAACGTTATGGAGGCATACTATGACAAGTAGAAGAGTTACCGTGATCGGAGCCGGCTTGGCCGGAAGCGAAGCGGCTTTTCAAATAGCGGAGCAGGGTATCCAAGTCGATCTCTATGAGATGAGGCCGAAAAAGATGATGCCTGCCCACCATACTTCAGGCTTCGCGGAATTGGTCTGTACCAATTCACTGCGGGCGAACCAAGTCACGAACGCCGCCGGATTGATAAAGGAAGAAATGCGTCATCTGAATTCCCTCATCATCCAAGCGGCTGATGCGACCGCGCTTCCTGCGGGCGGCGCTTTGGCGGTCGATCGAGAAAATTTTTCAGCTTATGTTACGAAAGCATTGGAAGAACATCCCAATATCACAATCCATCTGGATGAGCTGACGGAATTGCCTGAAGGGATCACGGTGGTAGCGACTGGCCCTTTGACTTCTGAACCATTAAGCCAATCGATTCAACATTTCATTGAAACGGAAGGATTGTACTTCTATGATGCCGCCGCACCCGTGTTGGAAAAAGATAGCATCAATATGGAGAAGGTTTACTTGAAGTCGCGTTATGACAAAGGTGAAGCCGCCTACCTGAACTGTCCGATGACCAAAGAGGAATTCGAAAACTTCTATCATGAACTGATTACGGCTGAAGTAGCCCCATTGAAAGAATTCGAGGAAGAAAAATATTTCGATGGGTGCATGCCATTCGAAGTGATGGCCTCAAGAGGTGAAAAAACGTTGCTGTTCGGTCCGATGAAACCGGTCGGACTGGAAGATCCGAAGACTGGAAAGATTCCCTATGCGGTTGTGCAGCTCCGTCAGGACAACGCTGCCGGATCCCTATACAATATTGTCGGTTTCCAGACTCACCTGAAATGGGGAGAGCAGAAACGGATCCTGCGAATGATCCCGGGGTTGGAAAATGTTGAGATTGTACGTTACGGAGTCATGCATCGGAATACGTTCCTGAACTCTCCAAAAATTCTGCGCGCCACCTATCAGAGCCAAAAACGCGACGACCTGTTCTTCGCCGGCCAGATGACCGGAGTTGAAGGATATGTCGAGAGTGCTGCAAGCGGGCTGTTGGCTGGCCTCAATGCCGCCAGAATGGCGAGCGGACAGGAATGTGTTGTCTTCCCGAAAGAGACGATGATCGGTGCGATGTCCCACTACATCACAAATACAGACAGCAAACATTTCCAACCGATGAACGCCAACTTCGGGATCATTGAACCTTTAGGCGGCAAGAAAATCCGCGATAAACAGCTCAAAAACCAGATGATAGCCGATAAAGCATTGGCTGCTCTGGACGAATTCGTGCAAACGATTTAAGTTCGCCAACTTACATTGAAATCTCTCCAACATTGTGATAAATTTAGTCATAAGATGTTGGAGGGATTTTTTTGTCTAATCAAGAATTAATCGATCGTTTCATAAAATATTTGGCTATCGAGAGGCGCTATTCCGACGAAACCGTCAAGGCCTATCTGTTTGACCTGAAAAAATTTGAATCCTTTCTTGAGGAAAGTGGAACCAGCAATTTGCTGGCGGTGAAATTGTATGATGTCCGACTGTATTTGAGTTTTTTGGACGAACAAAAACTGAGTCGGAATACGATTTCGCGCACATTGTCCAGCCTGAGGGGATTCTATCACTTCCTGATCCGCAATGACCTTCTTGATGAAAACCCTTTATCCTATATCTCATTCAAGAAAAAGCAATTGCGTTTGCCGCAGTACTTATACGAAGAAGAGTTGGAAAAACTATTGCGCGCAGCCGAAGGGACGGAAATGCTCGACTATCGGAACCGAGCGCTGGTGGAATTGTTTTATGCGACCGGAATGCGTGTCAGCGAGTGCAAGAACATCAAGTTACAGGATGTTTCCTTCGAATTGGGTGTCATTTTAATTTTCGGAAAAGGAAACAAAGAACGTTATGTGCCCTTCGGCCATTATGCCGCCGCTGCCATTCAGGAATATCTGGAAATGACCCGGACAGAATTGATGGCTAAACACCAACGCAATCACGATTATCTCTTTGTGAGCCGCTTGGGTGATCCGCTCACGGCAGGCGGTATTGAATACATATTAAAACAGATCATGAAAAAAACCGGATTGACCGGTACCTTGCATCCGCATATGCTGCGGCATACGTTTGCGACCGATATGTTGAACAACGGAGCAGATATGCGGACAGTCCAGGAACTTTTAGGACATGCTAGCCTGTCTTCCACGCAAATATACACTCATGTAACGAAAGATGCCCTCCAAAGGAATTACAACAAATTCCATCCACGGGCGAAACGGGACAGCAAAAAACAGGGGGAATAACAAATGACAACAATCTGCGCAGTGCAGCACAACGGACGTTCAGCCATGGCGGGTGATGGCCAGGTAACGATGGGGGAATCCGTCATCATGAAAGGGACCGCAAAAAAAATCAGACGCATCTATCATGATGAAGTCATCGTCGGTTTCGCAGGCGGCGTAGCGGATGCGTTCACCCTTGAGGACAAATTTGAAGAGAAACTGAATCAGTACAAAGGAAACTTGCTGCGCGCCTCCATTGAGGTGGCTAAAGAATGGCGGGGAGATCGCGCTCTTCAGAAACTGGAGGCGTTGTTGATCGTCATGAACAAGGAACAGATGCTGCTTGTTTCCGGAAGTGGGGAAGTCATCGAACCGGATGATGGCATCCTGACGATCGGATCGGGCGGAAATTATGCCTTGGCTGCAGCAAGAGCGCTGAAAAGAAGAGGCTCCGATCTTTCCGCTAAGGAAATCGCCTACGAAAGCCTCAAAATCGCCTCAGAAATCTGCGTATTTACTAACGAAAACATCATTGTTGAAGAATTTTAGATAGGTGGCTAATATAATGAAGGAACAGCACAACAGAACACCCAGAGAAATCGTCAAGGAGCTCGATCGTTATATCATCGGCCAGGATGCCGCAAAAAAAGCAATCGCTGTCGCTTTGCGGAATCGCTACCGGAGACAAAAATTGGATGCCGATATGCAAAAAGAAGTGACGCCGAAAAATATTCTGATGATCGGGCCGACCGGGGTAGGAAAGACCGAGCTGGCGAGACGCTTGGCCTTATTGGTCGAAGCACCCTTCGTCAAGGTCGAGGCCACTAAATTCACAGAGGTCGGCTATGTCGGCCGCGACGTTGAGTCGATGGTCCGGGACCTGATGGAGAACGCCATTCAGATTGTCGAAAAGCAGAAGCGTAGCGATGTCTATGCGAAAGCCTATGAGGCTGCTTTAGAAAGGCTCTCAAAGGTAATGAGGCCGGGTACCAAAAAAGCTAAGCCCAAACAGGAAGGTATGAATGACTGGCAAAATATGTTCAAGAATCTAGGGATGCCTCTGCCGGAAAGTCAGGAAGAAGAAGTTGAAGAAGTGACCGCCGAAATCGCCAAGAGCAGAGCGGAAATCATTGAACAATTGCGTAAAGGACTTCTGAATAAGCGTGAAGTCTCCATAAAAGTGGAGGAAAAACAAGCAAATCCCTTAGGTGGCGGCGGAAACAACGAACAAATGATGATGCTTCAGTCGGCATTCGAATCCATGACGCCGAAAAAGAAAATCCAGCGGACACTTTTGGTCGAAGATGCTATCGAGGTACTTGTGCAGGAAGAAACCGACAAACTGGTCAACAAGGATGATATTTCGCAGGAAGCTTTGAAGTTGGCCGAAACCAACGGCATCATTTTCATCGATGAAATCGATAAGATCACTTCCAAATCACAAAATTCAGGTGAAGTGTCGCGGGAAGGTGTGCAACGGGATATCCTTCCGATTGTCGAAGGAAGCCAGGTTTCCACCAAGTATGGGACACTCCAAACAGATCACATCCTCTTCATCGCATCCGGCGCGTTCCATGTTTCCAAGCCAAGCGATCTCATCCCGGAACTGCAAGGTCGTTTCCCGATCCGCGTAGAATTAAATGACCTTACGGAAGATGATTTCGTCAGAATCCTTACCGAACCCAATAATGCGATGCTAAAGCAGTACACTGCGTTGTTGGCAACTGAAGACGTCGATATCACTTTCACCCAGGAAGCTATCCGGAAGATGGCTGCCATCGCGACTGAGGTTAACCAGGAAACCGATAACATCGGAGCTAGACGGCTGCATACGATCATGGAAAAATTATTGGAGGATTTGTTGTTCGAAGCTTCCGAAATACCTGGTACAGAAATTACCATAACAGAACATTATGTCGATGAAAAGCTTGAGAAAATTGTAGAAAATAAAGATTTAAGAAGATATATCCTTTAAGCATAAATAATCCCCTTCAGGATAGATAAACCTTGTGGATATTTTCTGATGGATGATCGTATGGGGGGAAACATGGACGAATTATTAGAAAAGTTGAGAAGGATCAACCACATGCTTCAAAAAGAGGGTGGGTTTGTCACTAACAGTGGCGAAGCGACAGCATTGCCTTTTACGGAAATGGCAAGCGTACTTGGTGATATTTTAAGAGCCAACACGTATCTGATCGATCTATCCGGAAATCTATTGGGCTACAGCGAGGCGACCGATATCAACAATACCCGCATCAAACAAATGCTGGAGGATAAGAAATTTCCGGAACAGTATGCCCAAAATCTCTCTGCTTTATTTCAAACGACCGCGAATATCGGCATTGAATCTGATTTCACTGCCTTTCCGATTGAGAGTAGAGACTTGTTTATTACAGGTGTCACAACAATCGTTCCGATTTTTGCTTCCGGCAAGCGTTTGGGGAGTTTGATTTTGGCACGTATGTTTCCGGCTTTTGACAGCAGCGACTTGATTCTTGCCGAACACGGGGCCACCGTAATCGGTATTGAGTTGCTGCATAGCATCAATTTGCGTACGGAAGAGGCAACAAGAGTGACGACACTGATCCAAATTGCAATAAAATCCTTGTCTTTCAGCGAACTGGAAGCAGTCAAAGCTATTTTTGAGAGTTTTCCATCCTTAGAGGAACGCATCACCGCATCGAAAATTGCGGAAGAAAAAAATATAACGCGCTCCGTGATTGTGAATGCTTTAAGGAAGCTGGAATCAGCCGGCATTCTCGAGACGAGATCGCTCGGCATGAAGGGGACATTCATCAGAGTCGTTTCCCCAGAATTGCTTGATGCTTTAAAAAAGGCTTTGAATCAAAGAAATGATCAGTAATCAAATTGGTGTAAAGCCAAACTAGGGGGAAATGTCATGGAGTTTGTAATCGAAAATGAGCACCTTATAGTAACCGTAAAAGATAAAGGTGCAGAAGTATCCAGTGTAATCGCAAAGAAAACTGGTATCGAATATATTTGGCAAGCTGATGAGAAAGTTTGGAACAGACATGCCCCTGTCCTATTTCCTTTCGTAGGACGCCTGAAGGAGGACTCCTTCCGATATAAAGGTAACACTTATCCAATGGGACAACACGGTTTTGCCCGCGACTCGAAATTTTCAGTGCATGAGCGTCTGACTGACAGCATTACGTTCATTCTTGCGCCGAACGGTCACTTCAAAGATGTTTATCCATTTTTGTTTGAATTGCAGTTGACTTATCAATTGTTCGAGAACCAGTTGTCCGTCATTTACAAGGTGAAGAATCTTGATGAAAATACGATGTATTATTCGATTGGGGGGCATCCAGGCTTTAACGTTCCGTTGACGGAGGGTGAGGCATTCGAAGATTATTACGTCAAGATGACTCCTGAAACTTCCCGAGAGCGCTTATTGCTGGAAGGGCCGTATCTAGCCGCAGACAAAGCACTTGAAGTGGAGCAGAACAATTTCCCGCTGCAAAGAGAACTATTCCAGAATGATGCCATTATTTTGAAAACACCGGAACCGACGACGGTGACGTTGGCATCTAAAAAAGGCGAGCACGGAGTTACAATGTCCTATGAAGATTTTGACTACTTAGGTATTTGGACGAAGCCGCAGCAAGACGCAACTTACGTCTGTTTGGAACCTTGGTGCGGATTGGCTGACAGGTCGGATTCGGATGGGGTGTTGGAACGGAAAACAGCCATCCAACCACTTGAACCAGGAAATAAACGTTATTATGTCCACAGGATCGCGTTCTTCTAGATCGTTGCCTAGTTACACTAAAAAGGCAGGACCGTAAATCAGCAATGATTTACGGTCCTGCCTTATTCTTTTATTCTTTGACGCTCTTTGATTTGTAGCCGAAAGGTACTTTGCTTTCTGTCCCATTCTTGATCCGGTAAATGTTGGAACGGTGACGATAGATGATGAAAACCGTCAAAAGGATCGTCACAATCGTCAACGGCCAATCCTTAAAAAAGAAGGAAAGGAAAATTGCCGTAAAACAGACCAATATGCTGGATAAGCTGACCATTCTGGAAAAATAAAGATAGATGACGAAAGCGATGATGGCTTCTGTGAAAAAAAGGGGGTTATAAGCCAAAATGATGCCGCCGCTTGTAGCGACTGCCTTACCACCTTTGAATCCCGCAAAAAGGGGATAGGTATGCCCTAATGCTGCCACAACACCGGCCAGCAAAGGGTGAATTTCAGCCCCTAACCATATCGGTAGTAAAGTTGCCGCCGAGCCTTTCAGCATGTCCATGATCAAGACGATTGTACCAGCTTTTTTCCCTAAAACGCGGAAGGTATTCGTCGTTCCGCTGTTCCCGCTGCCGTATGTGCGGATGTCTGTATGATAAAAATATTTTCCAATCCAAATGCCTGAAGGGATGGAACCCAAAAGATAGGCCAGGACGATGACGACTGCTGTCATTCTCACTTCACTCCTAATTTAAAACTCCAATATAAAACAATTCCAGTTCATTTTACCATTTAATCCACATTTTTCCTATAGGAGTCAGAATTCTGTCTTATTTTTAATACTTTTCAAAGTGAAAATTATACAGTATGATAGAATAGATGTTCGGTTCAGAACAGAGATGAAGGAGTTTTTTTATGGCACAAAATAATGAGAATAAATACAATGACGACTCCATCCAAGTGTTGGAAGGACTTGAAGCAGTCAGGAAACGGCCAGGTATGTATATCGGTTCGACCGACGCACGTGGACTGCATCATTTAGTATATGAAATAGTCGACAATGCAGTTGACGAGGCTTTATCGGGGTTTGCCGATAAAATCGATATCACGATCCACGAAGACCAAAGCATTAGTGTCAAAGATAATGGCCGCGGCATGCCGACTGGGTTACACGCTTCAGGTGTACCAACCATCCAAGTCATTTTCACAGTGTTGCATGCTGGTGGCAAATTCGGTCAAGGAGGCTACAAAACTTCAGGAGGCCTCCATGGTGTGGGTGCAAGTGTCGTCAATGCCCTGTCCGAGTGGTTGGAAGTGTCCGTCATCCGAGAGAGCACAGTCTATACGATGAAATTCAAGGATGGCGGGAAACCTGCCAGTAAATTGACTAAGGCAAAAAGTGCCGCAAAAGGTTCAGGCTCTTCGATTCACTTTTTGCCCGACAAGGAAGTTTTCGGAACAGCGCAGTTATCCTATGAGGTTTTGGCGGAGCGGTTCAGGGAATCAGCCTTTTTATTGAAAGGGTTGACCATCACGCTGAAAGATGAACGGACGGAACAAAGCGATACTTTTTACTTCGAAGAAGGAATCAAGGAATTCGTTGCTTACTTAAATGAAGAAAAAGATACACTGCATGATGTCGTGTATTTCAGTGGAGAAGCAGATGGGATTGAAATTGAATTTTCCTTCCAGTATAACGATGGTTATTCGGAGACGATTTTGTCTTTCGTCAACAACGTCCGCACTAAGGATGGCGGCACCCACGAAACCGGTGCGAAGACAGCCATCACCAAAGCCTTCAACGAATACGCCCGGAAAATGAACCTGATCAAAGAGAAGGAGAAGAATCTCGAAGGCAGTGATGTCCGTGAAGGTCTTTCGGCAGTGTTGTCCTTGCGCGTTCCAGAGAATCTGCTGCAATTCGAAGGCCAAACGAAAGAAAAATTAGGCACACCACAAGCGCGGGCCGCCGTTGATGGCCTCATCAGCGAAAAATTGAGCATCTATCTGACCGAGAATGGCGAAACGGCCCAAATGCTTGCCAGGAAATCCCTCAAAGCCAGAGAGGCCAGAAATGCAGCGCGAAAAGCCCGTGAAGAGACGCGAAATGGCAAAAAACGCCAAAAAAACGAATCGCTGTTGTCCGGCAAGTTGACACCTGCGCAAAGCAAAAATCCGAAAAAGAACGAACTATACCTAGTCGAGGGTGATTCCGCCGGCGGATCCGCCAAACAAGGACGCGACCGCAAGTTCCAGGCGATTCTCCCGCTGCGTGGGAAAGTCATCAATACTGAACGCGCGAGCATGCAAGATATACTGAAGAACGAGGAAATCAACACGATCATCTACACAGTAGGCGCGGGCGTCGGGGCGGATTTTGATATCGAGGATTGCAATTATGACAAAATTATCATTATGACGGATGCGGACACGGATGGTGCACACATTCAGATCCTGTTGCTGACTTTCTTCTATCGATACATGAAACCGCTGCTGGAAGCCGGGAAAATTTATCTGGCGCAACCGCCCCTCTATAAAATATCCAAGGGTTTCGGCAAAAACGAAAAAATAGAATACGCATGGACCGAAAAGGAGCTGCAGGAAAAGATCGACATCATCGGTAAGGGCTACATCTTGCAACGCTATAAAGGACTGGGAGAAATGAACGCGGATCAGCTATGGGATACTACAATGGACCCAGAAACCAGAACGTTGATCCGGGTTCTCATCGACGACAAGGCCCAAGCCGAGCGCCGTGTCACGACACTGATGGGGAACAAAGTCGAACCGCGAAGAAAATGGATCGAGAAGCATGTCGAATTTTCGATGGCCGATGATAAGAGCATTTTGGAGCAAGATCTTGCACCGACTTCCGATAGCGGACAGACGCAGCTTCAAGATAAAGTTAAAAAAGCGTCTTCTGGTCAACAGACCGCTCACGACATGGAGCAGATTTCGTTAGATTTTGAAAGTGGTGAACAATAGTGGATAATCTGGAAATTAAAGAGCTGATGCTTGAAAACGTAATGGGAGATCGTTTCGGACGCTATTCGAAGTACATCATCCAAGATCGGGCTTTGCCTGATATCCGCGATGGACTGAAACCTGTCCAAAGACGGATTCTTTATGCGATGGATGTTGCCGGGAACACTTCGGAAAAAGGCTTCCGAAAATCAGCTAAAACTGTCGGGAATGTCATCGGTAATTACCATCCCCATGGCGATTCCAGTGTCTATGAAGCGATGGTCCGTTTGAGTCAGGATTGGAAGATGCGAGAAGTATTGGTCGAAATGCACGGCAATAACGGAAGCATGGATGGCGATTCAGCTGCAGCGATGCGGTATACCGAAGCACGTCTTTCGAAAATTTCTGCAGAATTGCTACGCGATATCGATAAAGAAACAGTAGACTTTGTACTGAACTTCGACGATACCGATCAGGAACCTACCGTGTTGCCTGCCAGATACCCGAATCTCTTGGTGAACGGCGCTACCGGCATTTCCGCAGGGTATGCAACCGATATCCCGCCGCATAATTTAGGTGAAGTCATCGATGCAACTTTGCACCTGATCGATCATCCTGATGCGGAGCTCAAAGCGCTTATGAAATATGTTAAAGGACCTGACTTCCCTACCGGAGCAATCATTCAGGGGTTGGAAGGCTTGCAGGATGCATACAGAACCGGAAAAGGTAAAGTTGTTGTCCGTTCGCGCACGTCCATAGAGAGCATTCGTGGCGGCAAACAGCAAATCGTCATTTCGGAGATTCCTTATGACGTCAATAAAGCGACGCTTGTGAAGAGGATGGATGAAATCCGCATTAACCGTAAAATCGAAGGAATCGCTGAAGTGCGGGATGAATCGGATCGCTCGGGACTCCAGATTGTCGTTGAACTGAAAAAAGAGGCAAATGCAGAGGGGATTCTCAATTATCTGCTCAAGAATACGGATCTGCAAGTGAACTATAATTTCAATATGGTCGCAATCGATGAACGTCGTCCGATGCAGGTCGGGTTGCACCAAATACTGAAAGCTTATATCCGTCATCAGAAAATCGTCATCACCCGCAGGACAAATTATAACCTGAAGAAGGCAGAGACGCGCCTGCACATTGTGGATGCATTAATCAGAGTGATTTCGATCCTTGATGAAGTCATTCAATTGATCCGTGACAGCAAAGACAAAAAGGACTCGAAACAGAATCTGATGAGGCAATATGCTTTTTCGGAAGCGCAAGCGGAAGCTATCGTTTCGTTACAACTGTACCGGTTATCCAACACGGATATCACTGCCCTGCAAAACGAAAAGTTGGAACTGAATGAGCAGATTGCGACGTACCATGAAATTCTGAAGCAAGAAAAAACATTGTACGCTGTGATGAAAAATGAGCTTGCCACGGTCAAAAAGCAATACGCTAACCCTCGCAGGACTACAATCCAGCATGAGATCGAGGAAATCAAAATCGATACGGAAGTGTTGGTGCCGATAGAAGAAGTCATTGTCGTAATCACTAAAGAAGGCTATTACAAGCGTACCAGCCTGCGTTCTTTTGGAGCGTCGACAATCGAAGAAATCGGCTTGCGCGAAGGAGATAAGCCGCTATTTGTCGGGAAAGCTTCGACCCTGGATGCCATCGTGATGTTCACCAACAAGGGGGACTATCTTCATTTCCCGGTACATGAGTTGCCGGAGTTGAAATGGAAAGATACGGGCCATCATATCTCGCAAAACATTCCCTTCGCTTCGGAGGAGAAAATCATCAGTGTGGAAATGATTCCGAATAACGGTGAACCAACCGGTACCCTTCTTTTTGTATCAAAAGAAGGGTACATCAAACAGACACTGATGAGCGATTTCCGGACTTTCCGTGGTTACAGGAATAAAAAGGCAGTCGCCATGAAGATGAAGAGCGAGACAGATACGATCGTTTCAATCCAACGTCTGGAGGATAAGCAAAATTACGAGGTTCTGTTGGTGACGCACTTCGGATTTAGTTTGCGATACGCCGTCAGCGAGGTGGGCATCATCGGAACGCGCGCCAGCGGAGTTAAGTCCATTAACCTGAAAGAAGGAGATTTTGTAGTAGGGGGAGCCGCATTTAAAGAAGGTGATGATGAGTTCCCGATTCTTGTGCTTACACAAAGAGGGAACATCAAAAAATTCAAATCCGGAGAAGTTCCGATTTTGGGTCGAGCAAAACGAGGGTTGATGCTTCTGAAGGAGCTGAAGGCCAAGCCACACCGGATCATTTTTATGGATTGCAATCTGTCCATCCCTAATCATTATGCAATCCGAACGAGCAACGGCAAGACTATTATGGTGGAAAGCAAAGAAACGCCATTCAGTCCGAGATATTCCAACGGCAGCTTCGCAATCAACGAGAAGACCGATGGCGAAGTATCGGATATCGAAAAAGAGTTTGATTTTTCACAAATTAGAATTTCCTAATTTTCTGTTATAAACAAAATATCAAAACGGAAACTGTGTAATAGTACAGTTTCCGTTTTTTTATGAAACAGATTTTTGGTCAAAATAAAGGTTTCACTAACTAATCAGAAGCTTTAATCGTAAAAATTCTTTTGGAAATCCCTACATAACAAGGTTTAAAAAGATTTATTTCAAATAATACAAAAAGTTCGGAAAAAAGATTGATAGTTGTTGCACTTTTATCTGTACGTGTTATAATGTTCGTGTAGAAACCTGTTACACATATCACAATGTGAGGGCACTTTATAGGAGGAACATATAATGGAACAGTGGCAAGGTTTTAAAGGTAAAACTTGGAAAGAAGAAGTCGACGTAAGAGACTTCATCATCAACAACTTCTCTGAATATACAGGCGACGAAAGTTTCTTGGCTGGCCCTACTGAAACCACTACTCAATTATGGGATCAAGTAATGGATCTTACAAAACAAGAAAGAGAAGCTGGCGGCGTATTGGATATGGATACAAAAGTTGTCTCTTCCATCACATCACATGCAGCGGGTTACTTGAATAAAGAAAAAGAGCAAATTGTTGGTTTCCAGACTGAAAAACCACTTAAACGCAGCTTGATGCCTTTCGGCGGTATCCGTATGAGCGAACAGGCTTGTGAAGAAGCTGGCTACAAAGTTGATCCAGAAGTTTCAATGATTTTCCGTGATTACAGAAAAACACATAACCAAGGCGTATTTGACGCGTACACTCCAGAAATGCGCGCAGCAAGAACAACCGGCGTCATCACAGGCTTGCCGGATGCTTATGGCCGCGGACGCATCATCGGCGATTACCGTCGTGTTGCTTTGTATGGCGTGGACTACCTGATGCAAGACAAACTGAAAGAATTCGCTAAGATCGGCGACGGCACAATGACTGAAGAAATCATCCGTTTGAGAGAAGAATTCAGCGAACAATACCGCGCTTTGAAAGAATTGAAAGAATTGGGAAACATCTATGGATTCGATATTTCCAAACCAGCCACAAACGCTAAAGAAGCTTTCCAATGGTTATACTTCGGCTACTTGGCAGCTGTTAAACAACAAAACGGTGCTGCAATGTCATTAGGCCGTACTTCCACTTTCTTGGATATCTATATCCAACGCGATTTGGAAAACGGAACATTGACTGAAGAAGAAGCACAAGAAATCGTTGACCACTTCGTAATGAAATTACGTATGATCAAATTTGCACGTACGCCAGAATATCAAGAATTGTACTCAGGGGATCCTCAATGGGTTACTGAAGCAATCGCAGGTATGGCACATGACGGACGCTCAATGGTTACAAAATCAAGCTTCCGTTTCTTGAACACATTGACTAACTTGGGAGCTGCTCCAGAACCTAACTTGACAGTCCTTTGGTCAACTAAATTGCCTGAAGGATTCAAGAAATACTGTGCTAAAATGTCTATCGAAACAAGCGCAATCCAATACGAAAATGATGACATCATGAGCCTTGAATGGGGCGACGACTACGGCATCGCATGCTGCGTTTCCGCGATGAGAATCGGGAAACAAATGCAATTCTTCGGAGCGCGTGCTAACTTGGCCAAAACATTGCTTTACGCTATCAACGGTGGGGTTGACGAAACGAAGAAAAAACAAGTCGGACCTAAATTGCAACCAATCACTTCAGAGTACCTTGATTACGATGAAGTTGCCGAGAAATTCGATGTTATGATGGACTGGATCGTAGCTTTGTATGTGAATACATTGAACGTTATCCACTATATGCACGATAAATATTCTTACGAATCATTAGAAATGGCGTTACATGATACACACGTTGTCCGCACATTGGCGACTGGTGTCGCTGGTTTCTCAGTGACGATCGATTCACTTTCAGCTATTAAATACGCGAAAGTTAAACCTATCCGCGACGAAAATGGCATTGCGATTGACTTCGAAATCGAAGGCGACTTCCCTAAATACGGTAACAATGATGATCGCGCTGACCAAATCGGTATCGACTTGTTGAAACAATACATGGGCAAAGTTAAGAAACATCAAACATACCGCAACTCAATCCCGACAACTTCTATCCTTACGATCACTTCAAACGTGGTATATGGTAAGAAAACTGGTAGCACGCCAGACGGACGTAAAGCCGGCGAACCATTCGCACCTGGTGCTAACCCAATGCACGGAAGAGATACACACGGCGCTTTGGCAAGCTTGTCTTCAGTTGCTAAGATCCCTTACAAATATTCATTGGACGGTATCTCCAATACATTCTCGATCATCCCTAAAGCATTGGGACGCGAAGAGGAAGTACAAAAAGACAACCTTGCAACAATGTTGGATGGATACATCGCTAAAGGTGGCCATCACTTGAACGTCAACGTATTCAACCGTGAAACATTGCTTGATGCAATGGATCATCCTGAAAACTATCCGCAATTGACGATCCGCGTTTCCGGATACGCTGTTAACTTCATCAAGTTGACTCGTGAACAACAAATGGACGTAATCAACCGTACAATGCACGAAATGATGTAATTTGTTTCACCCTGCGTATTAATCGTATAAAATTAAACGGATGGATCATTTGATTCATCCGTTTTCTATCAAAGGGAGCGAAAAATCGCTCTTTTTGATAGGAAATATTCCTTATAAAAGATACAATGAGGTTAAGAAATAAATGATAGAGGAGTTTTCGAAATGACTGAACCTTTAAGAGGATTTGTGCATTCAACAGAAAGTTTCGGTTCCGTTGATGGACCCGGAATCCGTTTTATTATATTTATGCAAGGCTGCCGCATGCGTTGCCAATTCTGCCACAACCCGGACACATGGAACATCGGTGGCGGCAATGAAATGACAAGTGATGAGTTGCTCGATATGGCTCTGCAATACAAGCCATTCTGGGGGCAAAAAGGCGGCATTACCGTCAGCGGAGGCGAACCGTTGCTGCAGATCGACTTCTTGATTGAATTATTCACGAAAGCCAAAGCGCAAGGTGTACATACAACACTGGATACTTGTGGCTTGCCGTTCACTTATGATGAACCATTCTTCAGCCAATTCAATAAATTATTGGCTGTGACGGATTTGATTCTGCTGGACATCAAACACATCGATAGTCAGAAACACAAAGAACTGACAATGTGGCCGAATGAAAGCATTATCGAACTGGCAAAATATTTGTCGGAAATCAACAAACCGATTTGGGTCCGTCATGTTCTGATTCCGGAACGTACCGATTACGATGAATTCTTGATCCGTTTGGATGCTTTTCTGAAAACATTGAAAAACATCGTCAAAGTAGAGGTTCTGCCTTACCATAAAATGGGCGTCTATAAGTGGCAAACATTGGGCATCCCTTATCAGTTGGAGGGAATCGATCCGCCAACCGCAGAACGAGTCGAGAATGCAAGAAAACTGTTGCATACGGAAGATTACAAAGGTTATTTGGATCTGTAAAATAATACTATTTTTTCAAGGGAGAAAAGAGAATTGCCATTGCTCTTTTCTTCCTTTTTTATTATGATAAATTAAGATAATGGAAGAGAGAGTGAATTAAATGAACAAACTATTAGTTTTTGGACACCAGAATCCGGATACGGATGCGATTACATCCGCTATCGCATACGCCTACTATCTGAATCACAATGGAACCGAGGCAGAAGCTGTGGCTCTAGGTCTGCCAAGCGAAGAAACAATCTATGCGCTGAATCAATTCAAGATAGACGCCCCACGTGTCATCGAGACTGCTACAAACGAAACGGATACGGTCGCTTTGGTCGATCATAACGAAGCGCAGCAAAGCGTCAGTGACATCAAGGATGTTGAAGTCTATGCCGTAGTGGATCACCACCGCATCGCGAACTTCGAAACAGCCAACCCGTTGTATTACCGTGCAGAGCCTGTCGGTTGCACAAATACAATCCTGTATAAAATGTTCCAGGAAAAGAATATCGCGATCCCAGCCGATATCGCTGGCTTGATGCTTTCTGCCATCATTTCCGATACGCTATTGTTCAAATCTCCGACTTGCACGCCGGAAGATGAAGCAGCGGCATCAGCCTTGACTGAAATCGCCGGTGTCTCTTTGCAGGAATATGGCTTGGCGATGCTGAAAGCCGGAACGAATTTGGACGACAAGTCGATCGCAGAATTGTTAACTTTGGACGCAAAATCATTCCCGATGGGCGCTAAAAACGTGCGCATCGCACAGGTTAACACGGTCGACGTCCAAGATGTGCTGAACCGAAAAGATGAGTTGGTCGCTGCCATGGAAACAGAAAACGCTGTTCAAGGTTACGACGTCTTCTTGTTGGTGGTGACAAACATCATCGACAGCGATTCGGCCTTATTGGCTGTAGGCTCGCATTTGGACACAGTCGCGTCAGCATTCGGTGTCTCATTGATCGATAACGTTGCGCTGCTTCCAGGCGTTGTTTCGCGCAAAAAACAAGTAGTGCCACCATTAACGGAAGCATTCTCAAAATAATCACTGCAAAAGGGCGGAGTTGCAACTCAGATAATCTGATATGCAACTTCGCTTTTTTAAACATATAGGAATTTATAAATTTTTTTCAACTCAGAAGTGCATCACCGTACGTGTTTCACAAGTTTGAAAAATGTTTCATGCATGTAAAATGATGTCCAGCTTCACGGGTTAGCCCTTCGGAAATTAGATAAATCTGTCCTATTGCGCTCTTCGATGCTCATTCGGACAGATTTCCTAAATTTCTTTCAGGGCTGAACGAACCCGTTCAGCTTTTCTTGTTAAAAAAGGGGGTTGAGGACGTGAAAATTGGCGTATTGTCGGATTTGCATATCGATTCGAACGCAAAAAGGCTGGCGCCGGGTCAAACCTATGATCATCTCTTGGCGGAATTGCTCTATAATCAAGAAATCGACCTGCTTTTGTTGGCTGGTGATGTGTCTTCCGATTACCATGATACCTTCGCTTTCCTCGATCGTATGCGTGATCACAACGTTTCGAAAATCCAATTCGTGCCCGGAAACCATGATTTCTGGTCCATCCGCAATCACGAAGAGAATACGGACCGCATCTATCAGTTGTTCAAGCAGCGGGATGAGAATCCTGTCGGAAATCCGTTTCTTATCGGGGATGAATGGGCAGTAGTGGGGAACCCAGGCTGGTATGATTATGGCTTCGCCAGTGATAGCTATACGATAGAAGAATTTTCAAGAAAAAAACTAAAAGTCGGCGGATGGAATGACCGCCGTTATGTGCATTGGGAAAAAGATGATCGTACTGTTGCTGCAGAGATGCTGGCTGAACTGGAAAATGACCTGAAAAGAGTCAGCAACCGGAAAATAATCATGCAGACACATGTTGTAACACATCCGCAGTTTGTTATCCCGCTTCCGCATAAGGTCTATGATTACTACAACGCTTTCCTGGGCAGCAAAAGCTATATGCAAGTCTATGATCGCTATCCGATTGCTTACAGTGTCATGGGCCATGTCCATTTCCGTAAAATGTTCCACGAGAACGATACTACCTTCTATTGCGCCTGTCTCGGCAGTTCGCGACACTGGTACACGGAAGATCCTTATATCGAAATGGCTTATACTATGGAGGAAATCGTCGTTGACTTGTAGTTTTCCGCTCTTTCTCGGTGGGCATTTTTTCTGACCGACTAAGACCGTCTCGAAAGGGTTATTGCTTTCATTTTGATCAAAATACGTTATGCTATTCCTATAGAATACAACACTTAGATTATAGTGGGTAAGAGGTGGTTTTCAATGAGAGCGTTCAACTTATCGGATAAAGGGGTATATTCACAAACAAAGAATTGGAAATCGGCTGAATGGATACATGTGGAGAATCCGGACAGTGATGACGTCGCGGATTTGATGAGTACTTTTGGCATCCCGATGGATTATATCCTGGATTCATTGGATGAATATGAAATACCCCGGCAAGAGAGAGTCAACAATGGGTCCGGGGATTCGATCAATCTGCTTATCGTCCTTTTCCCTAAAATGCGGTCGGTTCAGGAAAAATTTACGGAATATCATACATATCCTTTGTCGATCATCACGGTCAATGACACATTGATCACAATCTGCAAAGAGACGCCTTCTTTTTTGACACGCATCATGAAGAATGAGTCTTTCAAAAATGAACCGGCGACAACTCAGCAGCATATCATCCTGTATATTTTGTGGGAACTGACCAAAAGTTTTGTCCACCATTTGAGAGAAATTGACGGTACAATCGAAGATCTGCAAATAAAAATCACCAGTGCGACCCACAATGAACATTTCTATAATTTGATTGCCCTTCACAAAAGCTTGGTTTATTTTGAAACGTCAATCAACAAAAATCATCCCTTGATTACGAAATCCATTCAGAATGCTTCCTTAGGCGACGATTTGCAAAGTCAGGAATTATTGCGTGATATCATCGATATCTCCAGCCAGGCAGAGGTGATGGTCACAGAATCAAGTAAGATGATCGATCAGCTGAGTGAAGTTTTTTCGAGCGTAATCGCGAACAATCTGAATAACATCATGAAAGTTTTGACTTCGATCACCATTGTCCTGACGATTCCGACAATCATAGCCGGTTTCTGGGGCATGAACGTTGATTTGCCTTTTGAAAATCATCCTTGGGCGTTTGGTATCACTAGCTTGCTTACGATTTTCATCTGCTTTTTAACCGTCTACTGGTTGAAGAAGAAAGACTATTTTTGACAGGAAAAGCAATCAATCTTGGCTGGTATACTAGGTATGGGTGGTGATGCAACATGGTAGAGGACTTCCAGAGTTGGTTGGATAGCAATGATTTAGAAAAACTCTTCAGTGATAAAAGGGATAAAGAAACAATCGACAAGGAAATGTTTCTTTTCGTCCGATCAAATGATTTTGACAACTACTTTTCTTATGACGGTGAATTGGGTGCGCTATACGAAAAAGAGGGTACTTTGCTGAGGGTATGGACCCCTACGGCAAAATTTGTGGAGGTATGGATTTATGCTGACGATTCCTTCAAGGGCCCTTCAACGAAAATAGAGATGGTGCAGAAGCCGAAAGGCATATTTGAAGCATATCTGCCCGGTGATCAACACGGAACCATTTATGTATATAAGATTTTGTTCTTGAATAACCGCGAGTCCATCAGTGTAGATCCCTATGCTCGGGCAACGACGGTAAACGGGATGAAATCGGTCATCGCAGACTTGAATAGGACGAATCCTGACGGTTGGGGAGAACGGCTGCCTGCTTTTGGGTTACCGGAAGAGGCGATCATTTATGAACTGCACATCCGGGATTTTTCCATATCCGAAACGAGTGGTATAGTGAACAAAGGGAAATTCCTGGGGCTTACCGAGAAAAACACCCAGAATGCTAGTGGCAGAAAAACTGGTTTGGATTACCTGATCGATTTGGGCATCACTCATATCCAGATACTGCCGATGTTCGATTATGCCACAGTCGATGAGGCGAATCTGACGGAGCCGCAATACAATTGGGGCTACGATCCGCTGAACTATAATGTGCCGGAAGGCTCCTACTCAACGGATCCCTTCGATCCGTTCAATAGGATTTTCGAATTGAAGCAGATGATCCGGACATTGCATGAGAACGGGTTGAGGGTAATTATGGACGTCGTCTACAATCACGTCTATGACCCAAAGGATCAAGCTTTGGAAAGAACGGTACCGGGATATTTTTACCGTTACAATGCAGATGGGTCGTTGGCGAATGGGACTGGAGTCGGGAATGACACGGCTTCGGAAAGGCATATGATGCGGAAATACATCATTGACAGTGTCAAATATTGGGCTAAAGAATACCATCTTGATGGCTTCCGCTTCGATTTGATGGGAATCCATGACTCGGTCACGATGAATGCGATCCGGGAAGCGTTGGATAAAATCGATCCATCCATCATCATCATCGGTGAGGGATGGGAAATGAGCACGCCGCTCCCGGAGGACTTAAAAGCTTCCCAGAGGAATGCGCAAGCGATGCCCAGAATTGCCCACTTCAACGATTCGATCAGGATAGCGTTAAAAGGCAGTGATTTTGGAGATGAAAAGGACAGGGGCTTCATCAGCGGCAAAAATTATTTGGAAGATTTGTTGCTCCGGAATATAAAGGGAGCCATGCATTTATCCAGCCACAGCAGTTATGTCGATCCGGAACAAGTTATCCAGTATGTGGAAGCTCATGATAACTTGACGCTTTACGATAAATTATTGCGGTCCAATCCGGATGACAGTGAAGAGGTGCGTATCAAAAGGCATACTTTGGCAACGAGCATCGTCCTGCTGTCGCAAGGTGTTCCTTTTATCCACGGCGGACAGGAATTTTTGAGGACAAAAGCCGGAGTAGCCAATAGCTACCAATCTCCCGACGAAATCAATCAATTTGAATGGGAGCGGGTGACGACGTTCCAGGAGTCAGTAGCCTACGTCAAAGGGTTGATTGCCTTGCGCAAGAGTGAATATCTTTTCCGCCTGCATACCCACGAAGAAATTGACACCCATTTCACGATGCTCAGCGAAAATTTCAACATTGTAGCCTTTTCCTTAACAAACTCTGAAAAAAAATATATCGTCATTTTCAACGGAAATCGAAGCGATGTCATCTTCAGGATACAAAAGGGGAAATATGCTATCCTTGTTGAAGACAATCAAGTCTTTTTGGAGTCAATGCCAGAAGCTGTCCTCATGGAAAAAATTCTTGTCAAAGCCCATACAACTTCCGTTTTATGCGCAGATAATCAGTATGAAGGCGATCTTCAGTCAGAAGATTCGATGGATTTCCTGTGAGAACGATTAAATGCACCTTAATCATGCGAATATATCAATATTAATATAATAAATCATTGTTTGTTAATAAACATATGTTTGTTGCTGGTATTTGCCGATTTAACAGCGTTTGGTTTCGCTTTCGCTATTTTTTGGATGTTCTGACATTCGATGTCAGGTTCTCAATATATAACTAATATAATAATATGTTGCATATATAAAGATAAATATGAATTTATTAATCTAATTTTAATCAATTTATTAAATTCCCAAACTTGATTTTAATAACAGTCACAACTATAATTAAGCTTACTATAGAAATTATAGAAACAGAGGGAATGGGGGAAAAGAAATATGGGCAACAAGAAACTATCATCTTTAGTGTTATTATCTTTAAGCTCCGCACTTGTATTAGCTGCATGCGGCGGAGAGGGAAGCACGGCCGATTCATCAGAGTCTGCAGGTGCGAACGGCAGTGGTCAGGTGTTAAATCTGGTTGAAAGCGCTGAAATTCCTACAATGGATTCTGTGCAGGCTACAGATACAGTTGCATTTACTGCTTTAAGCAACGTAAACGAAGGTCTGTACCGCCAAGGTTTGGACGGAACGGTTGAATTAGGAATCGCAGCAGAAGATCCTACAGTCAGCGAAGACGGTTTGGTCTACACTTTCACTATCCGTGATGAAGCAAACTGGTCAAACGGTGAGCCTGTAACGGCAGCAGACTTTGTTTATTCATGGCGCAAATTGGTTGATCCTGCATCGGCTGCTTCATATTCTTACATGATGGACGGCGTTATCGCTAACGCAACTGAAATCATGGCTGGCGAAGTTGGGCCTGAAGAATTAGGCGTCAAAGCGATCGACGAAAAAACGCTGGAAATCACATTAGCTTCTCCGGTGCCATACTTCAAAGATCTGTTGACTTTAGCGATGTTCTTCCCTCAAAATCAAGCATTTGTTGAAGAACAAGGCGACCAATACGCATTAAGCAGCGATGCTTTATTGTACAACGGACCATTTGTATTAGCTAACTGGGATGCAGCCAGCTTATCATGGACTTATGAACCAAATGCAGAGTATTGGGATAAAGACGCTGTAAAATTGGATGCAATCAACGTAGAAGTCATCAAAGTAACTTCCACTGCTTTGAATCTGTATGATACAGACGCAATCGACCGCATGATCTTGACTGGTGAATACGTAGCACAAAGAACCGGCGATCCTGAAGTGCACACAATGCCGACTTCTTCTGTATTCTACTTGAAATTCAACCAACAAAGAGAAGCAACACCATTACAAAATGCCAACATCCGTAAAGCTTTAGCTATGGCTTTCGACAAACAAGCATATGCTGATGTTGTCTTGCAGAACGGTTCCATCCCTGCAAACGGATTGGTTCCTGAAAAACTTGCTTTGGATCCTTCAACAGGCGAAGACTACCGTGAACAAAATGGCGATCTTCTGACTTTCAATGCTGAAGAAGCCAAAACATACTTCGAACAAGGCTTGGCTGAATTGGGTGTTGAATCCATCACTTTGGAATTGTTGAGTGATGATACAGAAAACGCAAAACGTTCTTCTGAATTCCTGCAAAGCCAATTAGAGACAAACCTGCCTGGCTTGACTGTAACCTTGCGTAATGTACCTTTCAAAGTCCGTCTTGAAGCTGATACCGCCGGCGAATACGATATCGAATTAGCTGGATGGGGAGCTGACTATGCTGACCCGATCAACTTCCTGGAATTGTTCCAAACAGAAAACGGCAACAACAAATCTGGTTATTCCAACGCTGGATACGATGCTTTGATCGATGAAGCACGCACAAACGTGACTGACCTTGATGCAAGATGGGCTAGCCTGCTTGCTGCTGAAAAGATCTTGATGGAAGATGCGGGTATCGCTCCTCTGTATCAACGTTCTTATGCAGTTCTGCAAAAACCGTATGTCACAGATTTGGGCGAGCACTTAGTCGGTGCTGACTACTCATACAAATGGGCTTCAAATTCTGGAACACAGAACGTGGATTAATTAAGGCAATAAAAAATCCATCTGGCATACATTCATGCCAGATGGATGTTTTATTTATAAAATATAATCCCAGAGACAGATTATGCTGATCCCCAACAGCAAAAGACCGATAGTCAGGACATTTTGATAACTTTTCCCGACAGAAGATGATAGAGCTTGCGGATTCAATGGTTCCCTGAAGCCATCCTCCTTTGGTTCTCTTCTGAGCGTTTTTCTGACGCTGTAGTGAAAGAAATCGAAACTTCCGGAAGCCAACACAAGTCCGGATAAACCGATGATCAACAAAAGCCCCGCTATCATAAACAGGATGTTGGATGTTCCGGTCCAGCTTAAGGATCCGTATTTAATCAGTTGATAAACCAGTGCACATATAAAAATGAATAATGAGACAAGTGCGTTTTTTTTTGTGAAGTTCACTTATTTTGGCTCCTTTTTGTTTTCTCAATTTTAAATGTACAAAAAAAAGAAAGAAAACTCAATTAAAATATGATTTGATTTGGTGTTCATTTTCTTTTTTGTATATTTAAATATGATATACTATCAGGTGCTATTTACAAAAAAACTAAATAATGGAGGATGACAAACGATGAAAAGTTATGCAAAGTACATCGGCAAGCGTATTTTATATATGGCAATTACGTTGTTTTTGATTGCATCGATAACTTTTTTTCTGATGAAAGCTTTGCCGGGTACACCATACAGTAACCAAGACAAGTTATCTGAGGAACAAATTTTTATCATGAATGAGAAGTATGGACTGAATAAACCGATTTTGGTCCAATACGCAGTCTACATTTTTGGACTATTACGTGGAGACATGGGTGTTTCATTCCAGTTCAACAATACTCCGGTTACGGATTTGCTGAGCAGCAGAATAGGACCCTCCATGCAATTAGGGCTTCAAGCAGTTATTATAGGGACGATCCTCGGTATTGTGCTGGGTGTGATCGCAGCGATGAGACAAGGGACTTGGGTGGATACCGTTGCCACTTTGACAGCCATCGTCGGCCGTTCGATTCCTAACTTTGTTTTTGCTGTTATTCTGCAATTGGTATTCGGAGTTTGGTTGAAAGTGTTACCGATCGCTTTGTGGAATGAAGGCTTCCGTTCTTCCATTCTGCCTACGATCGCGCTGAGCATTTCGCCGCTGGCCGATTCGGCCCGGTTTATGCGAACCGAAATGGTCGATGTATTGGGAAGCGACTATGTCGAACTCGCGCGGGCAAAAGGACTGAGCCGTTGGGAAGTCGCATTCAAGCACGGTATCCGTAATGCGCTGATTCCGTTGGTCACCATCATCGGACCAATGACAGTCGGTTTGATGACAGGTTCGATGGTTGTTGAAAATATTTTTGCCATCCCTGGCATCGGTGAACAATTCGTAAAATCAATCCTGACGAATGATTATCCGACAATCATGGGCGTCACGATGATGTATTCGACCATGTTGGTCATCGTCATTTTGTTGGTTGACATCCTTTATGGTATCATCGACCCTCGTATCCGAGTCGCTACAGAAGGAGGGGAATAAGAATGAGTGAAAATGAATTACGCAATACAGCAGCTACGCCGATGATCACGAAAGATCTTTTCGAATCGGCATCCGAATCAAGTATGCAGGATAAAGAAAAAATCTCAGCGCCTTCCCTGAGTTTCATGGCGGATTCTTGGCGCCGTCTGAAGAAAAACAAGGTTGCGATGGTTAGCTTGATCATCTTGATCATCATCAGTATGTCCAGTTTGTTGGCTCCTGTCATCGCACCGCATGACCCGAATGCCCAAACTGTCCAGTATGCTAACATGCCGCCGAAGATTCCCGGCATCGACATCAATGGACTGAATGGGACCGTGAAACAGAATGGCGTAGTCATCGACAAGTACGAAGCATCCAATGTTCCAGAGGACGTCTATTACTATCTCGGTACGGACAGCCTGGGACGCGATTTGTTGTCGCGGATCCTGTATGGTACCCGCGTGTCTCTGTTCATTGCTTTTATGGCAGCTTTATTCAACTTGACGCTTGGTGTTGTTTATGGTCTGACTTCCGGCTGGTTGGGCGGAAAAGTCGACAATATCATGCAACGTATTCTGGAAATCCTTTCCGGCGTTCCGAACTTGGTAGTCGTTATTTTGATGCTGCTTGTTTTGAAGCCCGGCATCAGCTCCATCATCATTGCTCTGGCATTGACTGAATGGCTTTCGATGGCGCGTGTCGTACGAGCGCAAACATTAAAACTGAAAAATCAAGAATACATTTTGGCAGCCCGTACGTTAGGCCAGTCACCGATGAAAATCGCCTTCAGGCACATCCTGCCTAACTTGGCTGGCGTCATCATCATTCAAGTTATGTTCTCGATTCCATCGGCAATCTTCTTCGAAGCATTCCTGAGCTTTATCGGTATCGGTATTCCCGCTCCGAATGCATCGCTTGGTACATTGATCAACGATGGCTACAAAACATTCCGTTTCTTGCCGCATCTGATGTGGTATCCAGCCGGCATCATGAGCGTCATCATGATTTGCTTCAACTTATTGGCTGATGGACTTCGTGACGCGTTCGATCCAAAAATGAGAGATTAGGAGGTAACCAGATGGAAAATATATTGGAAGTAAAAGACCTACAAATTACTTTTGATACCTATGCAGGTAAAGTAAAAGCTATCCGTGGCGTCAGTTTTGACCTGAAGCCGGGTGAAACATTAGCCATCGTTGGTGAATCCGGCTCTGGTAAATCAGTGACTAGCCGTAGTATCATGCGTCTGTTGGCAAACAACGCCAACATCGAACACGGAGAGATCTTGTTCAAAGGCGAAGATTTAGTCCACAAAACCGAGAAAGAAATGCAAAAAATCCGCGGTTCAGAAATCGCAATGATTTTCCAAGATCCGATGACTTCTTTGAACCCGACTCAAAAAATCGGCAAGCAAATCGCTGAGCCGATCATCAAGCACCAAAACATCAGCAAAGATGAAGCTTATAAAAAAGCTGAAGAATTGTTGCAGCTTGTAGGCATCCCGAATCCTGCCAAAAGAATGAAACAGTATCCCCACCAATTTTCGGGTGGACAACGTCAACGGATCGTTATCGCAATCGCCTTGGGCTGCAACCCAGATATTTTGATTGCGGATGAACCGACTACAGCACTTGACGTTACGATCCAAGCGCAAATCCTGGAATTGATGAAGGATTTGCAAACAAAAATCAAGACATCAATCATTTTCATCACCCATGACTTGGGAGTGGTGGCGAATGTCGCAGACCGCGTTGCCGTCATGTATGCCGGCAAAATCGTCGAAGTAGGGACTGTGGATGAAATTTTCTATAATCCGCAACATCCGTATACATGGGGTCTATTGAGCTCAATGCCTACACTGGATACGCAAGGAACGCTATATGCGATCCCTGGAACACCGCCTGATTTGTTGGATCCTCCAAATGGTGATGCTTTTGCGCCCCGCAGTGAGTATGCGATGAAGATCGACACTTTGTACGATCCGCCGTTCTTTAAAGTATCCGATACCCATTCGGCTGCTACCTGGTTGCTGCATCCCGATGCGCCGTCCGTGATTCCTCCAGAGGGGATCATGAACCGCCGTGCGACTTTCTCCGAAATGAAACTCGCTCCTTCCGATGAACTGAAAGTGATGGACACTGCAGATAAAGAACCGGCTGTATTGCCTCACGACAACGGCCCGTCCATCGATTCAAAAATCACTGAGAAAGGAGGACTGCTGTAATGTATGACACAACAGGACAGAAAAAAATTCTGGAAGTAAAAAACTTGAAGCAGTATTTCAACGTCGGCACAAAAAATGAAGTTCGCGCTGTTGATGATGTTTCCTTTGACATATATGAAGGCGAAACGCTTGGCTTGGTAGGGGAATCCGGTTGCGGAAAAACGACGACCGGTCGTGCAATCATCCGCTTGTACAACCCGACTTCCGGTGAAATCTTTTTTGATGGCACCGAAATCCATACACTGCATGACAGAAAAGAGCAACTGGCTTTCCGTAAAGATATGCAGATGATTTTCCAGGATCCGTATGCATCTTTGAATCCACGTATGAAAGTACGCGACATCATTGCCGAAGGATTGAAGATCAACGGACCTGCGACCACCGAGAAGGAAGTTGATGACCGGGTTGCGGAGTTGTTGGATCTGGTCGGATTGAACAAAGATCATTCCTCCCGTTATCCGCACGAGTTCTCCGGCGGCCAAAGACAGCGAATCGGAATCGCCAGAGCCTTAGCGGTGAATCCCAAACTCATCATTGCCGATGAGCCCATTTCCGCTTTGGACGTATCCATTCAGGCGCAGGTGGTCAACTTGCTGATGGAACTGCAGAAAAAACAAAAACTGACTTTCTTGTTCATTGCGCATGATCTGTCGATGGTCAAGTACATCAGTAACCGCATCGGCGTTATGTACTTCGGCAAATTGGTCGAATTGGCGCCTGCAGAAGAAGTTTACAACAAACCTTTGCATCCATATACGGAAAGCCTGTTATCGGCCATACCGTTGCCGGATCCGGTCTATGAACGCAACCGCACCCGCTTCAATTATGTCCCACGTGAAGATAACGGTGAGCCGGAAGCAATGCGAGAAATCGTTCCAGGGCACTTTGTTTACTGCCGTGAATCCGATGTTCCTGTATTGAAAGCAAAATACGAAAATTACTGATAAAAAAAGTCCGGAACTTGTTCCGGGCTTTTTTGCCATAGAAAATTAATGAAATGAAGGTTTTATGAATTTTGTATGATAATAATTCCCATTTATTATGGAACATCCTGATTTTATGTAGTATAATATTAAAATACGAAAAGAAAAAGGGGAGAGTTACATGAGGAGATTAAGAAGTTCTTTCATTTTGGCTACTACAGCTGTCATCCTGGCAGCTTGCGGGGGCGACGGCGCAACGGACGACAGCGCAGCAAACACAGCAAGTGAAGGCGCCGGCGGACAAGTAGTCAATTATACGGCACCGACAGAATTGGCAACATTGGATACAACACTGATGACGGACATCAACAGTTCAAACTACATCAGCCACGCCATCGAAGGCTTATTGAAAATCGATGCGGACGGAAAGCCCGTTCCCGCGATCGCTGCCGAAGCAGGTACTGTATCGGAAGATGGCTTGACTTATACTTATAAACTCCGTGATGATGCAGTTTGGTCAAACGGAGAGCCTGTTACAGCGAACGATTTCGTATTCGCTTGGCAAAGATTGGTGGATCCAGAAGCGGGCGCATCCTACGCTTACTTGGCTGAGACCATCAAGAACGCCAATGAGATCATGGCTGGAGAAATGGACCCTGAAAAATTGGGGGTAACGGCAGTAAGCGACACTGAAATCACAATCGAATTGACGCAGCCGACACCTTACTTTGAATCATTATTGGCGTTCAGCGCATTCTTCCCGCAAAATGAAGAATTTGTCACTGAAAAAGGCGACAAGTACGGAACTAGCAGCGAAAACATTTTGGCTAACGGACCTTTCACCATCGAGAACTGGGACGGCACTGGCCTGACTTGGGATCTTGTGAAGAACGAAGATTACTACGCAGCTGACGAAGTGCAGTTGGAAGAAGTCAACGTTCAGGTAATCAAAGAAACAAGCACTGTCGTGAACTTGTTCCAGCAAGGATCAGTCGACAATGCACAAGTGACCGGCGAATTGGTTAAACAATTGGCGACTGACCCTAACGTAGTCGTTCAGAAAAAAGCCCGCACAGCATACATCGAATTCAACCACGATAACGTCTACCTGCAAAATGCGAAGCTGCGAGCTGCCATCGGACTTGTCATCAATCGCGATGAATTGGTTGATAGTGTCATCGGTGACGGTTCGACAGCCATCGGTGGCTTCCTGCCAGCTGATTTTGTAAGCAACCCGACGACGGGTGAAGATTTTGCTGCTGAAGCCGGCTCTTACCTGGACTATGATCTGGAACAAGCAAAAACGCTTTTGGCCGAAGCTAAAGCTGAATTAGGCGTAGAAGAAATCACTTTCTCTTTAGTTGGGGATGATGATGAAAAGAACAAAAAAATCAGCCAATATATCCAAGGCCAAATCCAAAACAACTTGGAAGGCATCACTGTAGAATTGCGCAATGTACCGAAGAAAAACCGTTTGGAATTAGCAAACCAAGACGAGTTCGACTTGTTGCAAACCGGTTGGGGAGCGGATTTCGCCGACGCAATCAACTACATGGACTTGTTGTACAGCACATCCGCTTATAACGAAGGCCAATATGCGAATGCGGCATTTGATGCTTTGATCGATTCTTCAAAAACAACAAATGCAAACGACCCTGAAGCGCGCTGGGCTGACTTGATGGCTGCTCACAAGCTTATCATGGAAGATGCAGCAATCATCCCGCTTTACCAAGAAGCAGAGACACAGCTCAGAAATCCTAATTTGAAGGGCATCATCTTCAATTCTGTTGGAAATGAATTTGACCTGAGCCGAGCATATATCGAAGAATAAGAATGTTTAGAACCCAAAGAAGGGCCGACTCGGTTGTTGAGAGTCGGCCCTTCTTTGGGTTTCTGAAGAGCGTGAGGGCCATGGATAGTTAGCGGAGATATGGGGATCGGGGCCAAAAAGATGAATTCTTTGGTTTTATTCATCTTTTCGGTAACATTTTGGTCCCTAAACATGAATACTTAGCAGATATTCATGCTTTCCTGTGATATCCATGCCGAAACCATGAATACTTCGCAGTTATTCATGGTTTCGGCCGCACAAGGATGGGCCAGTCCGCAATCCGTAACAACCCAAACAACCCAACCAAAAAACTGACGCAAGCCTCTTAATTGGCTTGCGTCAGTCTCTAACTTACTGTATGAAATTAGTCGAAATCAGATCAAGAAAGAATACAGCTTGGAATTTTCGTTCACCGAAATGTAATGCGGATCGAATTTCTCTAGTCTGCTGAGCAGGCCTTCGATATCATCTTTATTTTTGAGCAAGATTCCGATCAGCACAGGACCTTCACTGCGATGGACTTTTTTCGTATATTCGAACTTGGTGATGTCATCATCACTGCCCAGTATGTCATTCACGAACTCTTTCAGCGCGCCGGCCCTCTGCGGGAAGTTCACGATGAAGTAGTGCTTCAGACCTTGATAGAGTAGGGAGCGTTCATCAATTTCAGCCATCCGATTGATATCGTTGTTACCGCCGCTGACGATGCAGACGACCGTTTTGTCTCTGATCTCATCTTTGTATTGTTCCAAGGCAGAAACGGATAGTGCGCCGGATGGTTCCGCTACAATCGCTTGTTTAGTGTATAAATCGATGATGGTTCCGCAAACTTGTCCTTCAGGAACGACCAGAATGTCATCGACATTTTTTTGGCAGTGTCTGAAAGTCAAGTCACCGACAGTCGCTACGGCTGTCCCATCACAGAATTTATCAATATCAGTCAAAGTCGTGACTTTATCCGCATCAAGCGAAGCTTTCATACCTGGGGCGCCCAAGGACTCCACACCGATGATTTTTGTTTCTGGCATGGCTTCCTTCATGTAGCTGCTGATGCCTGAAATCAAACCGCCTCCGCCGATAGCAGCGAATACCATATCAGCCGTTTCTCCCTCTGCCACGAGATCCTGGTGAATTTCCACTGCCAAACTGCCTTGCCCGGCAATCACATTGCGATCATTGAAAGGTTCAATGAAAGTCAGCTTGTGTTCTTCTGCATAGCTATGGGCAGCTTTATTCGACTCGTCGAAAGTATCTCCGATCAGTTTGATTTCAACATAATCCTTTCCGAAATAACGGACTTGGTCAATTTTTTGGGAAGGGGTTGTCGATGGCATGAAGATGGTCGCTTTGATACCCAGATGGTTGCAGGTATAGGCTACTCCTTGGGCATGATTGCCGGCGGAGGCACAGATTACTCCGTTCTCCGTTTCGGCTTCGCTCAGCTGCGAAATCGCATAATAAGCACCCCTCAATTTGAAGGATCGGACGATCTGTAGGTCCTCCCGTTTCAAAAAGATATTGGCATGATACTTCTGCGATAGATACGCATCATGCTGCAAAGGGGTCTGCTTGACCACGTTGCGCAGTACTTTATATGCTTTAAGCACGTCTTCTTTGTTCACTAACTCATCCGTCATTCTATCTGCTCCTAATCTATTGAATACAATGATGAAGAGAGAAGGCTTAAAAATAAGGATGCTCTCAACCTACATCTGATTCATTATTGTTGTTCATTCACGAAAGGCATCATTTTACGCAATTCAGCACCGACTGCTTCGATCTGGTGGCCTTGTTGCTCAGCGCGCATTGCGTGGAAGTCAGGGAAGCCAGCTTTGTAATCGTCAGTGAAGCGTTTTGCGAACGCGCCAGTTTGAATGTCAGTCAAAACGTCTTTCATGCGGTCTTTCACATCAGAAGTGATGACGCGAGGTCCTGAAACGTAATCACCGAATTCAGCCGTGTTTGAGATGGAGTAGCGCATTTTTTCCATGCCGCCTTCATACATCAAGTCAACAATCAATTTCAATTCGTGCAACACTTCGAAATAGGCGATTTCTGGTTGGTAGCCAGCTTCGACCAATGTTTCGAAACCTGCTTGAACCAAGTGCGTTGTTCCGCCGCACAATACAGCTTGCTCGCCGAATAGGTCAGTTTCAGTTTCTTCCTTGAATGTTGTTTCCAAAACGCCTACGCGTGTAGCGCCGACTCCTTGTGCCCAAGCAAGAGCGATATCTTTTGCGTTGCCTGTTGCATCTTGGAAGACTGCGAACAAAGCAGGTACTGCAGATCCTTTAGCGAATTGACGGCGAACCATGTGGCCTGGGCCTTTTGGAGCGACCATGAATACATCGATATCAGCAGCAGGTGTGATCGTACCGAAATGGATGTTGAATCCGTGACCGAATGCGATGGCATTTCCAGCTTCCAAGTTAGGAGCGATTTCAGCTGCATAAACTTCAGCTTGTTGCTCATCAGGGATAAGGATCATTACTACGTCAGCTTGTTTTGTTGCTTCAGCAACAGGGAACACTTCAAATCCGTCTTCTTTTGCTTTGTCTGCAGATTTACCTGCACGGATTCCGATGATGACATCATTACCGTTGTCACGTAGGTTTTGTGAATGTGCATGTCCTTGAGAACCATATCCGATAACGGCGATTTTTTTGCCCTCTAGTGCTTTTACTGTTACGTCTTGATCGTAGTATACTTTAGTCATATTGAAATGACCTCCTTATTTTTTTTATATTCTCAATGCTTTTTAAGCAATTTGATTCGGTCAGTAGGGTAGTGCGGTTGGTTGGATTTAAGCTCTTAGGCCTAAACGCTTTTCGGTGATGTCGGTTGCGCTGATGACGTCGACTTGTTTTTCCAACTGTTTCGTCAATAATTCAGCTGCATCCAAGGTATCGAAGTTGATGCCGACTGTGATCAAAGATACGTCATAATCTTCCGTCCCTGTCAGCGTTAAGGTATCGATATTGTATTGCGGCTTCAGGATAACTTGCGTGATACGGTTCAATACGCCGGGTTTATTCACGACTTTGGCTTGGATTAATCTTAGCATCATCCTACACACCTTCCATTTCATTATTTGGCCTGCCTGAAGCAACCATAGGGTATACCAATTCATCTTTGGAAATCAGGATATCCAAGACATAAGGACCAGGATAATTCAAGGCTGTCTGGATCGCTTCATCCACTTTATCGGGATCGGATACCCTCGCAGCTGTGATACCGTAAGCATCAGCAAGTTTAACAAAATCAGGTGAATCCGGAATCTCGGAATGAGAGTAGCGGCCTTTGTAAAATTTGTTCTGCCATTGATGAACCATGCCCAGTACTTCATTATTCAGAATAAAGTACTTCACATTCAACCTGTTGGCATTCAGGATCGCCAATTCTTGGTTGGTCATCTGGAAGCCGCCGTCTCCGACAAAGCAGACAACCGTTTTGTCAGGATAGGCCATTTGAGCGCCGATCGCTGCCGGAATGCCGAAGCCCATCGTTCCCAAGCCGCCGCTTGTCAGCAATTGTTTGCCGTACTTGAACGGGTAATATTGAGCCGCCCACATCTGATGTTGGCCAACGTCGGTAACAACAATGGCTTCACCTTGAGTCAATTCACCGACTTGCTCGATTACATGTTGCGGTTTGATGAACGTATCGGATTTTTCGTAACGGAAAGGGTGTTGCTTTTTGTTGTCCATAACGTGATTGAACCAAACCGAGTGATCAGGCACTTCTGCCAGCTTCGTATCATTCAGCATCAGCAACGCCAATTTGGCATCAGACAATACTGGGATATCAGTGTGCATGATCTTGCCGATTTCGGCATTATCGATGTCAACATGGACAATGACAGCCTCCGGGGCAAAATTGGTTGGATCGCTTGCGACACGGTCATCGAAACGTGCGCCGAAGTTGAGAAGCAAGTCGCACTCCATCAAAGCCATATTTGAGGCGTAGGAGCCGTGCATGCCGCCCATACCTAACGCAAGCTCATGTTTGACGGGGAAGCTTCCCAGACCCAACAACGTGTTCACAACGGGAATTTGGTAGTATTCCGCAAAAGCCAACAGTTCTTTCTCAGCTTGTGCGTGAATAACGCCTTGACCGGCCAAAATGATTGGTTTTTTGCTGGCTGCAATCGCTTCGTTCACTTTTGCGACCTGTTCCGGTACGGGCAAACATTCCGGATTGTAGCCCGGCAGGTTTCTTACTGGACCGATATTTTCTGTGCAGTCTTCACATTCCACTTCCTGGACACCGATATTTTTCGGGATATCGATGACAACCGGTCCTTTTCTGCCTGTATTCGCCAGGTAGAAAGCTTCGTGGATGATGCGCGGGATATCTTTGGCATCACGCACTTGATAGTTGTATTTTGTAACAGGTGTGGTCATGCCAATCATGTCAGTTTCCTGGAAAGCGTCTTTACCGATGCCTGCCTCATGCACTTGGCCAGTGATCACAATCAATGGAATGGAATCCATTTGAGCGGTCGCGATTCCGGTCAAAGCATTCGTTGCGCCGGGTCCGCTTGTAACGATACAGACGCCAGGTTTGCCGGTAGCACGGGCATAACCGTCAGCTGCATGGACCGCGCCTTGCTCGTGTCTCGTCAAAACATGATTCGATTCGGATTTGTAGAATTCATCATAGATGTGCAGGACAGCGCCGCCTGGGTAACCAAACAGAACTTCGACACCTTCATTTTTCAACGCTTCAACAAGAAGGGTTACGCCTTTTTTTGTTTTAGTTTTCATTTCGGATTCCATTTTTATCTCCCCATTTCTCGTTTTTCCTATGACTGTCCGCAATATGAATAAAAAAAAGCATCCTCATCAGTCAATGATGGGATGCTTCATCCCATTTGATTACCACAAATAGGACTTAAACAATCTGTAAAAAATTTCTACAGTGTTTAACTCCTAGATCATTAAGACGATAATAATGTTTAGTGGATTCATCGTTTTCATATGGGATACCTGATTTCTATATGGATTTGTTATTGCTTAAGTGATTGATATAATCATATAAGATTTACATTAGAGTGTCAACGGTAATTTTCATATTATTTTCACTTATTTCTAATAATTGTCCAAAATGAACGTGCCGGACGATTTTTTTGTGCGCTTCACCGGCTTGACAAAAAGTCCTGCAACTCTGGCAGCTGCCTTTCCGCGGCCCTTTCGGCATACTGATAATAAGCATCCAGACGCTGCACGTTCCGTTCCATCCTGCCTATGGAAAGCTGGTCAGGCGCAATGACAAATGCCTTGTTCTCATGTTCCAATTGCTCGATCAACGCCATCGATTGGTTGTAGGCGATATGCCGCTGTTCGATGGCTGCAACAACTTCGGGATAAGCCCGCAGATGGCGCCGGATGATGGCGCTGAAGCGCTGCTTTTCCTTGATATAGCCACGCGGCCGCGTAAGCAGAATCACGTGCTTTTGGTTGCCGTCAGCGATCGCTTTTTCAATCGGAAGCGAGTCGACGATACCGCCGTCCAGATAGTATTTGCCATTGATTTGGGTTGGGGGCATCAGCAAAGGTACAGTGGATGATGCCCTGATTTTGAGACCCAATTCTGCACTGGTTGCGATGTCATCCTTATCGAAATAAACAGGTTTTGCGGTTTCCATATCCGTGACAACGATTTTCATGGAAGTTGGATTTTGCTTGAATGTCTCGAATTGAAAGGGGATATCGGTCGTGATTGCATCCTCATAAATATATTTGGTATTGAAATAACCTTGTCCGTTGAGCAAATATTTCATTCCCGAAAAGGCCGGATTGGCGGCGATATCAACAAATGAAGCTTTCGTGCGGGTCAGGTCCCGGCTGACATAATTGATGCCATTGGCCGATCCGGAAGAGACACCTATGACATAATCCAAGTAGATTTCTTGACGCAGCAAAGTGCTGATGATTCCTGCGCAAAAGACGCCCCGCATGGCGCCTCCTTCTATGATTAAGGATACTTTTTCTTTATTCTGTTCCATACATTTTCCACCTCACTCTATAGTATAGATGACATTGCGGTGTGATGCGATGCTTTTCTCATTATTTTGTTGCGCAGGGCACACGATGACGAAAGCCTTTTCCGGATGGGGCAAATGTGGTATATTCGCAATAAAGATACCTAATGACCACAAAACTATAGATGGGGTGATGGAATGATCAGATTCGACCACGTGAACGTCATTCGCGAAAAACGGAAAATTTTGAACGACATCAATTGGCACGCCAAAAAAGGCGAGCATTGGGCCATACTCGGCTTGAACGGCTCCGGCAAGACAACCTTGCTGCAACTCTTGAACGGCTATCTGTGGCCCAGCAGCGGCAAACTGGTCGTGTTGGGCGAGACTTTCGGGCAGACGGCCATCCCCGAGTTGCGCAAACGGATAGGCTGGGTCAGCTCGGCCCTGCAGCAACAGCTGAATCCCAACGACATCGCCGAACACATCGTCTTGAGCGGGAAATTCGCTTCGATAGGCGTCTGGACCATCCCGACTGAAGCTGAAAAACAACAGGCGCTGGAGCTCTTGATCAAATGCGGCGGCAAAGAATTGATCGGGTTTCGCTACGGCATCCTGTCCCAAGGGCAACAGCAGATCATACTGATCGCCCGCGCTTTGATGGCTGAACCGGAAATACTGATTTTGGACGAGCCCTGCAATGGCCTGGACCTATTCGCAAAAGAAAAACTTCTGGAGGATATCCAGCGAATCGCCGATGAGCCTGAAGGGCCAACGATGATCTATGTCAGCCACCACACCGAGGAAATCCTGCCTTGCTTCAAGAAACTGATGCTGCTGAAGGACGGTTCCATCCATAAGACCGGCAAAACTGTGGACTTGCTGAAAGAGGATATCCTGAATGATTTTTATGCTAAGCCGGTGCAGGTAGTTTCCATGTCCAAGAACAGGCTGGCGGTCTTTCCGAAATGAAGCATTGATAAAACCAGAACTGCAACCCAATCGACGGGTTGCGGTTCTGGTTTTTTGGTTTGGACATATGATTGTATGCTCTGAGGCTCAAATTTGGTTGTGGAATCCCCCACCAAAATGGGTTTGGCGGGGGATCTCGCGTGGTCCGCGGACATTTTTTCCCCGCCAAGGTCGTTTTGGCGGGTTTTCAGACTGTGATTTGAACTGGTTTTCCCCGTCAAAAGGGTTTTGACGGGTTATTTCTGGGCATTAATGGTCAATTCCCAAATAGAAGGGACTGTTTCACTACTGGTCGATCCCCAGGAACTGGGCTTCATACAAGCGGCGGTAGGTTCCGTCCTGAGCCAACAATTCCTTGTGTGATCCCTGTTCGGAAATCCCTTGTTCATCGACGACGATGATCCGATCGGCATGCTTGATGGTCGTCAAACGGTGCGCGATGATCAATGTCGTCCGACCTTTAGATAAGTTATCCAAGGATTCCTGGATGACTTGTTCGGTTTCGGTATCCAACGCGGAAGTCGCCTCATCCAAAATCAGGATCGGCGGATTTTTCAGGAACATGCGCGCAATCGAAAGCCGCTGCTTTTGCCCACCGGATAATTTGACCCCGCGCTCTCCGATCATCGTATCGAATCCAAGCGGCATCTCTGCGATGACCTTGTCGAGATTGGCCATCCGGACGGCTTGTTCGATTTCGGCATCGCTCGCACCCAATTTACCGTAGGCGATGTTGTCCCTGACGGTTCCCGGGAAGAGGAAGACATCCTGCTGCACGACGCCGATTTGGTTGCGCAAAGAACGCAGCGTCAAATCCTGGATGTTGATGCCGTCGACAGTGATGGTCCCTTCCGTGGCCTCGTAAAAGCGGGGAAGGAGGTTGCATAAGGTCGTTTTCCCCGCGCCGCTTGGACCGACGAAAGCGACAGTTTCGCCAGCGCGGATCTTCAGATTGATCCTGTCCAATACTTTTTTGGAACCGTCATAGCCGAACGACACTTGGCTATAGATGATATCCCCTTTCAGATGGCTCACTTCGATGGCACCGGGTTTGTCCAGAATATCCGGCGTGCGGTCCAACTCTTCGGTGAAGCGTCTGAAGCCGGCGATGCCTTTCGGATAGCTTTCGATCATCGTGTTCACTTTTTCGATCGGCCGCACAAAAATGTTGGACAAGAGGATGAACCCGACGAACTCGCCGTAGGAAAGTTGGCCTTGGATCGTATAGTAGGCGCCGAAGAACAACGCAAACAGGTTGATCAACCGGATCAGCAGATAGTTATAGGAAGAACTGATGCCCATCATTTTGTAGAAGGCCATCTTGGAACGGCGATAGGCTTGATTCAGCCCTTCGAACCGTTTCGCTTCATAGGCTTCGTTCGCGAAAGCCTGCACGACACGGATGCCGCTGACCGACGCTTCGATACCTGCGCTGAATTCACCCAGATCTTCAAAAATGCGGGTATTGATCTTCGTCATTTTCTTGTTGAAAAATACGAGCGCGATCGTGATGAAAGGAATCATGACGAAAGTGGCGATCGCCAGCGGCACATGAATCTGCAGCATCAACAGGAAGGATCCCAACAAGGTGATGATGGTGATGAAAATATCCTCAGGGCCGTGATGCGCTACTTCGGAGATTTCGAACAGATCCGTCGTCAGCCGCGCCATCAATTTGCCGGTCTGTTGGTCATCATAGTAGCTGAAAGGCTGCTTCTGCATATGGCCATAAAGTTCACGGCGCATATCGGTCTCGATGTTGACCCCGAGCACGTGACCGAAATAAACGACGATATATTGCATCGCAGTGTTGACGATGTACAAAACCAACAACCCCAGCGAAACCAAGAGAATCAAATTCCACTGCCCGGAAGGCAAAATGGAATCAATGACGCTGTTGACAACGACCGGGAAAGAAAGTTCCAGGACAGCCGCCAAAATAGCGCAACAAAAATCAAGCAAAAACAGATGCTTGTAGGGTTTATAATAGCTGAAAAAACGTTTAAGCATAGGTACCGTTGCCATAAATCTAGCTAAATCTAGTTTATGTTTGCTTCCCTGTTCTTCGTGCCCGATTTGGTCCTGACGGACTACTTTCGTTTGCTGCAGCACTCCGAGGGCGTAAATTCCGATGCAACGAATCGTACATATCCGAGTTACCGTTAGACTGCTTGGTAATCCCTCAGATTGTAGCTTGCGTTCAGATCTCTATCGCAATGGTGGCCGCAGGTACAGTGATAGACCCTGTCGCTGCGTTTCAGGTCCTTTTTGAGCGTTCCGCAGTTGTTGCACAACTTGGAGCTCGGGAACCACTGGTCCGCTTCCACAAAGGCAATGCCATGCAGTTCGCATTTGTATAGCAGGCATTGCTTGAAGAAAGAGAGTTTCTGATTTGCGACCGCCTTTGCCATATGCTTGTCCTTCATCATGCCGCGGATGTTCAGCGTTTCCATCACAATGCGGGAGGGTTTGGATTTCACGATCTCCGCCGTTGCTTGATGGACATGATTGGTTCGGATGTTGGCCAAGCGTCGGTGTTGTTTTCGGATTTTACCTTCTAGTTTTAGGAGATGTTTAGATTTAGGCATTCCTTTCTTGTATTTTTTACTTGCATACCTCTGCAATCTCTTGAGGCGTTTCTCCGCTTTCCTCACGGCGGCTGTTTTGTTGATGTTGTTGTAAAAAACGCCATCGGAGGTGACAGCCAACTCCTTGATGCCGACATCCACCCCGACAACCCTATTGTCCAATTCGACGATAGTCGGAGTCACTTCGACGCCGACCGTCAAATACCAATATTTGCCGTCGAACTTGATGCGCGGGTTGTAGTATTTGCAGGCCACGGGCAACGGTTCATTGGTTTTTATCCAACCAATCTTTTCCAACAAGACGCGGTTGCCTTTCACTTTCAGCTTGACGCAGTCATTGTAGAAACTCGGTGTGGAGCGGCGTTTGGTCTTGAAGCGAGGATGCTGGGCTTGCCCATTGAAGAAGGCTTTATAGGCCTTGCAGGCATCCTTGACCGCCTGTTTGACGACATTGTTGGAGACCTCATTCAGCCAGGCGTATTTTTTGCGCTTCTTCATCTTGGTGATGTGCTTGCGCAGGACATTGTCGCTGATGAACGTCCCGCCGAAGCGGTGGTTCATTTCCTGCATTCGGATTGTGTAGTTGTAGGCCCAGCGAGCAACGCCAGCTGCTTGGCAGAGTTTGGAAGTTTCGTCTGTAATAATCAAACGGACCTTCTTAGTCAGCATCATTTCGAGTCATCCCTTTCTATACGCAAAGTATAGAGGAAACGGGATCAAAAAAAAAGATTTGCATGCATTTGAGAAGATTTTTATTAACTGTTAGAAGCCTCTTCTAAAATCATCCAAATATAGTTATAACATAGATTCATGGAATGAGGTATCGATACGCTCCTTTAAAATACTGCAGACTTCCGGAAAAAGTATATTTGAATAATGTTGCTTAACATTCGTATAGTGTTACAATTATATTAAAATAAATATTCCTTGATTGGCGTACTCCAGAATGCTCGGTAATTGATATTCAGTGTATAAGATGCAGGACTCAATCAATGGGCGATACTACAGGCACAGAAACATTTGCTTAATCAATTGGGTAATCCGTAGGTGTTTATATAGAAGGATGCTTAGGATCACAATTCGAAAATTGGAGGAGTAAGAGAATGAGAAAATGGAGAACAATTGCAGTATCGATGCTGTCACTAGCTTTATTAGCCGGCTGTAGTGGCGCAAAACCTGAATCAACGGTAGAGGAGTTTTTCACGGCCGGGCAACAACTTGATACCGAAGCTATGGCAGCTGCAGTCCTTTCTACGAATGAGGAAGAAGTGACGGATCCGGAAGAACTGCTGACCGATGAATCGAATGAATATCTACTGGAATATTTCAAAACCAACGCTGAGAAAATGACTTATGAAGTAACAGGAAGTGAAATTGACGGTGACAAAGCGGTCGTGACTATGAACGCGAAATATATTGATGGTGCACCATTGATTAAAGCAACAATCAGTTCCGCATTAATGAAAATGTTACCTTTGGCATTCAGTGGTACGGAAATGACCGAAGAGGAAACGAATCAGATGTTTGCTGATACGATGAAGGAACAGGCAGAGATTGTTTCGGAAACGTTCAAAGAAGAAACATTGAAAATCGATTTAGTTAAAGAAGACAACGAGTGGTATATCACGGAAATTACTGATGAAATGATGGATGTGGTCATGTCGGGCTTTATGTCACTCAGCACCGAACTGGAGGGTGCTTTTGAGGAAACCGAGCCAGTCGATGAAACCAGCACAGAAGATTCTACTATCGAGTCCTCTGCAGCCGGAAAAAGAAGCAATCCAGTGCCTTTAGGTCAAGCCATTGAAATTCCGGTTGAGTATTCCAATGAGGATTGGACGGAGAATTATGAAGGAACCATTTCCCTTCAGATCAATGGCGTCACAAAAGGGCAGGCTGCCATGGACACCCTAATGGCTGAAAACCAATTCAATGAAGCACCACCAGAAGGCATGGAATGGGTCATTTTTGATGTAACGATGAAATTGTTGGATGGAAATCAAGACACACCTTATACAACCTCACCGGCGTTCGACATTATTTCCTCTTCTGGCAGCGAGATAGCGCAAGATACCTATGGGACTCTGGATGGGAACGAATTTAACTACAACGATATTTTCCCAGGGGCAGAGGTTTCAGGCCGAGTCGTGAAATACGCTCCGATGGGAGACAATTTCCTGATTTCCTATGATGAAAATTATTCGGCAGCTTTCTACTTCCGTGCACAATAAAGGAAATAATTATGAGCCAATATGAAAAAATTAAAAAGATTGAAGCATCTGTTGGTGGCTATTTTGGTGGTTTTTACCAAGTAGAGGTAGATTTGGAGAATAATTTGGTCAGCTGGACTCATGGCGGCGAAGGCGAACTTGAAGAAACAGTTCATAGAAACATTCGCTTAACCACTGTAAAAAAATTCCTTGAACAGCTGGAAACAATAAATTTGTTGAATTGGGAAGCCAAATTTATCGACCCAGGTGTCCTCGATGGAACACAATGGCATGTTGAAATAGTGATGGACGGCCATACAATTACAAAGCATGGAAGCAACTGTTACCCTGAGCAATGGAGGGAATTCCGAAAGACCATCTCTAAAATCGTGAGAAAGCCATTCAGGTAAGTTTAAGATGTGAATCAAACATTCAACTATTTCCAGATCTATTCTCTGAGATGGCATAATAAATGAAGGGCTGTTTCAAAATTAATTTGTGAGGAGAGTTGCATCATGAAAAAACTAAAGAAAATGATAGTGCCAATACTTTCTATATGGTTTGTTTTGACAGTCGGATTTTTGATACTTAATAAAACTGAAATAATCGGCATCCAAACTAATAAATCCTCAGAAACAGCTTTAACGCAGGAGAAACTAGTGGAGCTGTCAGAATTGGCAACACTAAAGTATGAATACAGTAATGTAATCATAAGCCGCACAGATAGGACTATACCAGTACCCGTATTTCCTGATTTTAATTTTGCAGAGGCAATCAAATTAATCGAATATTCTGGATATCTAAAGGCCGGAACAGATTTTTCTAAGGTTAAACCATCGTATGATGAAGTTTCCAAACGATTATTGGTCAAAGTGCCGAAATCCTATATACTCGATAATGTTGTTGAGACCGAAAAAACGAAAGTGGAAGATGTCAAAGGAAATATATTTTCGGATTATCCCACTCAGACCATCATTGACGAAATAAATGCTCATAAAAAACAACTTGAAGAAGAAAAAATTAACAATGGCTTTTTAGAAGAGGCAGACAAAAGAGCAGAGTTATTGTTGATTTCTCATTATAGCTCCAATGGTTACGATGATGTTATAATTGAGTTCTATTAAAACTATTACTGGTAAGAATCACCGCCGAGCGGGTACTCTTTTTATGTTGAAAAACCACACAAATAGGGACTTTCTCAAAGTCAATTTCAATTGACTTTGAGAAAGTCCCTTCTTGCTTGTTGGATTTATTTATCTTCCGAATGGCGTTCGCCGACTTGGAAATCGTCAGCATTTTCGAACATGTATTTCACTGTGATGGCTTCTTCACCTGTCAGCTGTTTGAAGTCATCCGTGAAGTTGTCCATTTTGCCCAAGCGGATTGCTTCCCCGAAAGTGACCATGCCTTCAGAAGAGAAGGGTGCTTCGGATTCTTTTTTGAATTGGCCTTCAGTCGTTCTTGGCACGCCCATTGCGTCAAAGATGGCGTAGTTTTCTTCATCGGAGATGGCTTGATAAGTGACGTTGTTGCCGGTCGCTGCGTTCCCGTAATTCACGAAGTCGGTGATGGTCATCAATTCAGGTCCGTTGATGTTCAACACTGCATCGTGGTATTTATCAGTGGCCAATGCATGCGCAACGGCTTTGGCGCAATCCTTACGGGAAATGTAGGCCATTTTGCCGTCACCTTGGTTATTCTGCATAACCCCGCCCATTTTTACGAAGGTGAAGTAGTTGGTGACCATGGCTTCGGCATATTGTGAGTTGCGCAGGAAAATATGATCCATGCCGACTTCATTGATATAGTCCTCTGTGAAGATGTGGTCGATTTTTTCGACGCTCGGGTTGGATTCGTCAGCCGCATTGACCAATGAAGTGTAGATGATCTGCTGAACGCCGACTTCTTTGGCGGCATCGACAACGTTTTTATGTGCGTTTTGACGTTTTGCGCCGACGAAAGGCATCGAAATCAGCGCGACTTTATCGGCATTGGCGAAGGCCTCAGCCAAGCCGCCCTTATGATTGAAATTTGTGACATGTGTTTCAATCCCTAGGTCTGCATATTTCTTTAGAGCAGCCTCGCTGTATGCGCAGAAAATCAGTTGGTCTTTTTCGACTAAATCCAAAAGGTATTCCGCTGATTGATTTCCAAGGTTACCGTCCACGCCTGTCAATAATAATTTACCCATATTTGTATCGTCTCCTGTCTGTTTTAACTATCTTCATGATATGTGAAACAAAGATCAAACTCCAATACAAAAAGCGAATGGGTTATCCGGAAATCGAATAATGCGCTCTAATGGAACGGATCAGCGCTTGGATACTTGGCTTTGCATTGACGGATAAATATCCCAAGGCAATCACGAATGTATGGAAGGAGCCTTCAATCGGGATCATGCGGATTTCATCGGAAAGGAAATTCAGATTGTAGTTATCCGGAAAGAAGCCGATCAGGTTTTCGGTCCGAATCGCGAACAATTCGGTTTCGACATCGTCCACTGTTTTGGCGATCTGTGGCTGGTAGCCGTCTTTTTGTGCATGCTGCAGCATCAGATCGTATGACACGCCGATGACGGAAGGATCCAGCATGACTAGGGGATGCTGATATAGTTCAGCAAGGGTAACTGTATCTTTATCAAATAAGGTATGGTTTGCACTGACAACGGCTTGGTATTTGCCGGCGTACAAAGGCACCGTCGTGATGTCTTTTTTGCCTTCGAATTCGGAGTCGAAAGCGATGGCTACATCATAGATACCTTTCACGAGATAGTCGGAAATGTTCTTCAAAAGCACCTTGTTCAGGTTCAGTTCGACGAGCGGGTTTTCTTTCCGGAAATCCGGGATGACGGAAAGAAGCGTCTGGATATCTGTCATGGCTGAATATTCGATCGATAAGGTTTCCCGCTGTTTGCTCTGGAAATTGCGCATTTTCTGCTGCATACTCTGGTATTGCTTCCAGATTACCAGCGCTTCTTCATAGAAAAGCTGGCCGGCTTCCGTTGGCTCGATCGGCGTTCTTTTGCGGTTGATCAACTGAATCTGGAACGTCTCTTCCAATGAAGCGATAGTCTGGCTGATGGTTGTCTGTGACACATAGTTCCGTTTGGCTGTCTCCGTGAAACTGCGGCAGTCCACCAGGTCAATGTAGTATTTGATTTTTTCGATGTTGATGCGGTTCGCCTCCAATCAATAATACTTCTGTCTGTAAAGTACCATATCCTACTGTTAAGAGGCAATCAGAGATTTTGACAGAATTGTTTCACGAATTCGAGGCTGGATGGAAGTGTATAGACATATTTATTTCAACTAAAGCTTTTCGACTGTCATTTTTGGATGAATGGCATATACTAGCGTTAGTTATGGTAGTGCCAAAAATTCTATGGAAACTGCCCCAAATAACGAGGTGATGTGAAAAACCAAGTCCTGCTATTCAAAGTTTGGTGAAACAAACACTCTTGACAACCGAGCCAATGGTTTTTTCCTTTGCCGTCAAGGGCGACGGTATACAAAAGGAGCAGCACAAAGTAGCCCTTGGCTCAGAAAATTTTAAACCATTGGCCATTCGGATTGTCAAGAGTACGCTCCGCTGTTTGTTTAGTTAATTGGTTCTCTTTTTTTAGAGGGCTCAGGTGCCAAAAGTTAAGGGGTTTGGTCCATCAGCCAATCTTGTGATAAAGAGATTAATTTTGTCCATTTAGC
>NZ_FOQC01000104.1 GCF_900113645.1 Trichococcus flocculiformis
CTTCTAGGGTTGCACACCTGTGTCTCAAAGCCATAATGCGTAGCGAACTGCAGGAAACCATCCGTTAACACTGCTGGTTCCGTCTTCGACTTTACTTGCGTTACTGCCGTAGACATATTATCAATGCGAATTTTTCGTGGGACGCCGCCAACTTGTCGGAATAGCTCCTTCATTCCTTCAAGTAGACACTCTTGATTCTCCGCTGGTAATGCCACCGCAAATCCGCCGTTACTATAAGGAAAAGACATCACGAGTGCTTTGATATCCTTAAAGGCTCCTTCATGGCAGACCTCCATGGTGCCAAAATCCAGCTGCGCTTCCGCCGGAGGATGTTCCAAACGCTCAAAGCCCTGATCTTCATTGGCTTCAACGTAGTGAGTGGCTTTCCAATCCCTAACGAAATCACAAACCGTGCGATACGAACCGGGAAACCCCTGGTTCTTCAATTCTTTAGTCATAAAGTCAACGGTCCTACGCTTCTTCTTCGGGAGCTTAGAATCTTCAGAAAGCCAGAGAGCAACGATGCCTCCCCAGTGTTCCACATACATCATGCCCGTTTTCTTTCTAATCTTGGGCTCAGGCAGAAGATCTTCATCTGCGTACTTTTTTGCGGTGCGCCAGTTGATTTCCAATTCGTCAGCTATGTGTTGAATAGATTTATCATGATTGTTTCGTAGATTTCTGATAGTATTAATATCGGTCATTGCGAGCATTCCCTTTCTTACCTCCAGTTACAGTGTTGGAACTATAACTTTAGAGGAATTTCAGGACGCCCGCAATGGCTTTTTCTTTTGCCCTAAGCTGCTTGCGGAGTTATGTACTTTTGCGCTGCAATTGTATGTACGTTTATCTTGCCACAAACAACATAGGATATCCACGGAAATCCCAACTTCATATTTCAGAGACTTCTCGGATAATTTATTTCCGGAAGAAGTTAAAAGGCTACCATTAGAAGACCAACCGGCATTGATAACTATTTTTAACTTTAATGAATTTAAGAATAGATTGTATAAATCATTAAGATATCTCGGTTTGGAAGATACTGAAATATTAATTAAGGATGTATCATCCTGAATTATTCATACTACCCGAAACTTTGACATGAATAACCCTATTTCATCTGCAGTATTGGATTTTTGGCAGAGTTGTTATTTTTTCCCTT
>NZ_FOQC01000074.1 GCF_900113645.1 Trichococcus flocculiformis
TCTGGTCCACTTTTTTCTGAAGTTCTTCGATAGCGTTGGGGTTCTCCGCTAGTAACTTTTCTTTGTTTCCAAAATTTTGTATCACGCGAATCTTTGGTTTCTTCGTTTCGGGATCCCTGTAAGATTCCGCGATGCGCACGTATTCCTGATCCCGATTTTTGAAAATTTGAAGATACATTTCCGACACCACCTTTACAGCTATTATAACATATATACATACATATATACAATACAAAAACAAGTGAAAAGTGCTAGAAACATTATAAAATTAACGTTTCTAGCACTTTTTGATTGATTAAACTGTAAAAGTCGGGAAAAAGGTGCAGCAGCCTTGGCGAAAACCAAGGATGCTGCACCTTCTGTTTGTCGTTCAATAATATACCGCCGTAATCAGACAACCACATTGGTATGGTTCGACAGTAGCGCAATGTATGCCGCGCTGACGGGTTTCTGTCGGATGGTTTCGAGTCCCTTTTTGTAAAGGTTCATCTGGCCGCGGTACTTGTCGACGATGTTCTCGGGCAACACCGGCGCGCGGTCGCCCACGAAGTCGGTCTTGAAGTCGTAGAGGACGATGTGATCGTCGTACTCGATGAAGCCGTCGATGATACCGTGGATCAGCAGATTGTCCGGTGAGTCTTCCGGTATCTCGGTGAAGATCCTACTGGCCGGAATCAGCAATGAGAACGGCATTTCCCGTCTCACCCTGTCCGCGTTCGCTTGGATTTCCTGTCCCAACTCGGTTTCGAAGAACTTGGCAATCTGTTCCGCATCGAGCTTCTCCGCGACGGCTTGCTCCAGCAGCCCATCCCCTACCAATTCAAGCAACAGTTGCGCCACATAGGCTGCGGTGATTTCCTTTTCCAGATCCACGGACTGCATCACGAAATGCGTCGCGGTACCGATTTCGGCGCTGTTCGGCATCACCGTCTCCTGCATGAAGCGCGGACGCGGGAACTCTGGCTCCACATAGCGGGAGACCCGTTTGGTGTCGGAAAGATCCAACTTCAGCATATGGCTTTCGTCAGGATCTTCGAACAGTCGCTTGATTTCGGAAACGGACTGGTAGCTGGTGGTCGTCGTTGCCGCTTCGTGGGGATACTGCGCCTCCATCAGGGCAACGGCCAGCTTCATCTCTTCAGCCAAGGAATGCTCATGCGTTTCGACGTTGGCGGATGCCATCTGCTCGATTTCGTCTTTCCACTGCGATTCGTTGATTTCCTCCATGGCGACCGGAATGTAGGACAACAGGTCTTCCTCGCGGAAAGTCTGGATGCTGAAGTGTGCCGGATAGTGCGTCAGTTCGCCCCGGTATTCCTTGTGGAAATGGTCGTTCTCGGCGTCCTCGTGCCGGTACAGGCACATGCCGAGCCATTTCATCATCGAGCTGGCTTGCAGCCGCAGGTAATCCGGCAGCAGTTTCCCGCTTGTTCCATCGGCCACTTGCCAATCGGCCCAGAGCTTCTCCTCGGATTTGTAGGAACCGACCAGGAACAGCTTCTGCTCGGCCCGGGTCAAAGCCACATAGAGCTTGCGCATCTCTTCCGCCAGCAGTTTCTTTTTCTTTTCGATCGCCAACGCTTGGCGCGCCAGGGACGGATACTGAACCCGTTGCTGGACGTCGAAATAATCGGTTCCTAGTCCAAACGTTTCCGAGAAGATGTATTTGCTTTGCGTATCGCTCAGGTTGAACCGCTTCGACAGATCCATCAGGAAGACGACCGGGAACTCCAGGCCTTTGCTGGCGTGGATGGTCATGACCCTTACGGCATCCTCATCGTCGCCGAAAGAAGTCGGCTCCGCCAAATCTTTGTCGCGCTGCTGGATCTTCTCGATGAAGCGGATGAATTGGAACAGCCCTTTGTAGTTCGTTTCCTCGTATTTTTTGGCCCGCTCATAGAGTGCGTGCAGGTTGGCCGTCCGCTGTTTGCCGGCGACCATTCCGCCGACGTAGTCGAGGAAGTGGGTATCGTTGTAGATGGTCCAGATCAAAGTGACAAGGCTGCTCCGTCTGGCCGTGTTGCGCCATTCGTGCAAGCGTCCCATGAACAGTGCCAGTTTGCTGTACGCATCCTTTATTTCCGCAGTCTGCTCGATTCCGGAAGCTTCGCATATTTTGATGAAATGCTGCACAGCTTCGTAGAAATCGCTGTTCTTCTGCTGGATGCGGATCAGCGCCAACTGCTTCTCGTCCAAACCGACGATCGGCGAACGCAGGACTGCCGCTAGCGGGATATCTTGGCGCGGATTGTCGATCACCTTCAGCAAAGAGAGGATGATCGAAACCTCAGTGCGCTGGAAATAGCTTTCCGTGTCGTTCAGGATGACCGGTATCTGGAAATCCTTGAAGATCTCCAGGATGACAAGGTTGTTCTTCTTCGTCGGCGTCAACAGCACGATGTCCCGGTAGGAAAGCGGCCGTTCCTCCTTGCTCTTCTTGTCGTAGATCAGGAACTTCTCATCGATCAGTGCCTTGATTTTCTGTGCCACCATCGTGACTTCCCCGGCCGTTTTGTCGTCGATCGTCAGGTCGGCTTCGAGATCGTTCTCCGGCGCGAGGGCTTCCTCGCCGCTGTCGGCGTCCTCCGACAGGTAGATCAGCAGCTCCGTCTGGTTGCGCTCGCTCTCCGGGAAGGATTTGTTGCCGGCTTGGAGCTTCGCGGCTTCGTCGTAATCCATCTGGCCGACTTTTTCGTCCATCAATTGCTCAAAGATGAAATTCGTGAAATGGATGACTTCTGCGCGCGACCGGAAGTTTTCCGCCAGAATGATCCGTTCCCCGCCGTTTTTGTCGGCAAAGGCCGCATATTTGCGCAGGAACAGGCTCGGGTCGGCCAAGCGGAAGGCGTAGATGGACTGTTTGACATCCCCAACCATGAACAAGTTCTCGGTTTCCGGTTGGTGCCGTGTCACCCAATAGAGGATGCTCTCCTGCAGCTGGTTCACGTCCTGGTATTCGTCAATCAGCACTTCTTCGAATTTGTTGCGGTAATAGGCGCTCGCATCGCTCATCTTGCGCTCCCCGTCCTCGGCGATCGGCGCCAGAATCTGCAGCGTCAGATGCTCCAGATCGTTGAAATCGAGCACATTGTCGTCCAATTTTCGTTCCCAATAGGCTTCGGAAAACCGTTTCGTCACCCGGGCCATCTCTTCGGCATACGGGTGGATGCCCTTCAGCACTTCTTCCTGTTCCGCAAGCGGCCGGTTGAGGTACTGCGCGCTCAATGCGGCGAAATCCTTCTTGTATTTGTCGCGCAGGTTTTTCAGCAGTGCTTTTTGATCCTTCACTTCATCCGCATCGGCCTTCTTAGCACTCGGCCAACGCGCAAACTGTACTTGTTCGTTCGCAATCGTGTAGGCCAATTCGTAGTCATCCTGCTGGACAGCTTCCAACAGGCGATCGGCATAGCCCTGTTCCGTTTCAAAAATTTCACGCTGGGCAGCCGTCTCCACATCTTGCCCGGCCAGATGCCGCGCTTGTTCGATGTCGTAGCGGATGCCTTCGATCAGGCTCAGCAGCTGCGGCTTCAGCAATTCCTGGTAGAGGACAGTGTTCGTCAACCCGTCTTCAGTGTTGTACAAAGACGGCAAGGAATCCAGCCATCGGTAAGGAATCGGATTTGCACGCGAAAAATCGTAGAGCGAGAAGATCAGCTTCATCAGATCGTCGTCGCTGCGGTCCTTCGAGTAGGCCTTGGCCAGATTCTTGAAGTGCGTATCCGGCTCCCCGTAGAGTTCCTCCTTTACCTCTTCCCAGACATCCTCCTTCAGCAGCTCGACTTCGATCGTGTCCGCCAACAAGCGGAAGACCGGATCAAGATCGATCAGGTAGAAATAGCGCTGGATGACCTTCAGGCAGAAGGCGTGGATTGTCGAGATGTTCGCCTGCGGCATCAGCGAGAGCTGCTTGATCAGGTGCAGGTATTGTTCCTGCGACTGGGCTTCGTTGATGGCGGTCTGGATGGCGCCCGTCATCCGCTCCTTCATTTCCTTGGCTGCCGATTCGGTGAAGGTGACGACCAGCAGTTCATCGACGTTCGTTCCGCCCTTCACTTTTTCGATGATCCGCTGAATCAGTACGGTCGTTTTGCCGGAGCCTGCCGAGGCGGAGACGAGGATGTTGTCCCCGGTCTGGTATATCGATTGCCATTGCGTTTCCGTGAATTTTTCATTGGGTGTGCGTGCCGGTATGCCCGTCATCATTGCTCCTCCCCTTCCTCGTTGGATTCTTGATTGTTCTCGTCGAGTTCTTGCTTGATCTTCGAAAGGACATCTTCCTTCGTCAATTTGATGTATTTGCGGTAACGGTTCTCCGGCAAGGTGTTGTCGAACTGCGAGATGGCGCGGTAAGGCCCGCTGACGGTCGGCGTGTATGGCCGTTCCTTGATCGGGTCGAGTTTCAGGTCGCCGGAGAGGATTTTCTCGCCGGCCTCCACCATGTTGGCCCGGTTCTTGGCGATCAGGTGGTTGAAATCATCCAGTGTGATCAAATCGTCATTTTTGCCTAGATTGCCGGCCTTCAGTTTTTTGAATGGGAAGATTTCCGAAGCCTGACCGCTTTCGACAGCCGGATCGATCAGATCCAAAACAGCTGTGTCGTTCAACAACAGCCCTTTCAGCTTGTAATCGGTGATGATCGTCTTCTGGTAATCCTCGAGCGTCATGAAGCTGTTCTGCTTGATGAACGGGTTCTTGACGTGCAGATAGAAAGCTCCCGCAGGCAATGTCTTCCCGGCCAGCAACTTGTCGGCGTTCAGCAAAGCCACATCCAGATAGGTGATCATCTGCATCGCCAAGCCATAGTAGGCGTCGGAGAAATTGAAACTGTGCGCGCTCGATTTGTAGTCGAGGATGGTCAGGTAATTCTCTTCCCCGGCATTGACCAGATCGATCCGGTCGATCTTCCCGCGGATATGCAGGGTGCCGCCGTTGTTCAGCGGCATGTCCAATCCGTCCAGCATCTGTTCGCCACCCAATTGCCCAAAGACCGCTTCGGTGCGGATGTTCTTCAGCGCCGTCCGACGGCTGTGCTGGTTGAGGACCCAAGCCATTTTCTGGATCGTTTCGCCCAGTTGGTCGCGGATGAAGGCCATCCGGTTCGAAGTCGACAGGATTTTGTACTTGTCATTCCCATAGATATTCTGCAGCACAGCATCGGCAATCTGCTTGACCGTCTCCTCGCTCAGATCAGCGGTGTCGATTAGCCTGCTCTTCAGCTGGTTGACGATCTGTTCCAAGGCTTCATGGAAAAATTCGCCCGTGCCGGCTGCGGACAGCTCGTATTTCGCCCGTTCCTTGAGCTTCAGTCCGTATTGCAGGAAGTGACTGTACGGATCTTCGAAATAGCGCTCGAGCTGCGAGACTGACAGATACAGGTCTTTCCCGTAGAGCTGTTCGGCAACCGGCGCCGTCAGTTTGCTCGGGATATTCTTGTGCCAGAGGCTGGCGAAGACCTGCTGCATGATCCGTTTGGCTTGTGGATCCTTGGAGATGTACGCCAAGATGTATTTCCACAGCGTCGGGACCGGCTCATTCGTCGCGCGCTGATGGCGCAAGAGATGGACCAGCTGGCTGATGTTCTGTTGTTTGCTGCCAAGGAAGGCCGTCGTATCCTCCGCATCGGTGATGTCCTGGTGTTTGATTTCGACAGGGATCTGCAGCGCATTGGCTACGCGCGACACATAAGGCGAAAGCCTCGGCGATTTCTTGCTGTCGTCCGCACTCATCGGATAGCTGAAGATGAGCTTTTCCGTCCCCGAAAGGAAAGCCTGGTAGGCCACATACGGTTCGGCAGCCATCGATTCAGCAGTCGTCGGGTGCAGGTATTTCTCTTCATTATTATTCAACGAGCCACTGAGCCGCTCGCGGTCCTCTTCCGTCAACAATGATTTGTTCTCTTTCTGCGCAGGCAGATGGTCCTGGGTCATCCCCATCAGGAAGACCACCTTTGCCGGCTCGAAACGCGCCCCCTCGATGCTCGAGAAGACGACCTGATCGATGCTCGGCGGCACCAGACTGAAGGTTGCGTTCTGGAAACCGGTCAAAAGGATTTCATGGAAAGCTGCCGCCTGGAAAGGGCTGTCCCCCAGAATTTCGACGTATTCGTCCAGCAGATTCAGGAAAACTTTCCAGATCTGTTCCTGCTGCCGCGCCTGGATCAGGTCCCCCTGAGCCAATGATTCATCGCGCCAGAACAGCATCTGTTTGTCGACTTTGGCGGCGATCAGGAAATTGTACAGGTTCCTCGCGGCTTCCCGGCCGGTTTTGGCCTTCGCCATCTTCTGGAAGAACGGCAGCAGCAGATCCCTCAGATAATTGCGGACCTCGTTGGAGGTGTCCTGCATCCGTCTGTCCTCGGGGCTTTGGTTGTTGTTGCCGTTCTCGTCCCGAAATGTCGCAAAATACCAGTCGTCTTTCGAAAGCCAGCTGTTGCCTTCATAGCCGTATGCCAGCAGGACGTTCTCGATCACATCGACCTGTTCGCGGAAGCGCAGCACGGCTGCCGCCGTTTCCTCAAGCTCCTGCGGATTGTCAGGGTTGGCCGGCGTCAACAGTTCCGTGCGCAATAAGCGCATGATATCCGGATAGCGCCAATGATGGCGACGGATGCGGAATAGTGCGTCGATGAAATCCATGAACGGATGATGCTTCATTGCGTCCGCTTTATCATAAAAAACATCCATACCGTCCTTGTCGAAGATTGGCTTGACAATCGTTTCGTATTCCTCGACCGTCCGCGCCAAAATCAGGATATCCTTGTAACGGTAGCCGTCCTCGGCGACCAGTTTTTTGATTTCATTGGCGACATGAAAAACTTCCGCCTGTTTCGTTTCGCAGCCCCAGACGCGGATATCTTCTTTCTGAGCTGCAGTCAGCTCAAAAGAACCTTGGACTTTGTTGGCAGTCGCATCGGTGGATGCGACCCAATAATTCTCCAGGGTCAACAAAGCATCCTTGTAGCCGTCCGTATCCTTCGCAACCCAGTGGTCCTTCATGATCTGTACGCGCAGACTGCGCGCCAAATGATAGAGCGTGTGGTAGGTCGATCCTGCGGTATAGAACAACTGATGCATAGCCGGCGGTTCGCTGACATAGGCTTTGTCCAGCGCCAACGTGATCGTTACTTGTTTCGCGGAGCGCAGCAGCGTCGTAACAATCTGCAGCTCGCGGGCCGTGAAACGGTAAAAACCGTCGATGAAAACATAGGTGTTCTGCATGTCCAGCGTTTCGATGACCCCTGCCAACGCCTCAAGGATGACTTCCTTTTCGAGGTACTTATCCAGTAGCGCTTCATTGAAGGCCTGGTAAAGATCCTTCAGTTCGGTCAGCTTCAGCTGGAAGTCGGCCTCATTGCCGGATTCAGCATGGTTCGCCAAAATCCCCTGCAGATCTTCCTCCTCGATGCGGCCGCTGCGCAGCTCCAGAAACAGATCCGTCAGTTGCTTGATGAAGCCTTCTTTGTTCGCTTCCCGGCGGAAAAGGATCAGTTCCTGTTCCTTCTCCATCAGAATCTTCCGTACCAGCATGCTGAGGCCGGCTTCCGACAATTGCTGCTGTTGGAAAATCGGCGACTTCTTCAGCAGATACCACGCCAACCGGCTGAAGCTGAACGTCTGCAGATTCATCGAACCCATCATATCCTGATCGCGGAAAGCCTCGAATTGCCAAAGCTTTTCCAATATCGACATCTCCGCCTCGAACTTCGCGTGCTCCGGAACCAGCACGAATACCTCAGCATCCGGCTCCTCCGTCATAATCCGCGAAATCCGCTCATATATCGCCTGTTTCTTGTCCGCTGATTCCTTGCCTAATATAAACTGCAACCCCATCGGATCGCCTCCTGTTCGTGTAAGTCAATATGGTTATTTTACCATAAGAGGGTGGGGAAACATGTAGATTAACAGGGAATATAAAAAAGTGAAAATCTCGCTCAAGAGAATTTCACTTTTCTAAATATTTGGTACCACGCGATAGGAAATTTCAAACCATAGTCATATACTGTAGCATTTACCTCAGATCAATAATTGGGAAACTCACCCATTCTGATTGAGAAACTTGTCGCAAAGCTCCATTAAAACTGATTGGTTTATTTTTGTCAGCGTCAAGTAGAATTGAACAGTTAACGCCAATTAATTTTGAACACTTTCGCTCACAAACATGCTCTGGCGATGCTTCATACGGTAGCTGGCTTCATTCATGTGAACGACCTCCGCTCGATGCAGAATACGGTCTAAGATAGCCATTGCGACGCCCTCATCGCCCAATAATTCTCCCCATTGGTCGGGGCTCTTATTGGAGGTCAAGATGATTGAACTCCGTTCATATAGATGATTAATCAAATGAAAAAATAGGGTAGCTTCCCTTTGATCCATTGCCATATACATCAAATCATCAATGATCACTAAATCAGACGC
>NZ_FOQC01000014.1 GCF_900113645.1 Trichococcus flocculiformis
CGCTTATTCCTGTCATCAGGCCATCCAACTGGTCTCGCAGTGAGGCCCTCTGATGTCGCACTGTGACATCAGAGTACTTGACCGATTAGGTCACAATGTTTCCTTACTCAGGGCTGAACGAACCCGTTCAGCTTTTCTTAGTTTTGGGTTTGTTCTCGAGGTCAGTCCGGACTACCAACACATCGCAAGGTGCGTTGCGGATGACATACTCGGATACTGAGCCTATGAAAAGTCTCTCGATGGCATTAAGACCAGTCGCTCCAATCATAATTAGATCCACACCGTGTTCGGCAGGCAAATCTTTTGCGATGATCGCTTTTGGAGAACCATATTCGATGACTGTTTGAACATCTGTAATGCCTTCATTCGTAGCATAGATTTTGTATTCTTCCATCAACGTTTTGGATTGACGGACAATCTCATCTGTAAAGCTACCCTCGAAACCTGTAGGGGTCTGTATGGCTCTTGTGTCGATAATATGAGTGATGATGATGGCTGCTTTATTCCGTTTGGCTACTTCCACTGCCTTACGGAAAGATAATTCTGATTCTCTGGATCCGTCAACCGGTATCAAAATCTTCTTATACTCTTGAAACATATTAACCACTCCTCTAAACTAGTATCGCTTACAAGTTTATTTTACTTCACTTTCCTTAAAAATGAAAGCGCATGCGATTTTTTTCGGTAATTTATTGATCAGTGGCTTTGATCTTTCATCATGCCGGCCAAGCGGATGCTGAAGAGTGCTGTATACCCTGAGGAGATCAGCACGGCAAATACATAAAGCAGGGTACTCCTGAAAAAAATCGTCAGGAGGCAGAGAAATCCGATCAACATGTACAGAGCTCCGCCATTACGGAAAAAGAGCCAGATCTGCTGGCGTTGTTGTTCCGTGATCCGGTCCGGAGCCAATACGAAAACAGTGGGGCCTTTCAACGTCATGAAAAGGCCGGTCGAAACCAGCAGTAATGAAAAAAGGGCAATCAACAATTCTAACAATATGCATCCTCCTTAAAGGAATTGTGGGATAAGAGCTCAAGTAGTACTTTTACGTGCTTTTAAATCTGCAAAAAAAGCTGCTCAATGAGCAGCTCCAAAAGTATAAAACTTTATTAGAAATCCGATGGTGCCGGTGAGTATATTCTACTAGTTTTGAACCCGCATATAAGCAGGTGGGCTCCAATATCCAGTCTCTAACTACCAAATGATAAGGCGTGTTATCCACCGAAATAAACAGGATCCCAAGGTAGTAATAAATTGTTCGGTCAACACATTGAGAATATGTCGAACACCTCAGAAATCTATATACGTATAGTAGCATACTAATCAATTGTTGGCAAGCAAAACACATGGAACTGAGTCCGGAAACATAATGGCGACAATGGGTTAAACGCTACCAACAAATCATCAAGAATCTTTGTTGAAGCGGTGCTGCAATTGGTTGGCCAAGGCTTGCTCGTATTTGCCCGTTGCAGCCGGCTCGTAGTAGCGTCTACTCTTCAGCGAGTCTGGTAAATACTGTTGTTTGACCCAGTGGTCCGGGAAATCGTGCGGATATTGATAACCGATGCCGCGGCCTAACTTATTTGCCCCGCTATAATGGGCATCACGCAAGCTATCCGGTATGTCGCCGGACTTTCCGGCGCGCACATCCGCCAGTGCGCTATCCAAGGCAAGATAAGCCGAATTGGATTTCGGGGAAAGGGCCAGATCAACGACAGCATTTGCCAGGGGAATCCGAGCTTCCGGCAAACCTAACTTTTCTGCAGCCTGAACGGCCAAAACGGTCCGAGCCACAGCTTGAGGATTGCCTAGGCCGATATCTTCGTAGGCGCAGACCATCAGTCGTCTGCAGGCGATCAGCAATTCGCCGGCTTCCAACAGCCTGGCAAGATAATGCATGGCTGCATCGACATCACTGCCACGGATCGATTTTTGGAATGCCGAGATGACATCATAATGAGCATCGCCATTCTTATCGTGAACCAGGGCTTTCTTTTGGATGCACTCCTCAGCGATGTCCAAGGTGATATGGATCGTTCCGTCCGCATCAGGTTTAGTGGATAAGGCAGCCAACTCCAAAGCATTCAGCGAACCGCGGACGTCTCCCATCGTACTCCTGGCGAAATGGAGCAAGGCGTCTTCCTCGATCAGGATCTTTTCTTTTCCCAATCCGCGCTTTTCATCCGCAATGGCACGTTCCAGTGCCTGTATGACGTCTTGAGTAGTAAGGGGCTTCAATTCAAAAATTTGGGTCCGGCTCCGGATAGCAGGACTGATGCTGATATATGGGTTTTCGGTGGTGGCGCCGATCAGAATGACCTGGCCGCTTTCAAGGTGCGGCAAGAGAAAATCCTGCTTGGGTTTATCCAACCGATGCACCTCATCCAACAAGAGGATGACCTGGCCGGAAAATTTGGCTTCTTCCACGACGATCTGCAAGTCTTTTTTTGTGTCGGTTGCGGCGTTCAACTGACGGAAAGCCGAATGGGTCGATCCGGCGATGGCGCTCGCAATGCTGGTTTTACCGATTCCCGGTGGGCCATACAATATCATGGAAGAAAGCATCTTCGCATCGACCATGCGACGGATGATTTTATTTTCGCCGACCAGATGACTTTGACCGATGACTTCGTCAATGTGGACGGGACGCATACGGTATGCTAAAGGTTGTTTCATGATTCTCCGCTCCTTTTTCTCTACCCATTATATGCCATCTGATAAAAAAGAACAAACATTCGCCCGATTGTTTTTTGAAGAATTCTGAAAATTGATTGAAAAGAAAGACAGGCAACATCTTTACTATTTACAAGCAGAAAAGCTATAATGAATACATTGAAAATTGGAAGCAGAAAGTGAGCGTACATAATGACGGATTTCAAAGAGATTATTCTAACACACAAATTATCGGCATTATTTTCGAAAGCCTCTTTTGGAATCGAAAAAGAAAGCCAAAGGATAACGGACGAAGGCACAATCGCCAAAACTAATCATCCGACAATATTCGGGAATCGCAGTTTCCATCCGTACATACAGACTGATTTCGCGGAGAGTCAACCGGAATTGATCACTCCACCGATGCAATCGATCGAAGAAATGCATGAATGGCTGATGGCTATCCATGACGTTGTTCTGCGGTCTTTACCCGAAGGTGAATACCTGTTGCCTTGCAGTATACCACCTGCTATGCCGGCAAGTGAAGAAATTAAGGTAGCCAAATTGGACAATGAGAGTGATATCGCTTATCGGGAATATCTAGTATCAGTGTACGGAAACAAGAAGCAGATGGTCAGTGGCATTCATTTCAATTTCGAATTGAATCCTGTACTTATCAAAGAGCTTCATCAGCTTTCCGGTTCCGTCAGGACGCTTAGGGAGTTCCAATCGGATGTATACTTGAAGATGGCTCATAATTTTATTCGTTACCAATGGATCATGACCTACCTTCTGGGCGGATCGATATCAGCTGACCGTTCGTACTTTGAAAAAGAATCACAGCATGATCTGCCGTTGGATCAGTATACAAGAAGTATCCGCAGCAGCAAGTACGGATATGTCAATAAAGCGGACGTGCATGTTTCTTTTGAATCGATTGATGCCTATGTGCAGGATATCGAAAAAATGGTGACAACCGGTAAGCTTATTGCCGAAAAAGAATTTTATTCCACTGTCCGTTTCAGGGGGGCCAACAAAGCGCGTGATTTGCTGACGAACGGAATCGCCTATCTCGAATTCAGGCTGTTCGATCTGAACCCATTTGCTGAGTTTGGCATGCATAAAGAGGATATGTACTTCATCCATTATTTCTTGCTCTATTTATTGTGGATCGATCAGGATGCCAGTGAGGCAGAGATGCAGCTCGGTAAAGAAATGAATTACAGCACTGCTTTGGAGAATCCTTTGCAGCCATCCGCATTCCAAGCGGAAGGACTATCCGTCCTGGAAGGTATGCTGCAGATGCTGGAAGCGATCGATGCAGAAGAGAAAATCAGCGCAATCGTCAAAGAAAAAATCGAAGCATTCCAAAATCCGGAGAAAACAGTGGCGGGCCAGATGGTCAAGGCATTGGAAGCGGGAGAGGACAAAACGGCTTGGGCCGCTTCCTTGGCCAAGAAGTACAAAGAGGCTGCCTGGAAACGTCCATATGCTTTGAGGGGATTTGAGGACATGGAACTCTCCACGCAAATCCTGATGTTCGATGCCATCCAAAAAGGTTTGAAAATCAACATGCTTGACCGTTATGACCAATTCATCTCGCTGACTTACAAGGACCATCGCGAATACGTGAAGAATGGCAATATGACGGCAAAGGACAGCTATATCGGTCCGCTCATTATGGAAAACAAAGTCGTCACCAAAAAAATATTGGCGGAGAACGGATTCGTGGTGCCGGACAGCGGCGAGTATCATTCTGCGGCAGCAGCTCTCCGTGATTATTCCATCTTTGCCGGGAAAGGCATCGTCGTCAAACCAAAGACCACGAACTACGGGTTAGGGATTTCCATTTTCAAGGACGGCGCATCCTTTGAGGGTTATGAAAAAGCCATCCATATGGCATTTGAAGAAGACGAAGATGTGCTCGTGGAAGATTACTTGTCCGGCACCGAGTACCGTTTCTTTGTCATCGGAAACGAAACGAAGGCTGTATTGCTGCGCGTACCCGCCAATGTGGTGGGCGACGGCAGCCAAACAATCCGCCAATTGGTCGAGGAAAAGAACAAAGACAGCTTGCGCGGCAAAAATCATCGTACACCGTTAGCATTGATCGGGACCGGGGAACTCGAGAAGTTGACGATCCAAGGCCAAGGGTATACTTTCGACAGCATTCCGCCCGCAGGAGTGACTGTCCGGTTGAGGGACAATTCGAACATCAGTACCGGTGGGGATTCGATTGATGTCACGGATCAGATGAACGACAGCTATAAAAAACTGGCCGTGCAGATGGCAGCCGCACTGGGTGTTGCGGTCTGTGGAGTGGATATCATCATCCCGGATCATTCGGTTCCGGCCACGCAAGCGGAGCCAAATTATGGGGTGATCGAGGCGAACTTCAACCCGGCCATGCTGATCCATATTTATCCGTACAAAGGGAAAAGTCGCCGTTTGACGATGGAAATCCTGCGATTATTGTTCCCGGAAATGCACCTGGAGGAAGAGTAGGGGGAACTGTATGAAAAAGTCATTTCTGAGAATTGCCTTCTACATTTCAGTTTCCGTCATTATGGCGTACGGATATCTGATTGCGAAGGGATTCAACAATTGGGGGAATCTGTTGTCATTTGATCCCCTCCTTATCCCGATACTGTCGGCAGGTTTGTTCCTATCCGTCTATGTGCACCTCCTCCTCCATGAAGGGGGACATTTTCTGTTCGGAAAGTTGAGCGGTTACCGGTTGGTGAGTTTTCAAGTCAGACATTTTAAGTACAGCCAAGCGGATCATAGACTGCATCATATTCAAACTACCTCGCCTTTGTTGGCGGGCCAATGCTTGATGGCGCCGCCGAAAGGGGACTATGCGGAATTACCGTACCGCGGTTATCTTCTGGGTGGGATTTTGGCGAATGCTTTGACGGGGGCGGCCCTCTACAGCTCGGCTTATCTGATGGAGCTGAAGGTCGGCTCCCTGTTCGTTTTGTTCAGCTTTGTGCCTGTCTGGATGGCTTTAGCGAATCTGCTGCCGAAAGGGCAGAACGATGGAGCCGTGCTGAGGGAAGCAAGCCGATCTTTGCAGGCGCGCAAGCTCCTGTTCCGGCAATTGGAAATGGCGCAGCTGATCGAAGAAAAAGTCCCTTTTGCGGATTTGCCGGATGCCTATTTCGCATGTTTAAGGGATACGCAGTATCAAAAAAGCTTCCTGGTGGATTACTTCTACATGGTCGCTTATGTCCGCGCTTTGGGGGAATTGGATTTTGAAGAAGCCGATAACTTGCTGTTGACATTTTCAGCCAACCGTCCGGTCAAAGAATCGGTCTATTGGCCGATTTATCTGATGGAATCGTTGTTTTGCGATGCGTTGTTCGGACGGATCGGAACCGCAGAAGAAAAATACGTCCAAATACAAACCCAGCCTTTGTTGAAAAGGTACTGGAATGCAAACAACAGGATAAGGGCGGCCTATGCGTTTTTCTGTCTTATCGATCTTGAGGCAACGAAGAAAATATTGGGACATGGTCCAGCAGAGGCTGAAGACTCCAATAAGGAATTGGACAACAATATCGAACTGCGCCTGTACCGATGGCTGAACAGTTATTTTGAACAGTAGAAAGACAAGTGAAAGAAAGAAGGTAACAAATTGATTTATTTCGACCATGCCGCTACCACACCAGTGAGACCAGAAGTTGTCGCGGTCATTCAGGATTCGCTTATCGAAGATTACGGGAATCCTTCCAGCACTTATGCGTTGGGGCGACAAACAAGACAGCATATCGACCAAGCCCGCAGAATTTTTGCGGCGTCAATCAAAGCGGATCCGGCTGATATCATCATCACAAGCTGCGGCTCCGAATCCAACAATACCGCAATCATACCGACTGCATTGGCTCTGAAGGGAAAAGGCAAACACCTGATCACTTCTGCGGCGGAACACCACGCAGTCCTGCATCCGATGCATTATCTGGAAACGCTAGGATTTGAGGTGACCTATCTGCCGGTGGATGAAACCGGCAAAGTAACCGTACAGTCTGTGGTTGATGCGATCCGGGAGGATACGATCCTTGTCTCATTGATGTACGCCAACAACGAGGTGGGCAGCATCAATCCGATTGCCGAAATCGGTGCGCTATTGGCTGGGAAGAACATCCTTTTCCATACCGATGCCGTCCAAGCGTACGGCAGCGAGCAGATTGATGTCCTGCAGCAGCATATCGATCTGTTGTCCGTTTCCGCACATAAGATCAATGGTCCCAAAGGAATCGGATTTCTATACCGCAAAAATAGCCTGCATCTGCCTAATTTCATCCATGGCGGCAGCCAAGAGAACGACCACCGCGGCGGCACGGAAAACACGCCTTACATCAGGGGATTTGCCAAAGCCGTCGCACTGATGGAAGCGGAACGCAAAGAGAGCAACCGCAAAAAGCGTGAATTGGGCGCTTATTTCCTGAACGGACTTGAAAAGAGTGGTGTCCCATTCGAATGCAACGGTGTCTACCCGGAAGGGGTTCCGCACATCTTGAACATCTGGCTGCCCGGCATGCGTTCTGACAAAATGCTGATCCAGTGCGATCTCAAAGGAATCATGCTGGCGGCCGGATCCGCCTGTACAGCCGGCAGCCTTGAACCGAGTCACGTATTGGCAGCGATGTACGGTAAGGGGAATCCGCGCGCAACGGAGTCCTTGCGCATTTCGTTCGGACCGGCTAACACAACCGACGAAGTGGACACCTTGATCGCATTGCTGCAAAGCATCCACAATAAGCAATACAAGAACGGCTGAACAAAGAAAAAAAGTATGTTATGATAGAGAAAACGTTATCTTGGAGGACTGCATATGGCATTCGAAAAAAATGTATCTTTAAAGGGGTCCGGCAAAACCTTTCAATTGAATGAACAGGTGAAGCGCTACACTTTACGCGACAATGGCTTTGAAGAAACCAAAAACGGTAATTTCCAGCTGGTCCGCGATTTGGACAGCAGCGTGCTGCATAAGCGAGGCATCAAAGTGAAAATTGTCGTCGCTGCCGATCTGAAGACATTCAAAGTTTCCACCACGACGAGCAACGGATTGCAGACAGTGGATGTCTACGGCAAGGAAACCATGTCGGCTGCGAAAGAACAGTTGGAATATATTTTGGACAGCTTGGTCGAAAACGGCGTCCTGACCGAAGCGGCGGAGTGAGCCAAAAATATCGGCGACAGATGAAAAGAACGGACCGGTTCTGTGAGAGTTGTTTAAATTCTTACGGCCGGTTTTTTTGTCACAAAATAAAAAGTGCAGTCCGCTTGGATACATGTACACAAAAAAACATGATGCACACTATAAGTGCATTAATATAATTATATAAACCGCCATTTTTTTCATTCCATTTTCTATGAAATATGATATACTTATTCAGAATCGCACAAACAATTCGGGAGATGAAGAAAGTGGAACAAAAATATCAAGGCGCAGCCATGACTACTGTTGATAAAAGCGCCCTAAAGAAGTCAAATTTATTTGAGACTTCGCAAGTAAAATATTTCATCAGATGTATGCTTGCCGGTATGTTTTTGACGTTGGGTACATCAATCGCTGTTATGGTCGCTGAAAAAGCAGAACATATGCTGCCAGGTAGCGGGAAATTTTTCTATTCATTCATGTTTGCATGGTCTTTGGTCATGATCAATTACATGAACACAGAATTGGGTACATCCAATATGATGTACATGACGGCAGCTGTTTACCGCAAGGTGTTGGCACCAAAAAGAGCTTTAGCAATTTTATTCGCTTGTATCCTTTTCAACCTAATCGGAGGCGCAGTCGCTTCATTCGTCATGTCATTCACGAATATTTTCCAAGATTTGCCGGCTGAGCACTTCCTGTTCCATGCAGTTGAAGGCAAATTGCTCAAAACACCTGTTCAGATGGTAGCAGAAGGTATCTTCGCGAACGTCATCGTGAATACGACTGTATTTGTGAGCGCCCATATGAAGGATGACGCGGGCAAGCTTTATTCGACCATTTTCATCATCTTCATCTTTGCCTTCTTAGGCTTTGAGCACGTTATCGCCAACTTCTCTTCCTTCAGCCTTGCGTTCTTCGCATTCGGCGGCGCTTTGCCAGGGATGACGGTCGGCAGCGTACTGACGAACTGGTTCTTCGCTATGATCGGGAATTACATCGGCGGCGGATTGATCATCGGTTTGCTTTACTCTTGGATGAACAAAGGTTCTGAAGTTTACGTAGACTAAAGACTATGGAAGCCCAACTGGGTACCTCTAAAAACGAGAAGGATCCGCAAGGACGGATCCTTCTCGTTTTTTCTTCTGCGGATAAAATACAGTCCGAATCAAATTATGTTCGTTTTTTGGGGGAGGATGCTTGCCCCAACGGATGATAAGCCTTAGGGATGGTTGACAAAAACGAAGATTATCTGTATTGTTTTATTGTTATTTGTTGATGGAAATAAAGCCTGCTGGCCGGCTGTGGCAAGCGGCTGATAGATAAAACGGAATGGAATCAGGGAGGATTTTTTATGAAATTGCTTGAAGAGCGCATATTGAAGGATGGCATTGTGTTGGGGGACAACGTGTTGAAGGTGGACAATTTCTTGAACCATCAGATCGACCCGGTATTGATGCAACAAATGGGAGATGAATTTGCAAGGTATTTTGCCGACAAAAAAATCACCAAGATTCTGACGGTGGAGACATCCGGCATCGTGCCTGCGGTATTCACAGGTTTGGCGTTGGGAGTGAAAGTTGTTTTTGCAAGAAAGCAAAAGAGTCTGACGATGAAAGACAATCTGTATTCGGCCACTGTCTATTCCTTCACAAAGGATGTAACAAACGAAATCACAATCTCCAAAAACTATTTGGATGCGGAAGACAATGTGCTGATCATCGACGACTTTTTGGCGAACGGACAGGCAACCAACGGTTTGATGGAGATCTGTAACCAAGCCGGAGCGGAGATCGCCGGTGTCGGTATCGTCATCGAAAAATCATTCCAAAAAGGCAGAAAAATTCTGGAAGAACAAGGCATGGATGTCTATTCATTGGCGCGAATCAAATCCTTTGAAAACGGAACGGTGCAGTTCATAGAAGAATAGCAAGTCAGGAAGACAGATAATCTCTGTCTTTTTTTTCATTTTCAAGCACGGGATTTTGCCCATCATGGATCTTTCGATTTAGCTTCAATATCTCCACAAAGCTTTTTGGAATTGTGGTAAAATGTTAAATATACATGAGATTATGAGCGTTATCTTAATGAGGAGGTTCAATAATGAGAATTGAAACACAATGTTTACACGAAGGGTATCATCCAGGGAACGGTGAGCCAAGTGCGCTTCCCATTTACCAAAGCACGACATTCAGATATGACTCAACGGAACATATCGGGAAATTATTCGATTTGACGGCTGCCGGACACATGTATTCGCGCATCTCCAATCCGACGGTTGCAGCCGTAGAAGAAAAAATTGCGGCGATGGAGGGTGGCGTAGGGGCTTTGTGCACAACATCCGGGCAAGCAGCCACCATGATCAGCTTGATGAACATCCTGAAGGAAGGCGACCATTTCATCAGCACCGCCTCCATTTATGGCGGAACCATCAATCTCTTTGCCGTAACCTTGAAGCGATTCGGAATCGAATGCACCTTTGTCGATCAAGAACTGCCTGAGGAAGAAATCCAAAAAATGTTCAAACCGAACACAAAGGCTGTATTCGGAGAAACCATCGCAAACCCCGCCTTGTCCGTCCTGGATATCGAAAAATGGGCAGCGATCGCGCACAAAAACAACGTGCCTTTGATCGTGGACAACACGTTCCCGACGCCGTACCTTTGCAGGCCGTTCGAGTTTGGAGCCGACATCGTGGTCCATTCCACCTCGAAATACATGGATGGCCACGCTGTGCAGATGGGCGGGGTCATTGTCGACAGCGGCAATTTTGACTGGAAGAACGGCAATTTCCCTGAATTCACCGAACCGGATGAATCGTACCACGGCATCGTCTATACGGACAGCTTCGAGAAAGCTGCGTATATCACAAAAGCACGGGTACAGATGATGAGGGACATGGGTGCGTACCCAACTGCCAACGCCGCCTTCTTGCTGAATCTGGGGCTTGAAACGCTGCCTGTAAGAATGGACAGACACTGCAGCAACGCCTTGAAAGTTGCTGAATATTTCAAAAAATCCGAAAAAGTCGAATTTGTGAACTATCCGGGCTTAGAAGGAGACAAGTACCACGAATTGGCAAAAAAATATCTGCCGCTCGGAACGTGCGGCGTCATTTCGCTTTCGATCGAAGGCAGCAGAGAGAATGCCATCAAATTCATGGACAGTCTGAAGCTGGCGTCCAATGAAGTCCATGTGGCCGACATCCGGACTTGCGTGCTCCATCCGGCAAGTTCAACCCACAGACAGCTGACCGATGAACAATTGGCGGCAGCAGGCATCACACCTGGCCTGATTCGCTTTTCGGTAGGGCTTGAAAACGTGGATGATATCATCGAAGACATCGAGCAAGCTTTGGCAACCCTGAATTTGGATGCAAAACCTTATACAGTCTGATCGACAGTCTCCCTGAAAATGAAGCAGAATTCCTTCCAAGGTGTTCTGCTTTGTTTTCTTTGTTGCGAAAGATTTTTTTGCAACGCATATAATTTCAGAAGATCGGATGTGACGGAATGGCGTACAACAACAAGACAGCGCTCATCAAATGGATCGCGATCCTCACCATGACGATTGACCACATCGGCTATTATCTGTTCCCTTCATTACTTTTTCTGCGTGTCGTCGGACGCATCGCCTTCCCCTGTTTTTTGTATACAACCGTGAAAGGGGTAAGGGAGACGCGTGACTTCCGCAAATATCTGCTGCGTTTGGTGCTGACCGGCGTCATCAGCATGCCAATAACCGCACAAACAGGGAATGTCTTCAATATCCTGTTCACTTTGGCTCTTTTTGCCTTATCGATCAAAGACTACCGGTTCATCTTGCCGGCAATCTTTTTAGCCCAATTTACGGAATATGGCTTATACGGCTTTTTGATGGGCTGGACAATTTATGTGCTGGCTGAAAAACAGGTCGGAGCGGGAATTGTTTTATTTTTATTGGTGAATGCTCTGCAATTCCCATCATTGCAGGGGTTCGCTGCCTTGGCGTTCATTCCGTTGCTTCTGCCGGTCACTTTCCCAGTCAGACCGTTGCCAAAATGGGCCGGGTATGCCTACTATCCCATCCATCAAGTTGTACTGATATTTATCGCTAGGCTGATGTGACAGTCAGCTTGTTTACGGATAGGCAAGAAAGCTTGAAATATGCGCCAGGATGGTGTAAACTGTTTCTTTGTATCGGATGTTACTTATATAATGTAAGAAGTGAGAAAATACACAAATCAAGTAAGGGTGTGATAGGCATGCAAGACAATTCAAAAATACGCGTGGTGGTCGGAATGAGCGGTGGTGTTGACTCTTCTGTCACAGCATTGCTTTTGAAGGAACAAGGTTACGACGTCATCGGCATTTTCATGAAGAATTGGGATGATACGGATGAATTCGGATGCTGTACGGCAACGGAAGATTACAAGGATGTTCAGGCTGTCGCACAACAGATCGGCATTCCTTATTATTCCGTCAATTTCGAAAAGGAATACTGGGATAAGGTCTTCCAATATTTCCTGGACGAATATAAGAAGGGCCGGACGCCGAATCCGGATGTCATGTGCAACAAGGAAATCAAATTCAAAGCTTTCTTGGATTATGCGATGGAACTGGGTGCGGATTATGTCGCAACAGGGCACTATGCGCAAGTCGTCCGTGATGAAGACGGCACCGCTCATCTGCTCAGAGGCGTGGACGACAACAAGGACCAAACCTATTTCCTGAATCAGCTATCACAAGAGCAACTATCCAAAACGATGTTTCCGCTGGGCGGAATCAAAAAGCCGGAAGTGCGCCGCATTGCTGAAGAAGCAGGCTTGGCGACAGCGAAGAAAAAAGATTCTACAGGCATCTGTTTCATCGGCGAGAAGAATTTCAAAGAATTCTTGACGAATTTTCTGCCGGCAATTCCGGGGAAAATGGTCACATTGAGCGGCGATGTGATGGGTGAGCATGCGGGATTGATGTATTATACAATCGGGCAAAGAAAAGGTCTGGGAATTGGCGGGGGCGGAGAATCCGATGATCCATGGTTTGTTATCGGCAAGGATCTGGCGACCAACACGCTCTATGTGGGCCAAGGTTACCATCATGAGAATCTGTATGCGGACAGCCTTGATGCGACCGATATCCATTTCACATCCGAAGGCAAGAAGCCATCCGTCTTCACGTGTACGGCTAAATTCCGCTACCGCCAACAAGACACGGCAGTCACTGTCTATCTGAACGAAGACCAAACGACCGCTCGTGTAGAATTTGCGGAACCGGTCCGTGCCATCACACCTGGCCAAGCTGTTGTGTTTTACGATGGGATGGAATGCTTAGGTGGGGGCACAATCGACAAGGCATATCAAGCCGACCGTGTCCTGCAGTATATTTAGAGGAAAAGAATAAGCGAGAGGCCGGTTTTTTCTCCGGCCTCTCTTTAATTTGGCCGCGAATTGTGGTATCGTTCTTAAGGAATCTTATAACAAATCTGAATAGTCAAAAAAGGGAGGGGATCATCCGGATGGATACAGAACAAGGCTATATCGTCGGAGAAATCAAAGCGATTTTCTTTGAAAACGCGAGTAATTTCTACAAAGTCATGCTGATTTCAGTCAACGAATCGAATCTCCCGCAAAAGCAGGATGAAATTGTTGTGACGGGAAGCTTCGGGCAGATAACCGAAGATACAGCTTACCGCTTTTTCGGTGAGGTCGTGGAGCACCCAAGATACGGTGTCCAATTCCAAGCCACTTCCTATCAGCAGGAAAAACCCACCTCCAAGAACGGCTTGATTGCATTCTTGTCAGGGGAACGTTTCCCAGGCATCGGTAAACGGACAGCTGAAAAAATCGTCGAGACTTTTGGCGAGGAAGCGGTCGACGTCATCCTTGATGACCCGGAAGCGCTGAAAAGCATCAGCGGCATGACGCCCAAAAAAAGGGAAATGATGCGCGATGTACTGATGCAGACGCAAGGAACCGAGAAGATCCTGATCGCATTGGGTAACTATGGCTTCTCCAATAATCAGGCAGCGAATATCTTTCATTTCTACCGCACTGAAACGCTGACTGTCCTAAATGAAAATCCTTACCGACTGCTCGAGGATATCGAAGGCATCGGCTTCAAGAAAGCCGATCAGCTGGCGGAGGAGTTGAACTTCGCTCCGGATCACAGCAGCCGTCTGAAAGGTGGCCTGATAGCGACGCTGCAGGAACTTTGCCTGTCAAACGGAGATACCTATGTCGATGGGACCGTCTTGCTTGAGCGAACAATCCACTTGCTTGAACAAAGCCGGCGCTTCATTATCGAAGATGCACCAGTAATCGAAGCGTTGATGGAAATGGTCATGGACATGAAAGTGGTCGAGGATCATAGCCGCTTTGCCATCCCGTCCCTTTATTTCGCCGAAGAAGGCATCGCATCATCGATCGACAGACTGCTGAAACGGAAAACAAAAATTGCTTATCCGGGAGTGAATTTGGATCTGGAAATCGAGAATCTGCAATCCAATCTGCAGATCCGCTATGGGGCCTCCCAAATCGAAGCGATAAAAGCAGCTTTGCTTTCACCGTTCTTCATCCTGACAGGTGGACCCGGTACTGGTAAAACGACCGTTCTCAAAGGGATCGTGCGCATGTTCTCCGAATTGAACGATCTGCCGGAAGACCCTAAGGATTACAAAGACGGACTTTTCCCGATTTTGCTTGCCGCTCCGACCGGCCGTGCCGCAAAAAGGATGCAGGAGACGACAGGTCTGCCCGGCAGCACGATCCATCGCTTGCTGGGTTTGACGGGCCAGGAAAAGGAATCCGAAGAACTTTATACGCAAGAGTTGGAAGGCAAGCTGTTGATCATCGACGAAGTTTCGATGGTGGATACGTGGCTGATGCATCGACTCTTGAAATCCGTTCCGCCTGGTATGCAAGTGCTGTTTGTGGGGGATAAGGATCAATTGCCTTCAGTCGGTCCAGGCCAGGTGTTGTTCGATCTTCTGAACTGCAAAGCGTTACCGCAGGTCGAGCTGAATGAGATATTCAGGCAATCCGGCGATTCATCGATCATCCCGTTGGCGCACGAAATCAAGAACGGCATTCTCCCGCGCGATTTCCGCAACAATCAAGCGGACCGCTCGTTTCTGCCTTGCCAAACGCATCAGATCGAGCCGGTGATCCGGCAAGTCGTCGAAAAGGCGAAGTCAAAAGGGTTCACTGCAAAGGATATCCAGATTCTGGCGCCGATGTACAAAGGAGCTGCCGGCATTGATGCCATCAATACGATGATGCAGGAGATCTTCAATCCAAAAGGGAACAAGAAAAGACGGGAAGTCGCTTTTTTTGATGTCGTCTATCGGGTAGGCGACAAGGTGCTTCAGTTGGTGAACCAACCGGAAAATAATGTCTTTAATGGGGATATGGGTGAAATCACTGCCATCCAATTCGCCAAGGAAACGGAAGAGAAGGTCGACCAGATCACGATCCTGTTCGATACCGTGGAAGTCACTTACAATCGAAACAATTGGAATAAGTTTGTTTTGGCTTACTGTTGTTCCATCCATAAATCGCAGGGCAGCGAATTTACGATGGTCATTCTGCCGATGGTGAAACAGTACGGGCGGATGCTGCGCCGCAATCTGCTTTACACAGCCATCACCAGGAGCAAAAGCAAATTGATTTTGTGCGGGGATTATGAAGCTTTCGAAACGGCAGTCGTAAGCACTGGCGATATCCGGAAAACGATGCTGCATGAAAAACTGGAGCGCAACCTGAACAATGACAAGGTCTTCACTGCGGAAGAGTCTGCAAAGGACAAGGAAGCGAAGGCGCTCGGTACCGGGATTGAAGTTGCTGAAACGATCACCGAAACAACTGTAGAACCCGCAACCCAAAAGCCAGAAAAGAATGCGTCCCCAAATATATTACCCGTCTACCAATTGACGATCGAACAGATCTCCAACGGGAGCATCGATCCGATGATCGGCATGGGAGATGTAAGGCCGGAAACTTTCATGAGTGAAAAATAATCCGGGAAAAGTCCTCAGACAATGAATAATTTGTCTGCGGACTTTTCAGCTGTCAGAAAATCAATCAGCGCAGAATGCTCCGATCAAAGTCGCATCAAAATTCGGTAGGCTCAGCAAAAGAAATAAGCTACTCGCCGGATCAATATTCTGCTATACTGACAGTAAAGCATGTTACTGGTTTTCCAATACAGCTACAAGAAGAGAGTGGTATAATGGAACTATTTGATCAATTGATGAATCCGAACTGGAAGAACATTCCGATGGAGCACAAGCTTGTTTTGGCCAGCAGTGTCGTCCGTTATTTTGTGAACCCCCTGTTGCCTGTCGCGAATATCCAGCCGGTGTATTATCAAATGGGCGGAATCAAGACCGAGACATTTACAGTGGACATCAACGGAGCGGCGTTTGTTTTTGTGCCTGGGCACAAGGAGGCAGTCCTCGGATGGGACAGCGGAATCAATGGCCTGGACCCGTTGGATATCAGCTCCGACAGGAAAGAGATGTACCTTGCCATCGAAAATTGTCTTAAGCTTTCGGTTCAAGGCGCTGAGTTTCTGCATGACGATCATTGGATGAAGAAGAAAATCGGACCAATTCATAATTTGGAAGAATTGGAAGATTTGGTCAACAGTCAAATGTCTCAACTCCGGACAACAGAAATTCCGCCTTTATTGGTGGAAGTCAGTCCGAATTATGTGGGCATGACGAAAGTCGGGGATTATGCAGTCATAAATGGGAAATTTGAAGGCCAGAGCGATTGGTTCAGTATACACGAAAAGGACATTCATCAAGCTTTGATGCCGAGCGCAACTGGATCTTCGGTATTTGCGGATTTTCCGGCGCATCTGGTTCAAAATGACTCCTTCTTCCTGAGACAGAACGAAGATTTAGATTCATACACAGTTTTCGCGCCTTGCCAGACTACCTATGCAGAGATACGCAAGCAATTGGAGAAGGATGGCATGGGACTTTTATCCAGCAATGAGTGGGAATATTGCTGCGGGGCATCGACCCGCAGGCTTTTCCGTTGGGGCAATCAGTTGCATCGCAACCTGTTTGAACCGGAAGACAGTCATCTCTACAAAAAGAACATGTTTGGTCTGGAAATTGCGAACATGGGTTGGGGCCCGGAACTTGTCGAAGACGGGTTGTTGGTAAAGGGTGGTTGGATATCCATCCAAGCCGAGAATATATTGGAGAAACTCCTGCCGTATGCTACTTATTATGAAAACCATGCGGATGCTTTAAACGAGAAGCAGCAAGAGCCTTTGGCACCCGGATATTACTGTGCAAGACGTTCCATCCGCATAGAAATGTAACCTGTTCCGCTTTTCTGAAGAACAGCTTGCATGCGGCTGTAATTTTGGTTATACTAGTTTTTGATTGAAGCAGAGGATATACAAATGGATAACAAAAGAGAGTTTCCGCTTGGTGAAAGGAAACGCATCCGTTTATGCTCCCTTTGCGTGAATTATAGTAGAAATACTATCGCTTCCAGCGTTAACGGATCCGAGAGGTAGTGAATGATCAAAACATTTCATTGCAAACAAGGTGGTACCGCGTGATTCGTCCTTGTATGCAGTGGGATGTTTTTTATTTTTGTTCACTCAAAAAAAATAATGAAGAGAAAAGGAAGGTAACAATGAAAAATCTGACAAGCAGTGACATCCGTCAAATGTATCTTGATTTTTGGGCAACAAAAGGGTCGAAAGTGGAACCGAGTGCTTCGCTGATACCGGTCAACGACCCTACGCTATTATGGATCAACTCAGGAGTAGCGACATTGAAAAAGTATTTTGATGGCACATTGATTCCTGAAAATCCGCGCATCACCAATGCCCAAAAGAGCATCCGTACAAACGACATCGAAAATGTCGGGGTGACCGCAAGACACCATACTTTATTTGAAATGTTGGGGAATTTCTCGATCGGGGACTACTTCAAAGAAGAAGCAATCCCTTGGGCTTGGGAATTCCTGACTGACGAAAAATGGTTGGCGTTCGATCCAGAACTGCTTTATGTCACTTACTATCCTGAAGACACAGATACGAAACGCATTTGGCAGGAAAAAGTCGGTTTGCCGGAAGATCATATCGTTCCGATCGCGGACAATTTTTGGGATATCGGGGCAGGACCATGCGGACCGGATACGGAAATTTTCTACGACCGCGGACCATCCTTCCAGGATTTGCCTGACGGGGATCCTGAAATGTATCCGGGCGGAGAAAATGAACGCTACCTTGAAATCTGGAACCTTGTGTTCTCTGAATTCAACCACAAACCGGACGGCACCTATGAGCCGTTACCGCACAAGAACGTCGATACGGGGATGGGTCTGGAGCGCGTCACGAGCGTAGTCCAAAACACACCAACCAACTTTGAAACGGATCTGTTCATGCCAATCATAAAAAAAATCGAGACGTTGAGCGACGGCAAGAAGTACGGCGAAAACAAAACATTGGATATCTCTTTCAAAGTCATCGCCGATCATGTCCGCGCCGTCAGTTTTGCGATCGGGGACCGTGCCTTGCCGTCCAATGAAGGCCGTGGCTACATTTTGCGTCGTTTGATCCGCCGCTCGGTCATGCATGGGCAAAAATTGGGCATCGAAAAATTGTTCCTGAACGAATTGGTTCCGGTTGTGGCAGATGTTATGGAATCCTATTATCCAGAAGTAAAAGCGGACCAGGATTTCATCATCAAAGTCATCACAAATGAAGAGCAACGTTTCCAGGAAACGATCCACGAAGGGATGGACATCCTGAACAGCGTCTTTGAAGAGATGAACGAAAAGGGCGAAACAGCCGTAAATGGCAAGAACGCCTTCAAACTGTATGACACATACGGCTTCCCGTTGGAACTGACGAGCGAATATGCTGAAGAAAAAGGCTTCACAGTTGATACAGAAGGATTTAACCAAGAGATGCAGGAGCAACGGAACCGCGCCCGTGCAGCAAGACAAGTGGAAGACTCCTTCTCTGTGCAATCTCCGGTATGGGCTGAAGTGTTGGTTCCAAGCACGTTTTCCGGATATGCACAAACAAAAATTTCGTCCGAGCTTTCAGTGATGGTTGTGGATGACGAAATCGTCGAAAAAGCAGCTGCAGACGATCGCGTTCAGATCATTTTCCGTGAAACGCCTTTCTATGCAGAAATGGGTGGTCAAGTTGCGGATAAAGGAACGATCGAAACCGAAACGGGTGAAGTGATCGCAGAAATCGAAGATGTCAAACGCGCTCCAAATGGGCAAACGATGCACATCGCGCGTGTCCTGACGGAAATCCATTCGAACGAAACCTATGTCCTGCACGTGGATGAAGCCCGCAGAAGAAACATCACGAAAAATCATACAGCGACGCATTTGTTGCACCAAGCTCTGAAGGATGTTTTGGGCAATCATGCCAACCAAGCTGGATCGTTGGTGAATCCGAACCAACTTCGTTTTGACTTTACGCATTTCGGCCAAGTAACTGCAGAAGAGTTGGTGCGGATGGAAGAAATCGTGAATGAAAAAATTTGGGAGAGTCTGCCAGTCGTTACTGTCGAAACAACCATCGATAAGGCAAAAGAAATGGGTGCCATGGCTTTGTTCGGCGAGAAATACGGTAAAGAAGTCCGAGTAGTCGATGTCGGAGGCTATTCAGTCGAACTTTGCGGAGGAGTCCATGTTCAAAATTCACAGGATATCGGCGTCTTCAAGATTTTGTCCGAATCCGGAATCGGTGCGGGCGTTCGACGTATCGAAGCAGTGACCGGACAGGCAGCTTATCAGTATTTCCGTACAAAAGAAGCTGAGTTGAGCGAAGCGGCGCACCTTCTGAAGGCTCAACAAACAAAAGAAGTGGCCGGTAAAATCAATCAGCTTAAGCAGGAAATGAAGGAAATGCAAGGCGAAAATGAGTCTTTGAAAGCCAAAATCATGAATGCCGAAGCCAAAGACCTCTTTGAGAACGTGGAGACCGTCAACGGTGTCACGTACATTACCTATGAAACAAAGAATCAAGATATGAATGCCTTGCGTCAATTGGCTGACCAATGGCGTCAAAAGGCTGTCTCTGATCTTTTCGTGGCAGCTTCAGCTACAGACGGCAAAGTCAATATGCTGGCTGCAGTTTCCAAAGGCAAGTTGGAACAAGGCCTGAAAGCCGGCGATCTGATCAAGACGCTCGCTCCGTTTGCTGGAGGCAAAGGCGGCGGACGCCCGGATATGGCACAAGCAGGCGGCAATAACCCAGCAGGCATCCCGGATGCGCTGAAACACGTTGCAGTCTGGATCGCTGACAATACCAAATAAGCATCCTTTCCTAGGGGGCGGCATCCACATATGGATGCTGCCCCCTTTTTGGACATATAGGAATTTATAATTTTTTTCAACTGAGAAGTGCATCACCGTAGGTGTTTCACAAGTTTGCAACATGTTTCATGCATCTAAACTGATGTCCAGCTTCACGGGTTAGCCCTTCGGAAATTAGATAAATCTGTCCTATTGCGCTCTTCGATGCTCAGTCGGACAGATTTCCTAAATTTCTTTCAGGGCTGAACGAACCCGTTCAGCTTTTCTTACACAATCTGTCTGCAACAAAATGCGGAATATACTGACAGGAGGGGGAGCAGAAAGGTCATGAAGCCGATCTGAGGAATGACAACGGCATTTCTTTGTTGTAGTTTTTTGTGATTTCTTGTAAAATGGTAAATATACTAAAGAAAACTGGGGTGTCGCTATGAGTTCGAAAGATGAAACGATGTTGTTCAATTTTGATGACAATCTTAAAAAGAATGTACAAGAGACATTAGCCCTTGTTTATGACGCATTGGAAGAAAAAGGATACAACCCTATCAACCAGATTGTGGGATATCTGCTTTCTGGAGATCCGGCTTATATCCCGCGTCATAACGATGCCAGAAACCTGATCCGTCGTCACGAACGTGATGAAATAATGGAAGAATTAGTAAAAAGCTATCTTTCTGGAACAGGCAGAGTCATCCAATGAGGCTTATGGGCTTGGATGTCGGATCCAAAACGGTAGGAGTGGCTATCAGTGATCCGATGGGATGGACGGCGCAAGGGATAGAAATCGTCAAAATCGATGAAGCTAATGGAGAGTTTGGCCTTGCTCGTATTGCCGAATTGGTTAAGCAGTACGAAGTCGAGAAGTTTGTGCTCGGCTTGCCGAAGAATATGGATAACAGCATCGGGTTTCGGGCGGAAGCTTCCATTGCCTACGGAAAGTTGCTTGAAAAAGAGTTAGGCTTACCCGTCGATTACGTTGATGAGAGATTGACTACTGTCCAAGCAGAAAAAATGTTGATCAATGAAGGAAACGTTTCCCGAAAAAAAAGGAAAAAAGTAATTGACAAACTTGCTGCTGTCATTCTTTTGCAGAATTATCTGGACAGCCAGTAAAGAGAGTGGTTTTTTTGACCTTTTTGCGTTACAATATCCTTTGTTTGAATGAAAAAACAATACTTAGATAAAGAGGTGCATACCATGACTGACCATAATCACGATCACGATCATGACCATAATCACGACCACGACCATGACCACGAGCACATCACTATCGTGGATGAGAACGGAAATGAAGAGTTATTCGAAATCTTATTCACTTTCGAATCAGAAGATTTCGGAAAGTCCTATGTTCTGGTTTACCCTGCAGGAACTCCTGAAGGGGAAGAAATCGAGTTGCAAGCCTATTCTTATGTTGAGACAGAAGATGGCGGAGAAGGCAATTTGGAACCAATCGAATCGGATGCAGAATGGGATATGATCGAAGAAGTCCTGAACACATTTATGGAAGACGAAGATCTTCAATAATAATGTAAGTGACTTGTAAGGAAAACAAGGAAGGATCGGGACAAATGATATTGTCTGGATCCTTTTTTTGTTGCGGGATCGCTTTTTTGAATTTTTGGAATCCGAATGGACACGAACTGAAAATCTGATGAGAAACCTGTCCAAGATGTTCCGGATGTCTATGCAAATAGCGAAAAAGATTCAATTTAGATTGGTTTTCGTGTATAATTACGGAAGTCGAATGGCTAGTAGTGCATAAAATAGCCATATACTCAAGTAAGGAGGGCCTTATCTTTGTCACAAAATGATCAGCAAGAACCTCAAGGGCAACAAAAACTCATTCGTCCTACGTTGGAAAAAGAAGCCGTAGACAAAATGAAAATTCGCAGAAAAGAACGGTCACTAGTGCGGAAAATTGTCTTTGCAATCGTAACGATAGGAATCCTTTTAGGGCTCATCGTTGGCTTTGCAGGCTACAAATATATAACAGATGCACTTCAGCCACTGGAGCCAGAAAGTACGGAAGTTATAGAAGTGGAAATTCCGATAGGGACATCCACAAAAGGGATTACACAATTGTTGGAAGAAGGCAACGTCATAAAAAATGCTACCATCTTCAACTACTACATCAAGACGCAAAATGTTTCTGATTTCCAGGCAGGCTTTTATGAATTATCGCCTTCTATGAGTCTGGATGACATCATTGCGTCGCTTCAAGCAGGTGGCAGCCCTGTCCCGCAATCGAGCGATCATAAAATAATCGTAAGAGAGGGTAATACAATCGAAGAAATCGCAGCGGAAGTCGAAGAGAAGTCGGACTTCACTGCTGAGGAATTCTTGGCGAAAGTAAATGATCCGGATTTTTTGGCGAATGCGACTGCACGATACCCTGATATTTTGACGGAAGTCTCGCAACGCACTGATACGCGTTATCGTTTGGAAGGATACCTCTACCCGGCTACTTATGATTATCTGAACGGAAGCGGTTTGGACGAAGTCATTATGCAGATGCTTCAAAAAACGGATGATGTGATTAGGCCATATGCAGAGCAAATCGCTTCTTCAGGCTATACGCTTCATGAAATTCTGACAATTGCCTCTCTTGTCGAAAAAGAAGGTGTCACTCCGGAAGATCGTGCGAATATTGCCGGCGTATTCTTTAATCGTTTGGAAATCGATATGCCGATACAGTCGGACATCAGTATTCTCTATGCTCTGAATGAGCATAAGGAACTAGTGACTTTCAAAGACCTTGAAATAGATTCGCCATACAACCTGTATAAAAACACAGGAATGGGACCAGGTCCATTCAATAGTCCGAGCGAAGGGTCCATTCAAGCCACGTTGTCCCCAGCGGATACAGAATATCTGTATTTTGTTGCAGACACAGAAACCGGTATTGTTTATTTTTCCGAAACATATGAAGAACATTTACAGTTGCAAAATCAATACGTAGATAGCGAATAAGCCGAATATAATGCGTTTCAAAAAGAGAGGAAGTATACACCAGTGAGAAGACCTATCGTTATTGGGGTGACAGGGGGATCGGGAAGCGGGAAAACCAGTGTCAGCAGGGCCATCTTAGACAAGTTCACCGAAGTTTCCATTTTGCTGTTGGAACAGGATTTTTATTATAAAGATCAAAGCGAGCTACCGTTTGAGGAGCGTTTAAAAACAAACTATGATCATCCGTTTGCTTTTGATACGGATTTGTTCATCAAAGATCTTCAAAAATTAATCCAATACGAGAGCATTGAACAACCAGTCTACGATTACTCCAAACACACGCGAAGTGATCAAGTAATCCATCGCGAGCCGAAAGAAGTCATAATCGTTGAGGGAATCCTCATCTTAGAGGATAAGCGACTGCGCGATCTGATGGATATAAAAGTCTATGTGGATACGGACGATGATATCCGTATTATCCGCAGAATCAAGCGCGACATGGAGTCAAGAGGCCGGACTTTAGACTCTGTCATCCACCAATATCTGACAGTGGTCAAGCCAATGCATCAACAATTTATCGAACCAACCAAAAAATTTGCCGATATCATCATTCCTGAAGGTGGGCAAAATCAAGTCGCGATTGATCTGATGACTACAAAAATTGCTTCAATTTTGTCTGAAAAAGCAGACTAAAAATAAATCACAGTAATATTTTAAAAATATAATTGCTTTTACTGGAATTAAGTGGTATTTTATATTCACTATTAATTAGGCAGCCAATCAACGATATAGAGTTACAGGAAATGATTATTTCTCTTTGGATGAAATGCTGCCTGTTCTGTATATTGTGAATTGAATCATTACTTAAAAGGGGCATATTTCTTATGATCGAAAAAGCATATCCGATGACAGCTGAAGGTAAAGCTAAATTAGAAGCTGAACTTGAAGATTTAAAAGTGAATAAAAGAAAAGAAATCGTTGAACGCATCAAGATTGCCAGAAGTTATGGGGATCTATCCGAAAATTCGGAATATGAATCCGCAAAAGACGAGCAAGCTTTTGTTGAAGGCCGCATCACTACGCTAGAAAAAATGATCCGTTTTGCGGAAATCATCGAAGTGCAAAACGTCGACACTGATATGGTTTCGCTTGGACGCAAAGTGACATTCGTGGAATTACCGGATGGCGATGAAGAAACGTACATTATTGTCGGTAGTGCAGAAGCAGATCCGCTGGAAGGCAAGATTTCAAACGATTCTCCGATCGCTAAAGCTTTGTTGGGCAAGCATATCGGTGAAGAGGTTGTCATCGGTACACCAGGCGGCGATATGAACGTGAAGATCGTCAGAGTGGAGCAAGCTTAGACGCAGCAATCAAGAAGAGGGTAGGACAAAAATCATTCGGAATGATTTTGCTGTCCTATCCTCTGTTTGTTTATGCTTGATTGGTGGGTACGACTTTAGTCGTACGATCCTATCCATCCTTAGCTCACTGCCAAATTATTCAAGGTAATCTATAATATTGTAAGCAGGTAGTCAGGCTAATATTCAGCAAAAAAGTAAACTAGTTTATGGTATACAACAAAGGAAGGAGGGCCTGAGATGAAAAAGAGTGCCCTGAAATTATTTTTGCTCATGGAAGGGTTATTGGGGTTGGCCGTCCTGTTTCAATTGGTGCAGGATACCGATTTGCTGCTGGTTTTTCTGTTCGGGCTAATCTTCATCAAATTTGGTGCCGCTAAAAGCGAGCGGCGCCAGATTCTTGGCTTGGTAGGCTGGTTTATGGTAGGCATGAGCATACTTTCCACTTTCTCGGTGTGGCTGATGCTGATTCTTCTCATACTGTTCGTTGTTATCCATGGGAAAGGAATCTGGTCTGAGTTGAAGTTGGATTCGTATGTGGACGTTCCTTGGGAAGAAAAAGCATTCCGTACTGTCAAAACGAGAGAACCGGGACAGCGGAGCGGTACCAGAAAGCGCCAGAAATGGATTGGAAACACCAGTATCGGGACGGATGTCTATGAATGGGATGATGTCAATCTGACTATATTCATGGGCGATACAATCATCGATTTAGGGAATACGCTGCTGCCGAAAGAGGAAAATATCATCCTGATCCGCAAGGGATTCGGAAAGACCAGGGTAATCGTACCGTTGGGAATCGGCGTGTCTGTTCATCATTCCACCATCAAGGGCCAGCTATCATTCAACGAAGAAGAAATTGACTTGACCAATGAAATGGTCAAATTGTACAGTCAGGGCTATGATGAGGCAAACAGAAAGATCAAAATAGTGTCCAACAGTCTGCTGGGCGATCTGGAGGTGATCTACCTATGAGGAGAAGCGCCATTTTGATTCTGTTCAGCACGATACTCGGCGTTTTTGCCTTCATCGTGGGTGGTGTTTTATTTGCCCTGAGGCCCTACTTAAGCTACCAGGAACTGATTGAGGTGGATCGTTTTTATGTGCCGGCGTTTCTTTACATCATCGTATTGCTGCTGTTTGCTGCTATCGTTGTAACCTGGATCGCCCACCTCTACTTAAAAAATCAAGAAAACCGTATTAAAGACAAACTGCATTGGCTTTATCTCGGCAATTATGAGCATGCGGTATTCAACAAAAAACAGGATAAATCACTATTTTTGGATCAGTACTGCCATGCAATCCATGATGAGATCGAAATGCTCCGGAAAAAGATGCTCAGCTTGTCCCGTGAAGTCCAGCAACTGAGCGCACATCCGCAGCAGGTCGGCAATGAAACGAAAGAAGAAATACTCGAGCAGGAAAGGCATCGTATCGCAAGGGAGCTGCATGATTCCGTGAGCCAACAACTCTTTGCCGCCATGATGATGTTGTCCGCAGTCAATGAGCGAGCAGAGGCTTTTCCGGAAAAAATACAGAAACAGATGCGTCTCATCGAAGGCATCATCAACGAATCCCAGTCGGAGATGCGGGCCTTGCTCTTGCATCTTCGTCCAACCAAACTCGAAGGTAAATCCCTGAAAAAAGGGATCGAACAGTTGTTGGTGGAATTGAAGTCGAAAGTCCAAATCGCGATCAAATGGGAAATCGATGATGTCCACACGATGAGCGGCATCGAGGATCATTTTTTCCGTATTGTGCAGGAGTTGCTTTCGAACACCCTGAGGCATGCAAAGGCAAGTAATCTGGAAGTCTATCTGAAACAAACCTTTCAGGAAATCAGTCTCCGTGTATATGATGATGGCGTAGGATTCGATACCTCAATTGAAAAATCCGGCAGCTATGGCCTAATGAACATAAAGGAGCGCGTGCAAGGGATGGGGGGGAGCCTTAAGATCATCAGTTTCCCCAATAAAGGTACCGTGATCGAAATCCGCATCCCCAATACGAATATGAATAAAAACAGCGCAAGTGCTGAATAGAATAAGCAGAATTTCTGAAAAAAGTTTCTTGAGGAGGGTTCAGTTTGATACGTGTTTTGATTATCGACGATCACGAGATGGTAAGGCTGGGTTATTCGGCCTATTTATCCATCCAAGATGACATTGAAGTAGTAGGGGAAGCAGAAAACGGCTTGATTGGCTATGAAATGGCCTTGGATTTACGCCCGGACATCATTTTGATGGATCTGGTCATGGAAGTCATGGATGGCATTGCTTCGACAAAAGCGATACTGAACGAATGGCCCAAAGCAAAAATTATCATCGTAACCAGCTTCATCGATGACGAAAAGGTTTACCCGGCATTGGAGGCGGGGGCTTCCAGTTACATGCTGAAAACCTCTTCAGCGCATGAAATTGCCGACGCAATCCGTTCCACTTACCACGGCGAGTCTGTCCTGGAGCCGGAAGTCACCGATAAAATGCTGGAGCGTTTCTCGAAAAGAAATATTCGACCGTTGCATGAAGAGCTTACCGCCAGAGAACGGGAAGTGTTGCTGCTCATCGCGCAAGGCTATTCCAATCAGGATATTGCGGATCAACTGTTCATCACACTGAAGACTGTCAAAACGCATGTGTCCAATATTTTGACCAAGTTGGAAGTGGATGATAGAACTCAAGCGACAATTTACGCTTTCAAGCATCACCTGATTCAATGACTCTGAGCAAAGTGTTATAAAATGAGGCTTCCTTATGATAAGATAAATATGATAGAGAGTGGAGAGGGGGCAGGCTGATCATCCGATCAGCGACTAGATGAAAATAGAAATCAGTGAACGCGCACAAAAGTGGTTTGAACAGGAAATGGGCATTTCAGGCAAAAAAGGGGTTCGTTTCCTTGGTAAAGTATACGGCAGCAGCCAAATACATGAAGGGTTCTCCGTGGGGCTTGATGTGGATGAGCCAGTATCTCCGATCGGAAAGGCTGAATACAATGGTATTTTGTATTATGTAGAGGATGCCGATGATTGGTTTTTTAATGGCTATGATCTGCATGTCGGCTTCGACGAGAAACAACGCGAACCGGAGTATAACTTCATCGCACAAAATAAAGAGTAAAATAAGAAAAGCTGAACGGGTTCGTTCAGCCCTGAAAGAAATTTAGGAAAACTGTCCGACTGAGCATCGAAGAGCGCAATTGCTGAGAGACTTCCGAAACAAAGGAATCAACGTGACCGTACCGGTCAGTTGTATCATGTTTCTAAGCCATCAAAGATGGCAAGAACCATGACAAGTCGAACAGTATGTCTTGGCTCGCAGAGACAAGAGGTTCCTTATTCTTTTTTCCGAAGGGCTAACCCGTGAAGCTGGACATCATTTTAGATGCATGAAACATGTTGCAATCTTGTGAAACACCTACGGTGATGCACTTCTGAGTTGAAAAAAATTTATAAATTCCTACATGTTTAAAAAGAGGGCACTGGATTTCTGATCCAGGCCCTCTTTTTGTCTTTGATTCAGTTCTACTATAGTTTTAGACACCCATAACGACGGGTACGATCATAGGACGGCGCTCTGTTTTTTCATACAGATAAGGTTGAATGGCATTCGTAACGGTATCCTTTAATTTTTTCTCGGAGATTGCATCAGACCCCTTCAGCAAAGAAAGCACCTCTTGTCGGACGATGGTCTGCGCTTCATGAATCAGATCGCCTGATTCGCGCATATAGATGAATCCTCGGGACAGGATATCCGGTCCTGCCAACAGATCTTTATTGCGGAAATCGACAGTCAACACTACGACCACCAGACCATCTTCAGAAAGGACACGCCGATCGCGCAACACGATGTTTCCGATGTCGCCGATGCCTTTTCCGTCAACGTATACATCGGCAGCAGTGAAGTTGCCCGCTCGTCTTGCGGAATCAGCTGTCAAAGCAAGGATTTCGCCATTATCGGATATGAAACAGTTCTCAGCCGGAATGCCGACTGATTCTGCTAATTCTGTATGAATCTTCAACATACGATACTCACCATGAACCGGCATGAAATATTTAGGTTTCATCAAGGTCAGCATCAGTTTTTGTTCTTGTTGGCCACCATGTCCGGAGGTGTGCACATTGTTTACTTTTCCGTGAACAACGGCCGCTCCAGCTTCCAAAAGCAGATTGATGACGCGGTTGACGCTTGTTGTGTTGCCTGGAATCGGTGAACTTGAGAAAATCACAGTATCGCCGGGTTGGATGGAAATCTGTCTATGTGTACCATTGGCGATTCGGCTCAAAGCAGCCATCGGTTCACCTTGAGAGCCCGTACACATAATCAGCACTTTATCCGCTGGAAGACTGTTCAGTTCGCGCGTTTCGATGAAAAGATCATCCGGAGCCACGATGAAGCCCAACTCTCTGGCTGTGCGGAAGTTCGTCTCCATGCTGCGTCCGAATATTGCGATTTTCCGACCGGTTTCGAGCGCGACTTCAGTCACTTGTTGCAGTCTGTAGATATTGGACGAGAAGGAAGCAAAAATGATTCTTCCTGAAACTTTTTGAATGATGTTTTTAAGGGATTGACCTACGATTTGCTCTGATTGAGTAAATGTAGGTGTTTCTGCATTTGTGCTGTCGCTCAGAAGCAAAAGCACACCTTCTTCTCCGATTTTTGCCATCTTATGGATATTCGCCGGTTTGCCGTTCGCAGGTGTGAAATCGAATTTGAAATCACCTGTGAATACAATGTTGCCTGGAGGAGTCTTGACCACGATCCCCATGGTATCCGGTATGCTGTGGGTTGTTCCAAAGAAGCTGATGCTGGTTTTACGGAATTTGATGACAGAATCTTCATTGATTTCGTGCAGGACCGCATCCCTGAGTAAACCGTGCTCATCCAGTTTATTGCGGATCATGGCGAGTGCCAATTTGCCTGCGTAGATTGGGACATTCAATTCTTTCAAAAGAAAGGGAACACCACCGATGTGATCTTCGTGTCCATGAGAAATGAACAAGCCTTTGATTTTGGTTTGGTTTTGCACCAAATAACTGTAGTCGGGTATCACATAATCAATGCCAAGCAGATCATCTTCGGGAAACATGATCCCGGAATCAAGAATGATGATTTCATCCTGGAATTGTATGCCATACATATTTTTGCCGATTTCCCCTAAACCCCCGAGGGCAAATACGCCGACTTCATTATTTTTTATATTAGGTTTCATACATTGAACTCCGTGATTTTAAAATCAGGATTTTTTTGCTCATATTCTAAATGGTTGCCTTCCAAAGGCTGGATGAATTCAATGTTGTAGGGGGTATTTTGTTCGACCAATCTTCTGGCTATTACGATGTCGGATGCCTCCACGTAAAGAGATTCCGTGTTTTCTCTGGTAGGTGCATCAAATTTTGCTGGTTGGTATGTTACTTTAAATATCATATAGTTCACTCCATTTTTCTTTTTGTTTTTGATAGTACTGTACTTAAAAATTACAATCTTAGTTTGTTAACTTGGTCAATAGTTGTATTTTTTCATACAATCGGTACTTTAAGTTTACCACAATTAAGGCATTTAGTATAGAAATGACTAGCAAAATCATTTTTGCAGAAGTGCAAGCCTTTCCATTAGTAAGGCAATTCTCTTTCGTTTTTTTTATCAAAAGGAATCAATATTTTTGTAGACTAAAATAGCGAAATTGGCTAGACTAGATAGGAAGGATTTGACAAGACTAGAGAAAAAAGAGTAGAAGCTTTTTTTTGTTTGAAAAAATCTGAAGAATCGTTTCTATTAAGGTAGGTGTATCGAAATGTCTTTGATTTGGCGTTATATCAGTAGGTATAACAAATTATTTTTAGTGAATGTATTGGGAGCTTTTGGATTCGTGTTTGTGGAGCTGGGCTTACCCACAATGCTTGCACGTTTGATCAATGAAACGGTGGCTGGCGGAGGCAAGGAGAACATCCTTCGCACGACTGTTTTTATGGTCGGCTTAGTTTTGATCGGTTTTGTTGGAAGGGTCATCGTCGCCTATGCAACCGGAAGAATCACAACAAATATGGTAGCAGATATGCGGAATGACATGTACCAAAACATCCAAACATTTTCTCATGAAGAATATGATCGCATCGGCGTGTCGTCATTGGTGACGCGGGTTACCAATGACGCTTTCATTCTGATGCAATTTGCCCAAATGCTGTTGCGTATGGGTTTGATGACTTTCATTATGATGTTCGCGAGTGCTTTTATGATAGCGCGCACGAGTCCGGAACTATCGGTTATCCTATTGCCGGCTTTTCCGGCACTGCTTGTGATGATCTTGGTGATCGGCAAGAAATCGCAACCGTTATCTGAGGCGCAACAGCAAAATCTGGATGACATAAATGGCAACTTAAGGGAATCGCTTTCCGGCATGCGTGTCATTAGGGCCTTCGTAAAAGAAGCTTTTCAAGCTGAACGTTTTGAGGGAGTCAACAATGCATACAGCTTAGTTTCAAAAAAACTGTTTCGTTTGATGGCCTGGAATCAGCCGGTATTTTCACATGTGATCAACTTGATCATCATCGCCATCGTGTGGTTTGGATCCGAGCAAATCGAGGGAGGCAGCCTCCAGTTAGGTGATATGACAGCTTTCATCGAATACAGTTTCCATGCCTTGTTTTCGTTTTTGAATTTTGCTGTCGTCTTCATGATGTATCCACGCGCCTCAGTTTCAGCGAAGAGGATCCAGGAAGTGTTGGATACAACCAGCAGTATTTCCCCTAACGAAGCAGGTATAACGGAAACCCGTACTCGGGGTTATCTGACTTTTGAAGCAGTCAGTTTTGCGTATCCGGGCAATACCGGAACACCGGTGATCAAAGATATTTCCTTTTCGGCGGAACCAGGTCAAACAATCGCTTTCATCGGTAGCACTGGAAGTGGCAAATCAACATTGATTCAGTTAATTCCGCGTTTTTATGATGTCACAAAAGGGCGTATCCTGATTGATGGGCATGATGTGCGCGACTATAATCTGAAAGCTCTGCGCAAAAAAATCGGTTTTATTCCACAGAAAGCTTTGCTTTTCACCGGAACGATATCTGAAAATCTTCGCTACGGGAAGTGGGATGCCTCAAAAAAAGAAATCGAAGAAGCGTCCGATATTTCCCAAGCCAAAGAATTCATTGCGCGCAAACCAAAACGTTTCGATGAGCATTTGGCAGAGGGCGGAAGCAATCTTTCTGGGGGACAAAAGCAGCGTCTATCGATTGCCAGAGCCATCGTCCGCAAACCGGATATTTATATATTCGATGACAGCTTCTCGGCTTTGGACTACAAGACGGACGCTATCTTGCGCGCTCGGCTCAAAAAAGAGACCGGGAAAGCAACGGTAATCATTGTGGCTCAACGCGTCAGCACGATTATGCACGCAGATAAGATCATTGTGATGAACGAGGGCGAGGTCGTAGGCCAAGGAACCCATAAAGAGTTGTTGCGGAAATGTGAAATCTATTATGATATTGCATCCTCTCAAATGAGCAAGGAGGAACTCGCATGAAAAAAGTGGACAAAAAAACGTTGCTTCGGGTATGGGACTACCTCAAATTTTATAAAATGAAGTTTTTTGGATCCATCCTTTTGAGCATAACCATGACGATACTGAATGTACTGGAACCTTTCATCATCGGATTTGCCATCACGGAAATCGGCAGAAATGTATCGGATATGTTGAAAGGCGTGGAAGGTGCCGGTATCAATTACGATTATTTGTCGAAAGTGCTGCTCATCTATTTTGTTCGGGCACTGCTTTACCAAGGTACCAATCTCTACTCGCAATTGTTCATGACGGATGTTGTTCAGGACGCCATGCATGATCTGCGTAAGGATCTGAGCAATAAATTGAACCGTTTACCGATTGCCTATTTTGACCGTAACCAATTCGGGGACGTATTGAGCAAAGTGACGAACGATGTCGACTCCATCGCCAATGCGTTGCAACAATCCTTGCTGCAGGTGCTGAATGCTGTTTTGGGGATCACCTTCGCACTCATCATGATGTTCACGATCAGTTGGAAATTGGCTCTTACCATGGTCGTGCTGATTCCGTTGGCGAGCACCCTTTCAAAAAAAATCACGCAGCTGTCGCAGCCGTATTTCCGCGGACAGGCGAAATATCTGGGGCAACTGAACGGATTTGTTCAGGAATCGCTCACTGGCTTCTCCATCATCAAGCTTTACGGTAAAGAAGAGGATGCTTATGCTGACTTCCATTCCATCAATGAATCATTGAAAAAGAATGGCTTCAAAGCGGCCTTCATTTCCGGCTTGCTGTCACCTGCTGTGGCGCTCGTAACCAATGCTTCCTATATCATCATCGCTGTGCTCGGGATTCTGCAAGCGATGGCGGGAGTGATGACGATAGGGAATGTGCAGGCTATGGTGCAGTATGTCTGGCAAGTGAACCAACCGATCTCGACAATCACACAGCTGTCGGCCATCATCCAATCGGCTACTTCTTCCATCCAACGCGTCTTCGATCTCCTTGACCAAGAAGAAGAGGTGCAAGCAGAAGTGAAAATGAGTTTGCCGAAGGAAATCCGCGGCGATGTCACTTTTGAAAATGTCTCCTTCAGCTATGACAAAGAAGATCCGCTGATCAAAAATTTCAACATCGACGTAAAAAGCGGGGAAACAGTAGCTATCGTCGGTCCGACAGGCGCCGGCAAAACTACGATGATCAATCTCCTGATGCGCTTCTATGAGGTGGATTCGGGCGCCATCAAAATAGATGGTTATGACACGAAAGAACTGACCCGCGCTGACTTGCGTTCCCAATTCGGCATGGTGCTGCAGGACGCATGGCTTTATAAGGACACGATCACAGGGAATATCCGCTTCGGAAAACTGGACGCTACCTTCGAAGAAGTAGTGGACGCGGCGACCACAGCCAATGTTCATCACTTCATCCAGACTTTGGGTGCAGGCTACGATACGGTCATAAACCAGGAGGCCTCCAATATTTCCTTGGGGCAAAAACAATTGCTGACGATCGCCCGCGCCTTCATCGCGGATCCTAAAATCTTAATACTTGACGAAGCGACAAGTTCCGTAGATACTAGACTGGAAGCTTTAATCCAAAAAGCGATGAAACGCATCATGCAAGGCAGAACCAGTTTTGTGATTGCGCATCGACTTTCCACCATCCGTGACGCCGATTTGATTCTCGTCATGGATCAAGGCGAAATAATCGAACATGGCAAACACGCAGAATTGCTGGAAAGAAAAGGGTTTTACTACGATTTGTATACGAGCCAATTCAAAAACGATTCAGAACAAGAGGAGCAAAAAATTTGAAAAACAAAAAATTCATTTTCTTTGATATCGACGGAACATTGCTGAATGATGAAAAGATGCCACTTGATAGCACTGTCCAAGCGTTGCGCCAACTACAAAAGAACGGGCATGAAATCGCGATAGCGACAGGGCGAAATCTATTTCTGGCGCGAGAGGTCATCGATACGTTCCAATTGGACAATTACATCGTCTGCAACGGCGCTGCAGGTTACTTCAAGCATGAACTAAAGTATGAAAATAAATTGGATTTGACTGCATTCGAAAAATTGCTGCAAGTTTCCGATGAGAGTGGTCATCAGGTGGTCTACGAATCAGCGCATGCGCTGGCTCGTCGCCATGAATCAATCGAGAACAACGCAAACGAAGCGATGCGCAGCATCGAGTTCGAAGTCCCTGACCACGATGTGTCTTTCTATCAAAACAATCCGCTTTATCAAGCACTTTTGTTCTACAAAGAAGAAGAGAAAGCAATCTATGAAGACGGCACTTTTCCGGAATTCCGCTTTGTGCGTTGGCACGACGCCGGCGTCGATGTGTTACCGAATCCGGGGTCCAAAGCACAAACTGCTCTGTGGATGGCGAAACACCTGGGTTTTGCGCATGAAGATACCATTGCTTTCGGGGACGGAAACAATGATTATGAACTCATTTCCAGCGTCGGCTATGGTGTCGCGATGGGAAATGCGGTCGCTCCCGTCAAGGAAGTCGCCAAATTTGTCACAAAAGATTGCAATTCGGGCGGAATTGCCTACGCACTTGAAAAATTAGGCTTGATATAGAAGCGAAAATAGGGTATCATATCATTCATAAGGCGTTTTTGCCGAACGCGATTGATACCCTGTTATTCTGGGGGCGTAGCTCAGTTGGGAGAGTGCTTGACTGGCAGTCAAGAGGTCGTGGGTTCGAGCCCCATCGTCTCCATACATCATTAATTAAAAAGCCTTAGAAACGTTGATAGGACGCTATTTCCTAAATGTTTCTAGGGCTCTTTTTTGCTTTCCACTCAGAAAAGCACTCAGAATGGAAAAAATACGTTACATTTCAATGTAGGCGGCGAATTTTTCGGCGCTTTTTTCTTTGGCTTTTTCGGTTACGTGCGTGTAAATATTCATGGTGGTTTGAATATCCGAATGGCCGAGACGTTCCTTCACTTCCTGAATGGAAACTTCTGCTTCAAACAATAAGCTGCAATGAGTATGCCGCAGGCCGTGAACCGTTATAGTCTTCAGATCGTGATTCTTGATAATCCGATTCATGCGGTTGGTAATGGTGGCATGCTGCAAGTATTCGTTACTGTAGGTGGTGAAGATAGGCTGAGACGGCTTCATGGTATTGATGCCAAGCTTGATATAATCCTTCGCCTGCTCTTTGCGCCAATCTTTCAAGATGGATAGGGTGTTATCATCTAATGAGATGGTACGCAGGCCACTCCTTGTTTTTGGTGTCTGAATGATAAGCGCGTTATTTTCGCCCCTGGTGAGCGTTTTATTGATGGTAAGCTTCTTGTTAGTGAAGTCTATATCCTTCCATTCAAGAGCCAACGCTTCGCCTTTACGCATACCAGAGAAGGCCAAGAGCCGGAAGATGGTATACCATCTACTTATCCCATCTGATTTTACACACGAAAGAAAATGCAGTAGTTCCTCTTTGGTGTAGAAGTTCTCCGATTGTTCTTCATCTACAACTTGCTTCCGCTTCGGCAGCGTGATCTTCTTCATAGGGTTATCCCTCAGAAGTCCGAGTGTTACCGCATAATCCAATACCCTGGCGGTATAATTCCGCATTACACGGTACTTAGTGTACGACTCACACCACTTATTAACGGTTGCCTGGCAATACGTCACGGAAATTTTATCCAGTTTACGGCTGCCGAACGCTGGCAGAATATGATTCTCAAACATTTCGATCGTTTTAACGTAGGTGCTTTCTTTGACCGTGTTCTTATATACGGAATCGAACCAAAGAATATAGAGTTCCTGGAACGTGTTGGAGGTGGCTTTCTGATAGCCGCGCTCCTCGAATTCCACTTTCAAACGTGATATGGCAAGTTCTGCATCTTTCTTCGATGCGAATCCCTGCCGTGTGACGTTTATTTCTTTGCCTGTATCCGGGTTCATGCCGAGGTAGGCTTTGATTCTGTAGTAAGTCTTTCCATCTTTTTTATTGTACTTCTCAATCTTGTTAGCCATGATATTTTCCTCTTTCCAACGCAGGCAGCGGTTTTCAAGAGGCGCCCGGAAGCCGGGCATTATATTATTTTTGTTCTTGTAAATCTTTTACCTCAGCAATGAACTTTTCAATCAGTTGGATCCATCGCTCATACTCTTCCTTTTCGTCCTCATGCAGAAGCATGCCTTCTTTCAATTCGGTCAATTCTTTATTCAGTATTCCAAGAAGGCTGTAGTCTTGAATGCTGATTGAAGGAAAATCCCAAAAATGTTTCACGGCTAGCAACTGCAATTCGGCTTCTATTTTTTCCTTATCTTCATAGGAAAGCCGCTTTCTTTTTACCCGCTCAATTAATACAGAAATGAGCATTTTATATTGGTCTTCGCTCATGTTCTCAAGGGATTCCCTGGATTCTTTATCGGGTGGATTCTGTTTGAAGTCTTCCGCAAGTGCATATACATAATTAGTTAGATCTCCATACAGGAGTTCGTTTACAGATATACCCCCTGCATTAGCGATTAATTTTAATCGCTTAGCATTAGGTACGGATTTTCCCTTTTCCCAACGCGAAACGATTGAATCACTAGTATTATCGATGTAGTACCCGAATTCTTTCAAATTCATAGATTTTTCTAACCGTATTGATTTAATACGGTTGCCTAATGCAAGCTTATTTATCTCCATAAATAACCTCCTTTATAAAGCTAGTATACAGTTATCAATTATGAAAGGGAAGAGGAATCCGACGTAAACCGAAATATTATTGTATATTTGTATTGCTTTTTCTTTCTGTATAGTTTAGTATGGACTTACGGAACCGACTTAATCCGACGTGATTGAAAGGGGTGCAAAAGTAAAATGGCCGAGAAAGTAAAAGGGTACCGCAATATCGCCGGAATGACCCAAGCAGAACTAGCGGCGAAACTGGGAATCAGCGTGCAAAGTTATCGTAATAAGGAAAAAGGCAGAGTGGCTTTCAAAGATAGCGAAAAAATCGTTATTCGAGATATGTTAGACAAGATAATCAATGGTATAAAGATCGATGATATATTTTTTTAACGGAAAACCGACGTAAACCGAACAGGAGGAGTGAGCGTGTTAAGGTTGAAAAATTATTATTTGGCGCATGAAGGCACCGGAGAGCGCGTTTTGGTTGGGTACAAGGTTTCGAGTCTGGATCATTTGGAAGAACTCGGATACCGCATATCGCGGACCGCAGAAGAGGATTTCCTAAAGGCTAGGCGCCGCGGAGTAGTGTATATCAGCCGATCACAATACGATGCAGCCGAACCGGAAGCAGTCCTGTATAACAACAAAGGTTCCATGTTTGCAGTAGCATATCGACTCAAGCAGGATCTAAGCGACACCAGGTATATAAAGGACAGCTACTCCATAGAGTTGGACGGTTACCAGGTACAAGCGCTGCAGGCATACCTCGAGGAGAACTGGGAAGAGCGAAGCGCTCCGGACCAGCTGCCGCTTGAAACGCAGGTAAGGCTGGCGATCTACAATCTGATTGAAAATAAAAGGAGATGATAGCATGGTGGAAAAAGTAAAAGCTGAATTGAAGATTCCTATTCCTGAATCATTTAATGATGATCTTCGGGAAATGCTCCGGGCAGCAGCAAGAGAAGTGATCCAGGAGACGGTAAAGCAAGAAATCAAACTGAAAGATTGGTTATCCGTTCAGGAAGTGCAAGAACTGTTTGATCTTTCTCCGAACACCGTTAGCGCTTGGTTCAGAAGCGGTCTTCCGGTTTCAGTAGTAGGGCAGAAGCGATATGTTAGCAAGAAGAATCTGGATGAATTTTTAGCGAATCATCAAAAATAATAGTGTACGCAGGCAGCGGTAAAACACACTAAAAATTCAAAATCTGAGTTTTTTTCTGAGTAGGTTTCAGCCAATCTCATTAGGAATCGGGCAAAAGCATTTATGTAGAAGGCAAATGAAAGTTGCAAGTGGCGAGTGTGGGAGTATCGAACCCACTGAAAAGAGGTGAAGAATTATGAATGATTTAGAGGCAGCCTTCACGGCTGGGATGATGCTCGCGTTCTTTACGTGGGGAGTTTGTAAGATCGTGCTGATGGAGTTCAGGGAAGAAAGAGAACAAAAAAAGACCTTATAGCAGACCCGGCAAAGTCAAAGGCTATAAGGCAACGAGGATATTTGAAGCTTTAGACGGCTTCTTTTATCCCTAATTATATCGTACAAGGGGAGAAATTACAATGACAAAAAATAATTTACACACAATAGAAGGCCATAAGGCTGCTGCTGATGCGGTCAATAGAGAATCATTCATCATACTTTTTGGAAGAGAGCCTCAGGGCACAGAGTTGCAGGACTGGATCAGCGGACTGCGAGAAACTGCAGAGGCTGACATCGAGAGATCGTTTCCTGATAGACTAGTACAAATCAGAGAAGGCCAGTGGCGGGTGGAACGCGACCTATGTGCATGGCAGGAAGGGGGAATCGCAAATGACTAAAGACCACAAATCACGTCTGAACTTTATCCCTGCATTGCTGGAGCAAGTGTTAGATAATACGGATCGAATAGGTTCCCTGGTATCTGATGCCGAGAGTGCTGAATCAATCGACCTCATGAAACGTGAGACTGAAAAGCTAAGCGCAAGGAACGAGAACCTGCTGCACCTCATAGCGAATCTGCTAGAAGAGGAGCACAAACAGCCGAGAGCGGCTCCTAAGGCGGGGGGAACGCTCATATATTAACCATAAAATAAAGAGAGTGAGAAAGGAGGGTTATTGTTTGAGAAAAGCTGATGAACAAATAGCGGCTTCACCGCCGCGCTTAAAGCACGACAAAGAAATAAATCTAGCAATGGCCAGCCGCAGAACGGCGACCGACTGGAAGAATCGGCCCATGGCCTGGAGTGACTTCCTACAGCGGCTATCTGAGCCGACCAGGACGCAAGAAACGGCTGCCGAGTATAAGAGTATGCCGAAGTCTGAAAAGGACGCAGCCAAAGACGTAGGAGGCTATGTAGGCGGCTTTCTGAAAGGCGGGCGCCGGAAGGCCGATGCCGTGCAATCACGTAGCTTGCTAACGCTGGATGCCGACCATCTGACTATGGACCTCTGGGAAAGCGTTCCGCTCCTGCTTGAATACGCCGCAGCGATATACAGCACTCATAGCCATACACCGGAGAATCCCCGGGAGCGGCTGATTATTCCACTTTCAAGACCAGTCACACCGGACGAGTATGAGCCGATCGCGCGGAAAGTGGCTGAGATTTTTGGACTTAATCTCTTCGATGATACAACGTACCAGGCAAGCCGCCTGATGTTTTGGCCAAGCTGCCCGAGAGACGGCGAGTATATATTCGAGTACCAGGACGAAAATTTTCTAGATCCCGATACCATCCTTGCTAAATACGAGGACTGGACAGACATATCTTCCTGGCCGACCAGCGAGCGAGAGAATGCCGTAAAAATACATGAACGAAAGAAGGCAGGAGATCCTGCAGCGAAGCCGGGCATCATAGGCGCGTTCTGCCGGGTGTACGACATAGCGACCGCGATCGAGACGTTCCTGCCGGACGTGTACGAGCCTACCAGACGGACAGATCGATACACCTTTATCGGCGGCAGCACTAGCGGCGGATTGGTCTTGTATGATAATCAGTTTGCTTATTCGAATCACGCAACGGATCCGACAGGCGGTAAGCTGACGAACGCTTTCGACCTGGTGCGAATCCACCGCTTCGGCGATCAAGACGAAGGGGCGAAGTCGGGAACGCCCAGCACGCGCTTACCTTCGTTTCTGGCTATGGATGAATTCATTGCTGCAGATAAGAACGTTTCATTTGAATTGAAAAGGCAAGCCCTTGCCAGTGCAGACGAAGATTTTGCAGCGTCCCTGCAGGATGATACAGGAGCCCGCTGGATAGCTGATCTGCGAACAACTAAAGCAGGCAAAGTGATGAATAATATTTACAATCTTACGTTAATCCTGGCGAATGATCCCGAGTTCAAAGGCTTGCTGGGTTTTAATGAATTCACCGGGACTATAGAGAAGGTACGAAAGCCTTTCTGGGAAACGGTTTTCCTGAAGGATTTCTCCGATCGTGATGCCTCAGAAATCCGAACTCGTGTAGATACCAGGTACGATTGCACGTTCTCCAGTAAAAACCTGGATGATGCGATAGTGACCGAGGCTAGGCGGCAGGCTTTTAATCCAGTAAAGGATTACATCGAAAAAGCCGAATGGGACCATACACCGCGTATAGGCAAGCTGCTGATAGATTATTTCGGGGTTCCGGACGAGCCGCCTTATACAGCTGAAATAATGGAATTGTTCTTCGCTGGAGCAGTAAGCCGCATCTACAACCCGGGCTGCAAGTTTGATTTTGTGCTAACGCTGATTGGGACGCAGGGAATAGGCAAGAGTACGTTTTTCAGGAAGCTGGCGCCGGAATTCTTCACGGACTCACTCACAAGCCTGGACAGCAAGGACGATATTCAAATCATTTCGGATAACTGGCTGATCGAACTTGGAGAGCTCGCTGCTGCAAAGCGTACTGATATTACGAAACAAAAAAACTTCTTATCGAGAACCGAGGACGTTTACCGCAAGCCTTACGAGAAAAACAATATCCGCATGAAACGCCACTGCGTATTTGTTGCCACCACGAACGAATACAGACCACTGAAAGATGAGACAGGCGGCAGGCGCTGGCTATATGCCATATCAGATAAAGACAGCCGAACAAAGTCAGTATTCGATGGCAGCCTGGAGGCAGTTATCGCTCAACTTTGGGCCGAGGCGGTGCATCTACACAAGACCCGCTACAAATACGGTAACTGGCTAGACTTGTCCGAAGAGGCTCAGAAAATCGCCAGAGAGAAGCAAAACGAGGCAAAAGCCGACGATCCAATGCGCGACGACATAGCTTTGTATTTGGAAATTCAAATACCTGAGGATTTCTATGAGTGGGGTGCAGGTGAGAAAAGCGACTACATCCAAAGCAGACTCCGCGGAGAAGAGGGGTTCTATAAAAAGGAATACGAAGAACTCGCGCCACGGGATAAAGTCACTTCCCGAGAGATCATGCAGGAGCTATTCAACTTCCAAGTCGGGAGTACGGATATGAGATCAGTGAGTGTATCGAAAAAAATAGGCATGATTATGAATAACTCGATGCCAGGATGGAAAAGTTCGACTGTCAGGATACCAGGATTCGAGAAACCGATACAGGGCTTTAAGAGGGTAAATTGATTTGTAATATGTAATTTCGATGTAATATAGGACGTTCTAAAAGCACGTAATATGTAATAAGTGTGTAATACGTCCTATATTACAAAATCGAAGCCCGAAAAAGCCGATATAACAAGGATTAGTAAGCTATGTAATATGTAATATGTAATTTATATATAAAAGTATATTTAGGTGATTAAAGGGTAATTAGGCTGTGTATAGCACCTATCGTCTCCTTAAATCAGTATTTTAACTTTTTTGGAAAGTTATATATTACATCCCGAAACAGCACAATTCTGAAATTAGAGAGGTGAGAATGTGAAACGGAAAAGAAGGATCGATACTCTCACGGAAGACCTGGGCGAAGAATATTCTATTCGGATGATCGATGGCGCGGATTGCATCTATCGAAAGATAAATAGCTACTGTGATATCGAAATCTCGGGAGCCCTATCGAGAAAACGAGTGCCTGAAATGATGGTCTGCGTTTGGGATATCAGCCTAGGGGATGCAGTCAATCCTGATAACCTGCTGATGAGGCCGCTCAGCTTAGAGTACTTCTGGTTTCAAGGCTTTGAGGAATTGAAAAAGGAATTGCCTGGCATCATCGAGAAATACAAAAACTACAAACAGGAGAAATAGAGAGGGGAAACCGAAATGAAAGACATAGAAGATTATGAGCTATTAGACTGGGTGTGCGTGGTAGATGAATCAATGTATGACAAGGTGGCCTGGTTCCGTCTGAATGGGGTAGATACGAAACTGAAAGAGATCCGCTTGTATCCTGATCGAGTGCAGCTGCACTACCTGCCACCGAAGGATGCTAAAGGCTATCATTTTACTTATCCGCTGCACAAACTGATTAAGTACAAAATCATGAATGTTGATACAGCAGAATTCTTTGAACAGTAGCGACAGATGCCGCTAAGAAGGGTGGTGGTGTTTTGAGTGCTAAATGTGGACATGATCGAATATTACTTTTCACTTCACTATAAACTGCCGAATGCAAGGCTGCGGGTATTTCAATACCGGGAAGATTTTTACCAAAATCAAACGCTGCATAGTTATTTCACGTACGAGGAAAGCCGCTGGGTGGTAAAGGGCTTCCGGCAGGATGTTCAGGTAGTCAATCTTCTGGATACGCTGTTAGCCCTGGATCGATATATCGAGGTACTGGAGTTTAAGCTGAAGCATTTTCGGCTTTTCCTCCAGGAGCTGCCGCAGGGAGATAGGGTAATGCTAAATATGAAATACTTCCATAAGCAGGAACTGCCGGATACTGAGAGCCTGAGGAATGCTGAGAGACTTTGCTTCAGTGAAGTACAAGAAATTGAAGAGGCTGCTTGTTTTCGCTTTAGGTTTTATAAGATGCCCGACTTCCTGATAGAGGCAGCGGAGATCCTGGATCTAGAGGACGAAAACTTCACGGATTCCTTCAATGTAAACTTCACAGCCATGTTGGAACTGCTAGGAGTTGATGCAGTATAGAACCCTGGCAACTGGTCTTGAAAAAGTGGCCAAAATACCAAGCGAGATTGAGCAGCCTGAGCGATTTGAACACGAGGCGGGTGAAGAACCTATATCAGGCATTAAGCGCCGTGAGCGAAGAAAATCGCCTGATTTTAGCGGAGAAATACTTCACCAGAACTCAGATAAGCATAAGTGATCTGCGAATGGCTCAGATAAAAAAGATGAAGCTGAAGGACTATCAGAAAATTCTGAAGGCGGCTCAGTCGGAATTTTGTACGCATTATAACCCGCTGGATAAGCTGCTTATTGAAGAGTATGAGAACAAGCGAAAGCAGGAGCAAGAAAGAAGAATTAAAGCATTTGAGAAATGGCAGCAGAACTGGAAAAACGGCCGTTATTATAAGTGATACTTTGAATCCTGAAATGCTTCTATGTCGGCAAATGTGAGTAAATGTGAGCATAAGGCCTATATAGAGGACATACCAAGGCAGTGAAATGAGTCAGAAAGGAGAGGAGACATGCAAGAGAATGAGAGCGATCAAAAGTTACTGAATCTGATTTGTAGCAATTTTACCGGATTGACCATGACTGAGGCCATGATCGGGACGGGGCTTGATTATCAGTCAGTGAAGGATGCCGTAGAAGTTTTGTGTGCAGCCGGGCATCCGATCGGAGTTGTAAAAGTGGGCCGATCGATATGCAGGCTTTACCCTTTGGAAGATGCAGGATCTTCCTGAATCGATAAGGAAATGCACTAGTTATTAAGAAGAAAAGCTGAACAAAAAATAAAACAATCTAAAGACGAAAAGGGGAAACAATTATGATTAACCGCGAAGAGGAAAAAATTCAAGCCGCTTACAAAGAAAGCGTAGTAGATACCACGCAAGAGGCGCCACTTACCAAAGAAGAAGTTTACGTCCAAGACAAGATTCTGGAGCATTACGATGACGAAGAAGAAGGTACGTTAGTATTCACGCAAGCTATGGCCGAAGCCGCAGCAGATGCCATCCTGAAAGCCGAATCTTATTTATACAATACTGGCATTGAAAAGCATGAAAAAGCCGTCAATGTTTTAGGCGAACAGGCCCAGGAGCTATCCAATGAATTCAGCGCAAAAAAAGAAGCCATCCTAAACCGTAACGAATATACGGACGTAGCGAAGGCTGAGCGGCTGAACGATCTGTATGATGAGTACGAGAAGAAAATGAAAGCCGTCATGGGTGAGCAATACACGGCAACGATGCACCACCAGAAGGACCGCCGCGAAAAGGCGCAGCAAGCACTCGAAGGCATCATGAAGAAGGCGTCCATAAACGACTTTGATGCGAAGGATATGACTTATATTACTTACATGTTGGATCATGGGAGCAATGACGAAATTCTAAGCATCCTGAAGGAGTACAAATTCCACCCGCATCTGCTCAAGATGGTAAATGCCAGGGACAGGAAGAAGCCGCTGCAGTATGACGCGAAAGGCCGTCCGATGGATAACCGTTTGAGCATTAAGCATCCGCTGCAGATGATTGCGGAGGAACAGCCTTATAGACCGAATACGAACACGATCAGTGTAGCCCTTGGCGATAGCCGACTACAACGGACTTTGACAGATATGATCCCCACTGCAGGCATACCGAAAAAAGATGCCTGGGCGTTTCAAAATTTAGAGGGGACGCAGCGAGACAAGAACCTAAGACTTGATCCATGGGGAATGCCATATTAATGACTGGAGGGATGTTACATGGCGTTAGGCAAGTATCAAGAATGGCTGACTGAAGAAGGACTTCTAAAGATTCAAGGCTGGGCTCGTGATGGGCTGACCGATAAACAGGTAGCAGCAAAAATGGGCATAAACCCGGATACGCTCTATAAGTGGATTAAGAAATACCCCGACATTTCCGAGGCCTTAAAAAAGGGCAAGGAAGTCGTTGATAGGGGAGTAGAGAACGGTCTACTGAAAAGAGCCCTGGGTTACCCTTTTGATGAAGTGACCTATGGAGTCGATGAATCTGGTAAAAAGGTTGTTTCAAAGATAGTCACGAAACAAGTGAGTCCAGACGTCACGGCTCAGATCTTCTGGTTGAAGAATCGCAAGCCGAAAGAGTGGCGAGATCGCAAAGAATCGGAATTCAGCGGGAATGTGGGTATTAATAATCCATACGAAGGCCTGACCGTCGAGGAATTACGCAAGCTGGCAAGAAGTGAGAAGTTGAAGGCGAAGCTGGAAGAATAGTCCGTTAATTCGGAGGGTGGGTGGCAGGGAATACTGAGGCATAGTTTTTTGATTTACGATTTTTCCTCTCTAATGGACCGTCGTCCAAGGCAGCGGCGGTCTGATATTTTAATACGCATATTCAGGCTATCGGGATCCCGGTAGCCTTCTTTTTGATTTATAATAGGGATCAGAGCAGCTACAAATTAAATACAGGAGAGGTGATCCTATGGCCCAAAAATTACATTTAACGGTGGAGATACCTGATGAATATGTATTGATAACGAAAGTCGAATATGAAGAGCTGCAAAAGCTTGCCGCTAAAGGCAATAGCTGGGAGAGTCTCGCCTGGTTCAAACAAGAAACAGGGATCAAGCATCCGGACACGCTGAAAACGATGATCCTTTATCCGTACCGGAGCGAACTCGAGAAGTTTGTGAAGTATCCGGAAAAGAAGGGAAGTCCCTGGAGATTTCACAAGGGCGCTACCTTGGACTGGCTCGAAAACAATTTTGAAAGAATAGCCCGAGGGAAATAACACGCTCCAGTAAGTGGAAATAAATATTTTAAAAATGTATAGCGTTTTCAATCCGATAGAATTATAATGGGTTGTAAGGCTGATTTTTAACCCCCAAGGTTAGTCAGTCTTATTTTTTCGATAAAAAAAGACTTCTCAAAAGAGAAGCCCGAACCGCTGCCTACTAAAAAATGCACTCAGAAACGCACTCAGAACGGTTTGAAGTAATTTCATTACGCTTGAATGGCGAATCAGTTTCTTACTATTATATATTGGTAATACCTGACGAAGTATGAAACACTCTAAAAATGTTGCTTCAATACCCATCGTCTCCATACATCATTATCAAAAATCCTTAGAAACGTTGATAGGACGCTATTTCCTAAATGTTTCTAGGGCTCTTTTTTTGTTTTTCACCACTCAGAAAAGCACTCAGAATGGATAAAATACGTTACATTTCAATGTAGGCGGCGAATTTTTCGGCGCTTTTTTCTTTGGCTTTTTTGGTGACATGGGTATAAATATTCATGGTTGTTTTAATGTCTGAGTGGCCCAAGCGTTCTTTTACTTCCTGGATCGGTAAACCAGCTTCAAACAATAAGCTGCAATGGGTATGCCGCAAAATAAACATTTTCAAAGATACTTGAATACATTGCCGCATGACAATAGATATGCGATCAAGAAGAAACATAGAAATCATGAAATTTTGGATTCTTATGTTGGTGTAACTGAAGAATTGTGCTGCTAGGAGATCATGGAAATAGAAGAGGCTGCAAGTTACCGCTTCAAGTATTACGTTAAGCCCGAGTACCTGATGGAGATCAGCGAAATTCCGGATAACACAGAAGAAAACTTCATCGAATCGTTTGAAGAGGATTTCAAAAGCATGCTGGAAATGTTAGGAGTGACCTGAAATAGAAAAGTGGAAACTGATTCTGAAGAAATGGCCCAAATACAGGGCAGAATTGAGCAGTTTGAGCGAATTAAATACAAAACGGCTAAAGGCCTTATATACAGCCCTGAACGCTATAAGCGTAGAAAATAGGCAGATTTTGACAGAGAAGTATTATACAAAGAATCATCAATCAAACAGCGATTATAAAATGGCCACTTTAAAGAATATGCCAGTGTCTCATTATCGGGCGATGCTTCGAGAAGCTCAAGAGGAATTTTGTATATTTTTCGGCTCTGTCTTTTATTTCAGACTGAAACCATCAAAAGTGTTGACATTTTTTTCGAAAAAAGGCAAACTATTAACATAGCATGTATAAGATTAAGTCAGGAGGGTTATTATTGGAAATTTTATCAAATCACTTGAGATCAAATTGTGATCCTGGATTAGCTGGTGTTTTGTCTTTGAGTGTTAAAGAGGCTTATCGGTTCTTGGATGATTTAGTTGAAAGAGAAAAGATTTTGAAGCATAAAGACATGAAAAAGACGTTGGGACATTTACGGCATGGCTTGATTGATGTAGCACTCAAACAAGTTCTTCAAAGCTCAAGTATTCCACATGAAATCGCAGATGAAACATCAAGTAAGTACCGTAATGGTCATACTTATTTAATGATAGAAACCAAAGGCGCAATTATTACGCCGGCAAAGGTTTTCAAATCGCGCGATGTACCAAAGAAGGCTATTTATCGAAGCAAGGGTGGCTTATTAAATAAACAATATAATCTATTTGAAGAGCCGGCAGACATTAATGCGCAATATGACGAAAGTAATCCTCCATTTTTATTGTTAACTTATGGCGGACTAAATCATAAATTAGAATTTGTCACATTGGGATTGCCTAATGTTGGGGTGTTAGGATGGATTGATCAAGTGAATATTACTAATGCACCTGTACTATTGATAAATCAGGAAGAAGTTAGCAATGACCTACAGTTAACATTCACATCAGAGGCAGAAAAGATTATTATGAGAGGTGTTGACAATGGAGGAAAGGAAGGAGCTATTTAATCCTCACCAATTAACCTCAGCGCGGATTTCGAGAGGTATGACGATGAAAGAGTTGTCTGAAAAAAGTGAGATTTCAAGGCAAATGATCTCTAATTATGAGTCTGGGAAAACAACTCCCAAGGCTGAAAATTTGTTGAGAATAATAAATGTTTTAGGTTTTCCAAGAAGCTTTTTTGTTGCTGAGATGCCTGAGTTACATTCTGGAGCGACTTTTTTTAGGAGTCAAACCGCTGCAACTAAAAAGGCGCGAGATATGCAAAAAGAAAAATTAAAATATACTTTTGAAGTATACAAAAAATTAGCTACGTATGTTAATTTTCCAGCAACTAATTTACCGGTGCTTATAGAAAAAGATATTCACGATATTACAGAGGAAGATATCATTCAAAAAGCTTTTGAACTTAGAAGTATTTGGGGAATTGATCCGGTTTCTCCTATAAAAAATTTAATTTCTACAGCCGAGAAGAACGGTATTGTTATTGCAGAGGCTAATATGTCTGATGGTGCTTTGGATGCAGTTTCAAGATGGATAATTGATCGACCATTTATAATCTTAACAGATAATAATGAGTCGTCTGTTCGAAGAAGGTTTAATGTTGCTCATGAGATCGGGCATATTCTATTACACAACAGTGTAGAGAGTGTCCATGATTATTCGTCAAAAGAACTAAAAAACATTATAGAAAGACAAGCGAATTCATTTGCTTCACACTTCCTGTTGCCTTCGGGAGCGTTTGAAGAGTCTTTATTGTCTACTTCATTAGAATATTATAAAGATTTGAAAAAGTATTGGAAGGTATCCATTCAAGCTATGGTGTTTAAGACACATTCCTTAGGCCTGATAAGCGATGATCAAAGCCTCTATTTGAATAAAAAAATTTCATGGAATAAATGGCGAACGAAAGAACCTTATGATGATTTAATTCCAGTTGAAAAACCAAGTTTGATGGATACTGTTTATAAGATGATTGTTGAAAATAACGTTGTATATCCTAATGAATTGAATAATTCATTTCGTTTACCCAAAGATGAACTTGAAAAAATAATAAGTAAATCTATCTTTGATATAAAATCTACGGAAAAAACAACTCCTATTTTACGATTAGTTAAGCAATAGTCATTTTGAGGCCTCACGCGAGGCCTTTTTTTATATTATAGGAAAGTATAAAATTTTTCAGCTGTGGAATGTGATGATAGCACATGTTCCACAGTTTTTGTTTTGGTTTCACAGTGGTAAAATAGAGGTATGAATCAGAATATTCTCCATACCATTTTCTTTGATAAGAATAACCATTGGGACCAGCTCTCTAAAAGATTCAAACTGAAGATAAGACCTGTGGTCTTTAAAGAGGTTGAAAAATTTAGATACTGTGGGGATATTTCGAAAGGCTTTCGGTTATATGTTTGTGAAGGTTGCCATGCGGCAAAAAAAGTTCCGATTCGGTGTAAAGGCAAATTTTGCCCGACATGTTCTGTCGGTGAAAGTGAGCGGTGGAGTGAAATTGTGTCTCAGGATATGTTCCACACCACCCACAGACATA
>NZ_FOQC01000078.1 GCF_900113645.1 Trichococcus flocculiformis
ACCCTCACGATCAAGTCGAACTTGCATCAAGAACAACTTGACTTTGAAAACAGTGATGCATTTCGTGAGAAATCAAGAATGCGATACCGAATTGAACAAAAGAATAGCGAGTTAAAGAACCGTTATGGTTTAAAAAAATCCATGAGTAACGGTTTATTTGGTATGACTATACAAAGTGCATCGACCGTATTTATCGCAAATATGAGAAAAATAATCAGAGAAATAGAGAAAAAAGGGGCCTAAAGGCTCCCTTTTTTGCGGAAAAATAGCAAGCGAGAAATGGTGAAATGATTTTTGTTGATGCTTTTTACATTCTCTAAGCGACTTTTTCAGCAGCCTCAACTGGTTCTGGCGGGGAATACCGTTGTCACCACGGTTGTTTTTCCCTTCCAAACTGCTTTTGGCGGGGAATCTCCCGGTGATTTGACCTTATTTTGCCCGCCAATAAGGTTTTGGCGGGTTATTTCTAAGGATAACGTATATTCAACCTCAAAACTGAAGAGGCTGCATCAATCCAGTAAGTAGCGTTCTGGGTTGATGCAGCCTCTTCGGTTATTTCAATAGTTTGGCGAGGGCAGCCATTTCTTCTTCGCTGAAGGTCAGTCCTTTGCCCATCTTTTCGTGATCGGGGCTCCATTCGCGGATATCGTATTTTGGCGGTCGGCCGTTCCAGCTGACCAGGTTCAATTCTTTCGTCCAGCCTTTTGCGGAGGTGGACAGGACGCCGAGTTCTTCGACAATTTCAAATGTGATGTCTGCCATGTTTCATTTCCATCCCTTCTCATTCTCATGATAAAGCCTCATCGCTTTATTCAATCGTCTATTAATATATCAGAGGACTATTTCTTGGTAAAGTATTTCACAGCAAACTCTTTTTCGACAAAAATACGGAGCCTTTATCCATCAGGCTCCGATCCCATTTCTTTCCATTCTGTTTCATTACACTTCTCTGGTGAGCTTCACGCCGTTTAAAATAATGTCATAGGTGATTTCGGCATTCAAAGAATCAGAAACGCTGCAATATTTTTCTTCACTCAAGTCGATTGCACGCCAAACTCTTTTGCCATCAATGTCGCCGTCCACTACGAAAGTGATAGTGATAGCGACAAAACCTTTAGGAGCTTCTTCTTTACGGGTTCCGTCTGTGATGAACTCCAGTTTGCTGATTTTATCCAAATAGCGGTTCAAAATCATCGTCACGTCTATGCCGATGCAGCCTGCCAAAGCTGCCAGCAGCATCTCGGTAGGAGTGGCACCTTCGCCCATCCCGCCATACGCTGGCGTTGCATCCATCTTGATATCGTAGCCTGAATCACCTTGGGCGGTGAATTTACGGCCGCCTTCCCATATCGTCTTCACGATCATAGCTTCTCCTCATTTCTTTCGCTCTTTTCCTCCATTTTCAGGAATTTTCTGGCCCGTTCTGTTTTCGGAGCGGCAAAGAAATCCTTTGGCTGCCCCTCCTCCACTACTACACCGTCTGCCATGAAAATGATCCGGTCAGCAACATTCCTGGCAAATTGCATCTCATGCGTCACGATGACCGGCTTCAGCGCATACAGGTTGTTGATGGTCGCATCGATTCTGCCGGCATCCAGATCCTTCAACGAAGTAATCACATCATCATAGGTGCGGATTTCGAAATCGCCGACTTCCGGCATCAGAACGGTCCGCAGATAGGTTTCATCATTGGTGCCTAGGCCAACTCCGATCTGTTTGCCTGGGAAATCATTGACCGACAATATATCCGTGTTCGTTTCGCTGACGATGACCTTAACCTGGTTAGTGATATAAGGATCGGAGAACAGCATTTCCTTCTTGCGGTCTTTGGTGATTGTCATCTGACTGACGACCATATCGAATTTATTCGCTTTCAGTCCCGCTATCATCCCCGAAAACTCTTGTGAGACAAACTCAATATCCACATCCAAACCTTTGGCAATTTCTTTGGCGATGTCTGCATCGAAGCCGTCCATCTCCTGATTTTCATTCAAAAAATTATACGGCTGGTAAGTCCCCATCAAGCCTACTTTGATGACACCGGCATCCTGAACCTGTTGCAGCAAATCCGTCGTTTCTGTTTGAGAGGAGCTCTCTGTCATCGCGCTGGACTCATTCGTCGCGCCTCCCCCGCCGCACGCTGTCAAATAATCACTGTCATAACAGAGCCATCAGATCGTTCAGACTGCTTTTTTCTAGCACCCGGATAGTAGCAGGTACTTTCTCCAAATTATTTTTATCAGGGGCTGCATCCTGCCATTTCGCTTCCAGCTCAGCATCCGTCAACGGCATTCCGGGAGATCCTATTGGCACGCTGACCTCCCGCGTGTGGACAGTTCCGTCTGCCATCGCAATCCGGATGATTGTGAATCTACCCTTCGGAATTGCTTGAGAGTCGGGTAGATGATGAACGTCATATTTTCTGGACATTACTTTCATGAGCTGCTGGGCCTGATCGGAAATAGCCTTGGCCTCAAATTTTTCCAATGTGTAGGCCTGGCCCAATAGAGCCAGAGCTACTACATATTCGATGCTGAATCGGCCTTGCTCCCCAGTCACTGGGTGTTTGTGGATCAGCGCAGCATCCCCGTCAGGAGGAAATATGATAGCTATGTTTGCTATATTTTCGACAGGCAATTGCAATTTTGCCAGCTGCCGGGCTGCATCCGCACCGTGTAAAGCGGCTGAGCAGAAGGGAAAAAGTTTGAACCACAAACCGGGCGTTGCTATTCTCCACGAATCCCCCCAGTTTTCCAACAATGCCTTACGAGTTGCCTCGCTGATTTCTTGCCCTCCGTATGCAGCCAGATAGCCGCTTGTAGTATCAAGCGCCGCTGCAGAACCAAGAAATCCTTGCTGAGTCAATTCGATTGATTGGACCGCTTGTTGCGCTGCCAGACCGGCATGCAACGGCTTCATTTCCGTTCCGAACTGCACGCGCAGACCAGCAGCCTGACTGGCGGCGATTCCGACAGCATTCTGCGTTTCGGCAACAGTGAACCCGAGCAATCGGGCTCCCGCAAAAGTAGCCGAGACGCCACCGAGCAACGAGGTATTGTGCCATCCTTGCAAATAACTTATCGTCCCAAAAGCCTGGCCGAGCCTTGCCATCACTTCCACGCCGATGATATAGGTATCCAAAAATTGTTTGCCGGAAATTTCCCGTCCGGCAGCCAACGCAAAAAGCGCTGGCAAAATAACCGAGCTAGGATGACCGCGCACGTCGGAATGGACATCGTCATAATCAAGCGCATGTCCCATAAACCCGTTCACAAGTGCCGCTTGCCGCCTGTTTGCTCGTTTATTTTGGCCGATCAAAGCCGCGACAGGATGCCCGCCTTCCGCTTCGATGGCGTGTAGCAACTTCAGCACACCGGCATCTTCCCGGCCAGCAAGAGCGCTGGCCAAATAGTCGAGGATACCGCGTTTTGCTTCACGCAAGGCAGCTTTATTTTTTGTAGGGGTTGTCTTCAAAACTTCAGCGGCCAGCATTTCAGTAAATACTGTCAAGCCTTCCATTGATCCAGCACCTTGATCGCCAACGCTGCGAAATAATCCGCTGCGACCGCCAAGGCTTCCTCCTTGAGATTGAACTCAGGATGGTGCCACTCACGTGTGCCTTCCACGCCCATGAACACAAAGAAACCGGGTATGAGTGTTTGGTAATGCGCAAAATCCTCTCCACCGGCAACCGGTTTCGGCTCCACGAAACGATAGCCTTGCTCTTCAGCCGTCTCTGCCAAGATTGCCTTGAATCGGACATCGTTGTCCACGATGGAAACATAAGGGTGCCAGCGGAAATCGGCAACCGCTCCGAAACCGGATGCGATCCCTTCAGCAGCCCGACGCATCAATTCCGGTATTTTTTCGCGATCTTCTTTTTGAAAAGCGCGGACGGTCCCTTCCAGATAGACTTTCTCGGGAATGACGTTCCAAGAGTTGCCACCGTGGATCTGGGTAACGCTGATGACTGCATTATGGAATGGGCTCGTGTTGCGGCTGATGATCGTCTGTAGTCCGGTTATGATCTGGCTTGCGATGACGATCGGATCGATGGTGGAATCAGGAATGCCGGCATGCCCGCCGACGCCGTGAATCTCCAGTTCGAAGCGATCCGCACTGGCCATCAGCCCGCCCTCACGGATCCCGATTGTGCCTACCGGAAGATCCGGCTTGTTGTGCATCCCGAAGATCGCGGAAACCTCCTTCAGAGCACCGGATTCTTCGACCCACTTCGCCCCTTGCGCGATTTCTTCGGCTGGTTGGAAAATGAATCGGACCGTTCCTTTCAACGATGCTTTTTTACCCTGAAGCAGAATTGCAGCTCCGATCATGGAAGCCGTATGATAATCATGACCGCAGGCATGCATGAGTCCTTCCGTTTCGGAAGCGAACGGCAGACCTGTCGCTTCTTTGACCGGCAAAGCGTCGATGTCCGCACGCAGCGCGATGGTCGGGCCAGGCAATGCGCCCACAATTTCCGCGATCAGACCGGTCTCCAGCGGGAAATCAAGGATAGTGACTCCTTCTTCCGTCAACCAGTAGCGGATGCGCTCGGTCGTTGCAAATTCCTTTGCCGATAATTCCGGATGCGCATGCAGTTCGCGCCGGTAAGCGACCAGCTTTTCGTAGAACCCCGTTTTGGTTTGTGTGTCCGTTTGCGTTTCAGTCATGGTATCATTCTTCCTTTCGATGGTTCACTGTATTATTCAAAGCTGGGCTAACCCGTTCAGCAAGCGCCAATGCCGCTTCGACATCCAGATGCTTCTGCAGGCGATTGTCCTCCGACCAGACTCCTCGCATCGCTTCCGTTCCGAAATTATTCTTCATCATAATCATATCTATCACATGTGATGCCATTGTCTGATTCCTCCCCAAAACGTATATCCGTATTGCCTTACTGCGTGTGGCTTCTTTTGTCCGCACTTGCTTGCTTTCCATTCAAAATGAACAAAAACAACTTCTGTTAGCTTACCATTTCAAAGTGGCTCGGCATATTCTGCATTTCCGAACACGCTTGATAGAAAAAAACGAACACCCCTCACCTTTTTCCGGAGTAAAATGGTAGGAAAAGCTGAACGGGTTCGTTCAGCCCTGATTAAGGAAACACTGTGACCTAATCGGTCAAGTGTATCATGCCTCTAAGCGATTGAAATCGCAAGAGTCATGACAATTTAGGAAATCTGTCCGCCTGAGCATCGAAGAGCGCAATTGCTGAGAGACTTTCTGCGTCAGCAGATTAGTCGAACAGTATGTCTTGGCTCGCAGAGACAAGAGGTTCCTTATTCTTTTTTCCGAAGGGCTAACCCGTGAAGCTAGACATCATTTTAGATGCATGAAACATGTTGAAAACTTGTGAAACACCTACGGTGATGCACTTTTCACTCTGGAAAATTTTATAAATTCCTATATGACCACAAAAAAAGACCTAAAAACACCGCTTATGCAGTGTTTTTAAGTCTATATTCGGTATTTCATATTCGACGACGGGTATTCGGCCCTCAAGTTTATCTTATCGCTTCCGAAAGACTTGTCGGTTAGGCCTGTTTCGTATGCAGGATTTCCCAGATGACCGTAACGGTGTCACTATTGCTGATGTCTTCAGGCTCAAGATCGATCATCGGAGCGCTGTCGTAGGCCATTTTTGATGAGGCCGCATAGACACGGGAGCGCACTTCGATTTCGCCCCAATCGTAATCGATCGCCAAAATTTTCCCGAGTATGACGCCGCTAGCCTTAGCCAGCACTTGTGATTTTTCCTTGGCATCTCGAACAGCACTTTCCAGCAGAGCTTGTTCGACTGCCCGGCGATCCTTGAGGAAAAAATAAACCGAAAATTCCGGATCCGCTTCGCAGACCGACAGTGCCAAGAGGATTTCACCCAGGCGTTTGCTGTCGTTTCCGAAGGTGATCTTTAAGTCATTCCGATAACGGTAACCTAAGAAGTAGCGCTTATTCTCGCCGCGGAAATCGTTCCTGTGCTCATACGCGCTGTCGATCGAAAAGTGTGTGGAACGTATTTCCTTTTTAGAAAACCCGAGTGGCAACAACGTTTCCCGGACTTGCTCCAACGCCAAAGCGGCATGTTGCATCGCCAATTCGTAGGTGTCCTTGATGTCCTCCAACTGCAGCGAAATCGCGATTGCATCAGGCGACGCGCTGGCGAAACCTTTGCCTTTGACAGTCATTCTTGAAATTTCCATTTCGGTTATCCCCTTTTTAAATAGATCAACTTGTCTTCATTAAGAAAGACCATCACGCAGAAAGCGGTTACGCAAAAAAACAGAGAGTCATGAAAGAAGGCCCACTGTTCAAGAAGACTGTCCAGTTTCATGGGCATTCTGTTCCTTCGCCTTTCTCGTTTGCCGATCGACAAAGAGACGCACGCCATAAGTCAACGGTATCGAAAGATGCAAGACTACCTGCAGACCGTGAAGCATCACAAATTCAACCGTATTGATCGGAACAGGCAGATCCATGCCCAGATGATACAACTGATAAGACCGCTGCGCCTGCAGTCCGGCCATCACCAAGAAGAAAACATTGCTCCAAAAGGGACTGCGCGTATAGATGTCGAAAAAGGCATTCCGATAAACAATGTTAACCAGAAAGAAAAGAGCACTGACCATGATGATGATCATAATTGCATTTTGGTATGAAATCCCGCCAAGGCTGTCGATCGGCAATGAGATATAAATAAAAAGCAACGCTGTCATGAACAACAAACTATAAAAGCCGAATCTGTAGCGAACCTTCTTTTGATTGTCATCGTAAAATTTCACATTCATTCCTCCTTAGCTTCTGAAAAAGTTTTTACCAACACATTCATTTCATTTTTCAGCATATCAATTTCGCAATAGGCGAGCTTCGGATTGTTGAAGGCGAAATAACGATAGATTTGATTCACACGCAATCGGAATTGTTTCGGGCTGATCGGCAATCGGCCCGCGCGCTTCACGCTGCCCTTCCCGTTCAACAGAAATTGTCGGTTCAATGCATGAATGACTTGAACCCACGAATGTATCGCTTGGGAAAAACCAGCGCTGGCGAAATGGATATCCCCTTCAAAAGCGGCTTCCTTTACAATTTCCAACTGTAACGTCGTTTCCTTCATGAAACAAGCAATCGTTGACTGACGCAGTGTTTCCGGATACGTTCCTTGCATCACTAGCTTTCCCTTTTCTGCTGTGATTGGATGATCCACTGATTCCCAAAGAATTCGACCATAATGAATTTCAGCCGCCATGTTGCTGTTCACGACACCGAAAGGATGACCAGTCTCGTACTTGATCGCAATCTTTCCGTCAAGGCAATCCGTGATGGCAAGATCCACAAGTCCAATATCTCTTAAACTGACTGCTCCCCATGGATAAATCCAGGGGGTTCCAAGGGCTGTTGGGACGTCACGGACTGTACTGGCGATATTTCCAAAAAAGTGGAGATGTCG
>NZ_FOQC01000024.1 GCF_900113645.1 Trichococcus flocculiformis
CATTGATGAAGCGGGCTAAAGAAACGACCGTCAACAAGAACGGGCGGTTCAACCGCAAGAAACGCTATGGCAAGTCCATCGGCTATCATGCGCCGGCCATGTTGATCACCATCGTGAAGCAAAAAGCACCCCAAGAAGGGGGTGCGCTTTACGAGGTGGATACCTTTAAATTTCGTGCCAGCCAGTATAACCACGTAAACGATACGTATATCAAAAAGACACGTGATGAACGTACGACCTTTGTTGCCGGGCAGCTTGTCCAACGGGATCTGTACAGTGCGTTCCTCCTGAAAAACAGCCAACCGACACGCAACGAGACTGACCGCACAAAATGTAGCGCGACGTTTGATACCTTCATGGCGCACCACGACACCTGCATACAGACGCTCTGCCAATCAACCGGACGCCAGTCCTGCAATTTCGGACTGCGAGATTTTCAATTAGCTTAACAAATGGATAGAGCAACCAAAAGGTTCAGCTGTGAGCCTTCAACGCGAATGGTGCCATCGGGCGCCTTGTTGAGAAAGTCTAAGGGCTTTTGGGAATAGAACGGAAATAGAAAAACGACATCTCCACTTTTTTGGAAATATCGCCAGTACAGTCCGTGACGTCCCAACAGCCCTTGGAACCCCCTGGATTTATCCATGGGGAGCAGTCAGCATTGCAAAAAGAGGAATCCCCTACCTTCCTGTTGCCGTAACAGAAATCTTCACGAATCTCCTTGACTTGAAGTCCAGTTTAACCTGTATACTGGTTTTATATGCGGAAAAGCTAATCGGATAATCCGGGCACAGCCTTTTGTAACCGCAATCAAAAATCGATTTTCGAAGGAGAATGAAATGAAAAAACCAAACATGATGTTACTGGTCTTTAGCGCGATGAGCTTTGTGCTGGCCATGACGGCTTTTGTCTTCAGCGGCATTTTGGATAAAGTGGCCGTTTCGCTGGGCATCTCGGTGGCCGACTCCGGGTTGCTGAACACGATGTACTCTTATGGGGCGGCGTTCGGAGTGCCGATCACTTTGATCCTGTTCCGGAAGGTCGAACGCAGCCGGATGCTGAAACTCATGCTATTTGCGACAATCTTGACGACATTCGCGCTCATCTATGCCCAAAATTTTGTGCAACTGCTCATCGTCCGGCTGCTGATGGGGATTTCCGCCAACAGTTATGGTGTGCTGGCCATTTCAACGATTTTGGCGCTCTCGCCCAAGGATCGGCAAGGGCGTTCCTTGGCTTTCTATATCATGGGGAGTTCCTTGGCGCTTGTCATCGGCATCCCGTTGACGCGCGCCTTGTCCGCAGTCCTGGATTGGCGCAGCATTTTTTGGATACTGAATGCCATGATGCTGTTGTCTCTCGTTTATTTCCTGAAGTATTTGCCGAAAGCGGATCATGAAGCCACCAAACTGGATCTGAAAAATGAGCTGCAGTTCTTTAAGGACGGGAAAACGTTGCTGCTGCTTGCCTATACGTTGACGATGTTCATGGGGTACCATGCCTTCTACACCTATGCGACACCGTATTTGCTGCTGCTTTTCCCTTCCATCGAGCCGCTGATGAGTCTGATCTTGGTTGGTCTTGGCCTCGCCAGTTTTACAGGAAATCTGATCGGTGGCCACGTATCGGATGCCATCGGATACGCCAAGTCGATGATGCTCGGGGCGGTGCTCCAGACGGCAGCGATGTTGCTGATCTTGGTTTTCCAACCGTCGAAGTGGTTAAGCGTGCTCTTCATCATCGGCTGGCTGATGAGCGCCTGGTTCACCGGCCTGCAGCTTAACACCGGTATCGCCCAGGTGACCGAGAACAAATCCAGCTTCATGCTCAGCATCAACGGCTCTTTGATCCAATTGGGCGGTGCGTTCGGCGCCAGCCTGGCCGCCGTCGTCATCAACCTCACCGGCATCCAAAGCATCGTCTTCGTCACCTTGCTGACCAGTCTAGCGCTCATCCTGATCCAAGTGGTTTCGATGAGGAAATATCCTTGAGCTCAGATCGACTATCACCACTAGAGGGCTCTTTGGAATTTTTGCGGATATTTAAAAAAGGTGAGATCCCGTATTGGGACCTCACCTTTTGCTTATTGAATTTTTTCTAAAATCAATTGCGCACAGTCAATTTGGTTGGGAATATTGCCTGCTTCATCTTTGACGCGCCAAATGTCGGGGGTGATTTCATCCACGACGTACATTTTTCCGTCATTATCATAACCAATTTCAATTTTGAAATCGATTAAGGTTAAGTTCATTTCGGCTAAAGCATCTCTAAGAACTGCGCCGACTTTCGTTAAGATATCAAGCGCTTCATCGTATTGCCCAGGTTGTAAAATACCTTTCATTTGGCACAAGCGATCCGTAATCAATGGGTCGCCTTGTTCATCGTCTTTCAACGTCACTTCCAAATATGGCGGATCAAAAGGCAACCCTTCAGGCAAGCTAAAACGGCGGCACATACTGCCAGCAGTGAAATAGCGTAAAACAAATTCCAGATTCGGGACAGTCAGTTGGCGAACTTTCATGACACCTTTTTCGATATCCGCATCCAGGTAGTGCGTAGGAATACCATTTTTTTCCATCAATTCAAAAAAGTATTTGGAAACAGTCAAGCCAACTTTTCCTTTACCGGCAACACTGCCGCCAACTGTGTTGGAGCCTGGATCGAAGACACCATCTTCGCCGGTTGCGCTATCTTTAAACAATAAGTAGACTTCCTTATTCGCTTCATCCAATAAGACTGTTTTTGTTTTGCCGTCGTACAATTCTTTCATGTTTTCCCGCCTTCTCTGAAATATCCAGTGTTTTCAAAAATGATACCATTGGATATTTTTATTGTCGAGGCTTTTTTCGGTTTTTAATAAAAAAACCTGAATAAAGTTCATTATAAATTGTAAATCGAATTAAAATTCGACCAAAAATCATAGATGAACAACTTTTTGTTCGGATTTTATACCGAAGCAAGCTTTTGATGAAGGGAGATCTTCGGATATGTTCAGATCCTAATCTGCACGCTTCTTCTCCGGCGAACGGAGGCGTCGCCGGAGTTTAGTTCATATTTTCCGGCCAACTCCGGCGATGTTCCCTTCATAGAAGGTAAGGTTTATTTTGGAGTACAAACTCCTGTGAGTGGCCTCTTCGCCTGAGTTGCAGGCAAAGTTTGGGGCCGCTCTTGTCGATGCAATTCCAAATAAAGAGGCCGTCCCGCAAATAAACGAGACGACCTCTTCTATGTGTATTCATTATGAACCTAGCTTCACTCCAGCATATCCTTATAGATCTCGCGCAGGACCTCCAGTTGGTCATCCGACCAGGTGCCGCGTTGGCGTTGATCACGGAAGCGGCGGCTTTCGCTCTCCAAGGCTTTTTTGGAGCGTTTGATGTCCTTGTAGAGTTCCATGGCGGAGATGCGCTGGGCGCCTTTCGAAAAGACAAGCTGCTGTTCGGCCAAGTCGCTGGTGGCGACATAGACTTCGGTCAGCACGTTGCGCAGTTTTTTGACGACGCCTTCGATGTAGGTGTCGGCGGTCTCCCCTTGTGCGGTAAAGATGACCTTCACCCGGTATTTAGAATACTCTTTCGTGATGCCGGGAACGAACTGGGCATCAAAAACGCACCAGACTTCGTTGCCTTCATAATTTTGATAATCGGACAGCGCCTGCAGCAGTTGATCCCTGGCCTCTTCGATGAGGTCCTGGTTCTTCAGCTTCACCAGTTCCGGCCAGGCGCCGATCATATTGTAGCCGTCCACTATCAGGATTTCTTTCTTCAACAGGATCTTCACCTCGCTTTTTCTGGTACGCAGACGCTACGAATCGGATCAAACGTGGCGTTTGCGGAAAACTTCGTACATCATCAGTCCGGCTGCAACGCCGGCATTCAGGCTCTGCACATGGCCGACCATCGGGATGGTCAACAGGCCATCAGCGGATTCCTTCAACAGGCGGGAAATGCCTTTACCTTCGTTGCCGATGATCATCGCCAACGGCAACGTTGTGTCCCACTGGCGGTAATCCTGCCCGGACATGTCGGTGGCGTAGATCCAGACACCGCGTTCCTTCAATTCTTCGATGGTGCGGTGCAGGTTCGTGACGCGCACGACCGGTACGTGCTCGATGGCGCCTGTCGATGCTTTGGCGACGGTCGCCGTCAAACCGACTGCGCGGCGTTTGGGAATGATGACTCCATGGGCACCGCAAGCATCTGCGGTACGCAGCACGGACCCCAGATTATGCGGATCCTCGACACCATCCAGGATGATGAAGAAAGGATCTTCGTTCTTGGCGGCAGCAGCTTCGAACAGATCAGCGAGCACGGCATACTGGAAAGCTGCTGTAGCGGCAATGACGCCCTGGTGGACGGCGTTATCGGACAACGTGTCGAGCTTGCTTTTCGGTACCGCTTGGATTTGGATCTTGCGGTCCTTCGCCAGCTTGATGATGTCACCCAATTTTTCTCCGCCCAGTCCATCCTGGATGAACAGTTTGTTGACATCGCGATCGGAGCGCAGCAATTCCAATACCGGGTGGCGTCCCATCACGAAGTCTTCGTTTTCGGGTGTTTCTTTTTCTGCGTCATCGCGTCGACTTGGTTTTGGTTCCGGTCTGCCCTTTTTCGGTGCATTGCGGCTGTCCTTGAACGCGCGGTTCGGTTTATTTTTCATAATTGTTTTCCTCGACTTCTTGGATACACCAACGGATCAATTCTTCAAGCCGAACTTTTTGCCCGGAAAGATGCAGATAGCCCATCAGCGACTCGAAGCCGGTCGCGATGCGGTAGGTCGTTACGTCCGCATTTTTGGCGATCGTATGGCTCTTGCTGTTGCGGCCGCGACGGTACATATCCATTTCTGCTTCGCTCAGGAAGCCTTCTTTTTCCAGCATCGCATGCATCAGTTTCGCTTGGGCCTTGGCCGAAACGAAAAAAGTCGCGCGCCGGTGAAGCTGGTTGGGTTTGGTGTGTCCTTTTTCTAGTAAATGCGTTCTGATATAAGTCTCATAAGCGGCATCGCCGACATAGGCCAAGGCAAGACCGTTCAATAAGCTCCAATTCTGTTCTGTCACTATGCTCTTCTCCATCTGGTGCCTTGGGCGGTGTCATCCAGAATGATGCCCTGATCCTTCAGGTAATCGCGGATTTCATCACTGCGGGCGAAATTTTTGTCTGTTCGGGCTTGTGTCCGTTCATCAATCAAAGTCTGGATGTCGTCATCCAGCAGTGCTTCTTCACCGAGTACGACGCCGAAGACGCCGACCATTGCCTTGTACAAAGCCAATGCTGCAGTGATGACTGCTTCAGAAACGGCTTCGCCTTCCGCGTAGATGTTCAATTCCTTGGCGAACTGGTAAACGATAGACATGGCGTTATCCGCTTGGAAATCGTCATCCATTTCGGCAACAAACTGTGCCTGCAGATTCTGGAACAAAGCCAATTGCTCGGCATCATCGGGCAGTGCCGCAACGGCATCTTGGAGGCGGTAGTGGGCATTCTGATAGGCGATTTTTACTTTCTCCAGATTGATTTTGGCTTCTTCGATGGCTTTTTCGCTGTATTTTACCGGACGGCGGTAATGCGCAGTTCCGAGGAAGAAACGCAGCACCTGCGGATCGACTTCCTTCAGGATATCATGCACCGTCACGAAGTTCCCGAGCGACTTGCTCATCTTCTCGGCTGTTTCACCGATTGTGACGAAGCCGTTGTGCATCCAGTAGTTCGCGAAAGTTTTGCCGGTTTTGGCTTCGCTCTGAGCGATTTCGTTTTCGTGATGCGGGAAAGTCAGGTCATGGCCGCCACCGTGGATATCGATGGTGTCGCCCAAGTATTTGGTCGCCATCACCGAGCATTCGATGTGCCAGCCCGGGCGTCCCTGTCCCCAAGGTGATTCCCAGGAGACTTCATCCGGCTTCGCTGCTTTCCAAAGTGCGAAATCAAGCTGATCTTCCTTTTTCACGTTCTCTTCCGCATCCAGGCGTTCGCTGGCGCCGACGATCAGGTCCTTGATCGATTGATCGCTCAATTTACCGTAGTCCTTGAACTTACCGGTACGGTAATAGACGTCGCCGTCAGCTTCATAGGCATAGCCTTTATCGATCAGATCGCCGATGAAGGCGATGATGTCCGGGATATTTTCCATCACGCGCGGATTCAGCGTCGCTTTTTCGACGTGCAGAGCCGCGGTATCTTCATAGAAGGCCGCGATGAACTTTTCAGCGACTTCCTTCGCGGAAATGCCCAACTCTTTGGCGGCACGGATGATCTTGTCGTCCACGTCGGTGAAGTTGGAGACGAAATTCACGTCATAGCCGCGGTATTCCAAGTAGCGGCGGACAGTATCGAAAGCCACTGTGCTGCGGGCATTGCCGATATGGATGTAGTTGTAGACGGTCGGACCACAGACGTACATGCCCACCTTATTCTTTTGGATCGGTTGGAACTCTTCTTTTTCGCGCGTCAGGGTATTGTAGATTTTTAACATTGCGCACTCCTTTCCAGCTTCGAAAAAAGGGCTGACGCCCTTTTTCGTTTGCTAATCATTCGGTCATTTTTTCCTCATTCCGTTTATGGTAACGGACGATTTTTGCCGGGATGCCGACAGCTGTGACATCAGGCGGAATTTCGCTGACGACGACAGCCGATGCCCCGATTTTGGCATTGTCGCCGATTTTGATCGGCCCCAATACTTGCACATGGGCAGACAACAGCACATTGTTCCCGATCGTGGGATGGCGTTTGCCGGTATCTTTCCCGGTGCCGCCCAGCGTCACGCCATGGTAAATCATGACATCATCACCGACTTCGGCGGTCTCCCCGATAACGATCCCCATACCATGGTCAATGAACAGACGATGCCCGATCGTTGCCCCCGGATGGATTTCGATACCGGTTAAGAAACGCCCCAGATGCGAAAGCACCCGACTGAAGGTATACCATTTTCGCTTATAAAAAAAATGAGCGATATCATATATAAGGATGGCATGTAACCCCGGGTACGTCAGAACGACTTCCAACGTACTCCTTGCAGCCGGATCATGATCTTTTATGGTTTGAATTGTTTCGCGTAATCTATTCAAGTCATTTCATGCTCCTTTTTGGATTATCCATCCATTATATAGAATCAGCTCATTTTTACTATCCTTTTCTGTCCATTCTATAGCTTTTCCAATACGCTGTTCAGGTGAGCCAAGCTCTTGTCTCTGCCCAGCACTTCGATGGTCTTGCCGATTTCAGGTCCGTGCATTTGGCCGCTGACGGCAACACGGATGGCCATGTATAGGTTCTTGCCTTTGATCTTGGTTTCTTTTTGGACTGCTTTGATGGCACCCAGAATTTCGGCTTCTTCGAAAGGCTCGATGGCAAGCAATTGTTCTTTGAATGCGGCAAGCACGACCGGCGCTGTTTCGGCAGCCAGGATTTCCTGCGCTTCTGCGTCCAGACTGAGTTCATCAGCGAAGAACATTTCCGATAGGTTAACGATTTCCGCGGCATAGCTCATTTGCTCATGGTACAAACCGATCAGTTTTTTCGCGTACTCACTGTCGGCTTCACTCGGATTTTCCGGCAATTTTCCGGCAGCCACCAAGTGCGGCGCGGCTAACGTTACGATTGTGTCCAAATCGGCACTCTTCATGTATTGGTTGTTGATCCATTCCAGTTTCTTCTGGTCGAAAGCGGCAGGCGATTTGCTCAAACGTGCCGGATCGAACATCTTGATCAGCTCGTCTTTCGAGAAGATTTCGTCTTCCCCGACCGGTGACCAACCCAGCAGCGTAATGAAGTTAAACATCGCTTCCGGCAGGTAGCCCAAGTCTTTGTATTGTTCGATGAACTGCAGGATCGTTTCATCGCGTTTGCTTAATTTTTTGCCGGTTTCGCTATTGATGATCAACGTCATGTGTCCGAAAGTAGGTATTTTCCACTCGAACGCTTCATAAATCATCATTTGTTTCGGTGTATTGGCGATGTGGTCATCCCCGCGCAGAACATGGGTGATTTCCATCATGTGATCATCCACGGCAACCGCGAAGTTATAGGTCGGGAAACCGTCGCGTTTGCGGATGATGTAGTCCCCACCGACGCTGCTGGCTTCGAAGGTGATCGGTCCTTTGACGATATCATCGAACGTATAGGTGTTTTCGATCGGTACCCGGAAACGGATGACCGGGGTGATGCCTTGCGCTTCTTTTTCAGCTTGTTGGGAAGGCGTCAGGTTTGCGCATTTACCGCCGTAATGAGGCATTTCGCCGCGTGCTCTTTGGTGTTCGCGTTCCGTTTCCAATTCATCCTCGGTGCAATAGCACTTGTAGGCACGGTTGGAAAGCAACAATTGATCGATCAACGGATCGTAGATATGCTGTCTTTCGGATTGACGGTACGGTCCGAATTTGCCTGGTTTGTCCGGACCTTCGTCCCAGTCCATCCCTAACCATTTCAAGTTTTGCAGTTGGCTTTCTTCGCCGTGTTCAAGGTTACGTTTTTGGTCCGTGTCTTCGATACGGATAATGAACTCGCCGTCGTTGTGGCGAGCAAACAGGTAGTTGAACAATGCGGTACGAGCGTTTCCGATATGCAAGTTACCGGTCGGGCTTGGTGCATAACGTACGCGGATTTTCTTTGTCATATGAAGTATCCCCTTTTCTGTGAAGCTGTTTATTTCGTACTTGTTTATTTATTTGATGCCTTTTTGTGAATGCGCAGGCTTCGCAAAGATCATGCGGCCGGCAGCTGTCTGGAGGGCGCTTGTGACGACGACTTCGATCGTTTCGTTCATGTAGTGCTGTCCCTCTTCGACGACGATCATCGTGCCGTCATCCAGATAGGCCACCCCTTGGTTGCGTTCCGTTCCGACTTTGATGACGGTGACGACCATGTACTCGCCGGGTATGACGACCGGTTTTACGGCATTGGCCAAGGCGTTGATGTTCAACACCGGCACATTCTGGAACTCGCAGACTTTGTTCAGATTGTAATCGTTCGTGATGACGATGCCGTCGATCAGTTTCGCCAAACGGATCAGCTTGCTGTCGACTTCAGGAATCTCTTCGAATTCACCGTCATAGCTCTCCACGATGATGTCTTCTTCTTTTTGAAGTTTGTTCAGGATGTCCAATCCCCGTCTGCCCCTGACGCGCTTCAGGCTGTCGGAGGAATCCGCGATATACTGGAGTTCGCGCAATACGAAGTTCGGGATGACGATGACGCCTTCCAGAAAGCCGGTTTTGGCGATGTCGTAGATGCGTCCGTCGATGATGACGCTCGTATCCAAAATCTTATACTTGCGGAAAGTGTCGTCCGCTTTGCGATCAAGCATCTGCGTTTCTTCCTGCTTTTTCGGCTTCGGTGCGAACAATTTGCGGAATTCTTCGGTCCGGGTCGTCCCCACGCGGAAGCCCAGGTAAGCCAGGATCAGGGACAGGATAGCCGGCAGCACGTCGTTGACGACCGGAATCCTCAGTGATGTCAACGGGATACCGATCAGCCAAGCCAATACAAGCCCGATGATCGTTCCGATCGAACCGAACAGCATGTAGCTGACCGATAAGGTGCTGAAATAATTTTCTATCTTTTGCATGATATCCAAAATCAATTTCATCAATAAGAATGACAATAAATAAAATATAAGTGCTCCAATTCCAATATTAACAAAAATGTTATTGAAAAGATTGTTTTGTATGCCCGCTAATTCCCACAGGTAAGGCAGTGCGGTAATACCGGCGCTGCCGCCCACCATCAGGAAGACGGCCGTAATGATTTTCCGTTTCAATGGCTTCCCTCTCTTTCCTTCTGTCATCAATTTTTATTCGGAAATACTTTGCGCAGCGTTTCTTGTAGCGTTGCGACAGGTATGATCTGGATGCCTTCCGGATGCTTCCAGCCAGCCATATTGTTCTTCGGCAGATACACCTTCGTGAAGCCCAATTTTTCAGCTTCGTTGACGCGTTGCTCGATCCGGCTCACCCGTCGGATTTCCCCGGTCAGGCCGATTTCACCGATAAAACACTCGGTCGCGGAAGTCTCACTATCCCAATAACTGGAGGCGATGCTGACGGCTACTGCCAGGTCGATGGCCGGCTCATCCAGCTTCACGCCACCTGTCGATTTGAAGTAGGCATCCTGGTTCTGCAGCAGCAAACCCGCCCGTTTTTCCAGCACGGCCATGATCAGCGACACCCGGTTGTAATCTAGTCCGCTCGCGGTCCGGCGGGCATTCCCGAAGATCGTCGGCGTGATCAGACACTGGATCTCAGCCAAGATCGGGCGCGTGCCCTCGAGCGAGGCGACGACCGCTGATCCGGATGCTCCGGCGAGCCGCTCCTCCAAGAACAGTTCGGAAGGATTCCGCACCTCGCGCAGGCCGCCTTCGATCATTTCGAAAACGCCGATTTCGTCGGTCGATCCGAAGCGGTTTTTGACGGCGCGCAAGATCCTGAAAGCATGATGCCGATCGCCTTCAAAATACAGCACCGTATCCACCATGTGCTCCAGCATCCGTGGACCGGCAATCGCGCCTTCCTTCGTCACATGCCCGACGATGAAGATCGCGATGTCGTTGCTCTTCGCGATCCGCATGAATTCGGCCGTGCATTCGCGCACTTGCGACACGCTGCCGGCCGTGCTCGTGTTGTCCGGATGGATCATCGTCTGGATCGAGTCGACGATGACGAATTCCGGTTTGATCCGCTCGATCGTGTTGCGGATCGCGTCGATATCCGTTTCCGGGTAGATGTAGAAGTCGGTGCCCTTGACCCCTAGCCGTTCCGCCCGCAACTTGATCTGACTCGCGCTTTCCTCTCCGGAGATGTACAGAACGCGGTGACCGCCTTGATTGATCTGCGCAGAAACCTGCAGCAGCAAGGTGGACTTGCCGATTCCCGGGTCGCCCCCGATCAGAATCAACGAACCGGGCACGATGCCGCCGCCCAGCACATGGTTGACTTCTTCCATCTGCGTTTTGACACGCGGCAGGTTTTCGGTCTTGATGTCCTGGATGGCGATCGCTTCAGGTACATTCCCGCTGAAATTGGAACGTTGCTGTTGCTTCACGGCTTTCGTCGCTTCCTTTTCTTCCTCCATTTGGTTCCAAGTGTTGCAGTTCGGGCAACGTCCCAGCCATTTCGGCGACTCGTATCCGCAAGCCTGACAAACGTATTTCACTGCATTTTTCTTTGCCAAATGAATCTCTCCTTCAAGTATGAATCAACTTATCTTATTTTATCACAAAAAGCCTGCTCTACGTATAACAATACGCAAATACCCGCTGATTTGGCTTTTCTTTTTAAGCCTGTCCTGACGAGCCGAAACCGCCTGTGCGTTGTGATGCTTCTGCTTCATCCTGGTCGGCTTTCAGGAACTGGAGGAAGATGCCCTGGCCGATACGATCACCCTTATGGATGACTTTGTCGCGCAAGCCAAAATTAAGAAACTGGAAGTAGATGTGCCCTTCATTGCCCTCGTTGTTGTAATAATCCGCATCGACTATGCCAACACCGTTCGGCAGCACAATGAAATTTTTCAGTGGATTGCTGGAGCGGTTCGTCAATTGAAGGTATTCATCTTCCTGCATGTAGGCTTTGATTCCGGTAGGCACCAGAAGCGGACGCAAAAGCTCCTCTTTCTTTTCGATTGCCTCATCGTTGTCGCTCCCGAACAGTTCTCCAAGCTGCAACCCCGCACTTTTTACGATCGTTTTCCAGATCGCCGGCAGCACGATTTCTTCGGCTGCTTCAAAATCATACCCCGCTGCGTGTTTCGTTGCACGCTTGGGTAATTGGATGTTTTTATCGGCATAACTGCTGATGACTTCAAAACCTCTTTTGCTCATGGATCAAAACCCCTTTTTCTCTCTAGTATCGCTTCAGCGATTTTTCATGCATCAAAGAACCATTTTACCAAAACAACGGTTGTTTTTCACGGTTTAGTTGTGCACCTGTCAATTCCTAAGGATTTTCTGAACATTTTTTGCGATTGGAAAGCGCCTTCGGCAAAACGCACAAAAAACAGGTGCTTTTTTTGGTCAGTTTCCCGTGGTCGCGGAATCCGCTTTCAAATAGAATAAGGACATAAAGAAAAGCCAAAAAAACCAAAAAGGCAGGTACAAATAAATGGTAGAGATCCAATTGAACAGTATCCACAAAAAATACGACAACGCCGCTAATTATTCGGTTACAGATTTCAACTTGCATATCCAAGATCGCGAATTCATCGTCTTTGTTGGTCCTTCCGGTTGCGGAAAGTCAACAACACTGCGTATGATTGCCGGTTTGGAAGATATTTCCGAAGGTGAATTGATCATCGGCGATACCGTCATGAACGATGTGGCACCAAAAGACCGCGATATCGCGATGGTATTCCAGAACTATGCCCTATATCCGCATATGACTGTATTCGACAATATGGCATTCGGTCTGAAATTGAGAAAGTACGCTAAAGATGAAATCAAGAAGCGTGTCGATAACGCAGCCGACATCCTGGGCTTGACGGAATATTTGGACCGCAAACCGGCTGCTCTTTCCGGCGGGCAAAGACAGCGTGTCGCCTTGGGTCGCGCAATCGTGCGTGATGCAAAAGTTTTCCTGATGGATGAGCCGTTATCCAACTTGGATGCAAAATTGCGTGTGGCCATGCGTGCTGAAATCGCGAAATTGCACCGCCGCCTGAATACGACGACCATCTACGTAACCCATGACCAAACCGAAGCGATGACCATGGCGGACCGCATCGTCATCATGAAGGACGGCTTTGTGCAGCAGATCGGCAGCCCGAAAGAAGTCTATGATACACCAGTGAACGTCTTCGTAGCCGGATTCATCGGATCGCCTGCCATGAACTTCTTCAATGTGACCTTGCAGGATGGCGTCATCACGAACGGCGAAGGTCTTAAGTTGACTTTACCGGCCGGAAAACGCAGAGTCCTGGAAGACAAAGGCTACAACGGCAAAGAATTGATCTTCGGCATCCGTCCGGAAGATATCCAAAGTGAGCAGATCGTTTTGGATACCAACCCGACTTGGGCCGTAAAAGCGGAAGTGGTCGTATCCGAATTATTGGGTGCCGAAACGATGCTTTACAGCAAAGTCGGCGGCACTGAATTCATTTCCCGTGTGGACGCGCGCGATTTCCATTCGCCAGGCGAAGTCATCGATTTGGCCTTCAACATGAACAAGTCCCACTTCTTCGACATGCAATCCCAAGATGTGATCGCCATCCCTTAACCAGAGGATGGAGGCATCACCTTAATTACGCTTACCAGTTCTAACCTACCCTCCCCCCCATAGAAAAAGGCTGTCGTTCATTGAGCACAGCCTTTTTCTTATGGGGTTTAGTTGGCCGGAGGAGGGCGGCGGAATGCAAGCGCAGCTCCGGCGAAGGACCTTCCAATCGGAGCAGGCCGGCAATAGTCGCATTCAACTACGACGAAGCTGCCTTCTTCGGAGAACACAAGCAGAATGTGGGCCGAACTCCGGCGAAGCCTTCGTTCACGGGAGGAGAGCGTTCTCTACCAACAATGAAGGAGGTGCCTCCATGAGACACCTCCTTCATTGTGCAGCTATTATTTTCGCTTCAATCTATTCGACTGCATCCGCGTCGAATGCTTCCTCTGGGGAGATCGCGTCTTTGACCCATACCGAAATCGAACCGGCATTGACCGGGAAGCGACCGTTGCCGTCTTCACCGATTTCGACTTTGTCTTCACGGTTGCCTGTATAGTCCGCGAAAGTCTGCCCGGCATACTGTTCGCCGACATACATGTCCTTGAAGCCCTCTTCACTGTTGGAAAGAACTGTCGCCAAACCGTACGGATGCTCTTCGTTGCCCAGACGGGTCCAGCCGACGCAGTTTCCGTGATCGAAGTAGTCGCGCTGTTCACCGTAAGCATGGTTCGCGCGCAGATAGAGCAATTTATCCAGGAAGGTTTTCTGTCCGTTGATTGGATTCGCACCTTTAATACCGTAATAATCGCCGTAGAACAAGCACGGGAAGCCTTGTTCGCGCAAGAGTGTCACGCCGTATGCCAACGGTTTGAACCATGGCTCCACAAAGGATTGCAAAGCTTGGTCGGGTTGTGAGTCATGGTTGTCGACAAACGTAACCGCATGGGTCGGATTTTTGGCGACCAGCGTCTGCTTGAACAACTCGCGCAGATCGTAATCCTTGCCCTGCTGGGATGCGACATGGAAGTTCTGATGCAAGGCGACATCGAAAAGATCGAAGGTGTAATCCGTTGCTTCCAGATATTCCTTGATCGCGCCGTATTTGTACTTCCAATATTCGCCGACCACGTAAAAATCATCGCCATGCTGCGCGCGAATCGTCTCCACGAAATCCTGCACGAACTGATCATTGATGTGTTTGACGGCATCCAAGCGGAAGCCGTCGACGCCGGTTTCTTTGATGTACCAATCGGCCCATTTTTTGACTTCCTCAACGACTGCAGGGTGGCCGTAGTCGATGTCCGCATACATCAAGTAATCGTAATTACCGTACTCGCTGTCTACACTTTCATTTTCCGCCCAGCCTTTTTCGAAGCCTTTGATCATGTAGATAGCTTCTTTGCCATTCTCGTTGTTGAAGTCCGTCCCGGTGAAATGTTCCCAAGACCATTTGAAATCAGAATATTTGTCGCCACGGCCCGGAAAAGTGAATTTCGTCCAACCTTCGATTTCGTATGACTTGGACTCCTTTTCCTGACGATTGTCGGGATTCACTTCATAAGCAAGGAAGCGTTCTGTCTCGTCGGCACCGGCCTTGTGGTTCAGGACGACGTCGGCATAAACGGCGATTCCTTCCGCATGCAAAGCTTCGATTGCAGCCAAGTATTCTGCTTTGGTTCCGTATTTTGTGCGGACGGCACCTTTTTGGTCGAATTCGCCCAAATCATAGAGATCATAGACGCCATAGCCTGTATCATTCGTCCCTGTCGCTTTGTAGGCTGGAGGCGTCCAGACGGCTGTTATGCCCAGTTCCTTCAGATGCTTGGCATCCTCCTTCAGGCGATTCCATAGTTGTCCATCATCATCATCCAGATACCATTCAAAATACTGCATCATCAATCCATTTCCTGCCATGCGATCACTGCCTTTCATCCTGTTTAATTTTGTTGTGGTCCACAAAATGCTTTTTGCTATCCTCATTATACACGCTTCCCTTCCATTTTCCTTTTGAGACGCCTCCCGCGTGCCGTTTCTTCTTGGCAGGGCAAAATGCTTGCATCTTGAATCGGACGCCTGTATACTGACCTTAAGTTAGCTGATTGCTGATTTCTTTTTTTGGCTATATATCTCGAATTAGGAATATACGAAACAGAATACATAACGAAATGAGGATAATATCCATGAACACTTTAAGAGGAATCCACCACGTCACCGCCATCACCAGCAGCGCCGAGAAGAATTATGCCTTCTTCACCAATATTCTGGGTATGCGCTTGGTCAAAAAAACCGTCAACCAGGACGACATCCAGACTTATCACCTATTCTTCGCCGATGACCGCGGGAGTGCCGGCACGGACATCACCTTCTTCGACTTCCCCGGGATCCCGAAAGCAGTCAGAGGGACCAATGAAATCTTCAAGACGGGCCTGCGCGTCCCATCGGATGAAGCACTGGTCTATTGGGTAAAACGTTTCGACAAATACAACATCACACATTCCGGCATCTATGAGCAGTTCGGCCGCAAAGTGATCGACTTCCAGGATTTCGATGAGCAGCTTTACCAATTGGTTTCCGATGAGGCTGATACCGGCGTGGCTCCCGGGATTCCGTGGCAAAAAGGGCCCGTTCCGAATGAGTACGGCATCCGCGGTTTGGGACCGATTTTCGTCCGCATCGCTGATTTCAATTTCTACAGACAAGTCTTGGAGACTGTCCTTGGTTTCCGTCATGCTGATTCAGTCGGCGAAACACATCTCTTCGAAGTGGGCGAGGGCGGAAACGGCGGCCGCATGATCGTGGAGCACAACGCTACGCTGGGTCAGGCGCAGCAAGGTTTCGGCAGCGTCCACCACATGGCTTTCCGCGTGAAGGACCGCAAAGAACTGGAAGAATGGATCGCGCATATGGGCTCCTACCGCTTCCCGATTTCCGGCTACGTTGACCGTTTCTACTTCGAATCGCTTTATGCCAACATTGCCCAAGGGATTCTCCTCGAGTTTGCGACGGACGGCCCCGGATTCATCGATGATGAAGAGCCTTACGAAACATTGGGCGAACGCTTGGCCTTACCGCCTAAATTCCGCAACAACCGAGAAGAGATCGAAGGATTGGTCCGCCAATTCGACACCGTGCGCAGCACGAAGGTATTTGAAAAAGAATATTTGAACTGACAACAAAAAGCAGGAGCCGTCTCGAATCAACGAGACAACTCCTGCTTTTTTTGCATTTTAAACGGATTGTGCTTCCTTCAGCACCAGACAGACACTCTGGTAGTCCCCTTGCAGGGCATCCTTCAGGTAGAGTCCGCGGTTCATCAATTCATCGCCGCCGATTACACCTTCGTAGCCGCTGACGTTGTAGTATTTGGCAGAATCCAAGCCTTTGAACAACACTTTTTTCTTCTTCAGGTTGGCCCGATCGAGGACGCGGTAGTAGAAATAAAGCGCCTCATCCTGTTCCGGACTGACGAAGATCCAAGCCGCTTCGTTCTGCGTTTCGAAAGGACTGAGGATGCGATGGAAGACACCGTATTGGACGAGCTTGCGGTGTTCCTTGTAGAAGCTGATCTGCTCCTTCATCTCCTGCTTCTCAGCTTCGGAAAGCGTCGTGACGTCGAGTTCGTAGCCAAGATTGCCGGCCATCGCCACATCCCCGCGCATCTTCATCGAAGCCTTACGGTGCGTCTGATGATTCGGGATAGCTGAGACGTGCGAACCCATGCTCGAAATCGGCATGACAAGGCTGGTGCCGTATTGGATTTCCAGTCTCGCCACCGCATCGGTATTGTCACTGGTCCAAGTCTGCGGCATATAGTAAAGGATACCTGGGTCGAAGCGTCCGCCACCGCCTGAGCAGCTTTCGAAGAGAATCTGCGGATATTTCGCCACCAGTGCCTCCATCACTTCATAAAGACCCAGCATGTACTTGTGCAGCACTTCCCCCGGCAATGCGCCTGGAGCCGCCGTACCGATTTCGGTCATGTTGCGGTTATAGTCCCATTTGATGTAGTCGACCGGTACGTCATCCAGTATCGCCATCATCTGCGCCAGGATGTTGTCGCGGACTTCCTTGCGGCTGAAGTCGATCACGTATTGGCTGCGGCTGAGCGATTTTTCCCGGCCTGGCGTATGGATGCACCAATCCGGATGGGCGCGGAAAAGTTCGCTGTCCTCGGAAATCATTTCCGGTTCGAACCAAAGCCCGAACAGCATCCCTTTCGCCTTGATGTTCTCCGCGAGCTGCTTCAAGCCGGACGGCAATTTCGCGGTATGGACATGCCAATCACCCAGCGAAGAGTAATCATCGTCACGTTTGCCGAACCAACCATCATCGAGCACGAACAGTTCGATCCCCAAAGTGGACGCTTCATCGGCCATCGCCTCAATCTTTTCAGCTGTGAAATCAAAATAGGTACCTTCCCAGTTGTTGATCAGGACCGGTCGCTCCGCAAATTGATGTTGCCCGCGGATCAGATGCTTCTGGTAGAACGGATGCAGCGTCTGCGATAGGCCATTCAACCCGTTTTCGCTGTATAACAATACGACTTCCGGTGTCTGGAACGCCTCTCCAACAGGTAAATGCCATTGGAAGTGGGTTGGATTGATGCCCATCTGGACGCGTGTCTGCGCATAAGTATCGACTTCGACATTAGCTCGGAATTCGCCGCTGTAGACGAAATGGAAACCGTAGACCGCTCCCTGGTCTTCCGTCGCCGTTTTCTCGGCCAACGCCACAAATGGTTGATAGGCGTGACTGGTAGTGCCACGCTTACTGTCGAGCGTGTGGATGCCGCGGACAAGTGGCGTACGCACAATTTGGCGTTCCCTTCCCCAAGCACCCGGCAACTGGATCATGTCAAAATCAGCATCCGGGAAATCGATGGACATGCTCAACGCTTTGTTCAGATGGATGTCTTCAGCTCCAGTGTTGCGGAAACTTGCTGAACGTGTCAGTACCGGATAGTCGCGGAACAAGGTGTAGCTCAGAACGACTTCGACTTTTGTGACGGTATCTTCCATCGTCAGCAGCAAGGTTTCCGCCGGCTCTTCTTTTGTTTCGTAAGTATGCGGCAAGCCTTGCAATGGCTGTTTGCCGGTTACGATTTCATGGCTCTTATAAGTCAGCAGGCTGACAGTCGTTTGATCCGGATACAGGCACTCGAATGCTGATTCGCGGAAATCGCCACTGCCGTTCCCCGGAAATTCCTGTGGCAAGGTCGCAAGCGAAAACACACGGCCGGGCACCTCGAACGGATTGGGCGCAAAGGCATTGTCTTGGCGCGGGTAATCAGCCACTTGCGAAAAGCTGTTGAGCCGCTTTCCCCAATACTGATGGGACACATATTTTTCTTCTTCCAGTGCGATCACATAGCTCACTGATTCGTTCTGTAAATGAAAATATTTTTTTGTTTCATCAAATGTTATCGTCACAGTCATCACTCCTTGGCTCTCTTCATTTTTCTAAAATATTTGTTCATCTCCTGCCGCAGTGCGGTGTAGGATCGAGAATTTATTCGTAGGCAGGTCGACCGTCAGACTGGCCGATTCTTCGGCAGTGACCCACGTCAAAGTGAAGGCACCTTCGTCGAGCATCGTTATCTCCAAGTCGCCATCGAACGCTTTGGCCGTGTTGCGGAAAACCAGCAAACGGAACAGATCTTTTACGACCGGACGCTCGATTTCTTGATTGATTTCATCCAGGCTATAGTAGTGACGGTTGATGTTGCGGCCTTCTTTGCTGTTCTCCAGCAGCTCCAGATCGTTTTCGCCGGCCAGCAAGCCGACATAATAGATCTGCGGAATGCCCGGCGTGAAGCACTGGATCGCCCGCGCCAACAGATAGGCGGCATCATTGTTGCCCAAAGCCGAATAGTAGGTGCAGTTGATCTGATAGATGTCCAGGTTGTTGTAGGCTTCCGAGCTGTAGATCCGCTTCAGGTTGGCGCCCTTTTCATAAAGGGCTTCAACAGCGAAATCCACTTCTTCCTGGGTAAGCAGATCCTTCACGTCGACGACACCGATGCCGTCATGCGTATCCAAGGTCGTGAACTGGTTGCGCGGGCAGATCTCCAGCCAGTGCAACAGCTTCTCTGCTTTTCCGCTGTAAAGGGCATGCAGCACCAGCATCGGCAAAGCGAAATCATAGACCGGGTAGCCTTTTTCTGCAATTTTTTGTTGGATCGTATAATGCTCATGGATTTCGGGAAGGACCGTCACACCATAGGGCTTCAAGATTTCCACTGCGTATTCCAGCATCTCCCAAATTTCGGGTTCTACGAAGAAGCAGTTCGTATCCAATTCCTTGATGGCATAGGCGAATGCATCCAGACGGATGATCGAAGCTCCTTTATCCGCCAAGAAACTAAGCGTATCCTTGATGAACTGGCGCGTCGCTTCGGTCTTCACGTTCAGATCGATCTGCTCTTCCGAGAACGTGCACCAGACTTTTTCCGATGTGCCGTCTTTGAAGTGAGCATCCACGAAAGGCGCTTTGGGTTTGCGTTTGTAGATCAGATCGATGTCCGCTTCAGTCGGTCGGTTCTCCGGCCAATAGTCGTTGTAGCCGATGAAGTAGTCCTTGTAGGGCGATGCTTCTTTCTTCTCCAAAAAGTCCAAATAATAGGGAGATTGCGCAGAAATGTGGTTGAGCATGAACTCATACATCATGTAGTATTTTTCGCTGATGCGCTTGATGTCTTCCCAGCCACCGAACCGCTCATCCACTTTTGTGTAGTCCATCGGCGAAAAGCCGCGGTCGCCCGATGAAGGGAAGAACGGCAGGATATGCACGCCGCCGACTACCCCTTTCAGATGGGTATCCAGCACCTGTTCCAGATCTTGCAGGTTATTGCCCAGACTGTCCGGATAGGTGATGAGCATTGCTTCGTTTTTTATCTTCATTACAGTTACCTCATTTTCAAATATCGTTTTGTTTTCTTGATGGCTAAGCGAACCCGTTCAGCTTTTCTTATTTTCCGCCGGTTGTGGCGATGCCTTCGATGAATTGTTTTTGGAACAAGATGTAAAGGATAACCATCGGGATGATCGCGATGACCGAACCGGCCATCAATTGCGGATAATTGGTCGTGAATTGCCCTTGCAGGCTGGCCAATCCAGCCGACAGCGTCATTTTATCCTGGGACATGTTGACGACCAAAGGCCACATCAGATCTTTGAAAGCAAAGAGCGACGTGAAAATACCCAAAGCCACCAAGCCGGAACGCGCCAGCGGCATATAGATGCGGTAAAATACTTGCCAGGTCGTCGCGCCATCAATCGTGGCGGCTTCCATCAGTTCATCCGGCAATTTTATGAAGAATTGGCGCAGCAGGAAGGTTCCGAAAGCGGAAACGATACCAGGGATAACCAAAGCCGGGATTGAGTTCAAAAGACCCAGATTCTGGACCAATAAATATTGCGGCGTCAGATAGATCTGCGCAGGGATCATCATCTGTGTCAGGACGATACCGAAAAACAGATTTTTTCCGGGAAAATCCAGTTTCGCAACCGCAAAGGCCGCCATGGCGCTGAAGAGCGTCGAAGTCAACACCCTGAAGACAATCATCAAACCGGTGTTGATGTAAAAACTGACGAACGGCAAGGAATTCCATACCGCTTTGTAGTTCTCGATCTGGAATACTTCCGGGAAAATTTGCGGCGGTATCTGCGTAGATTCGCTGATTGTTTTACCTGAGGTCAAGACCATCCATAAGAACGGCACGACCATCAGCAAAGAGCCGATGATCAGCACAATATGGATCAGTGCTGTCGTTTTATTCATTTTTGTCTGCATGTTTATTCACTCCTAGTCGTAGGTGACCCATTTTTTCTGTGCCAGCAGCTGGATGCCGGTGATCGCCATGATGATAAGTACCAATGAGATGGCGACAGCCGAGCCGTAACCTTTATCATTGAGCACGAACGATTCATTGAAGAACATGTATACTAATGATTGCGTGCTCTTCAGCGCCAAGTTCGTGCGGTCGAACATCATGAAGATGATATCGAACACCTGCAGCGCACCGATGACACTCGTCACCGAAACGAAAAACAGTTGCGGCGAAAGCAATGGCAGCGTGATCGAGAAAAATTGTTTCAACGGTCCGGCACCGTCAACGACAGCCGCTTCATAATATTCTTTAGGTATTTCCTTCAGCCCTGCCAACAACAAGATCATGTTGTAGCCGACATTCGTCCAGATGCCGACGATGATGATCGACCAGATCGCCACTTCCGGATCGGTGATCCATAAGATATTTCCGGAATAACCGAGTTTATCAAGCACTGCATTCAGCAAGCCGTATTCCGAGTTGAACAGCCAGCGCCAAACCATGGCCACGGCCGCAGGAGCTGCAATCATCGGCAAGAAGAAGATCGTCCGGTACAGTCCGACCGCTTTTATCTTTGTATTCATCAATACCGCAAAGAACAGCGACAGGATGATGGTGATAGGTACTTGGATCCCGGCGTAGAAAAAAGTATTCTTCAACGATTGCCAAAATTCAGGATCTTGCAGCATTTTCAGATAATTGTCCAGCCCGACGAAGGTCGACGTGCCGAACGTGCTCACGCTCTGGAAACTCATGTACAGCGATTGGAACAACGGGATGACATTCAGGATCAAAAGCCCGATCAAAGTCGGAGCGATGAAAAACCAGCCCCATAACGCCATTTTTCTTTTGCGTTGCGCAGGTGTCACCGTACCTACCGTTTTTTCTTTAGGGATTGCTACATCCGATTTCATCATAATTCACCTCTATATATTGAAAGCCACTTATGAGCGTGTTCCCCATAAGCGGCCTTCTATTTTGTTATTTTTCGTTCGCCAAGACTTCTTCAACACCAGCGACGATGTCTGCAGCCACATCTTTAACAGTCGTTGTACCGTCAAATACCGGCATCAAAGCACTGTTTTCAACATCTTCCCAACGGGCTGTTTCTACTGAATAAGGCTTGATGTATGCATTTTCCATTTGGTCCACATATACTTGGATATTGAATTGGCTGTACGCGTTTACGAATGATTCTTCTGTTCCTTCATAAGCCGGAATTGCTGCGCCGTTCTCGCCTTGCAGGCGCATCGCTTCCTCTGTTCCCAGGAATTCGACGAATTTCAGGGCTGCTTCTTCATTTTCAGTTGAAGCTGCAACAGAGTTCGCCAAGCCGTTGAACAGTGTTGCCGCTTGTTTGCCTTTTGGTAATGGTGCGACATCAGCATTTGCAGCCGTATAGTCGTTGTTCGCCATTTCGCCTGTCATCCAAGATCCGAAGAAGCCCATTGCACCGCGTCCTGATTGGAAGAAGGATAAGTTTGTGTTTTCAGCAAATTGACTTTGTGTCGGCGACACGCCATGTTTCACGCTCAGATCCGCATACCATTGCACGGCTTCGATTGTTTCGTCCAAACGGAAGCCGGATTCAGTCTTGTCATCGGACAATACGTAGCCACCGTTTTGGAAGATAAAGTTGTGGTAGCCTTCTTGTCTGTTCAAAGGAGCCAGGATACCGTATACACCGTTGTCGGGATCGTTCAATGTTTGAGCAGCTTCCAGCATTGTGTCCCAAGTCCAGGTTTCATCCGGATAAGCAATGCCCGCTGCGTCGAACAATGTTTTGTTGTACCACAGCCCGATTGTGTCATAGTCTTTCGGGATGCCGTAGACTGCATCATCAGCAGAATACAATTCGACCAATTCTTCCGGGAAATGATCCAATGAAGTCACTTCGCTGTTTGCGTAGGTTTCCGACAAATCCATCAGGACGCCGCCTGTAGCATATTTCGCGATTTCATTAGAATGCATCCAGAATACATCCGGCATGCTATCACCTTTTGCGCCCGCTTCCAATTTGGTCCAGTATTGATCCCAAGGCGTCACTTCCACTTTTACATCGATGCCTGGGTTATCCGCTTCGAAAGCTTCTGCGATCGCTTCCATTCCCGGTTGTTGGATTTTGTCCCAGATGCTGTAAGTGATGGTCACATCACCGGAACCGGCTTCTCCATCGGAACCGTTTCCGCATGCACCTAAAACAAGTCCTGACAACAATACTGTAGCTAATGATACTTTCTTCCAATTCTTTAACATCTCTTCTCCACCTTTTCTTTTATCTATAAAATTGTATAGTCGGAAACAAAGGAACTTCCAGGTAACTGAGCAAATACATGTGACATGTTCAAAAACAATCGATTTGTAAACGTTTACTTGTTTTGATGTCTTAATAATACCAAATACAGCAGATAGCTGATAGATATTCAGCCATACAAAAACATACTTTTTTGTTGATTTTAAAAACTATCGATAAATACCATACAGGCACCGCGCTATACAGCAGTCGTTCCCGGCTTTCCCACTCCTTTCGTTTCTGTTAGCTGACTTGTTTTAAATTATAGGCACTTGAAAGCGCATTCCATATAGTGCAATGTTTTTAATATCAGTCAAAATGTTGGATGCTGAATAAACGAGAAAAGGCCGGATCTACCCGGACCCGACGCAACAACGGTTCCAAGCGGCCAGGCCTTTTTTCGACTGAAACACCTGATTGGCTTATTTGGTTTTGACTTTTTTGACGTAGGCCCTCGGTGACAGTTGCATTTTGCTCTTGAAAATGCGCGTAAAACTCAATGGATTCTGGTAGCCGACCTTTTCAGCGATATCAGAGATACTCAGGTCCGTCGTTTCCAGATACTCCCGACTTTTCTGAATGCGGAAATCGATCAGATATTCATGCGGTGTCCGGTTTGTCGTTTTATGGAAAACAGCAGTCAAATAGGAGTCATTCAGAGACAATTCCCGGCTGATGTCGCCGATCAGAAAGTCACTGTCCTGATACCTGTCTTTGATGATTTCGATTGCCCTTTTCGTGTATTCGACACCTTTATTGATTTTCTCAATCTGTTTGATTTCGGTGCCATCCAAATCATGTGCGAGCATGCTCAAAAAGAGGTACAACTGTCCTTGCAGACGCAGCCGGGATAACGTATCGAACGGATTTGCCGCCATAATCTCCTGCAGCATCGCCTTCACCTGTCCAAAGTTCTTCACGTTCCCCACCGGATGCGAAACCTGGAAACCGATGGCCGTCAGCAAAGCTTCCAGATGCTCGCCCTTCATTCCGATCCAATAATATTCCCAAGGATCCTCTTCATCCGCTTGATAATAGGTCATCACATTCGGATAAATGATGAAGAACTGGCCTTCTTTCAGGTTGAAGCGGCTATTGCCGATTTCGAAATATCCCTTTCCCTTCATAATGATATGGATCAAAAAATATTCCCGGACTGTCGGCCCGAAACTGTGGTTGGGAGCGCACTGCTCTTTGCCTTTGGTTGTGTAGTAAAGATCCTTGTAATAGATTTCTTCCTTAAAAAAATCTTCATCCATTTCCATCACCTCGGTCCTTATTTATGTTGTAGCCGCTGCCCCCATTATAGAATGCTCTCCTTGCTATGGCAAACCCGCACTTTTATCCGCAACTCTCCTCCCGCATGAAACTCCGCCCTTTCGCAATCACAGATTCTCTTGTACAATGAGAAAAGATTGCCCGCGTATCGGGCAGATCCCAAACAAACTGACTAATCCCATACCTTTGCTATAGATTTGGAGGCAATACCCTTGAAAAAAATCATCCTTTCCGCGTTGCTGCTTCTGCCGCTCTTCCTGCTTTCAGCCTGCACAACCGCCCTGCCTGGGGAAGAAGTCATGCAGAATCTGGTCAACCGTTCCGCCGACCTGGATAGCTATCACCAGTTCGTCGCTTTCAGAACAACAACCACCAAAGAGGATCTCAATGGAGCAACAACAGTGAACGAGCAGTACACAACCGCTGACGCGACGCTGTTCCCGGAAGAAAAGACCGGCTATGGAAAGCGGATAAACAAAAACAACCCTTATCCCGCAACCAAATCCGAATTCTACGTGACTGCTGAAGTGGGTTACGTCCGGACCGACGATGCCGACTGGACCGCTTATGCCACCCCTGATGTACCCTTAGCCAGCCTGCAGGTCTATCCGCTGGAAACGTTCATCGAACTGAGCCAAATCATTGAAACGTACGGCACGCTCGAACGGAAAGGGGATGAGTATGTGCTGCACTTTTCCGGCAGCGATGATGCGTTGAATAAAGAGATCAACTACCTATTCCAGACTTTTCCAGCCGAACGGACCGATTACGATATCGAAATTCGTCTGGATGCCGAAACCTTCTATCTGAGCGACTTCTCCTACCGCTCGATCGTTACGCAAGCCGACCAGAAAGCCGTCTCCACGACGGAACTGACCGGCGAGTTCGATCTGTATGATCAAGCAAAAAAGTTGAAGTCGACGCCGGTATTCGATTCAGCAAGTAGTGTCCCGGAGACGAGTGATTCTTCATTTTGATAAAAATTCAATCCCAAAGTCAATCAATGTCTGCCTCTGGGATTTTAGTTGACTTACAGGTGTATTATGCATATAATACACCTGTACATATATTTTTTAACCCAAGTGTATTAACCGTTTAATACAATCGATCGGAAAAGGCAGGTGGAAAAAGTGATTTTTGACAAAAGAAGTCCGGTCTACGAACAGATTATCGAAATGCACAAGCAGAAAATCGTAAGCGGCGCTTTCCAACCCGGACAAGAAATACCGTCGCGCCGGGAATTGGCTACACAATTAAAAGTAAATCCGAATACGGTACAGCGTGCTTATAAGGAAATGGAGGGGCTTGGTTTGATTTATACAGATGGAAATTCTCTCAGCAAAATAACGGAAAGCCAATCAAAAATCCAGACATTAAGACAAGAGCTATTGGACGAGGCCTTGCAGGGATTCATCGAAACGGTACGCACAATCGGACTAGAGGATGAAGCGGTCCTGGACTTGATCAAAAAGCGCTTGAAGGAGGTGCACGTGAATGATTGAAATCAAGAATCTGGAAAAAAAATACGGCAAACGGACCATTTTGGAAGATGTCAGCTTTACCATCAAAAAAAATGAAGTGACTTGTCTGACCGGAATGAACGGTACAGGCAAAACGACCCTCATGAACTGTATTATGGGCTTAGTTCCACGCAACAACGGCTCGATTACGATCGACGGGCAAGACATTCATAAACAGCTATACGAAAAAATCTCCTATATCCCTGACTCACTGACGATGCCCCGATGGATGACAATCGCGGAGTCGATGAAGTTTATGAGTACCTACTACCCGAATTGGAATGCCGCCAAAGCGGATGAATTACTTTCGTTTTTCCGTCTGGAATCGGATCTGCAACTGAAAAATCTCTCAAAAGGGAATAGCGCAAAGGTGAGTTTCTTGTTGGGACTTTCTCTGGACGCGGATTACTATTTGATGGATGAGCCATTTTCCGGCATCGATGTCTTTGCCCGCGAGGATATTCTCGAGGTCTTCACGAGCAAATTCGTAACGGACAAGGGCGTTCTCATCGCCACTCATCATACGGATGAAGTCGAAATGTTGTTGGACCGGATCGTCATGCTGCGCAGCGGGCGTGTCGTCAAAGATTTTTACGCAGAAGACATCCGCCAAAACGAAGGAAAGGCTGTCATTGATGTGATGCGGGAGGTGTATCAACCATGAAAAAATTTATGGAACTATGGATATTTGAATGGAATCGCGCGAAACGGTTCTATAGCTTCCTGTTGGCTTTTGTGACGGCTTTACAGGCTTATGCAGTCTTCCACGAATACCATTTCTGGAAAGATGGATATGAAAACTACCGGCAACAGAACTATGCTGCACGACCCGAACAATATCTGCAGGACTATGGGTATCTTACGTTGGAGGATGTAACCAACAACTCGTTCTTCGTTTTTTCGATCATGACAGCCATTTTCGCATTGCTGTTCTATGCCGTCTTTATCTGGTATCAGGATTGGTCTGGAAAAAACCGTTTCTCTTTCCGTTTGCTCAGTCTGCCGGGTAACCGTTTCGCTGTGTATGCAGCAAAATTTGCGACCATTTGGCTCCTGATTACAGGGCTGCAAGTTTGGCAAATCGGACTTTTGTATCTTGAGGAGCTGGTCTTTTCCGGACTTATTCCGGCGGACATCTATCGGGAAATCCCCTTGCAGATGGCATCAACCAGCGCTTCTCCATTGGCCTTGGCTTTACCAAGTCTCTTTTCCAATTATCTGCTTTTTTACACTATTGGCTATACAGCGCTCACTTTAGGGTACACGTTCATCCTGATGCACTTGAGCGGACGTTGGAAAGGGGTATTCTTGGCAGCTACTCTCGCAATCGTCCTCTTTGCCGCGATGCTTCTCTTCTTGCGTACCGGCATCACGACGCGTTTGTATGCGGAAGAAAAGTACTGGATGACGATTGCCGTGAGCCTTATGCTTTTGCTGTCCGGGACATGGGCTAATTATCGGTTGCTTGAAAAACGCATCAGCGTATAGAAGGAGGACAAAAATGAGAAAACAAACAATTTTATTGCTGAGTCTCCTCCTGCTTACCGTTCTCGGAGGGTTCTATGTCCAGCCGCTATTGGCAAAAGAAGAGCCTTTGCGCATCGGTATTGAGACAATTTCTGGTGATGAAGCAGTTTTGGATGGCTTACTCTATTACGGAACAGCACACTCGCAATGGGAAACGACTACCCTAAGCTTTGACAGCTCCGGCTTGCGCCATTCCGAGACGCAACGTCAGGATGCATTCTTCCAAGACTACGCAGAAAGCGCTGTTCAGGTTTGGCGCGATGAGTATAAAGCATTTATGCGTGGGAAGCGGCCTTTTGAAGGGAATTATGCCGAAACCGAAGGAAACTTATACTATACAGCAGCGGATAATGACGGATTCCTGATAGCGACACTGGATAAGGCTGACAGAACTGTTGCGGAAACGCTCCTCGCTTATCCGGAAAAAAAAGAAAAGACCTATTATAACGTCAATAGCACGGACTTCCTGGACGGTAAACTAATTATCTCGTACAGCCGTTATAATGAGTATTCAAATGATCGTGGCACGGATATCCTGATTTATGATCTGGACAGTGGTATGCAGGAGGAACATTTTGCTTTCGATATACCTGCGGATTTTACGGGTTATCAGAGTGTTACCACATCCGTGTTGACACAAGGCGATCAAAAAGCAATCTTCGTCATGGAGCGGCTCGAAGAAACTGATTCGGAAGCTACAGAATACGTTGCACCGGTTGTCTCACTATCCTTCAAGCGCTATGATTGGACAACGAAGGAATGGTCAAAACTGGCTGCTGAAGCATTGGCGGATGATTTATCTTACGCAATTAAGGATGGTATTTTCTATCAATTGCAGCACACGGATCAGGAATGGTCAATCCAACCACTTGATCTGATGCAGGATCAAGTGCGCGATAAAATCATTCTCCAGAATACTGCTGATTGGGAAGAGACCGTTGATATGAATTGGCAAATCCTCGTTTCCGACAGCCGCATCATACTGACGGAAAATTATCTGGAGCCTGACCGGGCTTCCAAACTGGCTGTTTTCGAACTCCAGTCCGGGGAAATGCTCTACAGCGGGGAAATCAACGCCACGTTCGCCGATACAAAAAAAATCGATTTGCTCTATTTTGATAAGATTATTTACGAACCCTAAAGCGAAAAAAGAACAAGATTCCAATTGGAGTCTTGTTCTTTTTTTATTTCTCTTTAACTGTTGCTGCCTTTCTTTAAGGCAACATTTTGCCTGCAGCCTTATAGAGTTCATACCACTCGGTGCGGCTCAGCGCCACATCGGAAGCTTTGCAGATGGCTGCAATACGCTCTGGGTTCATGCTGCCGACAATTGGCTGCATTTTAGCCGGATGACGCAACAACCACGCGATTGCGATTGCTTCCCGGGATACGCCTTTATCTTCCGCAATTGTGTTGATTTTTTCATTTAATTCCGGATAATCGGGATGGTCGAAGAACAGCCCTTTCTTGCCATTACCAGCTTGGAATGGCGACCACGGCTGGATCGTCATGTCCGAGATCCGGCTGTATTCCAGGACGGAACCGTCGTGCATGAATGAAGGATTGTTCATCATGTTCACGTTGAATCCTGCATCGATCATCGGTGCGTGGGTCAGACTGAGCTGCAGTTGATTGATCAATAATGGCTGTGTGACAGCTTTCTTCAACAATTCAATCTGCATCGGATTTTGGTTGCTGACGCCGAAATGGCGCACTTTCCCTGCTTTGTGCAGTTCATCGAAAGCTTCGGCGACTTCCTCCGGTTCCACCAACGTATCCGGACGGTGCAGCAGCAAGGCATCCACGTAATCGGTCTGAAGTCGTTTCAGACTTCCCTCCACCGATGCGATGATATGTTCTTTTGAGAAATCGAACATGACACCCGGCACGATGCCGCATTTCGTCTGCAGCATCACGCTGTCCCTCGCGATGCCGAGTTCCTTAAAGGCTTTTCCGAAAATTTCCTCCGAAGTCCCTCTGCCGTAGATGTCCGCATGATCGAAGTAATCGATGCCGTTGTCCACTGCCGTGCGGATGACCACTGTCGCCTCTTCATGCGTCAAAGCGTTCATACGCATGATGCCGAGCGAAATTTCTGATGCTAACAGTCCTGAATTACCGATGTTTATTTTTTTCAACTGTCATACCAGCTTTCTTATTGGGATTATTTGAAAACGTTTCAATAAAATTAGTATAGCATTTTTGATGGGCTTTTGGGTACTGAAGCGCATCACAAAAAGGCTACCGGGTACCCCAGTGAGCTGAAATCAAACGCACAAAAAAATGCCGCCTCGAAGTGAGGCAGCACGATATGTTTTAACATTCAAGCGTAAGCATTGGCCCAAAGGACTTTTTCTCCGGCTTCCAGCGATTTTTGCACATCGATGATAGTCTGATTGGAGCTGCCGCGGAATTTCAATGTCAGATCCCGTTTGGACAGTTCGAAGCGGCCGTCGACGAGTACATCCATCAAGCGCAGCAATTCCTGCTTGTCTTCGGATTCTGAAGACAATTCGTCCCAATAGTAGCCGGTCCAGCCCCAGATGTCCTTGGTCCGGCCGAACTCGGCCCGGATCCGCTGCGCAAGCCGCAGCGCGACCTTCGTGTTGAGGAACGGTTCGCCGCCCAAAAGCGTCAAGCCCTGTACATAAGGCTGGCGCAGATCGGCCATGATCTGTTCCTCCAGCTCGTCGGTGTAGTCAATCCCATAGTCGAAATTCTGGACAATCTTATTGTAGCAGCCTTCGCAGGCGAACAGGCAGCCGCTCAGATAGATGCTGCAGCGCACGCCTTCGCCATCGACAAAGTTAAACGGTTTGTAGTCCGCAACCTTGTCCTTGCTGTATTTCTCTGCCAACCATTCTTGCGGTTGCGGATTTTTCACTTCACATCACCTAACTGTTCTGATTACTGTTCTGACTTGCAATCCGCATGCAGATGTTTGACGCGGGCGGAAATTTCTTTATGGCGACCTTTCACCATCGGACGGATCTGCGGATTGCCGAGATAGCCGCATGTGCGTTTTACGACGTCGCATGTCTGCGGATCGGTATTGCCGCATTCCGGGCATTGGAATCCGCGTTCTGTCGGATTGAAGTCTCCTTCGAAACCGCACTCCAGGCAGTGGTCGATCGGCGTATTCGTTCCCAAATAGCCAACTTTGTCGTAGGCGAAATCCCAGACTGTTTCCAACGCTTTCGGATTTTGCTGCAAGTTCGGGTATTCGCAATAATGGATAAAGCCGCCTGAGCAATATTGCGGATATTCCATTTCGAAGGCGATTTTTTCGAAAGGATTCGGATTCTTGCGGACATCGTAATGGAAGCTGTTTGTGTAGTATTCCTTATCCGTGATATCAGCGATGATGCCGAATTTCTCTGTGTCCATGCTGCAGAAGCGATCGGTCAAACTTTCGCTCGGAGTCGAGTAGACGCTGAAATGATAACCGTATTGGTTGCCCCAAGCATCCGTTTTTTCCTTCATCTTCTTGACGATGTCCAAAGTGAAGGCTTTTGCTTCCGGATTCGTTTCCCAATCTGCTCCGTAGAAAACGGTAGCCGCTTCATACAATCCGATATATCCCAGAGAGACTGTAGCGCGTTTGTTTTTGAATAGTTCATCGACCTTATCCGTTTCACCCAGGCGTTTCCCGAAGGCTCCGTGCTGGTACAGGATCGGTGCGTTCGTAGGCGTCGCTTCTTTGGTGCGTTCGACACGGTAGACGAGGGCATCCTTACAGATGGCCAAGCGTTCCTCGAAGATGTTCCAGAATGCTTCCGGATTCCCTTCCGATTCCAAGGCGATTCTAGGGATGTTCAACGTCACGACCCCAAGATTCATCCGACCGGAATTGACTTCATTTCCGTTTTCGTCTTCCCAGCCCTGCAGGAAGGAACGGCAACCCATCGGTGTCTTGAAACTGCCTGTCAATTCAACGATTTTATCGTACATCAGCACATCCGGATACATCCGTTTCGTGGCACAAGTGATGGCCAACTGCTTGATGTCATAGTTGGGATCGTGTGTCTCTAGGTTCGTGCCTTTTTTCAAGGCGAAGATCAATTTCGGGAAGATTGCTGTACGTCTTTCCTTGCCCAATCCTTTGATGCGTACTTGCAGGACGGCTTTTTGGATTTCGCGCGCAAACCAATCCGTCCCCAAGCCAAATCCGAGCGTGGTGAATGGTGTTTGTCCGTTTGAAGTGTAGAGTGTGTTGATTTCGTACTCCAGGCTTTGCATAGCATCATAGATGTCTTTGCGGGTTTTTTCTTCGGCATAAGCGATCTGTTTCGCTTCGCCATCAACCCAATCCTTAGCCGTTTCCAGATGTTTCTCATAGTTCAGGCGTGCGTAAGGTGCCAACACTTCGTCGACCCGGTCTGCGCTGCAGCCGCCGTATTGACTGGAAGCGACGTTCGCAAAAATCTGCGCCATTTGGGCAGTCGCCGTGTTGACTGAACGCGGGCTGTCCACTTCGGCATTACCGATTTTGAAACCTTCACGGAGCATATTCTGGAAATCGATCAGCACACAGTTCGTCATCGGTGAGTACGGCTGGTAATCCAAGTCATGGTAATGGATATCGCCTTTCATGTGGGCGTTGGAAACGTGTTTCGGCAACATCCTCAAGCCGATCGCTTTCGCGGCCACTCCTGCCGTCAAGTCCCGGATCGTATTGAAGACACGGCTGTCCTTGTTGGCATTCTCATTGACGACGCTCTGATCGGCATTCATCAGGCTCTGGATGCGCAATTCGATGTCCTGTTGTTGAAGTTTTTTGACTTTCTTCGCTAATTTATAGGTATTGTAGGCTTCGGCTAATGGCAGATTACCCATTTCAGCAAGCGTCGCTTCAACCTGATCATGGATATCATCCGTCGAAACACTTTCCGCTTCTGACGCAATCAGTTTGTCTACAACCAGTGCCACGACAGCATCCACATCGTGATCTGCAGCCGCTTCGTTCTGTTCAGATAAAAAACGCTCCGCTTTTTTGATTGCTTTATATATTTTCTTGGCATGAAAAGGAACAACCCGTCCATCCGCCTTCAATACTTGGATGTTCACTTCTGTGTCAGCGACTTGAAGATTCGTGCTCTCATTTAAGTAATCTGTTGGTAATGAAGCCATATTTTTCCCACTCCTTAGTTAAAAATCAACCGAACATGCAAAAAAAGCTAATAAAAAGTAAGAGGTAGTTACAAAGTGAGCAAGCTTTCCCTATCGGACGCGCTTCTCACGTTGGTTGCCTCTACTTAAAGTAGACTCTGTTTCGATTCACTGTATATACTATATATCATCCACACATAAATTTCCACCACAATATATAGTGTTTAAAGTCAAATTCCGTCTAAATTCGGCAGACATATTTTGATGCTTTGGTCAATAGGAAAATACCCTGAAAATTAAAAAAATGTTAAAAATGTTAAAAATGTTAAAAAACATATAAAGTACATAAAATCAATAGAATCTACTGTACTTTGTAAAAAAAAGCAGTTATACTATGACTTGTCAGAAATGTAAGCGATTCATTCTTATTTTCGGATCTGTTATCCGGCTTTAAGCCACAGGGATGTCAAAAGAATGAGGACACAAAAAAGGGGTGAAATGATAGTGTGGAAAAATAGAATGTTGCCTGAAATATCCAGAATTGCTAAATTTAGAATACCGGTCGGAGAAGGCCTATTTTTGAGACAGTGCGCTTCTTGGCAAAACCTTTTCCATCTGCCTTCATCTTATCGCTACCCGACTGGAAGCATCCAAGGCTATATTACACGATTGAATTGGACCGATGAATTTATCATTCTTGAAAAAGAACATAATGAAGCATTCGAATATTTTATTATCGATAGAAGAATTGAATCTGTAAAAGGCCCTTTTTCGAAGGAAGGGTTCGAGAAGGCGTTAAAAGAGGAAGCGATCGAGTTGCCATTGATTGAATTATCGGAAATGGACTGGATCATCAACTTTTAGAAGTTACTAAAAGAATACATAGAGCCGTAAGGAAAACATGTCCCGCATGTTTCCCTTACGGCTTTTTGCTGTATATTTGCTCTTTACCCCGGATATCCCCGCTGATGGAACCTATTCGTTGTCACCGATTCTGACATCCGTCCTATTCCCTACTCGCTCATGTCAGATTTATTTTAATCATGTTGACCAAAAAAACACAACCGCATCCAACATCCCTGCAATTTGATGAGATTTAAGTTCAGAAATCTCATCATTTTCGCATCCAAGCGCTTGCAAACATTGATTTGTAAGCATTGTCACATTATTTTACATGGTGCGTAAGCAGGATATAGCATCAATAAAATTATTTCTATACACTAAGACTATGCTAAAACAAAAGGAGGAATCATTTATGTTTTCATCAGTAGACACATTATGGACCTTGCTGGGAACGGTATTGGTATTCTTTATGCAAGCCGGTTTCGCGATGGTCGAGACGGGCTTCACTCGCGCCAAGAACGCAGCGAACATCATCATGAAAAATCTTATGGACTTTGTACTCGGATCGTTGGGATTCTTCCTTATCGGCTACAGCATCATGTTCGGGGACGATATCGCCGGCATCATCGGAACTCCTGCTTTATTTATGGAAGGACTTGATTCCACCATTCCTGGAACTGTCCATTTCATGTTCCAAAACGTATTCGCGGCAACTGCAGCCACTATCGTATCCGGAGCTGTTGCGGAACGGACAAAATTCAGCTCTTATCTCGTGTACTCTTTCATCATCTCCTTGTTGATCTATCCGATCTCCGGTCACTGGATCTGGGGCGGCGGTTGGTTGGCTCAAATGGGCTTCATTGACTTCGCTGGATCCACAGCCGTGCATATGGTAGGTGGCGTTGCTGCTCTTGTCGGGGCTGCCGTCGTCGGTCCGCGTATCGGAAAATATAAAGATGGAAAAGCGCAAGTCATTCCTGGCCACAATTTGACGATCGGTGCCCTTGGCGTCTTCATCCTCTGGTTCGCATGGTTCGGATTCAACGGAGCATCAACGGTTGCGGCAACTGGAGACGAAACCCTTGCCTTGATTGGTACGATCTTCTTGAATACAAACTTATCCGCAGTCACAGCGACTCTGGTCACGCTCTTATTCACTTGGGCGAAATACGGCAAACCCGATGTTTCGATGACGCTGAACGGTTCATTGGCAGGTCTCGTAGCCATTACTGCCGGTTGTGCGGTCGTCTCTCCTTTCGGCGCCATCGCCATCGGATTCATCGCCGGCTTTGCCATTGTCCTTGCCGTTGAATTCGTCGATCAAAAATTGAAAATCGACGATCCCGTCGGTGCTTTCAGTGTCCACGGCGTGAACGGTGCCTTAGGAACAATCTTAGTCGGTGTTTTTGCAACAGATGGCGGATTATTGTACGGCGGTGGATTCAACCTGCTGGGCATACAAACGTTGGGTGTAACTTCTGTAGCTGCCTACACAGCCGGTTCCATGTACGTAGTCTTCAAGGTCATCCAAAAAACAATGGGTCTCCGCGTTACTGCTGAAGAAGAAATCGTCGGTATGGACGTCGCTGAGCATGGTTTGACTTCAAGCTACCATGACTTTGTCGCAACGACTGCTTTCGAAGATTATCTGACTGACAACAGCAAACCTGCAGCAATCCCTGCTATCCAAGAAGTGGATCTCAGCAAAGTCGGTGCCTTCAAATTGGCTGATTCAGGTTTCACGATGAATAAAGTGGACATCATTGCCAATCCTGATAAGCTGGAGCGACTGAAAGCGGAATTGAATGCTATCGGGGTAACCGGCATGACGGTCACATCCGTACATGGTTACGGGCTCCAAAAAGGTCAACAAACCTTCTATCGTGGTGCGAAAGCTGAGGGCAATCTGTTGCCGAAAGTCCGCATCGAAACAATCATCAGCGAGGTCCCTGTCGAAGAAGTCATCCGTGCTGCCCGCCGCGCATTGTACACCGGCCATGTCGGTGACGGCAAAGTCTTCGTTTCCCCGGTTGCCGATGCTTTCCGTATCAGCAACAGCGATTCAGGCCCAGCAGCCCTTAAATATTATTAAACCGAATAACAAAAGACTTAATGAAGCCAACAACGTCATTAACTTACGCAGCTGGACTTCCGAAAAAAGCGAGCGGGAACAATTTGTTGAATGTTCCTCAGCTATTCGACAATTTTGCCCCTGCGCTGAGCATTTCTTATGAATTCTGATCCAAGACGGATAAATGAGAGGTTTTCTCTCATATTTCCTCTACCACTTATTTGTCAACACCCTTAATTTAATGGCATTGATGAAGCCAAGGAGTCCTCTCTATGAGAAAACTCCTTGGCTTCAT
>NZ_FOQC01000015.1 GCF_900113645.1 Trichococcus flocculiformis
AACGCAAGAATAATCATTCGTTGACGCTTGATAATATCAACTAAATAGGTTAATAATAGAGGTAGCAACTTGTCATCTTCCTTTCTTTTGGGGAAATAGTGCGGTGTAGTTACCATCACTATTAACCAAAAATTGGGGGGTGGCAAGTTGTTTTTGTCGTTAACCCCGTTAAATCAACGAAAAAATACAAAATTGAACGTCTGGCAGAGCTAAACTTTGACAGTACGTCATGACCTACAGGAGTGAGAAATATGGAACAGGAATTATCAAATGAACTATTTATCTGCGGGGGGTGCAATGCGAAAATCGGCCCCGGCGTGCTGGGTGATCTTCTCAGCCAGTTTCCGAAACAGGAAAACCCGAATTTTTTGGTCGGTTTCGACTCGTCCGATGATGCGGCCGTGTTCCGGATAGACGCCGAGACGGCCATGATCCAGACGTTGGACTTCTTTCCCGCAATGGTCGCGGATGCCTCGCTTTTCGGGGAAATCGCTGCTGCCAATGCCTTGAGCGATGTCTTTGCGATGGGCGGCGAAGTGCTGACGGCTATGAACATCGTCTGCTGGCCCGAAACAAAAAGTACCGATACACTCGGGAAAATATTGGCGGGCGGCTTCAGGAAAGTCCAGGAGGCAGGCGGCGTGCTGGTCGGCGGACATTCGATCCACGATCCCCAGCCCAAATACGGTCTATCAGTATTGGGAAGAGTCCATCCCGATCGGATCTACCGGAATGATACTTGTCTGCCGGGCGATGTCCTGCTGCTGACGAAGCCATTGGGGACCGGCATCATCACGACGGCCTACAGCGCCGGGGAAATGGCCCAGGAATCCTTCGATCAGGCGGTCGTCTCGATGACCACGCTGAACCGTTATGCGGCGGAAGTCCTGAAAAATTACACAGTCCACAGCTGCACCGATATCACCGGCTTCGGCCTGTTGGGGCATCTGTCGGAAATGGTCAGCGACCGCTGTTCAGCGACGGTCTATGCTGACAGTGTGCCTTGCCTGAGTGGAGCCTATCAGGGAGCCAAGGAATTCCTGATCACAGCCGGCGGGCAGCGTAACCGGAATCACTTGGAAGACGATGTGGACTTCCAGATCGATGACTATGCCTTGGAGGAAATCCTTTTCGATCCGCAGACATCCGGCGGCTTGCTGGTGAGCGTCCCTGTCGAAGAAGCGGCCGCTCTGCTTGCTGAAATTGAAGCATTGGGCTTGTTGCCCTGCGCCATCATCGGCGAAGTGACCGAAAAAGGCGCCAAGAAGATTACGGTCGTCCATTGAGAAAAGCATGAAAAAATATGACTTAACCAGGAGGAAACGATCATGAAAAAAATAGATGCAGTCGGACAAGCTTGTCCGATGCCGGTCATTCTGACCAAACGGGCTTTGAAGGAGAGCAACGGGGAGGCCATACTCATCAGCGTGGACAATGAGATTGCGACGCAGAACCTTGCCAAGATGGCGGAGCAACTGAAGCTTTCAGTCCAAGTCGAAAAAATCAACGATTCCCTTTATGAAGTCCAGCTTTCAGATCCGAATGCCGGTAACGAAGCACACGCCGCCGAACACACCGCGCTTCCGGAGCAAGCCACCGACACAGTCGCACCATCCGGAGCAAGTTATGTCGTCGTATTGAACAGCGACTTCATCGGCAACGGCAGCGAAGAATTGGGCCGAACGCTGATGAAAAGCTTCCTCTTTTCCCTGACGGAGCAGGAAGTTCTGCCCGACAAAGTGCTCTGCTACAATGCCGGCGCGTTGCTGACGACGGAAGGTTCAGCCGTATTGGACGACCTCAAAGCGCTGGAGGAAGACGGCGTCGAGGTGCTGACGTGCGGCATTTGCGGAGAATTTTACGGCGTGAAGGACAAATTGGCTGTGGGTACTTTCACGAACATGTACCGCATCGTTGAAATCCTGCGCACCGCCAAGACCGTATCGCCATGATCGACCGCAAACATTACGGTATCGTCGCGTTTCCGACGTCTCAGGCCGCGGCAGCCGCTGAAGCTATTATCCTGGATGCCGATCGGGAATGCCGGCTGATTCCCATGCCGGAACAGATTTCGGCCGGATGCGGATTGGTGCTGCAGACGCATCTCGACGAACTGAACGCTGTCCGCTTGTTGTTGTCGGAGCAGGCCATTTCCAACGATGGCTGCTACGAAGTGCGTTTTGAGAACCGGATAAAAACTGTGGAGGAATGGCATGACTGAACTTTATTATTTCGACAACAGTGCAACCACGCTGAAGAAACCGGCCGCGGTGGCTGAAGCTGTCTATCATGCCATCGCCGACGCTCAGCTGGGCAACCCGGCACGCGGCAGCCATACCGCTTCTCTTAACGCTTTGCGGTTGACGGAAAGGCTGCGCCAGAAAACGGCAGCCCTGTTCAGTGTGCCGGATGCGGCAAACGTCGCTTTCACGGCAAACGCCACCGCATCGCTGAACCTGGTCCTGAAGGGCTTGCTGACGCCAGCGGACCATGTCATCACGACAGTGACAGAGCACAACGCCGTCCTGCGTCCGCTTTACCAACTGGAAGAACAGGGCACTGCCCTATCTTTTGTCGGAGTTGATGAGTTTGGGACGCTCCTTTATTCTGATTTCGAACGCCTGTTGCGACCCGATACGCGGGCAGTCGTGGTCAACCATGCCTCGAATGTTACCGGCAACGTGGCGGATCTGGAACGGATCGGCAGCTTCTGCCGGGAGCACGATCTGCTGTTCATCGTCGATGCTTCCCAGAGCGCAGGCGTCCTCGATATTGACATGGTGAAACTGCACATCGACGTTCTCTGCTTCACCGGACACAAAGGACTCTACGGCCCGCAAGGAACGGGGGGCATCTGCCTCGGCGACAGGCCCTTGGAATTCGTGCCGGTGTTCACCGGCGGCAGCGGCTTCCATTCTTTCGATAAGCAATACCCGACAGAGATGCCGACCCTTTTCGAGGCCGGCACCCAGAATGTCCATGGCTTGGCGGGCCTTTCCGCCGGTTTGGATTACATCAGCCAGAAAGGGCTGGCAGCGATCACTAGCCACCTGCAGGAACTGACTTTCCGCTTCCATGACCAGATCAAGAATATCCCGGGAATCACTCTCTATGGTAGCTTCGCTGAAAACATGGAGCGCGCGCCGGTCGTTTCGCTGAATTTGGAGGGCTGGTCCTCCGGTGACCTCAGCGATGCACTTTTCATGGACTACTCCATCGCCGTGCGTCCCGGAGCCCATTGCGCACCGCTCATCCATCAAGCTTTTGGAACTGAAAAAAACGGTATGGTCCGCTTCAGCTTCTCCAGCTTCAACACGGTGGAGGAAATCGACTACGCAGCCAAAGCGTTGAGGAGCTTGGCAGAAGAAGGGTAACAATCAAAAGTTGTCCGATAACCGGAAAAAATCGGACATCCGGACTGCGAATGGTCTTCGCGTTGTCCTATAAACCCGAAGAATCGGACAACCACAGCAGGAGAGGCTTAATATAGCGAGTATCTTCTTGTAAAAAATAAAACAGAGCAGCCACCCCAATCATCAAGGGCGGCTGCTCTGTTTTATTTTCTCTCTAGTCAATCGTTCCTCTGCTTCATCCATTCCATAATGGCTTCGGCCGTTGCTGCGGCGTCTTCGTTGCGGAAAACGGCGGAAAATTCCTTTTTGTTGAAGTTGTAGCGGGGATCATAGTATTTCACCAATAGATCTGCGATGACAGCTTCGAAATCATGCTGGCGCACTTGTTCCTTGTAGCCCTCGACACGCGCCTCATTCAGATAAGATTTCAAGCGGTCCAGGGCCGCGAGAAGCTCTGTTTCATTGCTGTGGAGATAATCCTTTTTGATCTGTCCGATCCGGTAATCCAATGAAGCCTCGATGTTCAGGTTTATGCCTTTTTGCATCGCATCAATCAACGCAGGCGGCAGTACGGCCTGTCCGATCCGCTTGCTTTCGCCTTCAGTAAAGACGACCAGCGGTTCCTTCCAGCCGGTTGCGCTCTCGACCAACAGACTTTCGAACATTTTTTGGTTGTGCGGCTGTTTCTTCTTCAGACCGACGCCTCCGAAGACGGACCCTCTGTTGTTGGCGCAAGCCTCCAAATCAAGCACATTGGCTCCACGTTTCTTCAGTTGCTCCAGGATGGCTGTTTTCCCGGTCCCAGTGTTGCCATAGAGGGTCACAAACTGGATCTTTTCGAACAATACGGGAATCAGATTATTGATCGTGCTGCGGTAGTTTTTGTAGCCGCCTTCCATCCGGTGGACATTCATCCCCAAAGATTTAAGCAAGGAAAAAATCGAATTGCTGCGGAATCCTCCCCTGCTGCAGAAGATGACGACTTGGTCGTAGGCCTTCGTGTATTCCTGGAAGAGGCTGAATATCTCCGGCAATCTTGGGGAAATGACTTGGATACCGTGACTTTTCGCTTCGTCGATTCGGCCGGCAACATAAAGCGTCCCGACCACTTTCCGGTCCTCATCATTCAGGACCGGTACATTTACGGCGCCTGGTATAGTCGACTTCGCATATTCGGAAGAGCTCCTGACATCCACATACAAAATCGATTTGTCTCCGCGTTGCTGTTCTATTTCTTCATACGTTGCGACTGGTTTCAATTGGTTCACCACTTTCTGATTCTTAGTATAGCCTCTGTCGGTCAGGAATTCCACCCAAAATCTTGAGGCAAGCGCATGAAAACGACCCGACAAGCTCCTTATTTAACGGAGACATGCGGGTCGTTTTGCATTCAATCGTTCAATTTTGCTGCATCTATTTCTTTGCTTTATGCACTTTCAACGCTTTGCCTTTGACGGTGCGGTTCTGCATCTCAGAAATCACATGCGGCCCTTTTCCGTTCAGGATTTCGATGTAGGTCACGTTTTCCTGGATTGTGATGATGCCGATGTCATCCGCATCGATACCGGGAATGTTGGTCAGCGTACCTACGAAATCAATGGCGCGCAGTTTTTTCTTCTTGCCGCCGTTGAAATAGACTTTGGTGATGTCCTTGTTCAATTCCCGGTTGCGCGCGCGTTTGATGACAGGCCGTTCCTGCAGTTTCTTTTCGAAAGCCGCTTTATGATGCTGCACGAAGCGGGCGCTCGGCGGATCAATTTCGGTGATTTCCTGCTGCGCGAAGTCTTTCACTCCCTGCCAGCTTCTTTCCTCACTAGGCGTAACCAAGGTCAAGGCTACCCCCGTTTTGCCGGCGCGGCCGGTTCTGCCGGTACGGTGGATAAAACTTTCTTTCTCCTCGGGAACATCGTAATTGACGACATGGGTCACGTTATCGACATCAATCCCGCGCGCAGCCACATCCGTAGCCACCAAATAACGCAGCCTGCCTTTGCGGAAATCTTCCATAACGGCAGTGCGGTCATCCTGCACCATCCCGCCATGCATCTTATCAATCGGCAAACCGGCTTTACTTAAGAATGTGTACAGTCCGTTTACGGCTTCCTGCGTATTGCAAAAGATGATGCAACTGTCCGGATTCTCAACGGTCAGCAGATCCAATAGTTGCTTGGCTTTGCCCGATTCTTGGACACGGATGAAGGATTGCAGAATCTTCGGCTTGGATGCCTCATCGCTTTCCATTTTCACCGATACGCGGTCGTTTTTCATGTAGAAGCTTGCCAAACGCACCACTTCACTCGGCATGGTCGCGGAGAACAACAACGTTTGTCTTTGTTTCGGAAGGAAATCGATGATGGCTTCCACTTGCTCAATGAAGCCCATATTCAGCATCTCATCCGCCTCATCAAGTACCAGGTAGCGTATCTTGTCAAATTTCATTGTCCCTTTTTGCAGATGATCCAATACCCTGCCCGGAGTGCCGACTACGATATGGCTTTTCTGTCTCAATTCCGATTTTTGCGTATCGAAGGAAGTTTTGCCGAAGACAGCAGTAGCCTTAATCCGCTTCAACCGTCCGATGTTGGTGATGTCCTCTTTCACTTGCAGAGCCAGCTCCCTTGTCGGAACCAAAATCAGCGCTTGCGGACGGTTTTCCTCCCAGCTCACACTTTCGCACAACGGTACGCCGAAACTGACGGTCTTGCCGCTACCGGTCTGCGATTCGACAATGATATCTTTGCCCTTTAAGGTCAGCGGGATGACCTCCTGTTGTACTTGCGTCGGTTTGAAATAACGCAATGCCTTTAGTGCCGTAACGATTTCTTCGCTGATTGCGAAGTCTTCAAATGTTGTATAATTCATCTTGTCCTACTTTCACTTTTGATTTGTCGTCTCAGTATAACAGGAAAAACGTAATAAATCCGCGTTTTTGTGAAAACAGGGTGCAGCATGGGACTAAAAAATGGAACCGGGTTTGAATCCCGCAAAGGGTTCCGCTTCCAGTTCCACCATCACCGCTTGCGCCAGTTCACTCTTCGCAGAACAGCCTGATCCGCTCGATCGCTTGTTGCGCCATTTCATACCGTTTTTCCTGGTAAGCTTCTTTGTCGAATGTTTTGTTCTTATCGACATAAGGAATATTCTGGATGCTTTCCAAGTGTAACGTCGTTCCGCCTTCCTCCGCTTTGGCCGTGTAATTTTGCCGCACGAAAGAATCTTCGGCCGGATCGACCGTGTCCACCCGGATGGCTGCGCGCATGATGAACTCCTCAGGGAACAGCTCCGCCTGCTGCACTTCGATGTTCACCGGCACCATTTTCCCGAACATGTCGTATTCTGCTTTGTATACACTGGACATGCCGCCGTCCCCGCTGATCTGCTTGACGATTTTCAGGCCCTCATGAATGTCTTGCCAATTCCCCACATTGGCGGCGTATTGCCATACTTTGCTCAGTGGTGCTTCGATAAAAATACTTTTCTTGATGTGGCTTTTGATGTAGTCCATTTTATTCATCCTTCCTGCTGATTGAACCTACTGCCCTCATTTACGACTGCGATAGCGTTATCTTTATCTTCATTCATAATCAAATAAATTCCCTTATACAAACTTGGCTTGATAAACTTCGAAAACCACTCTTGGCAAGAACACCATTCTTTGTTAAACTGTTCGAGACAGTTCGTAACCATCCTGTCGTTAAATAAAACTAGGGAAATAGAATCATGCAATCAAAACGCAGGAATGTTTTTTGAGATGGCTTGTTATCCTTAGATACAACCTTCTCGGCATCCGTGCGTCTTTTTTTGTCTATTCTTGTAAGGCGTTGAATAAAGTATTATGAGGCTTTTAAACAGTCTACAAAAATCTCCTCAAATGCATTCAATTCTTTTATTTTTGATTTCATTTCCTCTATACTTTGTGTATAGAAAGGGATGATCCGAGATGATGCTGACTAAGAAGGTCCGTTTGATTGTTACAGGCGAAACTTCCAAACTCTACCAAGCAGCAGGCGTTGCTCGTTGGGCTTACAACTACACGATTCGAATGCAGGAAATGAACCATCGCTTCGGTGGGACGTTCATCAGCGATAATGATCTGCGCAGACACATCACCAAGATGAAGAAACGTAAGAAATACGAATGGTTGAATGACGTGTCCAACAATGTTGTCAAACAAGCGGTCAAGGATGCCTGCAGAGCCTACAAAGCCTTTTTCAATGGGCAAGCTCAGCATCCCAGATTTAAGACCAGACGCCGCTCCAAACCGAGTTTCTACAATGACTGTGTCAAGCTGAAAGTGAAAGGCAACCACGTTCTGTTGGAAAAAATCGGTTGGGTGAAAACCAACGAACCTTTGCCCGTGGACTGCAAATACTACAACCCGCGCATCAAATTCGACGGCAAATACTGGTATCTGACGGTTGGCATCGAGGTGAATCCGGTAAAAGTTAAATTGGATGGTCGGAATGTCGGGGTGGATATCGGCATCAAGGAGTTAGCTGTCACCTCCGATGGTGTTTTTTACAACAACATCAACAAGACAGCCTCCGTGAGGAAAGCGGAGAGACGCCTCAAGAGATTGCAGCGGCGTGCAAGCAAAAAATACAAAAAAGGAACGCCTAAATCTAAACATCTCCTAAATCTAGAAAGTGAAATCCGAAGGCAGCACAGACGCTTAGCCAACATCCGAACCAATCATGTCCATCAAACAACCGCGGAGATCGTGAAATCCAAACCCTCCCGCATTGTGATGGAAACGCTGAACATCCGCGGCATGATGAAAGACAAGCATTTGGCTAAGGCGGTCGCAAATCAGAAACTCTATTTCTTCAAACAATGCCTGCAATACAAATGCGAACTAAATGGCATTGAATTTGTGGAAGCAGACCAGTGGTTTCCGAGCTCCAAGTTGTGCAACAACTGTGGAACGCTCAAAAAGGACCTGAAACGCAGTGACAGGGTCTATCACTGCACATGCGGCCACCATTGCGATAGGGATCTGAACGCAAGCTATAATCTGAGGGATTACCAAGCAGTCTAACGGTAGCTCGGATATGTACGATTCGTTGCATCGGAATTTACGCCCTCGGAGTGCTGCATCAAACGAAAGTAGTCCGTCAGGACCAAATCGGGCACGAAGAACAGGGAAGCAAACATAAACTAGATTTAGTTAGATTTATGGCAACGGTGGACTGATGCAAAAAACATTCACAAAAACACAAAAATTGACTTTCTCAGCAATGTACATCGCTATGTATATCGTCATCATGGCTCTGACGCAATCTTTCGCTTTTGGACAATATCAAATCCGCATCGCCACAACTCTTTACGCCCTAGCTTATTTTAACCCGTTTCTGATCATCCCGGCTGGTCTCGCCAATCTTATGTCGAACCTGTTCTTCGGCGGACTTGGGATCATTGACATGCTTGGAGGAACCCTCGTCGGTATCATCACGGCTTCGCTCGTTTACGCTGTCCGCAAATACAACCTGCCGAAGTGGTGTCTGATTTTGCCGATCATCTTCATCCCTGGAATCGTTGTGCCGATCTACCTGTCGCAACTGTTGGCCATCCCGTTCCTGCCTCTTGTCGTCAGCCTCTGCATCGGCCAATCGGTACCGGCATTCGTCGGCTACTTTTTGGTGCAGGCACTGGAAAAACGATTCTACAAAAGTGCACTATTAAAATCTTAAGCGCAAGGAGGAACCACAATGACAGCAGGCAGAAATGAAGCCGATCTGAACGGCATCACCCAATTGGGCAACCAACAGACTAAATATCCGCAGGACTACGATCCGAAAGTCCTCGAAACTTTTCCGAACAAGCATCCGGACAACGATTACTTTGTGAAATTCAACTGCCCCGAATTCACAAGCTTGTGCCCGATGACGGGACAGCCCGATTTTGCGACCATCTACATTTCCTACGTCCCGGGAGAGATCATGGTCGAAAGTAAATCGTTGAAGCTTTACCTTTTCAGTTTCCGCAACCACGGCGACTTCCACGAGGATTGCATGAACATCATCATGAAGGATCTGATTGCATTGATGGCGCCGAAATACATCGAGGTGTGGGGCAAATTCACACCGAGAGGCGGCATCTCGATCGATCCTTACTGCAACTACGGCAAACCCGACACAAGATGGGCAGACGTGGCTTGGCAACGATTGGCGCAGCACGATCTTTATCCCGAGAAAGTCGATAACCGCTAGATGGAAAATGTGAACGGGACAACGCAAAAACAAGCCTTGGTCATCTTTTCAGGCGGGCAGGATTCCACGACTTGCCTGATCCAAGCCATCCAAAAGTACGGCGCGGCAAACACAGTGGCCCTTTCCTTCAGCTATGGCCAACGCCATGGCATCGAACTGGAACGGGCGGCCTGGATCGCTAACGATCTGGGGGTCGAGCACCACATCCTGGACGCGAGCGTCATGGGCAAAGTCACGACGAACGCATTGATGGATGAGTCGCAGACAATCAAGGAAGCCGATGCTGAGGACTATCCGAATACCTTCGTCGACGGCCGGAACGCCCTATTCCTGTTGCTGGCCGGCATCTTTGCCAAGTCCAAAGGCATCCGCAACATCATCCTAGGCGTGTGCGAAACGGACTTCAGCGGCTATCCAGACTGCCGCGATGTGTTCGTCAAATCGATGAACGTGACCCTGAACTTGGCCATGGATTACAATTTCAACGTCGAAACGCCGTTGATGTACCTGACCAAAGCGCAGACATGGGAGCTGGCGGATCAGCTGGGTTGCCTCGCCTACATCGAGGAACATACCCATACTTGTTATATGGGAGTCCCCGGCGGTTGCGGCGAGTGCCCATCCTGCAAACTCCGCAACGCCGGACTGGCAGAATATTTGAATAAATAAGAAAAAATAGCCCTCTGGCTGTTCCGCTGCTGTGGATCATCCGGAGGGCTATTTGTTTTCACCAAAGGCAACTGTCCAGTCTCTGGGTCACCATACATACAGAAGCAAACGTTTGCTTTCCTGCCTATCCAGCTTACTGTCCTTGTCCAGCATTCCCTTCCTGATTTTCCATATCCTTATTCAAAGCTTTCATTTCATCAGCCAGCAAATCGGCCTTATCGGTACGCTCCCAAGGAAGATCCAATTCGGGCCTGCCGAAATGTCCATAACAAGCAAGATTTCTGTAGATTGGCTTCCGCAGATCAAAATTGCGGATGATTGCAGCTGGACGCAGGTCGAAGTGCTTATTGATCAGTTCTTCGATTAATTCTTCGGAGAGGCTAGCCGTCCCGAACGTTTCAACACGGACGGAAACGGGCCTCGCCACTCCGATGACATAGGCCAGCTGGATTTCACAGCTGTCTGCCAAGCCGGCAGCCACGACGTTCTTCGCCACATATCGGGCAGCGTATGCGGCGGAGCGGTCGACTTTGGTCGGGTCCTTCCCGGAGAAGGAGCCTCCGCCATGCCGTGCATAACCACCATAAGTATCGACGATAATCTTTTTACCGGTCCATCCCGAATCACCTGCAGGACCGCCGATGACGAAACGGCCGGTGGCATTGACGAAATATTTCGTCTGATCATCCAACAGCTCCGCCGGGATAACGGCCGGAATCACCATTCGAAGCATGTCCTCTCTGATCCGTTCCTGATCGACCGATTCGTCATGCTGACAGGCGATCACGACCGCTTCGATCCTTTTGACATGGCCGTCCGCATATTCCACGGTCACCTGCGTTTTTCCGTCCGGCCTCAGATAGAGCAGTTCCCCTGATTTCCGCAGCTCGGCAACCTTTTTGGCCAGCCTATGAGCCAACATGATCGGCAGCGGCATCAACTCCGGCGTTTCCTTGCAGGCATAGCCGAACATCAATCCCTGATCGCCTGCTCCCAATTGGTCCGCTTCATCGTCCGATCCGAGCCGCTTTTCCAAAGAGGAGCCGACCCCCGCAGCGATATCCGGTGATTGCCTGTCCAAACCGATCAGGACGGAACAAGCCTTCCCATCGATACCAAAGTCGCTGTCCGTGTAGCCGACAGCCTGAATGATGGACCGCACGATGGCCGGAATATCCACCGTGCTGACAGTCGTGATCTGGCCGAAAACCGTGATCAAACCAGTACTGGCGGAAACATCGCAAGCCACCCGCGCGAACGGATCCTCCTTCAGAATGGCATCCAATATCCCGTCGGCTATCTGATCGCAGAGCTTATCCGGATGCCCCTCCATGACCGATTCCGAGGTGAAAAATGTTCTCTTCATACTTTATCGCCTCTTTTTATTAAAAAATGAATGACACAACCTTCCAAAAACTTGTTTTACAAACTTCACGCATCCTTGATTTGCTCTTCGGACTCCGAAGGCATGAAGGTTGCGACAAGGTAACCGACCCCGAAAGGACCTTCGTAGGAGAGCACTTCCGCTTCATATGCCCTGCCTTCGAACGCTCCCGTCAGGAACAGGATGGAGCGCAACCCGCACTCCGCCGCCCTTTCAAGGAACCCGGCATCCAACCGCAACAGCTGCCCGGCATCCTTTTCCTTAATGGCTTTGACCACTAATTTATCAAACAAAAGCCCCGCCGAATGGTAGCCGTAAGGCCCCTCCGGCTTCAGCACGTGCGACAGATCGGAAGAAGCGATGATGGCAGTGCGCAGATCCGATCGGTCGTAAGCTTCCCCATAACGTTTTCCCCATTCGTAGTAGTGCTCGTAGGAAGGCACCGTCACCAAAATCTTTTCCGTTTCCAGGTTGGGCGGCAGTTGTCTGTCGAGATAATGCATGGGCACTTCAAAACCGTGGCCTTCATGCGGTTTCACAATACAAAAATTTAACAGGCAGATTTCCGAAAAATCCACCATGCCTTGATACTGGCATAAATTTTTTTGTAAACGAAAAAGTAAAATAGCCTCTGATTCATTTTATTGATCAAGTTGGTGAATATTGGGCTATAATTAGTAAAAATACTATATGTCAGGAGAGTATAAAATGAAATCAGAAAAAGAAAAAATGATCGCCGGAGAACCCTATTTGGCCGGTGATGCGGAGCTCGTCGCCTTAAGGCAGAACGCACGTGAAAACATGCGCGCATTCAACGACGAAATAGACCCCCGCAAGCGCAGCGAGCTGTTGAAAAACTGGTTCGGGAAGACCGGCCAGAAAATCTACATGGAGCCGTCGCTTTCATTGGACTACGGTTCCAATATCTTTGTCGGCGAGAATTTCTATGCGAACTTCAATTGCACGATACTGGACACCTGCCCGGTCACATTCGGGAACAACGTGATGATCGCACCGAACGTCAGCTTTTATACGGCCACCCATCCGATTGATCCGGTCGAACGGAACAGTGGAACGGAGTACGGCAAACCGATCACGATCGGTGACAACGTCTGGATCGGAGGCTCTTCCGTAATCGGTCCGGGGGTCACGCTGGGGGACAATGTTGTCGTCGGTATGGGCAGTGTCGTGACTAAATCTTTTCCTGACAATGTCGTGATTGCAGGGAACCCGGCGCGCGTCATCCGCCAAATCGAACTTTCCGAAGCCAAGTCCTAAATACACGAGTAAAAAAACGATCGCGTAAGCTGCATCCAGCTGAGCGCGATCGTTTCTTTGCTTTCAACAACTACTTCTCTGTCTGTTCTTCCGTCAGCAACCGATGGATGGCTTTATCGACCAAGGCGACTGGAAACCCGACAATCGTATTGTAGTCCCCTTCGATCCCGAAAACCCAAAGCGCAGCTTCCTCTTGGATGCCGTATGCTCCGGCTTTGTCCATCGGCTTGCCCGATGCCACATATGCCTTCACTTCCGCCTCCATGCGATCATCCCACTCAAAGAAGCTGACTTTCGTCTCAGAAGCAAAGGTCTCTTCCTTTTCGCCCCATAAAATGCTAACGCCGGTCAGGACCGAGTGGGTCTTACCAGCCAGTGCGCGCAACATCGCATAGGCATCGGCCTCATCAACCGGTTTGCCGAGGATTTTTTCGTCCAACATGACCACAGTGTCGGAGCCGATGACCATCGCTTCGCTGTTCTCACGGTGGATAACCGCCGCTTTTTCCCGCGCCAACGTTTCCACCAGCTCAGTGGCCGGTTCAACGAACGGATCCTGTCCCGCTTCGGCGAGGATGCGTTCTTCTATCGCTTTTTCGTCGATATCCGCAGCCTGGACCGCGAAATTCTTTATGCACAAGGACAGCAACTCGCTGCGTCTTGGCGATTGGCTCGCCAATATGATTTTCGGATTCATTTGTTCTACCCTTTCTTCTTCAAAGTGCAAAATCATGTCATACCAAACAGCATTCCCATGCGTTGAACTTGATTTGCCGCTGTTCACCAACCCGAATTTCTCATAATAAGGGATCTTTTCTTCTTTGCAGCAAAGCGTCAAGCCTTTTCTGGCCGCTTTCCTGCTGGCATCTATCAGTGCCATAAGCAACTTTTCCGCAATTCCCTGCCTTCTGAAAGCCGGATCCACATCCAAACCGAATACGCTTTGATAAGCACCCTCCGGATTATGCAGGCCAGCATCATGGTAGTGGGCATCGCGGATGATCGGTTCATCGATGACTGCCCCGTTCACGAACCCCACCAATTCGCCCTCGACTTCGGCAACAAGGAAGCTTTCAGGGAACAGTTTCAGCCGCTCGCTGAGTGATGCTAGCGTCGCTGCCTCGGCTTCCGGAAAACACGCATCCTCAATTATTTTCAATGCAACCAAATCCTGAAGATCCGCTTTCCTGATCTCAACTTTCATCCGCTGATTCCTCCCTTTCTGTACATAGTTCATATTACCGACAAATTTTCGATTTTTCCAGAGAATTCCATCTGGGCGGCCTCCTAGGGAAAAAACATTGTCCGGATTAGACAAACCGCCCTCTCTCACTGTTCAGGAAAGCGATTGCATTCCCTGCGGATCGAGAGTATGATTACGATAGCTTGATAAAATATTCACGCAATCCATATTATCATTACCTAAGGGGGGCTTCAAAATGAACAATATCGAAAATAAATGGATGCGAGCCGCTATCCCGGCACTGCTGATCCATTGCAGCATCGGCACAGTCTACTGTTGGTCTTTGCTGAAAGGGGGCATCGCCGACTACATCGGCAGGCCGAAAGGCGAGGTCGAATGGGCTTTCAGTCTGGCAATTTTCTGTCTCGGGATGTCGGCAGCTTTCGCCGGTAAAATCGTCGAAAGGGATATCCATAAGGCTTCCTTGATTGCAGCTGTGTGCTTCGCAGCAGGAATGGCTGGTACCGGCTTTTTCATCCAGCAAAAGTCGCTGATCGGGATTTTCCTGAGCTATGGCGTTTTGATGGGCATCGGGTGCGGTATCGGATATCTTTCGCCGGTAAAGACCTTGATGCTTTGGTTCAAGAATAACAAAGGCCTCGCCACTGGAATAGCGGTTGCAGGGTTCGGGTTGGCCAAAGTAATCGCCAGCCCAATCATCGAGATGTTGCTGGGTGCAACAAACTCAGACGGTACACTCGCTGATCCTTCTCGTCTCTACAAGCTATTCTACATCCTGGCTGTTGTCTACTTCATCATGATGTTCGCGGGTCATCTTCTTTTGAAGAAGCCGGCGGATTGGGTCGAAGTGAGCGCACAGGCAAAAGGCACCCATACGCTTGATATCTTCAAGAATAAGACATTCATCGGCATCTGGCTGATGTTTTATCTCAACATCACTTGCGGACTGGCACTCATCTCCCAGGAAAAGGATCTGCTTCATTCCATTGGTTTTGGCGCAATTGCCACGATCAGTTCCTTGACTGCGATTTTCAATGCCGGCGGAAGGCTCGGATTTTCGGCGTTCGCCGATAGGCTAAAGGACCGGAATACCATTTATATTTGGATTTTCGGGCTATCGATTGGAGCTACGACGATTACGCTTTTAGCGAACGGAGTGGACAATGCCATCGTGCCGCTGATCATTTTGTTGCTATGTGTCATCAACGCCGGTTACGGCGGTGGTTTTTCAAGTCTTCCACCGCTATTGGCGGACCGCTTCGGAATGGAGACCATCAGTACTGTCCATGGACTGACTTTATCGGCTTGGGCTTTTGCCGGTTTGTCCGGTAACCAGCTGAGCGCCCTCATCATCGCGAAGACCGGCTCGTATAACAATGTCTTGTATGCCATCTTGGCGATGTATGCTGTCGCTTTCTTCATCAGCGCTTTCCTGTTACGGGCCAAATCGGACCAAAAAAAGATACATCCCGTCCACCACTGACACAACAAATAAAAATCCGGCGACAAGTCATCACGTATGACTCGTCGCCGGATTTTTTTAAGCTTGTCCGAAAACTGTTTCGGCTACTGTGACACCGGCTCGGGCATCTTTGCAGTAGTAATCCGCGCCGATGGCTTTGGCGTACTTTTCTGTCAGTACGGCTCCTCCGACGAAGACCTTCACAGACAAATCCGCCTCGCGCAGGGCCGAGATTGTATCCTCCATCGCAGTGACGGTCGTCGTCATCAACGCAGACAGCCCGACCAGTTTGACCTGATGTTGCTTGGCAACCGCCACAACCTCCTCAATCGGAACATCTTTGCCCAGGTCGATGACGTCGTAGCCATAGTTTTCAAGCAGAACTTTCGCCAGATTCTTTCCGATATCGTGGATATCCCCTCTTACGGTAGCCATCACGATGGTTCCCTTCGATTCCAGCTTCTCATTGCCTCCAGCAAGTTTTGCACGGATCGTCTCGAAGGCTTTACCGGCCGTTTCGGCGGCGCGGATCAGCTGAGGCAGGAAGATGTTTTTCTGCTCATAGAGTTTGCCGACTTCATCCAATGCCGGCACGATGTGATCGTCCACGACAGCCAATGGCGTATTGTCTTTAAGCAGCGCGTTGGTTGCCTTCATGATCCCAGCTTCATCGCCCTCCAACAGCATTTCCCGGTAGGAACGTACCACGTTTTCCTGCTTGGGACCATCGGATTTGACCACAGCCTTTTTGTTGTTGTAGTCGATATAGTCGATGGCACCTTCGTCTTGCCCTGAAAGAACATTGAAGGCGCGCATCGTGTCGACGATTCCGTCGGCCCCTGGGTTGATGATGACCGTATCCAATCCCGAAGTCAGGGCCATCGCAAAATAGGTTCGGTTGATCAAGGCTCGGAAAGGCAGTCCATAGGAAACGTTGCTCAACCCCAAAGTAGTCAACGCCTTCGTGTTTTCCTTGACCCAACGCAATGCCTTCAACGTCTCCATGACCGCTTTCTGCTGGGCTGCCGCAGTGAGCACAAGGCAATCCACCAACAAGCGCTCTGCACCGATGCCATACGCTTCCGCTCGCTCGATCAATTTCTGGGCGACCTTGGTCCGGCCGTCAGCGTCATCCGGGATGCCCGCTTCATCCAGACACAAGGCAACCACAAAGGCGCCGTATTTCTGGACGATCGGATAGATTTCGGCCATCGAGGATTCTTTCCCGTTGACCGAATTGACGATTGCGACACCGCTGTAGCGCCTCAAAGCTGCTTCAAGCACTTCCGGTTTGGTCGAATCGAACTGGAGCGGCGCTTCCACTAGACCGCTCATGCCATCGATGATTTTTGTCATATAGTCCGTTTCGTCGATCATCGGCAAAGAGGTGTTGACGTCCAAAACATCCGCACCTTTTTGGACCTGCTCAAAAGCGACTTTGATGGCCGCCAAGGGATTGCCTGCCACGAATTGTTCCTTCAAACCCTTGTTGCCTGACGGGTTGATCCGCTCCCCGATGAGGGTGATCTGGCCGTCCAGGCAAACTTTTTTCTGCGCCGAGCAGATGTACCGCTTCAATTTATTGGCTTCTCTTTTCACAAAAGACGCCTTGGCCTGCTGCAGATCACGGATGTATTCCGGAGTCGTGCCGCAGCACCCGCCGATCACGGAGACCCCCAAACCGGCCAATTCCTTGGCCACCTCAAGGTAATCCTTGGAAACGACGTTATATTTGGCGACCCCAGCTTCCGTCACAGGGATACCGGCATTGGCCTGCACCATCACCGGCGTATTCGTGAAGGCCAAAATCCTTTTGATGATGGGAATCAATTCCTTTGGCCCCAATGAGCAGTTTACGCCCAGCACATCTACACCCAATGCATCCAAGGAGAGCGCCATGATTTCCGGCTCGGTTCCGGTCAAAGTGTTGCCGTCCTCCGTAAAGGTCATCGTCGCAAAGATCGGCAGGTCGCTATTTTCTTTCGCCGCTAACACGGCCGCGCGCATTTCCGCCAGATCCGACATCGTTTCGATGAGGATCAGATCCGCTCCGGCCGCAGCCCCGATCATCACTTGTTCGCGGAAGTAATCGTAAGCCTGGTCGAAATCAAGCAATCCGATCGGTTTCATCATCTTTCCGACCGGTCCGATATCGAGCGCCACTTTCGCCTCGGTCCCTGCCGTTGACGTTTTGGCGATTTCAATAGCAGCAGTGATCACTTCCGTAACGGAGTAACCGGTCTCCTCCAGTTTGTAGGCATTCGCACCAAAAGTATTTGTCGTGATGAACTGCGCACCGGCTTCGACGTACTCCCGATGAATCCGGCCCAGCAGCTCGGGATCTTCCAGATTCAACGCTTCCGGATTTTGGCCTGCTTTCATCCCGTATGCCTGGAGCATCGTACCCATCGCTCCATCGAAGAGAAGCAGTTCTTCGCCGATTTGTTTTCTGATATCCATTATTTTTTGTCCCCCCTAGCTTAACTTCTGGCCGTGCAGCTGTCGTTCAGATCGCATTCGCTGCAACTTGTGTTTCCGCAGCGATGATTCTTGCCTTTGGAGATGCCTTCCTCCAGAACGCCTAAAATCGCCACGATTGATTTTCTTGGCGTCATCAGCATCGAATCCGTCAGATGGACCCCGATCCGCTTGTCCGACTGCAATTCCCCTAGCAGCGTTTTGTTGGTGGCCAAAGGCAGATCCCCGTATCCGGGCGCGTAACGGAAAGTCAATGCGAATCCCGCTGGCAGCTGGCTTTCGATTTCCTGCTGGCAACTGTCCGCAATTGTCTCGACGAATGCGGATGCACAGGCATCAGCGATCATGCCCAAGGTCGGCGACATCATTTTGTTGCGCTCGATGAGGAGGTCTCCCTGCACGCCTAATGTACAGACCATGATGTAGACCTCTTTACATCGCTTGAGCGTGCGGGTGATGCTTTTCCCTTCCAGCACAACTGCGGTCCCCTCCAGCGTGATCAGTCCCTCAACGGAGTGGTCCAGAAGATAATGCCCATAAGTCCACTTCCCAGTGATCACCTGCTCAAACTGAGCGGCGATCCTCTCCATATCGTGCTTTGTCCGTTCGTCCGGTTGTTTGTTGCCGAAGCCAAGGTACTTTGCGACCAACTTCAGATCCGTCTTCATCTTTGCGGCTCTTTTCTGCAGACCGCCTTGCGTACACAGGAGATGTTCTCCATGATCCTTCTTGTCGCGTCGGGCTTGTTCATCGTGTAGATGTGCACACCATCCACACCTGAAGATAGCAGGTCGATGATCTGATCGACTGCATAAGCAATACCGGCTTCCTGCAGTGATGCCGGATCGTGCGCATATCTATCAAGTATCCGCAGAAATTTAGGCGGCAGGTTGCAGCCGGAAATTTCCTGGATCCGTTTCACCTGTTTGATGTTCAGCACCGGCAGTATCCCGGCGATGACCGGCTGTTCGATGCCGACAAGATCCAGTTTCTCCTTGAACTGATAGAAAAGATCATTGTCGTAGAAAAGCTGCGTGATCATGAAGTCAGCGCCATGGTCCATTTTCCTTTTCAGATTTTTCAGGTCATCCACTTTGTTGATGGAATCGACATGTCCTTCCGGATAGCAGGCAGCTCCGATCGAAAAATCGCCTGCTGCTTTGATGTCGTCGATGAGCTCGGAAGCATAACGGTATTCCGGATTCCAATTTTTGTCCGCCAATTTTTCCTGCGGGATATCCCCACGCAAAGCCAGGATGTTTTCGATGCCGCTATCCTTGATCGATGCCAGTGTCCGTTTCATGCCCTCTTTTGTCGAGGTGCAGCCGGTCAAATGGGCGATCGATTCGATGCCGAAATCCTTTTTGATACGCGATGCAATTTCGACCGTGTTGCTTTGGGCTGTCCCGCCAGCGCCGTAGGTCACGGAAATAAAATCGGGATGCAGGTCCTTCAATTCAGTTAAGGTGTCGAATACCGTCTCAAGGGCATAGCTGCTTTTCGGCGGAAAAATTTCAAATGAAACGGTCGGTTCCCCTTTGCTGATCATCTCTCTAATCTTCATAACAATGTCCTCCCTCAATTTGTTCAAAGTGGCAATTTTTCAAGCGCACTTACTTTGTGTATGATTGATCATGTCAGTTGATGACTTCCCGAAAGAAGTCATTTATTTCCAATAGTATGCCATGGAATGAAGATATAGAGTAACACCAAAAAAATATATTTAGTTATAGCAAAAGACTATACCCAAAATAGACCGGACCTTTTAATTCCCATAGGTCCGGATCACTGCCTTCAGCTCTTTGATGTAGGCGGCCGCCTGCCGGCTGATCCCGGCTTTCTTGTTGGCGATCCAACCGATCACCATCCTGTCCTCTACATCCAAAGGTACGGAAACGATATCTGTGCCGTTCAGCTCTTCACTAAGTACACCGGTGGAGATAGTGTAGCCGTCAAGGCCGATCACTAAGTTGAACAAAGTTGCGCGGTCGCTGACCAGGATACTTTTTTTATGGAAAACGGTGCTGAGGATCTCTTCCGAAAAATAGAAGGAATTATGCTCGCCCTGTTCGAACGACAGGTAGGGGTAATCCTCGAGATCCGCCAAGGTAACGCTTTGTTTGGCCGCCAATGGATTGCGGACGCTCACAAAGATATGCGGTTCTGCTTCGAACAAAGGATGGAACTCCAATTGATTCTCCCGCAAAATTTTTTGGAGTGCATTGCGGTTGAACGAATCCAGATAGAGGATGCCGATTTCACTCTGGAAACTCTTGACGTCTTCGATGATTTCATGGGTGCGTGTCTCACGCAGCGTGAACTTGTATTCATCCGCTCCACTCTTTTTGATCATGTTCACGAATGCGCTGACAGCGAACGCGTAATGTTGGGTCGAAATGGAACACAACTGTTTGGCCGGTTTTTTGTCGAGATAACGCTGTTCCAGCAATTCGGCTTGCTCGATCACCTGTTGGGCATACTTCAGAAATTCGCTGCCTTCCGCTGTCAGTGTGATGCCTTTGGCGGTCCGGATGAACAGTTCCAGGCCGATTTCTTCCTCCAGGTCCTTGATGGCATTCGAGAGGCTCGGTTGTGAAATGAAGCATTTTTTGGCGGCCTCGTTGATCGATTTGTATTGGGCGACTGCTAGCATGTATCTTAATTGTTTTAAGGTCATGTTTCTTGCCTCTCCTCTCGTTGCTTTGGCATGCTTTTTTGATTCTGCTCCGATTATACCAGATGGGTTCCCGCACGGCCAAGGACGGGCTGATGCGCATCGAAAAAACGGTGCCTGCTCCGGTGAAGATAGCGTTCACCGGAGGAATGTCGGATCTTGGGCCGGCTGCTCCGGCCAGGCAGTTTTCGCCGTAGTTGAGGGCGAATCTGAAGTCTCTGCTCCGGTTAGGCAAGCGTTCACCGGAGTAAAATCGAAAAAAACCGGCTTGGCAGCATTTCCATGTGCTGCCAAGCCGATCCGATGCTATTTTTTCCGGTTGACTTTTTCTTCTATCATGCGTTCGAAGCTTTCTTTGTCTTCTGTCACCGCAATCGGTGCGTACTCCGGCCACGCCTCTTCCAAGGCTTCCGCGGAGTCCCCGCTCAGGAGGAGCACCTCGATTTTCCGGCCGAATCGTTGCTCCAATTCCTCCGAATAGCCAAAAATGGATGGCACTGCATCGATTGCGATTGCCGCACTGCCGTTCTTTTTGAATGTCCTTGCCACTACGAATCTCATGAATTCACCTCAAAGTCCATTATAGCAAACAGACCGCATTCTTGGTAAAAGAAAATGATGCGTTCGCATTCCCATTCCTGTTCCCATCCTGCTGATCCGGCTACAGATCCAACTCGGTCTGCACGCTTGCCGTTTCAGGTGCAACCCGATGATGGGCCATCACCAGCGATCCCAACCCTGCCATCACGATCAGCAAGGAACTCAGGAAGCCGATGTAAGGCGGCATCCGCAAAGCACCGAGGATGATCAATCCCAACAATACTAACCAGACGCCTTTATGCAGCTCGGGCCATTTGAAGCGTTTCGCCAACCACTGCCCGATGAATACCGCCACAATGATCCGCGACAGATATAAAGCAATCGGATAGACGGTACCAAGGATAATCGCAATCGGAATGCCGATGACGGTGACCATCGCCAAGATGATCAGCGGCGGCACCACCAACAATGTCAGCAGACCGACTCCCAACGTCTTCAGCGGCCGTTCAGTCAATGGCCGGGCTGTATTTTGCCAGAAAGCGGGGCGCCAGATCCGGATAAGGAACCAAATCAGCAAAGCGCTCGCCAAACTCCAGAGGAACCAGACAACTGTCATGAACGGCCTGCGCGTTTCCCGCATGACAGTTGTTCCCCTATCCATCGTTTCGGCAAATTCCCAATCCGTGTCTCCTGCGATCGTTGCACCAGTCCCGATGTCAGCTTCGTTTCCGCCCTTGTAGTTGAGGTTGCCGGCTATGTTCGCGCCGTCCTGAAGTTTCAGACTATCCGTTTGCAGATTGACATCCCCGCCAATTTGGCCGCTGAGCACAATCTCGGCTCCACCCCCGAAGAGGTTGCGTTGGATAACCCCTTCCTGCAGGATGGTTGCGCCTGCAACGAAGATATCCCTGCCTACAGATGCATCCTGACCGATGGCGATATTCTGACCGGCAAAGAAAACATCGCTTTCCGACTGCCCATCAAAGGTGAGCGCTTGCCCCGCTCCATAAATATTGCCGATCACCGTCCCGTTGATGGTAATCGATTGGGCAGCCACGAACAGATCGCCGTTGATGTTGCCGTTGATCCGGACATCCTGCCCGGACACAAACGTAGTCCCTTCAACATTTCCGTCCACCTTCACCACATTGCCCGCAAAGAAACCAGGCCCTTCAATCGTTTCACCTGCAGCTAAAGTATCCAAATTTTCCGCATTCATGGTAGTGGCCGAAGCAACACCTGAAAATCCCAACAAAATCACCAAAAATAACAAGTTGATGCTCCAGAAGAACCCTTTCCACCAAACCTTCTTATTCATCTTGCTTCCTTCTTTCAAATAAAGCGCAAGTGACAAATTGACTATCCTTCGTAAACTCTTCTCAGTTCCCCAAGGTCTAATTTTTTCATTTTCAGAGTCGCCTCTGTGACGCGTGCCAATTTTTCAAGATCCGCGGTCTGCATCATCTCGTTCATGTCCGTTGGAACGATTTGCCAAGATACCCCGTATTTATCCTTCAGCCATCCGCAGTTTTCCTCTTCCGGGACATAAGAAAGGGCTTCCCAATAGTAATCGATTTCTTCCTGATTTTCGCAATTGACGATGAAAGAGAAGGCTTCATTGAATTCAAAATCATGGGCCTGAGCACTGTCCATGGATGCGAACGTTTGGCCTTCCAGCTTGAACGAGGCGAACCTTACCGTCCCTGGCGCATCCGGCTCCTCACCCACTCCGTAGTAATCCATTGCATCGATTGAAGTATCTGAAAATACAGCCTCATAGAAAAGGATGGCCTCCTCTGCTTTGCCACACTGTTTTTTTGTGAACATCAAGGTTGGTGTCAATTTCTGTTCTATCTCCCGTTCGCCGACATGCATGACCTGCCAGGACAGGCCGTAGCGGTCTTCTGTCCAACCATACCTTTTGCTGAAGGGATAAGCGTCCAACGGCATGAGCACCGTGCCGCCATCGGAAAGCTTTTCCCAAAGGAAATCGACTTCCTTCATCGATGCGCAATCGATTCGGATGGAAATGGATGGATTGAAGCGGAAATACGGACCTGCCGCAATCGCCATGAAATCCTGACCAGCCAACGTCATCGAGACAATATCGGCCGTTCCATATGGTGGTGGATTTTGGATTTGGCTGATGTTTGTGATTTTGGAATTATCGAACAGCGAGATATAGAATTCGGCTGCTTCTGTAGCCTGCGTATCAAACCAAAAATGCGGAACAATTTTATTCATATATAAAATCCTCCTTGATCTTTTTCATACCGATCCCGACAGTGCAAATGGACAAAAAAAATAGCGGCTGCACCGACCCGCCGAAGAAGTTCTTCGGCGAAGTCGATGCTCTCCACTGCCATTATGCCACTTTTCGTTGGCGATGGAAAATGAGAACCATCGGCGCTGAGCGGCTATTGTATTCTGTTCAATTTATCATTCAGCTTGGCGTAAATGATCCTCATGTAAGGCTCGCTGCACTTGGTGAGCGCCTCTTCCAACCCCATCCAAGCGACGCCGCTGTTTTCGTCCGGTTTGACGCTCGTCTGTTGCGTTTCGTCCGCCTCCAGCAAGTAAGTCAGGTTCAGATGTACATGCGTCCCTACCTGTTTGCCGTTTTTGACGTGCCCGTCCACACTCAATATTTCGAGCGAAAAGAGCTCTTGCGATATCGGCGTTACCCGCTCGATACCGGTCTCTTCCTTCGTTTCCCGGATGGCTGTCGCCAGAAAATCGGTTTCGCCATCCATGTGACCACCCATCCAAGCCCAAGACTGGTAGATGTTATGGTAAACCATCAGCACCTTGGTACGATCGCGATTGACGACCCAACTCGAAGCGGTGAAGTGGGCTAACTGATTCTCGCGCTTGAACAAATCATCGAATTGATCTAGATACCGAAGCATCAGCTCACGATCTTTTTCTTCCTGTTCATTAAAGGGAGAATAGTCCGCAAGCAATTGTCTGATTTCCATGATAGCCCTCCTTTCACATGCTTTTAGCGGTTAATTGGTTCGCGAGAAACCTTCATCATTCAGATAACCGACAGCCGCATCACGTGTCTTGAAGATTCCTTCCATTTGACCGCTCTTCAACGCAACCGACCACATCGGATTATCGTAGATCAGCAACAGAACATCTCCGGACCGGTCCACCCATTTTTCCGAGTAACCTTCCACATAGCCGTCTGCGGTTTTTTTCAGGAAGGAAATCGCCTTTTCCAAAAGGAAACGGATCGTTCCTTCGTCGCTTTCCAATACGGAAATATAGCCTTTATCCGTCTCTTCTTTCGGCAGATAGCCTGCATAAATGAAGGCATTGCCGTTTGGATGCAGGAAGCGGACAACTATCTTGTGGTCCACCGCACTCGCATTGAAATGATAATTGATCCGGTTCATCGAAACCGGTACAGCCGTCAATTCCTCGTAATCATCAAATATCGCTTTTTTTTCTTCGAATGACAGGGTCATTTTATTCACTCCTCGTTAATGTTCTCCGATTTTGCGGAGGCTCGGTTCATTCTACCATATCCGGCTGCGGGCGTTCAGCCCCATCAGCGCATTTTTCAAGAAAATGATGCCTTCCTTCCCCATCGCGGTAGGAAATGATCTTTTCGAGGTTCACGCTCTGCACACTCTGAAAAATGTTCGCATCGATAAGCGGACTCGTTTCGCGCAGTTGCCCGATCAATGCCTTCACCTCTTTGCGCTTAAAACCTCCCAGATCGCTCGGTTGATTTTCGTACATTTCCGTGAAACGGCAAGCGCACTGTAGGAAGGTCAGTTGATGATAGTCTTTCCAAGCGATGATATCTGCTTCCTTCACATGATAAAGTGGCCGGATCAGCTCCATCCCTTCAAAGTTCCGGCTGTGCAGTTTCGGCATCATCGTCTCGATCGTTCCGCCGTAAAACATATTCATCAGAATCGTCTCGATGACGTCATCGAAATGATGGCCCAAAGCGATCTTGTTGCAGCCGATTTCCTGGGCTTTTTGGTACAGGTTGCCCCTGCGCATGCGCGCGCAAAGATAGCAAGGGGACGAATCCACATTCTCCACGACATCGAAAATAGCGGACTCAAAAACAGTCAGCGGGATGTCCATCAATGCGGCATTGTCCAAAATCTGTTGCTGATTCTGTTCGCTGTAGCCCGGATTCATCGCCAAAAAGACCAACTCGAACCGGAGCGGACCATGCCGTTGCAGTTCCTGCATCAGTTTGGCCAGCAGCATCGAATCTTTTCCGCCGGAGATGCAGACGGCTATCTTATCACCGTTCTGGATCAGGTCATATTCCTGGATCGCTTTGATGAAGGGCCGCCATAAGGGTTTCCGGTATTTTTTGATGAGGCTTCTTTCGATTTGATCGCATTTTTCCATTTGATAAGGGTTTCCTTTCTTGCAGGTTATCCGGTTGATTTTAATGTGTATCGTTTGCTCCGGTTAGCGCCCGTTTCCCTGGAGCTGGGGCACCACTTGATATGCCCCGAGGTCCAAATGACGCTCCTCCAGAAGACTCACCGGCATGACATCCATCAAGGCATTGGTGACGAATACTTCATCCGCACTCAAAAGCTCCTCCAGAACGTACGCTCCTTCTTGGAACGGAATCTGTAATGCAGCGCATTTCTTGATTATCCGCGCTCTAGCCGTTCCTTCCAGGATACCGCAATGCAGCGACGGAGTGTATACGATTCCGTCCTTCACCCAAAAAACATTCGAAACGCACCCCTCGGAAACATGGTCATGCGTGTTCAAAAAGATGGCTTCATCAAAGCCTTTCTGAACGGCCGCTTCCTTTTCCAGAATGTTGTCCGCATAGTTCATACTTTTGATGCCGACAATTTTCGAGAATTCGTTCCTTCTCGCATCAGCCAGACATACTTTCAAGCCTTTCGCATATTCCTCTTTGTAAGTTTTCGTTCCTGTCAGGATAAGGATATCCGCTTTCTGTTGTGTCTGTTTTGTAGGGGTCGGTTTGCTGCAGACGACCTTTACGAAGCCTTCGGAAACGCCATTCAGCTCCAGTAATTTTTCGACGATCGGCTGGAGCTCATTTTCCTCATAAGGGCAAACCATCCCCAGAACCGACAGCGCCTGGACCATGCGTGTGCAGTGCTGGTCCAGAAACAACACTTGTTTACCGGAGACACGGATCGTCTCAAAAACCCCGTATCCGTACATGAAACCCGGGGACAGTGGGCTGATCAATGCTGCATCTTCCTCAAGATAGGCATTATTCAAAAATACTTGCATTGTCATTCTCCTTCCGGTAATTCCGCCTGCAGCGCTTCGATGAGTGCCTTCGCCTTCACAAGCGTCTCTTCGTATTCCATTTCCGCATCCGAATCCCAGACGATACCGCCGCCGACCTGAAAATAGGCAGTATCTCCCTTTTGGAGGATCGTCCGGATGACAATGTTCAGATCGGCATCGCCGTTGAACCCGACATAGCCGATCGATCCGGTATAGACGTTGCGTTGCGTCGGTTCGATTTCATCGATGACTTCCATCGCCCTGATTTTCGGCGCACCCGTTATCGATCCGCCCGGGAAGGCGGCTTTGATGCAATCGAGCGCGTGGAGGCCTTCCTCCAACTCCCCTTCGACTGTCGAAACAAGCTGAAAAACGGTGCTGTAGTCTTCGATATGATACATTTCCGTTACCTTGACGCTGCCGGTTTTACAAACTCGACCCAAATCATTGCGCATAAGATCGACGATCATCAGCAATTCGGCACGGTCCTTCTCGCTTTCCAGCAATTCTTGGCGATTGGCGCTATCCTCCTGCTCGGTAGCGCCGCGTGGCCGGGTACCTTTGATCGGCCGCGTCTGTACCTTGCCGTTGCGGATTTGCAGGAACCGTTCAGGCGAACTGCTCAATAGCTGACCCATGCCGAAGTCGATGTAGGCGGCAAATGGAGCCGGGTTGATGTCGCGCAAACGCGTGTACAGCTCGTAGGGCGATGCTTCCGTCCGGCACTGGAAGCGTTGGGTCATGTTGACCTGATAGATGTCGCCGGACCGGATATATTCCTTGATACGCGCGATTGCATCCAAATAATAGTCTTTTGTCATGTTCGCGGTGAGCTTTGGTCTGGCTTCACTGGCCAACTCCAAGGCACGGAGAGGGAATCTCATCCCCTCCGCAGCCACGATGGTTTTTTCCACCTCAGCCACCCACTTTTCCGGATTACCGAAGAACCCCGGCGAGGCAAGTTGGACTTTTCCAAAAAGGTGGTCCACCACAATCGCCCCGTCATAAATGCCGAAGAAGCTGTCAGGGATCTGGACATCATCGTGCGCTTCCTTCGGCAACCGTTCCACTTGATGGCGCAGTTCATAGCCGAAGTAGCCGACAGCTCCGCCGATGAAAGGGAGTTCCCCCGTATAGTCCAGCTGATAGTCTTCCAGCAATGCTTTCAATTCTTCGAACGAATCTACGCCCGCTTTGGCAGTCAGCGTCCGTTCGGGATCGAATCCGATGAAGGAATAGCGTCCCAATTTCCCCGGATCCATGCCGCTGTCCAGGAAAAAACAATGCTTGCGGTCGCGGAACAAAGAAAAGAGTTCGAAGCTCGAAAGCCCGGTGACGATTTCCTTGATCACGATATCAGTCGCTCTTTTTTTCATCGAAAATCACCCCTTCCCGCTTTTTTTGGGCGCGCCCATAAAAGTTGCGCAACATATCCAAACCGTGCTCCGTCAGAATCGCCTCGGGATGGAACTGAACCCCCTCGATCAGCTCTTCCCGGTGAAGAAAGCCCATGATTTCGCCAGCTTCTGTCCAGGCAGTGACTTCCAGCGCTTCCGGTAAGCTCCCATTTGCCACGATCAGGGAATGGTATCTTGTGACATTCAGCGGGTTTTTCAAGCCTTGAAAGACGCCTTTGTCTGTGTGTTGGATGGCATGCACTTTGCCATGGACAGGCTCTTTCGCCTTCACAATTTCCGCGCCGAACAGCTCTGCAATCGTTTGGTGACCCAAGCAGATACCCAGAATCGGGATCGTTCCTGCGAAATGTCTGACGACAGCCAGACTGATGCCCGCTTCATTTGGTGTCTTCGGACCCGGAGAAATCAGGATCATCAGCGGATTCAGTGCCGCTATCTCTTCGATTGTTATTTTATCGTTCCGTTTCACCACAACAGTCTCATCCAATTGCCTCAGATATTGGACGAGATTGTAGGTGAAGGAATCATAATTATCTATTACAAGTATCATACGGTCCCTCATCATCATTGTTATTTTTTCTATCGTTCTTTCTGTCAAATCTCCTAAAATGATAGGTCCATCATACCAAATGCCGAGACTCCAGCCTATAGTTTTGGGAAAACTGACTTCTGACGAAAAAATGACCAGGACAACTGCCCCAGCCATTCTGTCTTTCCCGAAATCGGCAGCATACGCGGTTACAACCTGCCCTCACTGTCGTCACTCTTTTTACGGGTTGACATCCGCCTCATTGTCAAAGCCGCGCTGTTCCCAATACCCTTTATAGTTCGCGTCATCGGACAGTTCGATGCGGGTGATCCATTTGATCCATTTGTATCCCAGTTTATCCTCCGCCACCAGTTGGAACGGAAAGCCTCTTTCCGGCGGCAGGACAACACCGTTCATCTTGTAGGCGATCATCAGTTGCCTGTCCATGATCGTCTGCAACGGCAAGGCTGTACTGTAGCCATCCTCTGAATGAAAAATGACCGTATCGGCGCTTTCTTGAATGTCCACTGCTTCGAATAGATCCGCAAGCAGGATCCCTTCCCAAAGGATATCCACGCTCCATCCTTCCACGCAATGCAAGGTCACAACCTTCGTGTACTTCTGATTATCCAGCACTTCGTCGTAGGTCAGGGAAATTGGCTGCTCGACCAAACCATCGATCGTCAGCGTGTAGACATCAGTGTTTATATATTGCGGGCCCTTGATGGAGTTTTCCCGAAAATCGGTCAAGGAAGATAAATCTTTCCCCTCGTATTCGGTCACCTCGATTTTGGTCAGTTCTTGAAGATCAGTTTGGCTTGAAGTGTCATCATTCGATGTTCCACAACCAAAAAATAACAAACTAAGCAACAGAACTAGGCATTTATTGAGAATGCGATTATTATAGTGGCACTTTGCTCCGACTTTTTTCACTTTTTTCATCAAAATGCCTTCTTTCCGAAACCCTTCCGACTAAAAACCACGTGTCTGCCCTTCCCACGGCTGCTGCTTGCCTTCCCGGTGTTCTTCCACGCTGGGCCCTTTCAGGTTGCGGAGACGCCAAATGCCGTAAAGATAGCTAAGGATCAATCCAGCAAGCGTGAACGGAAGTCCCAGGAGCGTATTTGTCCAAGCCAACTCGGCAACATCACCGCGTCGGAAAAGAATGACCTGCAAAGCCAATCGCATCAGAAAAAACAGTAACCAAATGATTGTCACTTCCTGATAGGCCGGCTTCACGTCCTTACGCCAATACCATTCCAGATCCCACCCGCGCGTCAGATGGCTCGTCAAAGCGGCCATCGGTTTCCCCATGATGAGGCTCACCAACGCCGCCAACACGAACATGGCGCTGGACATTATTTTGGGCAGGTAATAATTAGCGGCATTATTGGAAAAATAAGCGATTGCGGAGGCAAACATAACCCCGACCAAACCACCCATGGCATAGCGCAACGGTTGCTTCCGTGCCAACCGGATGATGGCCAACAGCAAAGCCAAAGCAATAGCCATAATACTGGCGACAGTCAACTGATAACGGCTGTTGACCACGGCAAACAGTAAGGGCGGCAATACAGCATCGACCGTCTTCCCTGAGATGACCAATTTCAATTCTTCCGAAATTTCCTTGACTCTGGTTTTCAAATCATCATCCCCTCCCCATTTTCTGTAAATCTGAAAATCAGCCTCTCTATGTGCCCCAATTATACTATTTCCAAGCAAGGAAAGCATTTATCAGAAACCGGTGTTATCCGGAAACTTGGCACCTGATCCAATTCAATAAGGAAAGCTGAACGGGTTCGTTCAGCCCTGATTAAGGAAACACTGTGACCTAATCGGTCAAGTACTCTGATGTCACAGTGCGACATCAGAGGGCCTCACTACGAGACCAGTTGGATGGCCTGATGACAGGACTAAGCGATTGAAATCGCAAGAGTCATGACAATTTAGGAAATCTGTCCACGCAACGTTCCCTACGGTCACCTTGTACTGGGGCTCTAAGGGATGAATCCCTAAGAGTCCCATGCAACTGAGCATCGCAGAGCGCAATTGCTGAGAGACTTCCGAAACAAAGGAATCAACGTGACCGTACCGGTCAGTTGTATCATGTTTCTAAGCCATCAAAGATGGCAAGAACCATGACAAGTCGAACAGTATGTCTTGGCTCGCAGAGACAAGAGGTTCCTATATCCTTTTTCCGAAGGGCTAACCCGTGAAGCTGGACATCATTTTAGATGCATGAAACATGTTGCAAACTTGTGAAACACCTACGGTGATGCACTTTTGAGTTGAAAAAATTTTATAAATTCCTGTAGAGTAGAGGACTGATTTCTAACAACGACTCCTTAGCGGGTCGTTGTTTTACTTTCAGCTCCCCCTCATCAAACCGTACGTGAAGTTTTCCCTCATACGGCTTTCCGACATTCTTCGTCATGTGCATTACGGTCATACAACCGACAGTTTCTTAAGCCTATATTTGGTCATTTCTCTCACTATGCTCAGATTGCTCCGTTTATTCTTGTTATTTCTCCGTTTGTTGTAGTGTAGTGTCAGCAATTCCAGAATGTACCAGTCGATCCGATTTAGCCACCTCGTGGCAATTGGTGAAATGCGATAGTAATTTCGCATTCCAACAACCTTGCGGTTGATACCGTCAATCAAGTCCATTGTATTGCAGACCAACTTACTCCTTGGAGATATATAATCTTTAAACGTTTGTCTCATCTTTTTCATAGCTCCCTTTTTAGGGATGTGCTCGAGAAAGTACATCACTTGTCCGTTTTTCTTCCTTTTTGGGAACTTTCTATTGTGGAATCCTAGGAAGTCAAATCCTCCCTTGTCATCCCAGATATTAACCAACCTACTCTTGTCCAGATTCATCTCCAGTTCGAGCTTTTGGAAAACTGCCTTAAGAATCTGGATACTCTGTATCGCATCCTTCTTCGTGTGGCATAGTATGACCATGTCGTCTGCGTAACGCACTAACGTCCCCAGACTGGCATACCGCTTTTCCCAAATTGTATCCAGATAGTTCAGGTATATGTTCGCCAATAACGGTGAAATTACCCCGCCCTGAGGCGATCCCAGAAAAGAAGGTTTCAACTCCTTCTCATCAAGCACCCCTACCTTCAACCACTGCCGAATCAGTTTCAGTACCCTTCTATCCGAGACACGCTGTTTCACCAGTTTCATCAATTTGTCATGGTGAATATTGTCAAAGTATCCTTTTATATCTATATCCACCACCCAATAGCTTTTCTGGCTGGCTTTGCGAATCGCCTTCATAGCCTGATGGGCATTCCGGTTTGGACGGAACCCATAGGATGAATCTTTAAACATCGTTTCGAAGATTGGTTCTATCACCATCTTTGTTGCCTGTTGAACAACCCTGTCTTCGATTGTCGGTATCCCTAAGGGACGCATATCTTTTGAATTTCCTTTTGGAATCCATACTCTTTTAACCGGCTGAGGTTGATATGTCTGGTTTTTCAGTTTCAGATACAAGCTGTTCAGGAAGTTATTTTCACCGATTTCGTCTTGGATATAATCGAAGGTCAGCCTGTCCACACCTGCACTGCCCTTGTTAGCTTTCACTTTCAGCCATGCCGTTTTGAGTATGTCCGGACGGTAAATCTTATCATATAGTGCATGAAACTTTCGTTTCGGTTGTGCCTTGGCACAGTGATATAGCATCTGTCCGAAGGACTCCGCTTTTTGTTTCAACATGGTATTAGTCATTTGTTTGACATTCATATACAGAATCCTCCTTTCAAATGTACTGAATGAAGTAAGGAACCTTCCCTAAAACAAGTTTTGTTGTCTTGATTATCATTGGTACTATGTTCCCCTCCGACTCCCTTCCGCCTTGTCCTCACTTCGGTTGCCCTTATAGATTTCAACTTTACTTCCTTCGGAAGTGGCGGGGAGGGTCTCCCCAGTTCCGTAAATTACTTTCCCATCATGTCGCTTCCCATACTCCGAGAGATTCTTGAGTGCTGTTCCAAGTTCTATACACCGTCCATGGTCTTCGCCCAACATATAAAGGCTCGACTTCTCCTTGGCCGCAAAGCGGGTTCTTTTGACGAAGCTGCAGAATTCACTTTATGTTACAACCTGATGGCTTGCTTGCCCAACTTTCGTTGGTACTTTATCACAGAGCTTCAACCTTAGAATTTCTTCACCAGTTGTCTGATAGCTACCGAGCGCCTTGGCGCTTACTCGGACTGGACTTTCACCAGTTAGCAATTTACGGCTTGCTGGGCACGCATATGTCCAACAAAAAAACAAGTCCAGGATCATCTCCTGGGCTTGCTTTTCATTTGTCGCTCAGATGACTTTATCCCTCAGCAATATCGCAGCTGGGATGCCGGCCATGTGCTTTAGATCGAGGATGCTGTCCGTTTCCGCAATTGTTAACAAGCCTTTTTCAAGCACCAATTCCCTGACTGTTTTCCCTGTCTCCAGTGATTCTTTGGCGATTGCGCTGGCTTTTTGGTACCCGATTGTCGGGCAAAGGGCGGTCGCAATACCGGCGCTCTCCTCCACCTGTTTGTAGCAGATCATCTCATTCGCTTGGATCCCTGTGATGCAATTGGCGGTTAGAGTGGCGACTGCATGCGTCAAGCAGTCGATTGATTCAAACAGCGAATGGAAAATGATCGGTTCGAAGGCATTCAGCTCCAGCTGACCCGATTCGGCGGCCATCGTGATGGTCAAATCGTTTCCGATTACGCGGAAAGCGACTTGCGAAACGACTTCGGGTATCACCGGATTTACTTTTCCCGGCATGATCGAAGAGCCGTTTTGCTTGGCAGGCAAATTGATTTCGCCGATGCCCGCCTTCGGTCCGCTCGACAACAAGCGCAGATCATTGCTCATCTTCGACAAGTTCACCGCCGCCGTCTTGATTGCCGCCGAGACCCTGACAAAGCCATCCACGTTCTGGGTCGCATCGAAAAGGTCATCCGCCTGCGTGAAAGCAATCCCCACTTCCTCGCTCACAAAAGCTGTGATGTTTTCCAGGTATTCCGGCGTCGCATTGATGGTATTACCGATTGCGGTCCCGCCGAGGTTAAGGATCTTCATCTCTTCCGCGGCACTCATGAGGTGGCGGATATCCCTCTTGACGAAGGATTGATAAGCCCGGAACGTCCGCCCCAACGTAGTCGGGACCGCATCCTGCATTTGCGTACGCCCCATCTTGATGACACCGGCAAATGCTTCGGCCTTTTCACCCAATGCGCTCTCCAACTTTTCCAGTTCGGCAATCAGCTCAGGCAGAATTTGCAGCACGGTCATTTTACCCGCTGTCGGGAAGACATCGTTGGTGGACTGGCAAAGATTCACATCATCATTTGGATGAACGATGCGGTAGTCGCCTTTTCTCCCACCCAATATTTCGATGGCGCGATTGGCGATGACTTCGTTGGCGTTCATATTGGCTGAAGTACCGGCACCGCCTTGGATGGCATCCACGATGAAGGCTTCATGAAAATATCCCGCCATAATTTCGTCGCAGGCTTGGACAATCGCATCCTTTTTAACGGCTGTCAGGTTCCCGGATTGAGCGTTCACGACAGCTGCGGCTTTCTTGATCCATGCCAAGCTTTTGACCAATTCCGGATGCAGATTCGTGCCCGTGATGGCAAAATTTTCCTTTGCACGCGATGATTGCACACCATAATACGCTTCTGTGGGTACTGCCAACGTTCCGATCGAGTCCGCTTCAATTCTCATATTCATCTCTGTTTGCCCCCTGAAATTTTTCTGTACTTCTCTGTACTTCATAGAGGAAACAATACCACCTTGACAAACTGATTAAAACAACTCACAAGAAGTTGCGAACAAAACCTGCATATTCGACCTTTTCACAGAAGAATCCCATGCTGTTTCCGATATAACTTTATTTTCTTAAGACATGTCAGTATTGGTTTGCTTCCCATGATAGGTATGATATAAAATCTTAAGAATACAAAGCAAACAAGAAAAGGGAAGGAACCTCCAATGGATAAAATCGATAAACAAATTTTGAACATTCTGCAGACGAATGCGCGGGCTTCGCTGAAGGAAATCGGTGAGGCCACTTTTTTGTCTTCGCCGGCGATTTCCGCAAGGATCGCCCAGCTGGAGCGGAACGGCATCATCACTGATTACGGCGCTCACGTGAACCTTCAGGCGCTGGGTTACAACATCAAAGCTTTCATCAATCTGGAGGTCGATCCCAAGCAAAAGCCGGTATTTTATCCATTCGTGGAAGGCATCCCGAATGTGTTGGAATGCAACTGCGTGACCGGAGAATTTTCGATGCTCCTGAAGGTCGCCTTTCCGACGACGAAGGAATTGGATACTTTCATCGGCGAACTGCAGCAGTTCGGCAAGACCTACACGCAGATCGTCTTCTCAACCTCGGTCGGTCCCAGGGGCATCCATTTTGAGGACCAATGACAATAACGATCCGCATCAGCCCCGAAAAAAAGCTATCCGCTCCCGAAAATGATAGGGAGCGGATAGCCTTTGAAATTGGATTCTGACGATTTATCGCAAACGTGTTCTGATTCGCAGACACCACTACCGTTTCGAAACCAGCTGTCGTCCATAAAAGAGGTGAACGGCAGCTGGTTTCTCCAACGTACGGGTGTCTAAACGCGATTCATCACACTCTATTATACGTAGTAAAGATTCTCGGATGGGTAAACCGGATCGCAGGTGATGTCGAGGCCAAGATTCCGGAGGATCTGATCATCATCTTTGTTAAGGATGACCGTCGAATGGGCTTGCACATCCTTCAGCTCGGAAAGTTTATCGTAAGCCAACTGGGCTGTCGGATTCGTGACCGCTGATATGGATAGCGCGATCAGGATCTCGTTCGCAGTCAATGTCGGGATGCGCTTGTGCAAGCCATCGCTCTTCAGCTTTTTGATTGGCTCGAGAATGACCGGAGACAACAACAGGATGTCGTCGGAAATGTTCGCCAAGGCTTTGATAGCGTTCAAGATGGCTGAGGAACAAGCATCCATCAGATCGGAAGTCCTGCCGGTGATGATTCTTCCGTCGTTCAATTCGAAAGCGATGACCGCAGGAATTTCGTTGTCAACCGTACGTTTCATCAAGCGTTCCGCGTATGCGCGGGCAGGTTTTACTGGTGCGCGGTCTTCCTGCTTCAGCTCAAGTTCTTCCATGATCAGACGCATATGATCGCGCGTCTCTTCATCACTCAAACCTTTCTTATAGTCGCATTCCGTGTCGAAGCTGCGGCGGATGATTTCCTGCTTCGACGCTTCACGGATCGCTTCATCATCGGTGATGCCGAAGCCTACTCGGTTCACGCCCATGTCAGTCGGTGATTGGTAGACGGATTCCTTGCCGGTGATGCGCTCGATGATCCGTTTGATGACCGGGAAAGTCTCCAGATCACGGTTGTAGTTGACTGCCACTTCGTTGTAAGTCTCAAAATGATAGTTGTCCATCATGTTGACATCCTTCAGATCGACTGTTGCGGCTTCATAGGCAATGTTCAGCGGGTGCTTCAAAGGAACATTCCAGACCGGGAAAGTCTCGAATTTAGAATAGCCGGCCACGCGCCCTTGACGGCGTTCGTGGTACAGTTGGTTCAAGCAGGTAGCCAACTTGCCGCTGCCGGGACCCGGAGCGGTAACGACGACAATCGGCTTGGTCGTCGGAATATAAGTGTTCTGGCCGAACCCCTCTTCGCTGACGATCTTTTCGATATTGGAAGGATAACCTTCGATGGCGCCATGGGTATAGACTTTGATGTCGCGTTTTTCGAGTTTGTTGATGAACACTTTAGTGGCCGGTTGTCCGTTATAGCGCGTGATGACGACACTGTTGACGGATAATCCATAATCCCTCAGCTCGTCGATCAAGCGGAAGACATCCATATCATAAGTGATGCCGTAGTCGCCGCGGATTTTATTGCGTTCGATATCCCCCGCATATACACAAATCAAAATTTCCGCTTGGTCTTTTAGTTTCTGCAGCAATTTGATTTTTGCGTCTTCATCGAAACCAGGCAATACGCGTTTCGCATGCTTGTCGCCGATCAGTTTCCCTCCGAATTCAAGATACAATTTATCGTAATTGTTGACCCGTTCGAGAATATATTTCGATTGCTCTTCAATGTACTTCTGTGGATCAAAGCCGATTTTTTTCATCTGTTTTCCTCCGATTGTCTGAATGGTGTATCTGTATACTTACTATTATGCGTCTCTTCCCGGATGCGAAACTGTATGATCTGCCTCATCCAAAAAGCTTTGTTTTCAACTCTAACTATTATAGAGCAATTTCTTTGATTGGCAATAAGCATTTTAATCCCGCGATGATTCGTTCAACAACATGCGAGCCGTAACCCACGCGGTGAGTGGGATAATGCCGGTCACTCCGATGCCGATGACGAACATGGAAAGGACTTCCGAAACGAGCACTTTTGCGTTCAGCGCCTCCCCGAAAGGATAAGACAGGTCCCTGAACCAGAGAAAAAGTGCGAGATAACTGCCGACGAAAGAAAAATAGAGCGTATTCGTCGTTGTTCCGATGATGTCCTTTCCGATTGTCATCCCCGAACGGAATAATTCTTTTTCCCCCAACTGCGGATTGCAGTTATAGACCTCATACAATGAAGATGAAATGGAGATAGCCGTGTCCGTAATGGCAGCTATCGTTCCGGTTATCATGGTACAAATTCCGATTTGGACAAAATCAACATTCACAAAAAAGGAAAGCGTGGTGTACTCCTCCACTTCCTCGGGACCGAAGCCCTGGATCATCGCAAACCGATGCACAACAATAGTCAGTAACAACAAAAAAAAAGTCGTAACGATCGTCGCAATAAAGGCCGCCTTCGTTTTAACATTCACGCCGTTTATGTAGAATAAATTGATGTAGCTGACCACCGCACAAGCCAGCAGGGTAACAACAAGTGCAGGAAAGCCATTTATCAACAGCAACACCAATACATAGAGGACAGCAAAGTTGAAAAACAACGACAGGAACGAAGAAATACCACGTCTGCCGCCCACTACAACCATCAGCAGCAAAAGCAACAGCGCCAATACCAGTTGCACGCTCATCGCCGATCACCCGCTTTCTTGGGAATCAGACGGACAGCTGTGAGCATTGCCAACGGAACCGTCAAAACGATACCCAAACTGCCCGCCAAAGCTCGGGTGATTTCCAAAGATAATTGCATCGAAAAGGTATGGAACACATCGGAGCCGTTCTCCAGATAAAAAACGAGCGTCGGAATCGCTCCGCTAACATAGGCAAAAAGCAACACATTTGCCATCGTTCCCATGATGTCCTTGCCGATTTCGCGTCCCGACTGGAATAAAGCTTTGCCGGATATTGCGGGGTCTTTTTCGTACAGTTCCTGAATGGCCGCGGTCATCGTAATGGCGACATCCATCACCGCACCCAACGATCCGATCAATATGCTGGATAGGAAGATTCGTCGCGGGTAATGCGTCACAAACTGCATTTCCTCATAGCGCAGGCCTTGCCCGTTCGTCCCGGCAATGACCCCATAAGCGATGATCAAAGTCAGGAATGTTCCGATCAAAGTAGAAAGGATAGCCGCGTAAGTCTTTCTGTTTCGGCCGCTGACCAAGAGCAGTGTCAGGACGGTCCATCCGATCACTGCAGCACTGCTTATCCATAATAGCTGTGCGTTATCTGCAATTTCATAGCTGTCCAAAGCGATATTGAACAGCAATATGTTCCCTGCAATACTGACGAGGGAAAGCAGACCTTTTTTCCCCGCTACCGCCACCAATACGAAAAGAAATAAGGATCCAAAAAGGACAACATATTTATCCCGCTTTATTCCGGAAATTTTACCTGTCAGGGTACCCGAAGCACGCTCGCTTAAGGAAAGGAACACTTCATCCCCTGAACGGTACATCTGGCTATAGGCAAGTGAGTCGGAATAGTTGTTTTCTATCACGACTTGCGTCCCTTTCGACTCCCCGTTCATCAGTACAGCCGTCAGTTTTTGGTTGTATATGGGATAGTTTTCCTGACCTGCACCAATCGTTTCATCGGTTCCAACAACTTCCGCTGCGGTTATTTTGGCGATCGGTTCTTCGTACCATGCGTAGTTATGATAGCTGAATAGTGTCAGCAGCCCCAACAACGCCGCAAAGAAGGTCAGTAATATACGTTTAGATCTAACCAGCACTCCTTTTTTCATCCGTTGTTTTTCCTCCCTCCAATAGATTGCCGCATGGATTTTATCCTAGATTGTGACAGAGAATCTTTTCCATTCGGATGTCGTCGCGCCATTGGCCTTGTGAATAGGTGAAGTGAGGAATGACGCCTATTTGTGTGAAGCCGGATCTTTCATACAATCTGATTGCGCCGGCATTGTGGGAAAACACCCCCAGTTCGATGCGCCGATAGCCGAGACTCCGGCATTCCTCTTCATACAGAGCCATGACCGTTTTGCCGATGCCTTTGTTGCGCCAATCCGGATCGCCGATATAGATTCCCAGCCAAGCTGTTTTCCCGTCATTCTTCAACAGGGCAGGAAAGTCGCGGATGATCGATGCAATCCCAATCGGCTTGTCATCCACGCAGATGAAATAATTGCGTTTGTCCGGATTGGACAGGCTCTCGCGGACATTGCCTTCCGTCACCGAAGGCAGCTCACTTGTTTCAACATAGTGCGGCGTGATGAACGGTGAAATAGCCGGGTCATTTTCCCAACGGCACACTGCCTGGATCAGTTCCTCGTTCAATGGTAAATTTTTTAGTTGCACGTTCATTTCATTATCTCCTCATCGTTTCCACTGGTCGACCATTCCATGCGAAAAGGATTGCGCCTCTTGGTCAGGCGCAATCCTTCTTGAAAATCTGCAGAGTTCTTTTTACAGTAGCTTTTCGTAACCCCAACGCATATCGCCGATGCTCGTCAGGATGTGGCCGCAGTAGGTGTAGCCGGCTTTCTGCAGGGCCCGCTGCATGCTTTTGTTGTCGGGATGCGTATCGATGCGCATACTCGTATAGCCTCTTTTACGCGATTCATCCCCAGCCCATGCGACGATTTCCCCAAGAACGCCCTGACCACGGAATGTTCCTTTTATCGTGATGCGATGGATGACCGTGTAAGGATTATCCGTTAGCCATTGGCCTTCGGTGATGACTTTATAGGTAGGGTCCTCGCCGTAAAAAAATGCAAAAGTTGCCGCTGGGATACCGTCCCGCAAGTAGATATAGCTGTACCCTCCGGCCATATCCTGAAGAATGACCGCTTCGTTCGGGTACCCTTTTTGCCATTGATCGATGCCGGATGCCTTCAGTGTGACTTTCGCCTCATTGATGATTTCCATGATTGCAGGCAGATCCGCTGGCATTGCTTTTCTGATCATTGCTCCACCGCCTTCCATTTTTCCATTTAAATAAGATTATACCGGAAATTTTATTGTTTTCCTGCATTTTTATTGTTTTCATCCCCGACAATCTGGATTCTTATAGGTTGAACATCTTTCGGTACTGCTGGATATAGGATTGCTTTTGTTTTTTCAGCATGTAGAGCGCGTTTTTGATCTGATCCGGCTCATCCGCCATATCCAAATCTTCCTTTTGTTTTTCGATGCCCTCCACCACAGGCTCACAGTAGGCCGCTTCTTTGATTTCATCCAAAATGGCGATGATTTCCTTGCGCATCCTTTCAACACGAGGGCCTTCACCGGCTTTTATTTCATCCAGGCTTTCGACGAGTTCCCGGAATGGAAGGTTCCTTCTGACTTTTCCGTCCTTGATGCGGATATATTCCTTTTTGAACTCCGTGACACCGGGCACCGCTCCATTCAGCTGGTACCAGCCATCGTAGAGGATCCATCCGCCTTCCGGTTCGGCCGGGATGAAGTCTCTTTTTAAAATGTATACTTCGTCCGCTCCGGTAATTTCCGCCACCAAACATTTGCTTTCGCTGTCTGCCGGGCTGAGCTGCAAACCTAACTTCGACATGGTAAAATCCTCTTTCTGTTCAATATTGGTAGTGTTGATCCCTTCGTCAGGCCGATTGCGCTGCGCCTGATTGCGTCCTTCTATTATACGTTATCTACATTGTTATGGATAGGTACTCGATTTCAGACTGGATAACATTCCCAACTATTATCAATACTTCAATAGTTTTATTTTACTGCATCAAAAAATGCTTTTGTAAGGACAGATATTCCTCACTTGCCTTTGCACCAGAGGCTTTTCGTTGGTTACTGATAAACTCCTATAGTAAACTATATACAATAACAAATTTGTCGAAATATATAGTTTAGGAAGTGATCATATGGCAAGGAAAATGGGAAAATTGAAGTTCGCCCTCATCGGCATCGTGATTGCAGGCATTCTTACACTCGTTCTCTTCACAAAGAACGGAAAAATCGAACGGTTGACTTTTGCCGAAGAAACGAACACGGAAGCCAGCCTCGGTTCACTGGATGAACTAAAGGAGGGATTGTCCGACTATCCCGAACTGTACCGAGCGGCTTTTGAAGAGGATGGCATCGATCCGGAAGACAACATTTTCATCATCCCGGGAATGGATGCCACTTTGACGCTCCATCATGAACACGAAGAAGCGGACATCTGCACCACCATGACGCCGCAAGGTTTGGCCGTCAACAAAGATTACCTGTTCATATCGGCTTATTGCCAAACCAAAGAACACAATTCCGTCATCTATGTGCTTGAAAAAAAGAGCGGTTCCTTCATCAAGGAAATCGTCTTGGACGGCATTCCGCATGCAGGCGGCCTCGCCTACGACAACAACCATGAGCTGCTCTGGGTCACCTCGGAAAAAGGCGACACCGCGCAGGTCATCACTCTGTCTTTGAAGGATATTGAAGCCTATGACTTCGCGGATTCCGCTGAACCGATTACCTATACGGACAGCATCGAACTGCCTGACATCAAACGCGCTTCAACAATCACGGTCCACGGCGATGACCTCTACGTAGCGCATTTCGATGACGAAGAGACAAGTGTCATGCACCGCTACCTCATTTCCACAACAGAAGACGAAGACGGAAAGGAAGTCCATGCGCTCGATACAGGAAAAAGCACAGAAGAGGCTTATCCCGACGATGTCGACAAGATCGGCAAAGAAATCCAAGGTCTGGCTTTTTATCGCGAAAAGCTGATGCTGTCGCGCTCTGCCGGCAGAAAGAAGGACTCGACGCTGCTTTCTTTCGATCGCTTGAAGGAAACCGAAAATTTCACCGATAAGAACGCCAGCACCGAAATCACGATGCCGTCCTATCTGGAACAGATTGCCGTGGTCGGGAAGCAGCTCTACATTCTCTTCGAATCAGGTGCTTACCCTTACCGCGCCCATGGCAACCCAAGCATCGACCGGGTACTGCGTGTGGAAATCGATTCGCTGTTCGCAGAATGAACAAACAGGAGGTTATCCCGCTTGCGGGACTGCCTCCTGTTTGTTTGGGGTTGGCTGCTATGTTTTTGCGGCTTGGGGTTTGTGCTTCTTTGTCCGATATCCGCATAGAATCGGACAAACGGTAATATGGATGTTTCAGTCTACATGATCCGTCAGTTCGATGCGTTGATCTCCCTCCAACAGTTCCCTTACGATTTCCATGTAGCGCTTGGAGATTTTGCTGAGCGGACGCACTTTCGAATAAATGAAGCCGATGGTATTTTTTTGATCGACATCCATCGGTACCACGACGATATGGTCCTGCGTGTTTGATTTCAGGAGACCGGATCCGACCAAGTAACCATTCGTCACGGACAGCAGATTCAATACGGTTGCGCGGTCACTGGCACTGATCCGCTGAGCATTTTGATCGACTTGGATCGATTCTTCCATCAACTGCAAGGTGCTATTTTTGCTTTGATCGAAGGAAATGACAGGGTACGGATGGAGTTCCTCCTGCGTTATTCTCTCCTTCTTCGCCAACGGATGGAATTCGCTGAGGAACACATGCGGTTGGAACGCGATCAACGGATCGAATTTCAGGTCGAAGGCTTCGAGATACTGCTTGATGACCTTCCCGTTGAAATCATTCAGATAGATGAAGCCGACTTCGCTGACGGCATCCCGCACGTCTTCCATCACTTTCGAGGTGCTCGTCTCCAGGAAACGGAAATTCAATGATTCTTCCTTCTTTTCCGAAACCAGTCGGGCAAAGCCTTCCGAAGCAAAATCATAGTGCTGGCTGGAGACGGAAAAAAGTCTCCTGTTTTCGGTCGCAGATAGATAGCGGTAATCCAATTGGTCCGCTTGGGCTACGATCTGATCGGCGAATTCCAAAAGCATAGCCCCTTCTTTGGTTATTTCGATCCCTTTTTTGGAACGCTCGAAGATCTGGATGCCATATTCTTCCTCCAGATCTTTGATGCTTGACGACAGACTGGACTGCGCCATATATAATTGCCTTGCGGCCTCCCGAAAAGTGCCGTATTTCGCTACTGTGATGACATAACGCAATTGTTGCAGGTTCATATTTTTGCCTCCTTGGCTCTATTTTCCGATGGGGTCCCATCGTTTCCACAAAAAAAGTGCATGCGCGTCAACAAAACACACATGCACGAGTATTCATCATCATTTCAGCGCTTCACTTGGATGTGGATGCACAATCTGCCCCTGATCCCCTTTACAGAGTGGCCACGCTCACCCGGCTGCGGAGATCAAAAGATGATAAGAATATACTTGCATGTTTCTTACATCCGCACATACAACACATCATCTTCTGCATGGTTCTGCCTCCCCTTCTGTCCTCATCGCTTTCTAATAAGATAGCGATTTTCCCGGCATCTGTCAATCATTTTCACTTTTTCGGCCTTAAATGAATTTTCCCGTCACCGAATTTTTGTCTTTCCGGATATCAGATGGGGTCCCTTCCGCAATGACTTTCCCGCCGGCAGTTCCGCCACCCGGACCAAGGTCGATGATCCAATCCGCAGCCGCGATGATCTGTTGATTGTGTTCCACAACGATCACTGTGCTGCCGGAATCTACCATCCGATCCAACAATCTCAGGAATTTTTCGACATCGAGCGGGTGCAGACCAGTAGTCGGTTCATCGATCAAATAAAGATTCTTTTTCCCCCGATTTGCCAGGAGTTCCACTGCCAGCTTGAGCCGTTGCGCTTCCCCGCCTGACAAAGTCGTTGTCGTTTGGCCGAGCTCGAGGTATCCGAGGCCGACCTCCTGGAGCAGTTTCAGGATGGCACTGATTTTGGGCGAATCCGCAAACAGTTCCGCACCTTCCTCAACCGACAACCCCAGCACCGCAGTGATTGAATGGCCACGATAGGTCACGGACAAGACTTCATCCTTGAAGCGTTTACCCAAACAGACGGGACAAGGGACTTGCTGGTCTTCAAAAAACAACAGGTTGTTAGTGACGACCCCCAAGCCTTCGCAATGATCGCAGCGCCCCCCTTTCACATTGAAGGAAAAGTGATTGGCTGTCATTCCCTTATCAATGGCAGTCTGCTGTTGGCCGAAAATTTTCCGGATTTCCGTGTAGGCATCCGAATAGGTCGCGACATTCGAACGTTTCATCCGGGTGAGCGGGGCCTGTTCCACGACGACAATCCGGTCGAATGAGCCGGTCCCGCTCACCTGATCCGCTTCCTCCGAAGGGCCAGTGTCCCCTTTCGCCAGCACATCGAACACGAGTGTCGATTTCCCGGACCCTGATACGCCAGTGACCCAAACCAGACAACCGATAGGAAAACGGACTGTCAGGTTCCGCAGGTTATGCTTGTTCGCTTGGCTCACCTCGATGAAATCACCGGATCCTTTGCGGAAAATTTCGCGCGGTTCCGGGTTGCTGTTCAGATAGGCACCGGTGACGGATGTCGCTTGATCTTTGATTTGCTGCAGCGTTCCCGATCCGATGACTTCGCCCCCATATTTCCCGGCTCCCGGACCGATATCAATCAGGTAATCCGCTGCCGCCATGACGGCTGTGTCATGTTCGATGACGAGCACCGTATTGCCTTTGTCCCTCAGCGAGCGCAGGACCGTCAGGAGCCCGGCTGTATCTTTTGGATGCAGACTGATTGTCGGTTCATCCAGGATGTAGATGACACCCGTCAGATCCGAATCGAGGACAGCCGCCAACCGCAGACGCTGCGCTTCCCCTCCCGACAGCGTCATCGTCTGCCTGTCGAGCGACAGATAGCCCAATCCCAACTTCAGGATCCTTTTCAGTTTGGTCTTCAGATCCGTCACATAGACGCCCGCCAACAGTTGTTCCGAATGCGTCAGATTTGCATCAAGTTCGCGGATCCAATCCACGAGACCGGTCAATGATGACCCGGACAGTTCAGGCAAGCGCGTCCCCTTCACGGTCACGCTCCTGCTCAGCTCATTCAATCGCTCGCCATGGCATTCCGGGCAGATAGCAGATTCAAAGTAGGCTTCCCGAAGTTTGGAAGCCCCTTTTTGATCTGCCATTCTGCGCCAAAGGTTCGGCAACACACCTTCATACCGGCCTTCAGCAACCGTTCGGGGCACCGGCACATCCGGGACCAACCGACGCACTGCTTCACTTTCGGCTCCCTGCAGCAACAGCACGCGCTGCGAAGGCAAAAAGCCCTTCACAGGCATATTTGTTTTCAGCGGAATCCCGTAATGGTCACAAGCGGCATAGAACGACTCCAGTTGATACTCACGGTAGCGTTTTTCCCAAAAAACGACCGCGCCAGCTTCCAGCGATAGCTCTTCATGGAGCACTTTCCCTTCAGCAACTGTCATTACCTCCCTCAAACCTTGGCAGGTGGCGCAGGCCCCTTCACGGGTGTTGTAGGAAAAATGGGTGCGGGTCAGCTTTTCCATCCGCTGAGCGCAATGCGGACAATACTGGAACACCTTGAAGTCATCAGCGGTCTTTTCGGTTTCCTCACGGCAATCCGCCGAACTGAATTCCTTCCCGCAAGCCGGGCAGTCCCTTGTGCTCAACTTCTCGTACAGCATCCGCAGATCGGTATAGATGTCAGTGACCGTTCCCACAGTCGAACGCGGATTTTTATTGTAGGCTTGCTGCTGGATTTGGATAGCGGGGGACACATTTCGGATCGCATCGATATCCGGCTTGCGTATACCTTGGTAGCCGATCGCCTCCAGATATTGGCGTTGGCATTCCTGATAGAGCACATCCATCGCCAGCGTCGTTTTCCCGGAACCGGATACCCCTGTGAGGACGATCCATTTGTTCCGGGGCAAGTCCACCGTGATGTTCTTCAGATTCCCTTCCTTGGCACCGCTGATGCTTATGTATTCCATGACTGCTCCCTCGCTTCCTTTTGATATCCTTTTGTTTCAATTATATGCCACTTGCTGCATTTTTGTCCTGATTAGGCGGGATGGATGCTCAGTTTTCTGTTATACTTCAGAAGAGAGACGACCGCGATACTCAGGCGGCGAACAGAGTCAGGAGCGAAATCAGATGAAAAAAACAAACCAAAAGAATACAAATAACAATAAACGCAATCGTCAGGTCAAGGCGACAGAACCCCAAAAAAGCCCGTCCACCAAAGGGGTTACCCAATACCCTGTGACCGAACCGAGCGAATTGTTGCCCTTCTTGCTGCAGATCCTCAGCAAACAAAGCCGCAATTCGGTCAAATCGATCCTTACCCGCGGACAAGTGACGGTCGACGGCAAGTCCATTACCAAACACAATCACCCATTGGAACCCGGACAGACTGTCGGCATTCTGGCAAATAAGGAAGCCCTCAAAAAAACTTCCCTATCAGGCCTCAAGATCCTGTTTGAGGACGAATCCATCATCGTGATCAACAAGGATGCCGGCCTGTTGTCGATGGCAACCGACGATCCAAAGGAACCGACCGCTTATCGCCAATTGAGCCAATACGTCAAAGAAGACAACAAAGCAAACCGGATATTCGTCGTGCATCGCCTGGACCGGGATACCTCCGGCGTCATGCTGTTCGCAAAATCCGAAGAGCTGAAAGAAAAGCTGCAAAATAATTGGAAAGAAATCGTCAAAGAACGCATCTATACCGCTCTGGTCGAGGGCGAAATCAAGAAGGATGCAGGCACGATTTCCTCGTGGCTGACCGAGAGCAAAGCCATGAAGGTTCATTCCAGTCCGAAAGACAACGGCGGCCAGCATGCCGTGACCCATTACCGCAAGATCCGCGCAAACAAGGAATATTCGCTCTTGGAAGTGGAGCTGGAGACCGGACGCAAGAATCAGATCCGCGTCCACATGGAATCCTTGGGCCATCCGGTTGCCGGAGATAAGAAATACGGTGCCCGTACCAATCCGATGAAGCGTTTGGGGCTGCACGCTACCACACTCGCTTTCATCCATCCTGCGACCGGTGAGCTCGTCCGCTTCAGCGCACCGGTGCCGAAAGCCTTTCTGCTGTATTCGAAATAAGAAGAAAGAGAGTGGGTCAATAGGCGTTTAAACCCGGATCACTGGAGCGAAGAAGCGCAGGATGGTCGCAGACCATCTGAGCATTCTCCGTGAAGTGGAGCCAGGGCCTGCCTTTTGGCGCACGTTTACGCAAATAATATTCGAATATATAATTTGAGGCTGGAGTTTTGTCCCAGCCTCTTCTTTGTGGTTTGGGGGTATGTTTGTCTGGAATGGGGTTCGAGTTCGTAGCGTTCATAGTGGCATTCCCCGCCAAAGTGGCTTGAGGCTGCTGAAAAAGTCAGATAAATTTCTGGCTTTTTTTGTATTTTGGAGGAAAATAAAGATATGAAGGGGTGATAATTATGCTACGCAATGAAGAAAGGCTCACAGTGAGTCCTTACGCTCAACTTTATGATATTTTGGTCCCTGAGGACCATATATTAAGAAAAATAAATACACTGGTGGATTTCTCTTTTGTTTATGACGAAATAAAAAAGAATTATACGGTTGATTTCGGAAGAAAGGCTGCTGATCCTGTTTATATGTTGAAACTATTACTTCTCAAAATTCTGAATCCTTTGTCAGATCGCGATCTATGCGAAAGGGCTAGATATGATATATCATTCAAA
>NZ_FOQC01000016.1 GCF_900113645.1 Trichococcus flocculiformis
AGAGCGCAATTGCTGAGAGACTTCCGAAACAAAGGAATCAACGTGACCGTACCGGTCAGTTGTATCATGTTTCTAAGCCATCAAAGATGGCAAGAACCATGACAAGTCGAACAGTATGTCTTGGCTCGCAGAGACAAGAGGTTCCTTATTCTTTTTTCCGAAGGGCTAACCCGTGAAGCTAGCCATCAAATTTGATGGCATGAAAAAATCCGTTATGCCGAAACATCGGCATAACGGATTTTTTATTTCAAATGATTATTTTTCGCTGAAACGAACGACATCGCGAGCAATCATTAATTCTTCATCTGTAGGAATCAATAATGCTTTCACTTTTGAATCATCAGTAGAAATGATTCTTTCAACACCCCGGACATTGTTCTTTTCATCGTCGATTTCACAACCGAACCATGAAATACCATCAATGATGATTTTGCGGGTAGAAGCAGAATTTTCACCGACGCCGGCTGTGAAGACGATCGCATCAACACCATTCATGATTGCAACATATTGTCCAATGTATTTAATGATACGATTATGGAAGATATCCAAAGCAATTTGAGCTTGCTCGTTGCCTTTTCCAGCTTCTGTCTCAACATCGCGCATATCACTTGATACGCCGGAAAGTCCCAAAAGGCCAGATTTTTTGTTCAGAATGTCAACGAATTCATTGATATCAGTGATACCTAGTTTACCCATTAAATAGGCAATCAATGATGCATCGATGTCCCCTGAACGAGTTCCCATCGTGATACCTGCCAGTGGCGTAAAGCCCATGGATGTATCGATTGATTTCCCGCCTTGGACAGCAGTGATGGAACCGCCGTTACCGATGTGGCAAGTAATGATTTTCAACTCTTCAATCGGTCTTCCCAACATTTCAGCAGCGCGTTCGGCTACGTATTTGTGGCTTGTTCCGTGTGCGCCATATTTTCTGGCAGCATATTTTTCATAGTACTCCATCGGAATACTGTATAGGTAGTTTACTTTCGGCATTGTTGTATGGAATGAAGTATCGAATACAGCAACACTTGTGATTTCAGGCAACAATTTTTTGAATGCACGAATGCCGGTAGCGTTGGCTGGGTTATGCAGCGGTGCCAATTCTCCTAATTCTTCGATTTGTTCCAGGACACGCTCATCCACAAGCGCGGAGTCTTTGAATATTTCTCCGCCGGCAACGACGCGGTGGCCGACTCCTGTGATTTCGTCGTAGCTTGAAATGATGTTTAATGCCAATAATTGGTCAAGTAATTTCTGTACTGCAATTTCGTGGTTCATGATGTCTTCGATTACCTGGAATTTTTGGCCTTCCCCGTGTTTGATGGTGAAGACGGAATCGTTCAAACCGATTCTTTCGATTATCCCGGTTGCAAGAACGTCCTTTTCAGGCATTGCATATAAAGTAAATTTCAAACTTGAGCTACCAGCATTGATAGCGATGATTTTTGACATTTTTTTCTCTCCTTTAAATTGTCTGATTTTTCTTATATCTCTAATAAATATTATATCATCTTTGCGCTCCAATTGTGGAAAATATCCAGGAAAGATTGCATCTTTTGTGCGTTTTTAAGATCTGGAATTTCCCCCAAAAGCACTTGTTCAGCTTGAAGAGATTTTTCACCAATTTTTTGAACAATAATGATTGATTTTTTCATACCATTTTTATGGAACAGATCCACCGGAAGACTCAAGAAAGCCTGTATATGAACGTTTTCTTTCAACCATCCCATTAGCACAGATGATTTATCTGTTTCAAAAATGTCGGATGGAACGATAAATATCCCCCAACCGGATTCTTTCAAATAGTTCACATTTTGTTCAAACATTAGGAAATGTGCAAAAGAATTTCCTTCCGGAAAAGCTGTTTGGTAGTTCTTTGCGCGCTCATTAACCGGATAATACCCGATCGGAAAATCGGATACTACGATATCAGAAGGCGCAATCAGCAGTTCCTGCAGGCTGTCCGAGTGGGTGTAATGGATTTTTTCCGAAAATCCCAGCAAGGCTCCGCTGTTGGCCGCAACACTGATCAACAGATCATCATTGTCAACTGCTTCTGCAGTCACTTCATTTCCCCTGCTGGTCAAATGCGCCACGACGATATTCAGAAGATTTCCTGTTCCTGCAGCCAAATCAGAAACATGCAGTTTTTCTGTTTTATCTTTTTTTATTTCTCCGATAAAATATGCGATCAGATAGGCGATCGTGTCTGGTGTCATTTGATGATTCATCTGGAGCTTGTCTTCTTTTGTTGCCTTGATGAAAGTCAGTTGGATGCTCTTGCGGATAATTTCCTTATCCAATGCATCCAAATTCATCTTTTTGTAGAGGCTGTTCAAGCGTTCAACTGCCTCGATTGAAGGCAAGCCTTCCACTTGTTGTGCTTTTGCTTCAAAGGAAAGATTTTCCAACGTTTCGGATAACGCTTCTATATATGTAAGCTCCACTTCCGTTTGAAGCAATGTGATGGCTTCATCCATTAATCCGAAAAGACTCTCAACATTTGTTGCTTTCAAGTCGTTCACCGTCCCTTACTTTTTGTCTTTATCTAAAATACAAAAAAACCTGCGAAGGAAGTGATTGATCATTTGCCCCCGCAAGGTTTTTTGTGTGTATGTAATTGGTTGATCGGCAAAAGTACAAGTATTATTTAGCTGTAGGGTATACAGAAACTTGTTTTTTGTCACGGCCTAAACGTTCGAAACGAACGACACCGTCAACTTTTGCAAATAGAGTGTCATCTCCACCGATACCGACGTTAGTACCTGGATGGATTTTTGTTCCGCGTTGACGGTACAAAATTGATCCGCCAGTTACTGTTTGTCCGTCTGCACGTTTAGCGCCTAAACGTTTAGATTGGGACTCACGTCCGTTGGTAGTAGATCCGCCCCCTTTTTTGTGGGCGAACAATTGTAGATTCAATTTCAACATGTGGTTTGCACCTCCTTATTAAGTAGTACAGTTTTTATTGCATTTTTATGGTCACATAATCTGGATATGTCTGAGCGACATCTTCCAGCGAATAGAATAGATGCTTCAGTAAAATCTGCGTAATGTATTGCTGTTCCGCTTCCCTTTCGGAAAGTATTTCCGCATAGAGATACCCGCCTTCGTCGTCCGCTTCATCAACAAGCATCTGATAACCGGCTAAACGTTCAACGCTATTCACAGTTTCGATGGCCAGTACGGAAACAGCGGCACAGATAATATCTTCACCTTCTACTCCATACCCGGCGTGTCCTGTAATCTCGAAAGAAAGCAGGTTGCCATGGTCATCTTCTTTAAATTTCACTTCAATCATGGTTATTCACACTCTTATGCGTTGATTGCGTCAATGATTACTTTTGTATAAGGTTGACGATGACCTTGCTTGCGGTGTGTATCTTTTCTTCTCTTGTATTTGAAAGTAGTTACTTTCTTTTCTTTGCCCTGTTTTTCAACAGTGCCTTCTACAGAAGCACCTGTTACGAATGGAGCGCCAATTTTAGTTTCTTCTCCGCCTACAAATACGATTTCATCAAAAGTTACTTTATCACCAGCTTCAGCATCTAATTTTTCAATGTAGATCGCTTGACCAACTTCAACTTTTAATTGTTTACCACCAGTTTTGATAATTGCGTACATATTCTCTGCACCTCCTTATTTTACTTAGACTCGCCAAACGGAGTGCCCTTGCAGGTCTCATGACTCCTATTCGTGCGGTTGTAGCTGTGGTGCGCACATTTACAACATTAATAGTCTACCAAAAACAAAGGCTCCCGTCAACCTAAATGAAAACATTAATGAAAATAAGGCGCCTTTTTACCTTTCGCTTTGCTCATGACCAAAAGATACAAAACAAAAAAACAGGGCAGCTGCCCTGTTTTTTTGTCCGGCCTGTGCAAATTTCTGCGGACAGTCCCTAGTCATTGCACTATCCCAAATGGTTCTTGACGAATTCGCTTGAGGATACGATCCGTGTGCCGTATTGTTGCCCGAACTCGGTATCATGCGTAACGATCAGGATACCGGTTCCTCCTGCTGCAATTTCCTGTATCAGCTTACCGATGCTGTCGGAAGATTCGCGATCGAGCGCGGATGTCGGTTCATCAAAACAAAGCACGCGCGGATTCAGCATCATCGCCCGAGCGATTGCGACCCTTTGCTTCTGGCCCCCGGACAAAGTCGACGGCATCGCCTCCAATTTGTCTTCCAACCCCATTTGCTTCAATAATTCGGCTGCTTTTGCAGTCAGTTCTTCACGGCTGCCCAACTTTTGGGCAAGCGGCGCCTCCAGCAGATTGTCGAGCACAGAAAGGTTCGGGAACAAAGCATAGTCCTGAAACACCATGCCGATTTTGTTTTGGTAAAGACGCCTTGTTTTGCGGTCAGCATATTCTGCGCCCTTCAATCCTTGTTTGCATAAGACCGCATCCTCGATCGAAATGGTGCCTTGGTCCGCTTTTTCCAGATTGTTGAGCAGGCGCATCAATGTCGTTTTACCTGTTCCTGAACGGCCCACTAGCACAACGATTTCATTTGAATCGATGTGGAATGAAAAATCATCGATTACGGTTGTGTCATGGTAAGACTTTTTTAAATTCATTGCATTTAGTAACATGATTGCCCATCCCCCCTAAAAATTCCCTTTGGATTCAAGTTTATTCAGCAGCACCGTAATGACAGCCGTAACAGATAAATAGACGACGCCCACTGCCAGGAACGGCACTAACGAAGCATACGTATTCGCAGCAATCTGCCCTGCGCGCAACAGCTCCCCCAGGCCGATGACATAAACCAAAGATGTATCTTTTACTAGCGCAATCACTTCATTCCCTACAGACGGCAATACGATCTTGGTGACCTGGGGGATGATGATTTTGAAAAACCCTCTGACCTTACCGATACCCAACACCGAAATGGCCTCGAACTGTCCTTTCGGAACGGCCGTGATACCTCCGCGGAATATTTCCGCATAATAGGCAGCGTAGTTGATCATATATGCCAAAATCGCTGCCGAAAAACGATCCAGCGTAATGCCTATCAGCGGCAAACCGAAGAAGACAAACATCAATTGCAACAGCAAAGGCGTCCCTCTCATAATGAAGACATAAATCTGGATCAGAAAACCCAGCCACTTCGGTCCGTAAACCCGAATGACGGCAATCAGAAACCCTAACGGAATGCTGGAGATCCCTATGATGAAGAACAACGTAAGTGTCATCTTCAAGCCGTCAAGCAATGATGGCAGTATCGTCTGTATCAAGTCCATTTCATAAACCTCTTTCTTACCCTTTATTTTCTTTATTCACTATAAAACCATTTGTCGTATATTTCATCGAAGGTTCCGTCTTCCTTCATGTCGGCCAAGGCTGCATCGACACGCTCCTGCAGCTCTGTGTTGTTCTTTTTGAAGGCGACCGCCATCTCATCTTCCCCGAAGTTATCCTCCAGGACACGATAGATGTCTTTGCCGGACTGCTTCATGTAGTACCGCCCGTAGACTTCACCGACGACGATGGCATCCACACGTCCTGATTCCAAGTCGCTGAAGGCATTATTATTGGAAGGATAGAGCACCAGATCCCCGCCCAACTTTCCAAATATCCCTGACTCATCTTCCATAATCTTGTCCACTGAACTGGAAGATTGCTGCGTCGAAACCAACTTCCCTTCCAAGTCCGCTTTTGTTTCGATTGCGCTGTCCTTCAAAACGATGATGGATTGCGCATCCACGATGTACGGTTCGCTCAAGAGGACTTTTTCAGCCCGTTCCGGTGTGATGGCATAGCCATTCCAGATCATGTCGATGTTGCCGGAATCCAATTCGGTTTCCTTCATTGCCCAATCGATCGGCTGAAAAACAATTTCAGCTCCGATCCGTTCACCGACCGCCTTCGCCAAGTCGACATCGAAGCCGACGATTTCATTATTTTCATCACGGAATCCCATCGGAGCAAAAGTATCATCCAAACCAACAACCAACGTTTCTGCACCAACGGCTTCAGAGTTGACAGAAGCGTCATCAGCCGACTCACTGCTGCATCCAGCCAACACCAATAACCCTGATCCGACCAGTGCGGCTTTTTTAAGCTTATTCAACATAAGACTTTCCCCCTCAACAAGAACTTTTATTATTCAGCGAACCATTTTGCGTAGATTTCATCGTAGGTTCCATCTTCACGCATATCATTCATCGTTGCATCGATTGCTTCTTTCAACGCGACATCTTCTTTGCGGAGACCCACACCATATTCTTCATCGCCAAAATTATCGGTAAGAACAGCGAACTTTTCCTCGCCTTTTAGTTTCATAGTGTATCGGCCCAACACTTCGTCAACGACGATTGCATCACTGCGGCCGCTTTCCAGGTCATTGAACACGTCGTTGAAGGTAGGATACAAAATCGGCGTGCCCCCATCAAACTCAGCAGCAATTCCCGTTTCGTCGGCAATGATAGCATCGAATGCCGCAGATCCTTGTTGTGTCGCAACGACTTTTCCGGCCAAATCAGCTTTTGTTTCGATATCACTATCCGCCATTGTGACAATAATTTGGCTGTTGCTCAAATACGGTTCTGAGAACAAGACTTTCTCTTTGCGTTCTTCCGTTATGGTATAGCCATTCCAGATCATGTCGATGTTACCAGAAGCCAATTCGGTTTCCTTCATTGCCCAATCGATCGGTTGGAAAGTGATTTCCACATCCAAGCGTTCCGCAACCTCTTTCGCCAACTCGACATCGAAACCGACGATTTCGCCACTTTCATCTTTAAAGCCCATCGGTGCAAATGTATCGTCCAGTCCCATCACCAGTGTTTCTTTGATTTCTGAAACTTCCGATCCAGTTGCAGAAGAATCCTCAGCGGCACCTCCACCGCATGCAGCCAATAAACTTGTAGATGCCAACAACAATAATGCTAATTTTTTCATATCCTTCTCCTCCATATATGTGTACTTTTTACTGCCTTATTTTTGTGGTGTCCCCCATCACGCCGTTTCCAATAAAAAAAGCCCTTTAACTTCCTGTTGAAAGTTAAAGGACGATTGAAGTCGTGGTTCCACCTTTTTTTGCGGGCTCTTCACAGAAACCGCCTCATAACGTTCCGTTTGAAACGTCAGTGCTGTAACGGGCACAACCGAGTCAACCTACTGAGAAAGCGGAAGCTGTCTTTTCGGTATCCTTGCTCAGAGATGTGATTTCACTTATTTCTATTGTTTGCTTACACCGGCCGCAAACTCTCTGGAAATAGTCAAAAGTTACTTTTTCTCTTCATTGCATTTAGAATTTAAGACAATAATACCACAGCTTTCGTCAAATGCAAGCATTTCATTAAAAAATATCTCATTATTTTCTCATCAGGTTCAATCGTACATCCAGCCCACCAATTTGAACAGTGGGTAATAAATCACAATGAACAATACAATATTCAACACAATAGTCGGCCCTAATCGCTCTGAAGCAAATGCACTGAAGTCAAGTTGCGTGATATCCATCAAACTGTAGAAGCCAAAAACGAATGAATCCACCATGACGATCGCAACAATAAACAACAACGCCAGTACAAAAACATTTTCCGCCAGAAATCTCTGCATCTTCTTCACAAAGTAAACGATTACGGCAAAAGCGACTGCGTAAACACCCAGAATGCCGCTATAATAACTGTCGAACAACAGTCCGAAAAGAACTGCGTACAACTGCATCGGCTGCTTAGGGAAATAGTAGGAAAAAAGCACGAATCCGAACAACGCCAAATGCGGCACGAGAATATACTCTTCGCTGACAAACTGGCCCGGAAAGGCATTGATCAAAAAGCCATCCAAAATCAAAAGCACGTAGAGCACCACAGGGATGAAATAAGTGTGATGCAAAGATCTGTTTTGCACCATCACTCACCACTTCCACTCAGCCGTTTGATGACCGTCACGAAGCGAATATTGTAAACCTCACCGGCGGGCTCGATTGTGACTTGCTTAAATAAACCGTAACTGTCCATCGATACTTCTTTGACGCTCCCGATCAACAGAGCGCTTGGAGAAACACCGCCTAATCCTGATGTAATCACGCTATCGCCCGGATTGATCACTGCATCAGGGGCAATCTGGGACATGGAAAGCATCTTCGTATTCTCATCATAACCATTGACAATACCATGTACAGGTCCAGATTCCGTTTGGATTTCAGCTGATACACGGTTGGTTGTATCGTTGGATGTGGTCAAAAGTAGGACTTTCGCACTGGTCGAATTGACTTCGGATACACGGCCGATCAGACCGTTCCCCGCCATCACCGACATATCGACCTCCACCCCGTCCTGGGATCCTTTATCGATGACGATTTGGTTCAGCCAACTGTCGGGATTGCGGGATACCACAGAAGCATTGATCTGTTCATACTCTGACAAAGTAGTTTTCAATTCAAGTTCTTCCTGCATCCTTGCGTTTTCTTGCTCCAAATTATAGACTTTCACTTGCAGCTCATAAACGGTATCAATTTTACTTTTTAAAGATTGGTTTTCTTCATACGTATTCATCAGGTTATCGACTGAATCAACAAAATTCGCCACTACTTCCGCTGGCTTAGAAAATATTCTCGCAATGGAGCCTGTTACATCGTTCCCTACTTGTTGCGGTATCGATGTATCTTCTCTGTTGTTGGTAAGAGAGTATGCTATCAAGCTGATAAAGGTAATCACACTGATCAATAGGATAATCAATTTTTTATTGTTAAAAAACTGATTCACATTGACACCTCATTTCGTACATCACTTTCAATTACATTCATTATACTTACTGCCTTAAATTTTTACGCTTGTAAACGTTAATGTTCTTCAAGGTTTCACCGGTCCCGATGGAGACGCAGTCCAATGGATCGTTGGCGATAAATACAGGAACTTCCGCTTCTGCTGAAATGACTTCAGCGATGCTTTTCAACAAAGCGCCACCACCCGTCAAAACGATACCATGGTCAATGACATCAGCAGATATTTCGGGAGGCGTCTCTTCCAGCACTTCTCTTACGGAAAGGATGATGTTCTCGACCACATCATGGATCGCAACCGCAATATCCTCGGCGTGGATTTCCAAAGTCTTGGGCAGGCCGTTGACCATATCCCGGCCTCTTATTTCCATGGAGCCATAGGAAGCTGCCTTTTCAATATCGGCACAACCGATCGTTATTTTGATGTTTTCGGCAGTCCGCTCGCCTATCAGCAGACCGTACTTTTTGCGGATGAACTGAATGATTGCCTCATCCATCCGATCGCCACCGGCTGTACTGGAACGGCTCGTAACAATTCCGCCAAGCGAAATCGTCGCGACATCCGTCGTACCGCCTCCGATGTCCACCACCATATTGCCTGTAGGCGCATGCACCGGAAGCCCAGCACCCACAGCAGCAGCGAAGGGCTCTTCTATGATGAAGGCTTCTTTCGCTCCGGCTGTCCGGGTAGCATCAAGAACTGCCCGTTTTTCCACTTCTGTAACACCACTCGGTACGCAGACCATCACGTATGGTTTGATGAATGCATTACCCGTCGCTTTTTTGATGAAATATTTCATCATCGCGACAGTTGTATCATAATCCGCAATGACCCCTTCTTTCATTGGGCGGGATGCCACAATGGTGCCGGGTGTCCTTCCAAGCATCTGGAATGCTTCTTCTCCAACGGAGAGAATCTCCCCCGTATGGATATTTTTTGCGACGACAGAAGGTTCTCTGAATACGATGCCCTTGCCGGCTACGAAGACGATCGTATTGGCCGTACCTAAATCAATGCCGATGTTTTTGCCTTTAAAATTCAAACTTACCAAGTACTTCTCATCCTTCCGTCTGATTGACTACAAACTCTCCCACAAACAAATTCTTTTCTATTTTACCACAAACCGGAACAAGAAAAACATCAATGTAACAAACAAAAGAAAGAATTAATCAATTTGACAGGAATGACGTTGATCGGTAATACTGCTGCCGATTATCCCTCCAGATTGACACAATACGTTTGGACCATTCACAGGGAATATCACGGTGGATCGGAGTTCCCGGACGAACATCAGGCATCCGGCATTAAGAAAAGCTGAACGGGTTCGTTCAGCCCTGAAAGAAATTTAGGAAATCTGTCCGACTGAGCATCGAAGAGCGCAATAGGACAGATTTATCTAATTTCCGAAGGGCTAACCCGTGAAGCTGGACATCATTTTAGATGCATGAAACATGTTGCAAACTTGTGAAACACCTATGGTGATGCACTTTTGAGTTGAAAAAATTTTATAAATTCCTATATGTCTTAAAAAGGCCCGAGACAGTGTCCCGGGCCTTTTGATCGATTAAGTTAAGATTAATTAGATTTTTTCAACGTTGGCAGCTTGCGCTCCACGATTTCCCTCAACGATTTCGAATGAAACGGCTTGTCCTTCTTCCAATGACTTGAATCCGTCACCTAAGATAGCTGAGAAATGTACGAATACGTCATCTCCGCTTTCGCGTTCGATAAATCCGAAGCCTTTTTCTGCGTTAAACCATTTTACTGTTCCTTTTTCCATGAAAAATTCCTCCTCGTGCAAAGCACTTTAAATTGTTATTCTTGCTTTTGGTACGATAGGAATGCTCATGACAATCTATTCTTTACCAAACAAAAACACTAACATAATGATATATCAGGTTTTCCGATATTGCAAGTTTTTTGCCATCAAATTTTCATTTCAGCTTGCGTAAATCGTTTAGGAACCTTTACTATATGATACCGTATTCTCGCAGGCTGAGATAATCATCGACCCCGATGATGAAATGATCAAGGATCTCGATCCCCATCATTTCTCCGCACTCCACCATCCTGCGGGTAAACACCAGGTCGGCTTCCGAGGGATCGGGATTACCGGAAGGATGATTATGCGCAAGAATGATCCGCGCCGCCGCAAACCTTACCGCCTCCCGGAATATCTCGCGGGGATGCGCAACCGAACTGTTCAGGCTGCCGATGAAGATCGTCTTTTTCTTGATGATTTCGTTCTTTGTGTTCAGATAGACAGCCACCACGTGCTCCTGCTGGAGATCGCGCATCTCTTTCTGCAGCAGCGTCCCGGCGCTTTGCGTCGATGTGATCGTTCCGCTCTTCAGTTGCGTGGCATTGGCTACACGCACCCCCAATTCAACACAGGCCTTGATTTCGATCGCTTTGGTTCGGCCGATTCCATGAATAGCAGTCAATTCTTCAAGCGAGGCCATCTTCAAGGAATGCAGATCCTCGAACTCATTCAGCACCCGCAACGCCAGCTGCATGACGTTGCTGTCCCTGGGCCCTGTCCGCAGAACGATAGCCAATAATTCATGCGTCGCCAAGGCTTTTTCTCCGAATTGATCCAATCTTTCGCGCGGTCGCGAGGCTTTTGGAACCTCCATCAGCAGATTTGTTTCTTGCACCATCCTGTTTTACCCCTTTCCTTCCGTCTACTCAATAGGTACGCAGGAAGGAGCCTAACAGGTTATTTCTCTTTCAGCCAATCCATGACCGCATGCAGGTCGGGCAAAATGGCAATTGTTTTTGCTTTGGCTTCGTCATCGGGAACGATCAGATCCGGAACCATGATCACTTCAATGCCCGCATCGTAGGCAGCACGGATGCCATTAAGCGAATCTTCCAGGATCAGACAGTCCTCTTTCGGAATGCCAAGGGGTTTCCAGGCGCTCAGGAAAATTTCCGGATTCGGTTTGGCGAAGGATACTTCATCCCCGCACACTTGGTAGCGGAAATACTGTGAAATATCAGCCAATTCGAGGTAGAAACTGACTTCTTTCCTCCGGCTGCTGGAAGCAACGACGCATATTACGCCTTCCTCCTTCAGAAAGGCCAACAGATCGTAAAGGCCTTTTTTGATCGGAAGCCCCTTTTCAGAGGCGATGCCCGTCTGCCTCTCCTTCATTCTCTTCAAAAATCGTTCCGCCAGTTCCGCATCACCAAAGTCGGAAGCCAATTCAGGCATCACATCTTTATCGGATCGCCCTACTTGTTTCAGATAATAATCGAAGTCGAACGCTATCGGCAAAGCCATCTCTTCAGCCAGTTCGCCTTGTGCCTGATAACCCAACGTTTCCGTATCGAACATCAATCCATCCATATCAAAAATGACTGCTTTTTTACGCATCTCCAAACTCCTTATCCTTTAATAAATAATGTCTTACTTCGGAAAGAAAATACAGCGAACCGGTAATCAATAGCATACCTGCTTCAGCTTGCTTCGCCTTCAGATCATCAATCGCAAATCGCCAATCTTCGTAGGCTCCAGCTTCCGGTACACCTACCCGCTCGCACAGTTCTTTGACTGATGCAGCCCTCGGGAAATCAAAAGTGGTCACGTGCAGCTTACTCGCGGGAATTGATTTGATCAACTGGCCCATTTCCTCCAGATCCTTATCCGCCAAAGCCGCCAAGAGGATGGTGATATTTTTATCCGAAAACTTCTTTTTGATCGCTTCAGTCAGCACTGCCATAGCCGGGATATTGTGGGCACCATCCAGCATGATGAACGGTTTTTGCGAAATGATCTCCATCCGGACCGGCCAAGCTGTCCCCAGCAAACCGGATTTGATCGTCGTCTCCGAGTAACTCAAAGCGTATTTTTTGCAGAACAGTAAGAAAGTTTGTAGCGCAGTGGCTGCATTATCGACTTGATGGCCACCCATCAAGGTTATTTCCAGTTTTTCAAAAGCGCCCAACTGAGAGGCAAAGTCAAAGACCTCATGATAATCGGAACCCTCATGCCAATTGGAAACACTGAAATCCGGGCCGAATGCATGCAAGGGCGCAGCTTTTTTTTCCGCAGTGTCACGCATCACCGCAAAAGCCTCTTCAGGCAATCTTCCGATGACGACAGGTGTCCCTTGCTTGATTATTCCGGCTTTCTGGTAGGCGATCTCCGCAATGGTATCCCCGAGGATATTGCTGTGGTCTTTGCCTATCGTCGTGATGAGCGAAAAATCCGGCTCGGCAACATTCGTGCTGTCGTACAAACCGCCCAGACCGACTTCCAACAATACGACATCACAAGGATGTGTCCCAAAATAGGAAAACATCATGGCTGTCACTACTTCGAATTCCGTCAGTGGACCCATATCCGTGCGGCCGATTTCCTCATAGAGTGCGTAAAGGATGTTCGCTTGCTCCAATACGTCTTCATCCGGGATATTCGCCCCATTCACGCTGATCCTTTCATTGAAACTGACGATATGCGGCGAGGTGAAGGTGCCCACCGTATAGCCGGCCGCCATAAACAGGCTTCTTAAGTAAGCAACATTCGATCCTTTTCCGTTTGTTCCGGCAATATGGATGGATCTGAATTTACGTTCCGGGTGATCCAGTTTTTCCATCAACCATTTCATCCGGACTATTCCGGGCTTAGGCCCCATGCCTTTGCGGGTATGGATCCATTCCATCGCTTCTTCATAAGTTGCAAACATCTACCTCTTCACTCCATTTCTGTTTAAGAAGAACCCTATCTACAAAGGAACTTGCTAATAGGGTTCTTCCTGTTCAATTCGATTCTCTTATTAAGCTAGCTGTTCTTTTAGGGCAGCGATGCGTTCTTCAACGGCCGCCAGTTTTTCGCGGTATTCGGTCCCTTTTTGTTTTTCCCCGTCGATTACAGCCTGAGGGGCTTTGCTGACAAATTTTTCGTTATTCAATTTGCTTTCCACACGGTCGACTTCTTTGGTCAATTTCTCCGCTTCCTTTTCGAGACGGGAAATCTCATCTTCCAATTTGATAAGACCGGCAAGCGGCATGTATACCTCTCCGCCTGAGAAAACTGCGGTGACAGCGTCGCTGGCCGCTTGGATGTGCTGGCCGATTTCCAGTGTATCCGGATTGCAGAAGCGGAAGATGTACGATTCATTGGCGCGGAAAATCGCTTCGGTCGCCTCGTCATTCACTTTCAACTGCATCGGAACTTTTTTGGACAACGGTGTGTTCATTTCAGCGCGGACATTGCGGACGCCACGGATCAATTCGATCAGTTTCTCCATCGCTTCTTCAGCCGCTTCATCGATATGACTTGCATCCGCTACCGGATAGGCTGCCGTCACGATGGAATCACCTTGATGCGGTACGTTCTGCCAGATTTCTTCGGTGACGAAAGGCATAACCGGATGCAACAAGCGCAAGACGTTATCCAAAACATAAGCTAAGATGCTGCGGGTTGTCTTTTTAGCAGCTTCATTTTCCCCTTGCAGGACTTCTTTGGACATTTCTATATACCAGTCGCAGTAATCGTCCCAGATGAAACGGTACAACAAGCGACCGGCTTCACCGAACTCAAATTTCTCGAACAGGTCCGTCACTTTAGTGATGGTCTTGTTCAGGCTGGAAAGGATCCATTTATCGGCTATCGTCTTTTTCCCTGAAATGTCGATAGCGTCGAATGTCAGGTCTTCCAAGTTAAGCAGCACGTAACGGCTGGCATTCCAGATTTTGTTGATGAAGTTCCAGGATGCATCCATCTTCTCATAGCTGAAGCGGACATCCTGACCAGGTGCGGAACCGTTCGCCAAGAACCAACGCAAAGCATCCGCCCCATATTTTTCGACCACATCCATCGGGTCGATCCCGTTTCCGAGCGATTTACTCATTTTGCGTCCTTGCTCGTCACGGATCAGACCATGGATCAGTACATTCTCAAACGGACGTTTTTCGGTGAACTCCAGACTCTGGAAGATCATCCGGCTTACCCAGAAGAAGATGATGTCATAGCCGGTAACCAACGTACTGGTAGGGAAATAACGTTTGAAATCTTCCGCATCTTCATCCGGCCAGCCCATCGTCGAGAACGGCCAAAGTGCTGAACTGAACCATGTATCCAGAACATCCTCATCCTGCGTCCAGTTTTCGCTGTCGCTCGGGGCTTCCATGCCTACGTACATTTCGCCGGTTTCTTTATGATACCAAGCTGGGATTTGATGTCCCCACCATAATTGACGGGAGATGACCCAGTCATGGACGTTGCCCATCCACGTCAGGAAAGTATTCTCAAATCGTTCCGGATAGAAGGAAACTTTTTCTTCTGCGGATTGATTTTCGACCGCACGCTCAGCCAATGGTTGCATTTTGACGAACCATTGCGTCGAGATGCGCGGTTCCACAACAACGTTTGTGCGTTCAGAATGTCCGACACTGTGGGTCATTTCTTCAATTTTGACCAAATAGCCCAGTTCTTCCATATCTTTTACGATCGCTTTGCGCGCTGCGAAACGGTCCATACCTGCATATTTTCCGGCTGCTTCGTTCATCGTCGCGTCATCGTTCATGACATTCACTTGCGGCAAGTCATGACGCAAACCGACTTCAAAGTCGTTCGGGTCATGAGCCGGTGTTATTTTTACGACACCGGTCCCGAAGTCCATTTCGACATAATCATCCGCAATGACAGGGATTTCCCGATTCACGAGCGGCAAAGTCACGGTCTTGCCGATGAACTGCTGATATCTTTCATCTTCCGGATGAACCGCTACGGCAGTATCTCCAAGCATCGTTTCCGGACGGGTAGTAGCCAGCTCCAAGTATCCCGAACCATCCGTCATCGGATAGCGGAAGTGATAGAAGGCACCTTGGACGTCCTTATGGATAACTTCAATATCTGATAAGGCCGTTTTTGCCTTTGGATCCCAGTTGATGATGTATGCGCCGCGGTAGATCAAACCTTTTTCGTACAAGCCGACGAAGACTTTACGGACTGCATCGGACAAACCATCATCCAACGTGAAACGCTCCCGGTCATAATCAACGGAGATCCCCATTTTTCCCCATTGCTCGCGGATGACGCTTGCATAATCCTCTTTCCATTCCCAAACCTTGTCGACAAAGGCTTCACGACCAAGGTCATAACGGGTAAGCCCGTCCTCGGCCAGTTTCGCTTCCACTTTGGCTTGGGTGGCTATGCCGGCGTGGTCCATACCCGGCAACCATAACGTATCGAACCCTTGCATGCGTTTTTGGCGGATCAGCATATCCTGCAGCGTCACATCCCAGGCATGGCCCAAGTGCAGTCTGCCGGTTACGTTGGGAGGCGGAATCACGATCGAATAAGGTTTTTTGCTCTTGTCTCCGCTAGGCTTGAACAGCCCCGCTTCCACCCATTGTTGATATTTCCCAGATTCTACTTGCTGGGGTTGATACTTTGTCGGCATTGCGTCTGCTTTAGACATTCAGCCACTTCCTCTCTCTTTACATTGATTTATTGCGAAAAAAAACGTCCTGCATACGAATATGCAGGACGATATGAATCGCGGTACCACCTAAATTACAGGAAACGGATCCCTGTCTCTCTTTTTGATAACGGAGAATACTCCGAGCTGCGCTACCCAGTCCACGGACCTTCACACAACTTGCTCACAAGCTACTTCACTTTCCTTCCCCAAAAAAGCTTTCACCAATCGCTTTTCTCTCTTGTGTGGTTCCGGGCAAGCTACTCTTCTTGATCGACGCTTTGTTTATACTTCACTAGTTTAGCACCTTTTCATTGAAATCTCAATGCGATTAAAGTAATTTTTTGGCAGCTGCCAATGCTGCTTCCTCATCCGGCTCCGTCGCGATTTCAGGGACGATCTCCATATAGGAAAGGACGCCTTCCTTGTCGATGACGAATACGCTGCGGGCCAACTTGTTGCCCATTTTTGGAATTTTAAGGCCATAGGACTCGCCGAATTCGCCTGCATCATCATGCAGCATCTGCATATCGATGCCGTTTGCTGAACACCAGTTGACCAATTCTTCTTTTGTATTTCTGGAAACCGACAACAAAGTCAAACCTTCGATGTCCGCTGCCGTCTCGTTGAACTTACGTGTTTGTTTATCGCAAACGCTCGTGTTGATATCCGGGAATACGCTGATCAAGACTACCGATCCGCGCAGATCATCCAAAGCTACCTTTTCGTCTTCCGTATTGTACAACGAAAAAGCCGGCGCCTTCTCCCCAACAACTGGCTGTGTTCCTAAAACTTCAACAATTTCACCCTTTAATGTTACTTGCATGAAAACATTCCCCCTTGATCGATAATATCTTCATTATACAGATAAGTGGCGATTTATGGTAAGGATACGCACTTGCAAAATAGATTAAAGCAAATCCGAAAAGAGCGCCTCATCTTGGCTGGAAGTGTCTTCCCGACCCGTTATGCTAGATACTACAATCCCTTCAACCGCGCGCATAACGAGTGGTTCCACATCAAGCAACGCTTCAAAACGTCTGGCTTTATCCAAGTGTGGTTTCGTTTTTGGCGCTGGTGGTGCAAAAATAGTGCAGCAGTCTTCGAACGGTTGCACAGACAAATCAAAGGTATCGATTCTTTGCGCTAATGCGATGATTTCCAATTTGTCCATCGTAGCGACAGGACGAATGATCGGCGTCGTTGTGACATCATTTATGGCAACCATACTTTCCAGCGTCTGAGAAGCGACTTGAGCCAAAGATTCTCCATTAAAGATGGCCAATCCTTTGCGTTCGGCTCTGATGGCATCGGTGATCCGCAGCATCATCCGGCGTGTGATCGTCATCAAATAATCCGCCGGCACCTTCTCTTTGATTTCTTCCTGGATTTCAGTGAACGGCACTTCGATGAACTGGATTTCACCACCGAATTTAGTCAATTTGGCAGCCAGATCTTTTGCTTTTTGTAATGCTTGTGGACTTGTGTACGGCGGACTATGAAAATGAATAGCCTCGATCTTCACACCGCGCTTCATAGTAAGATAACCGGCAACCGGTGAGTCGATGCCTCCGGAAAGCATCAGCATGCCTTTGCCGCTGGAACCGACAGGCAACCCGCCAGCCCCTTGGTATGTCTGCGTGCTGAGCATGATGCCGCTAGTTTTGATGTCTACACGTACAAGAATATCCGGTTGTTTCATCTTGACAGAAATGGCCGGAAAAGCAGCCAACACAGTAGCGCCCAGCTCGGCATTCATAAAAGTAGTGTCATGCTCGTAGGAATGGTCGGAACGGCGCGTAGCTATTTTGAACGTTTTTCCCGCCGTCTCCATTTTACCAAGCAACTCCACCAAAACCCGTTTCACTTCATTCAGATCGTGCGAAACAAGATAAACGGGCGAAAAGTTTTGAATACCGAACACATGCTGCAAGCGCTCGAGAATGTTAGCCTCTGCAGCTCCATTCAGTTCCAATAACATAAAATCGTGCTCGGGTTTGATTCTGATCTGCGGATAATCCTTTGTGACCATCCTGACATTTTGCGCCAACTGCTGGACAAAACGTTTTTTGTTTTTCCCTTTGGTCGATAATTCACCAAAGCGTATTTGAATGTGCGTTTCCATTTATATTCTCTTCCAATCTGTCAGTTATTATTCTATTGTATCTTTTGGAACTGTTGATGCAGCGTCCGAAAATGTTCGATGAAGGCATCTGCTTCCGCTTGCGTATTCTCGCCGGAAAGGCTTATCCGGACTGCGCACTGGCTCCAGGAAAGCGGTACGCCCATCGACCCCAGCGTATAGGGTGTGCCTTTCTTTCTGCTTGAGCAGGCGCTTGTCGTTGAAATGAAGATGTCCTGGCTTTCAAAAGCATGGACCATCACTTCTCCCCTGACGCCTTTCATGGCAAAGCAGAGGATATGCCCGGCGCCATCTTCGGGCGAAAAGATTCGGACATCTTCATATTCCGAAAGGGCAGCAAACAACTTACCCCGGACCAACTGTTCCTGCTCGCGGCTTGAAGCACCATTTTCAAGCGTCATGCGCAAAGCTTTCGCCATTGCCGCAACGCCGCCGACATTCTCTGTCGTGCTGCGCATACCAGCTTCTTGCCCGCCTCCAGTCAACAACGGTGCAATCCGTTTACCATGTTTCTTATAAAGGATACCGACACCTTTAGGGCCATGGAATTTGTGTGCTGAAAGCGATAAGAGATCCACACGAGGATGTTGGATCAGCGGCACGCATTCACCCACAGCCTGCACGGCATCTACGTGGAAATGAACCCAAGGATAATTTTCCAACAGTTCTCCGATAGCCTCGATTGGTTGGATGCTGCCGACCTCATTATTGATTGCCATGACACTCACCAGGATCGTATCTTTTCTTATCGCTTTCCCAAGCTCCTCAACGGATATGATTCCGTCAGTATCGACAGGCAGATAGGTGATCTCAAACCCTAACTTTTCCAACTGTTCCAGCGATTTTGAGACAGCGGGATGTTCGACAGAGGAAGCGATCATGTGCTTCCCGGCAGCGAACTTCTCCATCGCAGTGCCTTTGATTGCCCAGTTGTCGCTCTCTGTGCCGCCGCTCGTGAAGAAAATTTCATCCGGCTGGGCACCCAGTAATTGGGCGATCTGTTTGCGCGATTGCTGCAGCAAAGCATCTGCTTCATTGCCTAATCTGTGCAGACTGGAAGGATTGCCGAAAAATTGTTCATTCACCTTGCGGTAAGTATCCAGAACCTCCGGATACATTTTGGTTGTTGCACTGTTGTCAAAATAAATCATTTTTATCTACACTTCCTTAATAACTTTGCACTGTCGTTGGGACATCCTATCCATTATATAGAAAATGCCTGGCCATTAAAAGCTTACGGCTTAAATTTCTTCCGTTCGCATCCGACAACATCGGAAAAGGAGCCGAGACAATGTCCCGACCCCTGCGTCTTATTGATTCTGTATTTAATAGTAACGGCGATTTTTTTCTTCCTGATAGGATTCTTCGACCTTGCGGGCAGCCCCTGCTTCTATACGGTTCAAAGGAATTCGTATGGCTTCCAACGCACCTTCATAGTCATATTCGCGGTGGAAAAGCACTAAAGCTTTGTTGATGGCATTTTCAATTTCCACATGTGAATGACGGAAACGGTTTGCGTACTGGATCATATATTCAGTCAGCATCGCATTGTCCACAATTGCTTGGGTTTGGTTATCCAACATTTCAATATCCTCTTCGCACATCTTCGAAATCGCATCGATTTCGTCCATGTCAATCTTCACGCGGTTCAACTTGGAAGCCAAATCTTCGATGCGATCCGTGACTGAGAAGAAAAGATCCAAATAAATTTTCGGTAAACCGGGCAGATGGTATTTTTCGATTGTGCGCTTCATATTGCGCATATCCAATTCGTAGAGATCGATGCTGTCCTTGATTTCCTTTTCGCGATTGCGCAAATCACTGAGGTTGCTGACCAACTCAGATTGTTCTTTGTCGATTTCGGAAAGACGTTGACTGATTTTTTCATAATACTCGCGGACAACCGAGTAAGAAATTTCGTGTTCCTTCATCATCTTGTCGTAATAACGCAAGGCTTCATTTTCTTTCAGTAACTGCTCTTCAAACTCTTGCGCTCGGCCTAGCTCATTTTTGTTCAAGAAATAATTCTGTGAGACGCGATCGATTTCAAGCAACACATAACGGTTGCTCTGCAGGACATGATCCATTTTCTTTTGCAGGTTCGCAGTGTGACGACCTACAAATTCTTTGGCTTCCATTTCTTTTTCCATGATAGCATAGACTGCTTCGATGTCGCGTTCTACCTTGTCCATCTTCTTGCCTGCTTCATTGATATCGGCAAGGCCGATGGAATCTTTCGCTTCTTGGATTTCTTTTTCAACCGCAGCTATCTCAGCTGAGACATCTACACCTTCGAAAATGTATTTTTCATCCAACAGGCGTTGGTAGCCGTCTTTCAGATCACTCACTTGTTCTTCGTACTCGGTCTTGATTTTTTCGTTCAATTCAGGGATCTTTTCGACAACTTCTTCCATCACCAACAAATCTTGCTCGATACGCGACAAGATCTCTTTGGCTTCCATATGGTCGCCCTCGTTCGTCAATGAATTGAATTTCGTGAAATCCAACTCCATGTAATTCAGGTTCTTCTCTAACGTTTCGATTGCCGGACCGAATGTAAAGCTGTGCGCCAGTAATTGCTTGCGGATTTTATTGTATCGTTCCTGGATTTCTTCCAACTCTTTGCGGTTTTCTTGCGCACTTTCCAATAGCTTTTCGAGAGCCTTGTTCACTTTTTCGACGCTGTTCTTCGTTTCGTCGATCAATTGATCCGCTTGCGAGATGGCTTCCTTCGCCTTAATGAAATTCATGCGTTGAATGTATTGTTCGGCACTGACCAGCGCCGCCTCAATTTCAGGATACTGAAAACGCGTAATGGTCTGCCACGTGGCTTGCCAACTCTCATAGGTGCGCTTCGTTTGCCCTGTCAAATTCATGTTTTTCAACGTGAACAGATTGTCGGCCACCGGTATGGCCATCGCTTTTTGTTTCTTCTCATCGATTGCTTTGATCCGATTCGCTTGTTGTCTTGTCAAATACATGATCGCACCATACCCGACCAATACTAACAATATTATCGCTACTAACCAATATATAAACTCCATCAATAAATCCTCCACCTATTCCGACAATTTCGTTTATTTGATTTAAAATTGAAAACGCCCAATATATCTCATTTTTTAGTATAACATAGAAAGAACCAATCATAAACCAGAAAATAATCTGGAAACTTAATTCCTTCGTTTGGAATACCCCAAGTGGTCCACCGCTGTGCAAACGATGAATATCATCACTTTTTCATTGCATTTAATGATTTTGTTTGGTACAATAACCTTTGTGTAAAATAATGCAGCGAGAAAGAAGCACCCGCGTCAACAGTTCATCGCCATCTGTAGATGGTTCAATTGCGTACCCTTGCGGCTGCATAAGGTGAAGATTGAAGGATGACCTGCACGCATTGCTGACTTATCATTCTTATTTTACTCCAAAAATCAAACATTTATTGGAGGAATTTTATTATGTCACGTTATACAGGACCAAGTTGGAAACAAGCTCGTCGTCTAGGCATCTCCCTTTTGGGAACAGGTAAAGAATTGGAGCGTCGTCCATACGTTCCAGGTCAACACGGCCCTAACAACCGTAAAAAATTATCTGAATATGCTATGCAATTGCAAGAAAAACAAAAATTGCGTCACATGTACGGCATGAACGAACGTCAATTCGCAACTTTATTCAAAAAAGCTGGTAAAATCAAAGAAGGTAAACAAGGTGTTAACTTCATGATCTTATTGGAACAACGTTTGGATAACGTAGTTTACCGTTTAGGTTTGGCTTCTACTCGTCGTCAAGCACGTCAATTAGTTAACCACGGTCACGTAACTGTCGATGGCAAACGTGTCGATATCCCTTCATACGAAGTGGCTGTTGGCCAAGTAATCGGCTTGCGTGAAAAATCCAAAAACTTGGTAGTTGTTAAAGCAGCTGCTGAAGCTTTGTTCGGACGTCCTGACTTTATTACTTTCGACGAAGAAAAATTGGAAGGTTCATTGAACCGTCTGCCAGTTCGCGAAGAATTGCCAGCTGAAATCGATGAGTCATTCGTAGTAGAATACTACAACAAATTAGGTTAATAGCATTTCATACAGTTTTATAGCGTTTAAAACTGCTGATATATCAACCTTTTACCTGTTGCCTCTTACATTGATCATTCAAATTATTGAGTGCTTTGGTAGTCAAATGGTAGTCAAAAACCACGGCAACGGCTGAGCCGCTTTCTTAATTGAGAGCGGCTTTTTTGTTGCATCCAGGTAAATTTATATCACTGCGGAAAATTGCGCAGTGAAATCTGAACTCCGCCAAATTTGACAGGGTTCGTTAGTTATGGCCAAAAGATGATGTCATTTTAAATGACGGCAGGGGCTGCGGAAAATTACGCAACCTGACAAGGTGAAACGCCTACCCGGCTTGTGGATGCATCCCTATTTCAGGGACTCATAGATATTTGGGCGAACGATTCGTTCTGTCGGGTAATCGGCGGAAAATTCCGCTCATTGCTCAATCCAACTTTGGCCCCAGCTGAAAGATCAGCTCGGGTCTGGATGCATTAGCTCGTTTTTGAGCTGAAGTAAATAGGTCTGTCCAATTATGGACAACCCCCAACGTACTTTTGCTTTCGGGAACTTTCTCAAAATCGAGAGGGTTCATTAGGTTATGGACAAAATTGTCCGTTACTCGTGTAGCAAGGTTGCTGGATGCAGTCACGCTTTGCGACTCCATTAGATCGGTCGAGTTTTCGGCCTATCATCGCGAAATGCGACTTTTAGATCTCACCAATTTTTAGGGGGCTCATTCAATCGGCCGGGGTAGCAGTTTGCTAGGTCGTGGATAGATCTGTCCAATTCTGGACACGTCTTCTTGGGTCGGCTCATTTTTGAGCATACCTGCATTCCCGTTTTGGGAACATAGCTTTGCAATGGGAACCGCTGCGATACCGTCGCATTTCACGACGGTACTCGTTGGAAAAATTTCCCAGATCTCCTAAATTTTAAGGAAACCTCTCGCATCCATGGATAGAACGAATCGTTCACCCCTTTCTAGAACTACTTTCGTACGATATAAATTCTGGTTTAATCTTTCCAAAGTATAATATTTCCGGTCCATACGGGAATGGCTGTATATTTTGATTGGCTATCTGCCTATCCCATAATCTAACAATTTCATCATGTTTATCAAAAAATATTGGGAAAGGTACAATCGAATTCCAATATAGGGTACAAATATCCTTAATTATTTGTTCATCGCTATTAAATTGGATAGCTTTTCTTATCCCGGTCAATACTGAGTTGGAGAATACAGATGTTTTTGTTGTGTCAATGCCTCTCATATCAACGCTTAAGAATTTTTCCGTGTGCTTATGCTGCAGATAATCTCTTTTAAATAACAGAAAAACGCATTCTGTCCTATCTAATTTTATGTTACCTGGTCTGTGCTTGTTCAGAATCTCATTCAAAAAGTCTGTTTCCTCGTTTATAGTCAGACCCTCTCTATAGTTTGGGATAAGCCCGTTTTGCAATATAGATGGGACACTGATCGGGTGCGTAACGTGTATTATTTCATCTGTTCTTATCGTTTGTTTCATAATTCACCTCTTTAATATATTATTAGGTCTGCTGAATTTTCAGCAACCCTAATCAGTTCAGTAAATAAGCTATAAATATCCCATATTTTAATAGCTAGGCGAAACGCTTGATATATCTCGTCGTTTCTTTTTGTTTTCGAGTGTTTGTGTTATCCATTTATAAAATCGCTTAGAGTGCAATTATTGGCCTAATACCTGCGTACTCAAATTAGGTACGCAGAATATGATTCGCGGTCCGTTTGCCGGACTTCAGCCGAAAATTCGGCTCTACTCTGATCAATATGCCTGTGTGCATCTCCGGACCAAATAAAAAATACATATACCTGGTATCGTGGTTAGCGACTGCAGGTATATGCATGTTGTTGCGTGGTTTGAAGATCACGCTACGTTCGTTCAGTTTGTGCTATTTGATTTGAGTGTGGATGCTGGGGCGCTATCTCTTGTTTGAAGTTTGGCTATCGCGTACGTAATGCATCCATATCATTTCTTTTTATTGCCGTTGTGAAGCTTATTCAATAGCTCCGCTTTTCGTTCACTGAGCGGCATCTCTCTTTTGCGCTTCAACTCTCGATATTCTTTGTAACGTTCTTGAAGATGATCCCTATCTGCATAGCGCAAGTTCAAGTTAGTTGGTTCATTGGATCTGGATAACATTATCATCACCCCCTTTCCGGATCTGTATGCTATCAAAAACTCAAATATTCCTGCCATTTTTCTGGGGTTTTTGGCCAATTTTAGCAAGGCGCCCGGATCTGTCTCGTTTCCTTGAAAAAGCGCTGTACCGCTAATTTATTCCACCTCATCGCCCTGTCCATTTGCTCGACACCCCTTTATCTCTGAAATGGTCCTGTGGAGGGAAAAATTTTTGACCGCCGGGAGTTAAGGTTTTAAAAAAATTATTTTTTAGAGGGGGGGTTAAACTATTCTGCAGCTGCATCCTCAATCAGCTGAAGCAATCGCTCTTTGATATAAGCTTGTATCATGAATGAATGTTCAGCCAATGATTGCTCTTGCTCCTCTGTCAAGGGATACTTGGCAAAGAGTGCAGACTGCAGACGCTTAGGCAATGGCAAGTTGATATGCAATGGCGTGTTGGCAACCCTGGTCTCCTCAGCCTTCCGGTCTCGCTCGGCTTTCGCATCCCGAAGCTTCTTGGCGTATGAGTATGTCAAGGCTCTCATGTATGTATCTAGGTTAATAGACAAGGCCCGCGCCTCCGCCTTCAACGTGTCAAGGGTCTTCTGATCCACTTGGTGCACTAACTTATCTTGTCCTGCCAGATGCTTAGCGTTAGTGCTGTCATAGTCCAGGAGTTCGATTGCATCCAAGGTGTCTCTATTCTCGATGACCGCCTGCAGAAATGCCGTCCTTCCTACTGGTGTTCCGTTGCCCCAACGCTCGTGATCTTCTTTCATAATCCGCAATTCTCCCGAGATTCTCCAATCAGGCCAAACCTCAATGATTGTTTCATCCTTCTTCTCAACCTTCTTAATAGGTTCGTTGTATTCTGTTTCTTCCTGTTTTGTTCCGCGTTTGTCAATGATTTTCATGCTCATATTCCCCCTTAAATTGTTGTATCTGTGATTTCTACGAATGCCGCATTGTTAAGCGGTTGGCCATCGAAGCGGCCAGACACTTTGAATAGTGTTTGATCATCGGTGAATTTCACTTGATCAGAACTCGCAATCTTTACCCCTCTGCGTTTGCCCATCACATACTGCTTGAAGTCGCCCAAGATAATCTTTTTATCACCTACAGCCGGAGTAAACTTCACTCTGACGCCGTTCAGATTCGGATAAGGCAACGAACTGTTGGCGCCGGCAGCTGCATAGTTGTAATAGGTTTTGCGCTTCATGACCGCGATAACTTCCCCGATATCATCTTTCGTGCCAGGTGTGATAAGAGAAATTTCATTCAGGATATGCCCCGGAGAGACTGATGATTGATCCATGGCATCCATCGCCAGCGTTACCTGGTTGGCGATTGGTAGGTTCATCATGATACCGCGCGGCTCGAATACAGATGTATTGTTACCTACTCCATTGATTACTGCATCATCAAAGCCATAAGCCATTGCCTGCGCTAACAAGTCTTCGATATACAAAGCCATATCAATCAAGGTATTTTCAAGCGTTGAGTTAGGAACGCTGGTAAAGCATCCGAGTTTATTATCTTCTAGTTCGACTGCTGCTAAGCTCGAATCCATTTCGGTTAATACGTCGGCAGAAAAACTCCAGACGGCTTTCACATCGTCCACGCTGACAACCGCCCGGCCATCGATGCCGATCGGGATCATACGTACCTCACTGTACAAGGCTGAATACTCTTTGATTAATTCTGTTAAGCTGTCCTCGGCTTCTTCTGGAATAACAATTTCCGCAGCTCTCGAAAGGCTGCCGTTTCTCAATCTAACTTGCAGGTCACTGTAGAAGTTACGCACTTCTTCGATTCGCAATAAGTTGTGAATTTGATTCCGTTTATTGTATTCATTCATAGGTTCGGCATCTCCATATCTCATATTGATTAATTTATTTCTCATTCTATTTCTCTGAATATCATTTGTACTCATTCGTCCATCTCCTTTTGTTTGGTCTGATGCATCGATTCAGTGCATCAGCTATTTTCTGCATCCACACCCATTTATCTATCCTGGTTCGGCTCTTATCCGTTTCGGTTTCCGTTGCATCCAGGCGCCTAATTTTCTTCTTCTGGCAACGTTCTGAGATTCTCCAAAGAGAATGCATCTAATATCACTCTCAAACTAAGTGATCCGTCTTCACGCGGTTTTTTGTGACCCTTTACCTCAACCTTGATGTGGCAAAGTTGGCCGATTTCAATTTGGTCGATAAAATCCCGCTTTGTTCTTACACCAATCGGAAAGTCGCCGAAAGATAAATCTCGGAACTGATACAAGTGTGTCAATTCTCCGGCATAAAGTTCTTCTTCGAATGTCCCGATAAAATCCATTGATCTTCTTCTCATGTTTTTTTGCTCCCTTAGTTTAGTTTTGAGTGCATCCACTATTGATTCATCGCGCTTCGATTTCCAATATATCCAGGATATTAGCTACTTTTGGCCCATTTTCCGTTAATCCCAGGGTAATTACCTTCATTTCCGCTTTCGCGTCATACTGCTGTCTTAGATCAATATCCCGGAGGAAGGCTTTCTTTGTATGGATGCCGACAAGCTGCGGTCCGCTCGTTGCATCGTTAAATTTGAATAGGATCCGATCACTCGTCACTCCTGCTGTGCCTACAAAATTCCCTGTAAGATTTATCGTCAATTCTTTCATTGGCTCGCTCCTCTTTTTCATCACTTCCATAGATACTTAAACTTATCCGGCCGATTGTTGTTCTCTGTGCAATATCTTTTAACGGCCTTGCGTAACAATCGATCTTTGGCCAACATCTCGTGAGAGTACCTCATGGCGGCTATCACTTCATCCGCTATGTTTTCGTTCTCTTCGCAATATTTCATAATGGCATTCTGTAAGGCTGTTTCACACTCCACCTTGCGCTGCTTATACGCTTCAAGCGGCATGCGTTTGCTGAATGCCATATATTTATCAGATATACGCTTACCCCTCGCCGGACGGTACTTGCTGGCAAGAAATATTTGTTCCTCTTGCGTGAGCTTCTGCAGCCCTGCAAAGAAAATCTTCGCATTTTCCAAATCATGCGGCCGTAATTCCTCAATGTTTTTTTCGTAATGTACCCAATTATTCAATAGCAACCTTGCTGTATGGTTCTTCACTTGTTGGTCAAACCTCATTTATACGCCGCTCCCTTTTCCTAGTTGGTTTTCCTTTATCAACCCAACCTGCTTATCATTTTTAAAAACGCGTTGTCAAAAACTTCCTCAAATTCTTCCTCTGATACCTGGTCTATGTCCGAGTCATCGTCTATATAAGGCTTTTTCCCAAGGAAACGATAGGACACGGCTTCCTCGATTTCTGAAATCATTTCTAAGCAGTGCTTATCAACCCATTCATTTTCTTCATTGGGGTGCAGCTCCTCGCATCCATCCTCTGGCCAAGGATCGTACATATATCGTTTTTTCAAGTATTTCCGCTCATCTGGCTGCAAAGTGTTCAAATATTCATTAAAATGCTTAGATTTGAATTTGCAGATTTCTGTATATTTCTCCATTCTTCTTTGATAATCAACCAGGCTGCTAACATGATATTCAACATTAAATCCTTTAGAGAATATTTCTAAGCCGTTAGAAGTAATGTAGGAACTCATTGTCTGACTGAAGAATGCTTTACGTAATTCACGTATGCGCTGGTCACACTTGTTAACGATTCTGGCCAACTTAAAATAATGCGCTATTGACTTGCTATTAATCACTTACAGCACCCCGATCTAAAGCAACGTTTCTTTATTCTCATCTGATAATCATCACATCCCTTCGATTGCCGAACGGAATTACTTGCATCCATGCACTGTTTTATTCTCTGCTCGATAACTATTCGTTATTGAGTTTCCTGAAGGGTGTCGCGCTTCACGATAAATCTAGGTGCGTGTCAATTGGCACACACCCAGAATTTCAACAATAGATCAGGCCTGTTATTTCGGTTCTTAGTTCAAAATTTTCATGGATGCTGTTGCTGATCTCAACTAACCGCAGCCCTTTATCCTGTAGGCGCCCTGCAACGTCCCTAAATATGATAGTGGTAATTGTGTAGGTTGTTCCATCCTGCTCCTGGTCTACCAAAGCGGGCAATTTCTCCGCTACGTACTCGGTAAATAATTGGACTATTTCATCATTGCTCATTGGTATTGATTCAAAGCTTCCCTCATGTTTGCCGTGCTTGTTATAGCAGCAACCCCACTTATCTATTTTTGTTACGCTATCCTTGTTTGGATTACTCATTTTTTTGCCCCCTTTGCTAAATCTAACGCCATTGAAAAGCCACTCATGAATGCTTCTTGCCGCGTTATCTCTGTGTGCTCTACTAAGTCCTTGACAAAACTATTATGCTGTTGGTTCGGTAGGTTTAAAGCGTTCAATTTCTCGCCTATAATCTGTGCTGATTTTAGATAAGCATCCGTTTTGGGGATCTCGACAGCTGCGTTTGATGGGTCTATAAATTCAATGTTCATTTTCATGTTGGTTGTCCTTTCGATAGTGCGCGAAATCTGTCCGCGCATCCATCCTATATTTTTGTCTTGTATTTTTGGATGCATCCAGCGGATCATTTCGCCCTGGCAAATAGCGCGTTTGTAATGGCCGCCGCTTGCTGGTCGCCCTTCTCCCTCGCTTCCTTGATGACGTGTGCATAGATGGATGCGGTGGTGAACTGCGACTTATGGCCCAACCGCTCTGAAACATAGTGCATATCCAAGTTGTTATGCAAAAGTACCGATGCATGCGTATGCCGCAGACCATGGCTTGTGATTGCAGGAACGCCGGCTTTGATGCATGCCCCTTTCAAACACTTGTTCACCGTCTCCACCGTGAGCGGGTTCACGCCTTCCCCAACGAATATCAAGTGATGCCGGTTCTTAACACCGTTCTTAAGGGTGTTCCGCTTCACCTGGTCAACGAATGTCTTCATGAGGGCCATTGTATTGTCATTAACGGAAATGGTCCGGTTCTCCTTGTTTTTGGTAGATTTGAAACCGAATGAGTCCTTATAATCCCAAGACTTGTTAATGATCATCATGTTTTGCTTGAAATCCAGGGAATCGAAGGTTAAGGCCATGATTTCACCGATTCGCGCGCCGGTTGCCAGCTGTAGGATGCATACGTGTTTTGCGGTGTCCGTCGGCTGAATACCATCCATAAGCGCATCCAGCAATCTTTCAGTTTGATCCTGGTTCAAGTATTTGTCGGCCTCTTTCTTCCCCTCTGATCCGGTAATCAGAATCCCATAGGCCACATCCCGCGCAATGTCTCCGCTCCGGAAAGCTTCACGAAGGCAAGGGGCCACTTTGTTGTGGATCTTCCTGACAGTCGCTTTTGAGTGGGTTTCTGCATAGGTATTTATGAACGTTTGGTATACACGCTTAGAAATGTCCTTCAGGCGATAGCCGGCAAAATGTTTATCTACCAGGCGCATAGCCGTTTGATAATTCCGGTCCGTCTCGAAGCTGAACTTCCCTAGCTTGTACACCTCAGCCCATTGCTTGTAATATTCCGGAAAAGGCACGTCTCCGGCTTTTATGTCCAGCCCCTTATGAAGTCTTTGCTCAACCTCCGCGGCGGCCGCCTGTGCATCCTTTTTTGTCGGATAGCCATTGCCTGATTTAGTTTTGTACTTGCTACCGTCTTTGAACGATACACGGAACTGCCAACCTGTCGATAATTTGTTGTAACTCGCCATACTTACCAACCCTTTCGAAATTAATTTAGTGAGGATGCATCCACCTCAATTTCATTTTATCGAATACCGCCCTTGTTTCCTTTGATAGCCACTCCATCGCCAGCTGATCAAAATTCATGCTGCCTGATGCTAGTTCTTCACGGATCCGACTTTCATGTTCTTTGTCATGCGGAAAGAGGATCCCTAACAGGTTGCCGTCTAGCGTATTCACCTCGAAAGCGTTCAGATTCGGCTGGAATAAAATTTCTGCGACTACTAAGCTTTCGTGTATGACCCAAACTTTCGTGTTCATAGGCTGAATCCGGGCCGCTTGTCTTGGATCATGGAGAAATCCACTATCCTTAGATTCATTGAGAGTCTTGACGTGATACGCTCGTCATAAGTCGCCTTCAGCTGCGTATAGGTCAAGTTCGTTGTGATAATCGTCGTTTTCGTGCCTTCCCTAGCATTCAGGACCTTAAACAATGTTTTGTAGGTGTGATCTGATGCCTGCTTATTCGCATCCACGCGGGCCGTGTCGGTTCCTAGATCGTCAATTACCAACACATCTGGCATCTTCAGCAAATTCAAGTAGTATTCAGCTGTTTTTTTGTCCGTGGCCGTGTTACTGTATGATGCTGTTATCAGTTCCAGCAGGGTAGTAAAATCGACGAACAAGCAAGATAGCTGCTTATGGTGCTCGGCTGACATTTCGTTGATATTGAAGGCCATGGCATAACTAATATGACTTTTCCCGGTTCCGGCCGGACCTGTCAGAATCACATTCATTACTTTACCGCCTGCAATGTCCTTGCTTAATGCCATTACCTGGTCTTTTGTCTCAAGTTCCTGCTTTGTCTTGGCATCGAATCCTTTAAAACCTTTGTCGATAAAGGACTTCCCGCCATATATGGAATAGCGTTTCATATAGCGTTTTTTCTCTTTGTCTTGGTACTGAAGGCTGCCGGTGGTTTCTTCCACCTCGAAGCGCTTATTTTTATTTTCCAGGTAACACTTCGGGCATACCACTTCATCCGTGGCCAGGATCTGGAATAGTTCAAACTTGCCATGCCATTCACAGCTGGAATATTCGCCTGTCGGCAGCAATCCGGCTTTCTCGATGGCCACGCGTTCGAATTCCTTTCTGTTGCTCATTATTTTTGCTGTGTTGATCATCATTGTTGTTTCCCCCTCGCTTAGAAGAACTCACTATCATCGGTTATCATTTCCATTGCATCCATGCGCTGCCTTGAAAGTTCTAAGATTCTTTCTTCTTCGGCTGATACGCTCTTTGTGTTAATCGTTCGATTTCGTTGATTGAGATACCGATCAAACTTCCCAGCGAACAATGTCGATGGCTGAAGATATTGATTCATTTTGCTATCATGTATCCAGTCCTGGCATTTGTTATCAATTACGCGCTTGAATTGATCCGTAGTGTACCCCTCGTTCCATCGGGCCTTGATAAGCTTCTTATTGGCAGCTGCCGAATGCCTGAAGCTTTTTCCGGTCTGTTGATTCAGGTAGTCGATTATTTCCCGGTATGGGATGGGGTCGTCGGGCTTCTGCTCGACAATATCTTTTACTTCTTTATTCTTCTCTTCTTTAGTTCTTATATTCTTTATAGCTGTTAGTTGCCTGTTAGTTGCCTGTTGGTTGCCTGTTAGTTGCTTGTTAGTTTGCCTGTTAGGTTCATCATCTGAACCCTGATAAATCGCCCAGTTAACAATGGTTATAAGCCTATTTTTGTTTGTTGATTCGTCTGTTAAAAATCCTAGTTTTTCGAATCGCTTTAAGGCTGTTCTGACATTCTGAATTGATACACCTTTGCCCGATCGTTCTGCAATTTTTGGTAAGGATGTAATCACCTGGCCGGGCATGCATTCATATTGTTTACCTTGCCATTCCCATTTGTTCGGCTCGTAATTAACCATCATAAGCAAGGCCATCAACACAGAACGCTGGTCAGACGTAGATTCTAGCCATATAGGCTTATCCCCTAGTTCTCGATATAGTTTTATCCACCCGGCCATTTAATCACCAACTCACTTTTTGAAATATTTATCCAGTTTTCTTCTAGCTTCCTGATCATTCTCGGGAATCTTGCCGAAGAGTTGAAAGAAAATCTTTTGACGCTGCGACACGGCTAATTTGTTCCATTCTTCCGCAGACTTCTCCAAAAGTTCGAACGTCGTAATACTCTTGTATGTTCGCGCCCTTATATTTTTTGGCATATTATCATTCATAGTGAAACCACCTTGTGCAGTGCACCGCTCCATTGATCAGCGTATACTCATCTTCATCTCGAATTGTCTTACCTATGCATCCATCCAATAGATCATTAATCCAGGAATCGACTTCTTGCACATCCCTGGGCTCTCTGCCGAAAACGTGTATAAAAGATTTCCGGTTACCGATATCAGCCCGGTTGTTCCATCCGCTTGGCTCGTTAATACTTAAATTTTCCATGCTATTTCCCCTTTTCTATTCGAATTTATGATAGAATAAGGCTAATAAAGGCGCCTAAGCCTGTATAACCTTCACCCTACAACATTGAGTTGGTCGCTCTTGGTATGTTGTGGGGCTATTTTTTTGCGTTTTTTTCTAGCAAACGAATCAAAATTCTAAGATCTTCACTCGTTACCTGCTGAGCCATGCGATTATCAGGGAACTCATTTAAGCTTTCCTTGATGCGCATAATAGCTTCTTGCTCCTGTTTATTCATGGTCTAATCCCCCTTTCTCATCCTCTGTGAAGCATTTCCACACTGTCCGCATAGTCACGTACGTTAAAAATCCGACTAACCAGCCAGCTATGTAAGCCTGAGTTACTGGATCCATAATCTCACCACCTTTACTTGTGATAATCAAACGTTAATCTCCTTCTGCATCCATCAATTATTTAAAATTCCGTTGCCAGGGATTTTGCTTATTTCTCGATGGATTTCATAAAGTTGTCAATACTGGACTTCGAAAGCAACATTTTGCCGTCGATGTGAATCACAGGAAGGCCTTGAGCAATGAGTTTCTGCAAGGTCGCGTAAGAGCATCCAAGATATTTTTGAGATTCGGATTTATTCAAATACTGTTTGCGCTCAATAGGGTTGTTACGCACTTCATCAACGGCTTCTTTTGCCAGATCTTTAATCATGTTTTTAATTTCGGCTTTCGCCCCTTCTGAAAATTCAAATGATAAATTGCTGCTAGCCATCTCACCAGCCTCTCTTTCTTCTTATTTCGTCTTAACTTCTTCAAAAAAAAGAGTCGTAATTGTCTCTTGAGGGAAATAGGAAATAATATAATCAGCAAGGATAATTTTTTCAGTATCCTTAAAAGAAGTCTTTCCCCTTTCCTTAGCAGAATAGGCCTGTTTTGTGATCCCAAGTAACTCCGCAAAATCATCTTGCTTTTTACCAAGCATTACGCGCAATCCTTTTAATCGGCTGTACATGACAGCACCTCCGTTTCGTCTTAAATCGTCTTTCTATTTATAGAATAAACGTTTAAAATACATTAGTCAAGTTATTTTCTTCTTTTTTCGTCTTTCGTAATGTATAATGTATACCATAGGAGGTGAATTAATTGGATGTAGATAATAAGAAAGTTGGTTTTCGGATAAAATCTATACGTCAAAAACTCGGAAAAACCACAAAAGAATTTGGTAGTTTAGTTGATGGTGCCAGTGATAGTCTAGTATCTAGATGGGAAAGAGGCGTTAATCTTCCGAACGTCTTGCGCTTGACTATAATTGCGAGGTTAGGCGATATTTCGCTTACTGAACTTCTTTATGGTCCATTCGATGATTATGCTCGGAACTTTATCGAACGTTTAACATATGATCCGGAGTATGAATTTATGTATGGTCTTTCCGATGAAAACAGAAAAATGATAATCGACAAAACCATGAACCAAGTTAAAAAAAAGGGGCATGCGAAATATTTTTATGCTATCGGAGAAATAGATGCGGCTCGCAACAAAATAATTAGTGAATTTTCCGATACAGGTATGAGAAAAATAATGGGCACGGAATTCACGAATAAGGGTGCTTTAAATAATATCTCAATGGGTATTTCCGAATTGATGAGAGAATTAGAAGAATATCAGAACAACGGTGTGGACACCGATATCTACAGTGACATAGAAAATATCATTGAAATTGCTAACGATAGTTTGAACGCTCTATACGCGAAGTATAGGGATCGACTCAAAAAATAATATTACGCCGGATCCGTCCGGCACCTCTAAAGCCGTTGCCAGGGTAGAAAGAGGATATTATGCCAGCAATCAAACAATATTCAAAAAAAGACGGTTCCAAGGCCTACATGTATAGCCTATACGTCGGCACGGATCCGCTCACCGGAAAACCCAAAAGGACCACCCGGAGAGGTTTCAGCACAAAAAAAGAAGCCGCCCTTTCCCTCTCGCGTTTGCAGCTTGAGATAGAAAAGAACGGCTCCATAATTACCAGGCATGACACAACCTTATTTGAGGACGTGTATTTGTTGTGGTTAGATCAATACAAGGATAGCGTGAAGGAGAACACCTTCCGACAAACCAAATATGCTTTCCGTGATTATATTTTACCGCAACTAGGCGGGTACCGTATAGATAAAATAACGGTGCCCAGATGCCAAAAGGCCGTGAATACCTGGGCCGGCCAGATCGGCATGTTTAAGCTGATCAAAAATTATGCATCCACCATCTTCAAATATGCAATATCACTCGGGATCTGCAGCGATAACCCTATGGCCAAGATCCAAATTCCTGTAAAAAAGAAAATTGTAAGTAATGCAGCGGACAAGAAGATTGATTTCTATTCGCGGGAAGAGCTTGCTCACTTCCTGTATTGCGTGGAAAAGGAAGCGGAACTAAAGAAGCTCGCCTTCTTTCGGCTGCTTGCCTTTACCGGTGCCAGGAAGAGCGAAATTCTCGCCCTGAATTGGGAAGATGTGGACTTTTCATCCAAGCGGCTGAACATTTACAAAACGCTTGCTATCGGGGAAAAAGGGGTTATTGTGAATACTCCGAAAACCAAAACATCCAAGCGGATTATCAGTCTGGATGAGCGCACGCTCGATATCCTGAAGGCATGGCGCAAAGAACAAAGAAAGGTCTACTTCGCTTTCGGCTTCAACACCAGCCATAAGACACAACCGGTATTCACCAATCAGTACAATCGGCATATCCGGCCAAGTTCCGTTATTTACTGGATGCGGTCCATTGCCAAGAAGTACCAGGTGAGAGAAATCAAAATACATGAGTTCCGGCACACGCACTGCAGCTTATTGTTTGAATCCGGTGCAACTGTCCTGGAAGTGAAGGAACGGCTCGGCCATGCCAATATCGAGATTACCATGAATATTTACGCGCACGTCACCAAAAAGCAAGAAGAGGAAACGGCTGACCGGTTCGCTAAATTCATGAACATGTGAAAAAGCCTATTTTTGAATGGATTTCATAGGATATAAATCATTTGGTAGTCAAATTGGTAGTCAAAAAAATATCCTGTGATCAGCACCGCATCCAAAAGGCTGTAGTAACAAGCATTACAAGCATTACCCTTCACCATTTGAATACAACAACAAATTAGGCTAATCTCCCCGGAGAGCGGCATCAAGGAAACGGCAAAGCAATTTGCCGTTTTTTTTGTACAGGAAAAGCGGAACGGGTTCGTTCAGCCCTTCTTTAAGGAAACACTGTGACCTAATCGGTCAAGTACTCTGATGTCACAGTGCGACATCAGAGGGCCTCACTACGAGACCAGTTGGATGGCCTGATGACAGGACTAAGCGATTGAAATCGCAAGAGTCATGACAATTTAGGAAATCTGGCCTCGCAACGTTCCCTACAGTCACCTTGTACTGGGACTCTAAGGGATGAATCCCCAAGAGTTCCATGCAAATGAGCATCGCAGAGCGCAATTGCTGAGAGACTTCCGAAACAAAGGAATCAACGTGACCGTACCGGTCAGTTGTATCATGTTTCTAAGCCATCAAAGATGGCAAGAACCATGACAAGTCGAACAGTATGTCTTGGCTCGCAGAGACAAGAGGTTCCTTATTCTTTTTTCCGAAGGGCTAACCCGTGAAGCTAGCCAACGTTTTGGATGCTCAAAATATTTTTCAAGCCAAAAAGGACTGAACAGCAATCAATCTCGCTGTTCAGTCCTTTTTAGTTTGTATTGGGTTACACGTTTAGCGGTAGTGTTCCATGCAGGCCTGGTAGATCGGCAGCAGTTCACGGAAAGTATCCTCCAACACTGCCAGCGTACCTGCTTCCGTCGCTAAGCGCGGATCGGTTGGCGCCAACTTGCGGCCGATCAACAGCTCAGCTTTCTTCACATCCCGCAACCGGATCAGGATAGACTCCCAATTGACTGCCTCAATCGGAAGCACATCCGGCACGGTATGATCGACCGAAACGACGTAATCATGCGGCAATCTTTCCAGTTCCGGAATCCGTTCCAATAAAGCGGCCGCCATTTCTTTCTCTTTGACGGGTTGGTCGATCAGACAAAGGTAGAAGCTGACCCCTTCCTTCGCAATACCGATCTGGAAGTGCGGATATTTCTTGTAGCCCCTCGCATCCCCACCGATGGCGCACCAGGTATTCTCGGGCGCATGTTTTGTGCGGCGCAGATGCTTGGCGACATGTACAGGCACCGACTCGGGACCCGCTTCCGAAACGATGAGGTGGGCACCCGCTTCCGCAAAATGCCTGAACTTGGGCTGGATCCGGTCGCGGATGCCTGCCATCCTTTCATCGAGTCCCTGAATATCAAAAACGTTGAAGTCTGCCTTATCGAAATGATAACCTGCCAAATTGTGCACCTCTTTCTGATTTGCTTCCATCATTATAGAGAAAAAATCAGAAGCTGGACAATTTTTTGCTTACTGGTAGCCCACTGCGATCTCTTCGATCATCAAATGGATTGATTCTATCCCACCACCTGAAAGATACCACAAGTCGGAAGACAGGTTGATAATTTTATTGTTTTTGTAAGCATCCGTTTGATAAACGAAATCATTCTCCAACAACGCCGCATTTTCATCAGAGGCTGTCCCAAGAGCTGCCGTACGGTCGATGACAAACAAAATCTGCGGATTGATTTCCAACAACCCTTCGTACCCGACGGACTGCCCATGTGTGGAATCCTCAATCGCTGCATCGACAGGAGTGAAGCCCAGTGTCTCATAGATGAAGCCGAAACGCGAGCCTGTGCTGAAAGCGGACATGCTGCCGTCATTCAGGAGTAACGTCAATGTTTTCTCGCTGATTCCTGCTGTCTTCGCTTTGACGGACTCAATCTCCTCATTCAAAGTTACAATGGCTTCTTCAGCGGCTTCCTCTTCGTCAAAGATGACTCCTAAAGTTGTGATGTTTTTTTGCACAGATCCCCAATAGTCCGTGTAATCGACGCTGAGCACGACTACAGGGGCGATTTCCTCCAACTGTTCCGCGAAGTCCAACAAGCGGTTGGAAATGATGATGAGCTCCGGCGCCAAATTCGCCAATGCTTCCACATTCGGTTCCTTAAGTGTCCCTACATTCTCGAATTGATCTGCCTTATCCGCCAAATAAGCCGGCATGTTGCCTGTCGCAGTTCCTGTGACTGCATCTTGCTTGCCCAAGGCGATCAATGTGTCCAAATGGCCAAAATCCAAAACAGCTACATTTTCAGGATCTTTCGGTACTTCTACGGAGCCACGCGCATCCTCGATGGTCACTGTCGTTTCAGTTTCCGCATTCGAAGTCACTGTTGTTGAGTCTGCCGCATCGGCAGCCCCTTCTCGGGCGCCGCAAGCCGCCAAGGTAAAGATTGAAGCCAAACTGATGATTGTCTTTTGCCATTTTTTCATTTTCCATTCTCCTCTATGTTAAATTGCTTGATACGTGCAATGTTTTTTTCCATCTGCAGTCGTGATGACTTCCAATGGCACTTCATATAATTCCTGCAGAACTTGAGTCCGGATCACTTCCTCGACCGTGCCGCTCCGGAAGACTTTCCCATTTTTCATGGCGATGATGTTGTCCGAAAAAACGGAGGCGAAATTGACGTCGTGGATGACGACCAGAATGGTTTTACCCAATTCATCCGCCAAATTCCGGATGGTCTGCATCGTCACAATGCTCTGCTTCAAATCGAGATTGTTCAGCGGTTCATCCAATAAGATATACTCGGTATCCTGCACCAAGATCATCGCGATGGCCGCCCGCTGGAGTTGCCCCCCAGACAACGTATCCAAATAGCGGTTGGAGAATTCCACCAGGTTCAGATAACCCAAAACCTTGTCGATTATAGCATGATCTTCTTCATTCAGCCTGCCCTTCGTATAGGGGAACCTGCCGAACGAGACTAGTTCACGGACCGTCATACGCACTTGATAAGCATTCTGTTGTTTCAGGATCGAAAGCTCCCTCGCCAGTTCATCGGATTGCCAGGCCTCAATTTCTTTCCCGTGTATCGTCAATATGCCTTCGTCCTTTGTCAACAGACGGCTGATGACTGAAAGGAGCGTACTTTTGCCTGCCCCGTTTGGACCGATGAAAGCCGTTATTTTACCTCTCTCGATAGCCAAAGAGATATCATCCAATACTTTTTCATTCTCATAGGCTTTGCTAACATGACTGATTTTCATAACTTACTCCTTTCCTTCCATAATAACCAAAAGAAATAGATTCCCACGAACAGTTCGACCAGAATGCTTAAATTCGTCTGCAACTTGAAAACTTCTTCTGCCAGAAATTGTCCGGCCACGACCATCACAAAACTGAGTAGACTCGCACCAGGCAGCAGATAGTTCAGGCAATACGTCCTGAACAGACGATAAGCGATATTCGCCGCCACAAAACCGAGAAACATCATCGGCCCGACGAGCGCTGCAGAGACAGTCATCAACAGGATGACATGCATGAAGGTGAGCTTGGTCTCCTTTTCGACGGAGATCCCTAAATTTTTGGCCGTTTGTGTACCCAGTCCCATAACTTCCAACACCTTCCGCTTGCGCCACAGACTGATGATCGAAAACATGGCGATCGGAACAGCCAAAACAAGTACAGAATCATTGATGTTCTGAAAACTGGCATACAGCTTCGTCTGCAGTTTGTCGTACTCATTCGGATCCATCAGCACCTGCATGAAGGAACTGATACTGTTGAAAAAAGTCCCCATGACAAGCCCGATCATCAAAATGATTTGCATATCGTAATTTTTACGGTTCCACGAAAGCCGGTACAGCAAGAAATAACTGCCCAACATCAAGAATACCAGGAAAACGAACTGCCATTCCGCATTCAATTGGCTGCCCAGCAACGAGAAGCTGAAGAACATCAACACTGTCTGCAGAAGGCGGTAGAAGGATTCGACCCCTAGAATGCTAGGGGTCAAAAAGTTACTGTGCACAATCGTCTGAAAGCTGACTGTCGCAAAAGCAGTGCTGATACTGATGACCGCAAATGTCAAAAGTTTCGCGCTCCGCAACTTCATAATGAACAAATTACCGATACCCTGGTTCCAAAAAAAATAAACCAAAGCCACAGCCACTGCCATCACCGCCAGCCGCTTCATAATGATGCGATTTTTCAACACGTTTTTCATGCAGTCCGCCCTCCTTTCAGCAACAGCCACAAGAACAGGCCACCGCCGAAAACACCCAGTACCGTTTCTACCGGTATTTCGTATGGAGGGATAACCGCGCGCGAAAAGATATCGCACAGCAACAGGAAAACCGCTCCAAAAAGCGCAACCTTGCCGTGGGTATTGCGGATGTTGTCGCCGAAGCGCAATGATACAAGATTCGGGATGATGACTCCCAAAAACGGCAGATTTCCGACCGTACTCAAGATGACAGCAACCGTCAAGGATACGAATAGTGTCCCGATGAACAGGACCGCTTCAAAAGGCAAACCAAGATTTTTGGCCGCGTCTTTCCCAAAACGCGCAATCGTAAAATGGTCGGCAAAAAAATAAAGTGCCAAAAATAACAGGAAAATGAGATACATCCCCTCGTATTGTCCTTTGATGACCAATGAGAAATCTCCTTGCATCCAGGCCGAAAGATTTTGCGTGACGTTGAAGCGGAAGGCAAAAAAATTGGCGACCCCTCCCAAAATATTTCCGTACATCAACCCTAATAAAGGGATTGTCATCTGGCTCTTGAAAGGTAAGCGATTCACCACCACCAAAAAAAGGAAGGTTCCCGCTGCCGCAAAGAAGAAAGAGAGGGCCATCTTTCCCACAACCGATAAACCCGGAAAGAGAATCATGCCGCAGAGCATCCCAACTCTCGCTGCATCCACCGTTCCGACTGTATCAGGGGCAGCAAAACGGTTCTGTGTCAAGGATTGCATGATCAACCCGGATAAAGACAATCCCGCACCTGCCAAGAGAACCGTAACCGTCCTCGGCAGCCTTGACGACAATAGGATCAGACGATCCGTGTTACTCCCGACCAGAAACTGTTCAACCGAAAACGCAGCCGTTCCCACACTCAGGGAAAGCACGATTACTCCCGCCAATGCGAGAGTAAGCAGTAATTTCTTCAACATCTCTTCACCATCTTCCAAAAACAACTCCTTAATGAGAACGATTCTAATTGAGAATCATTCTCAATTAATGGTATAGATGTTATTCTAATGGATGAGGAAATAAAACACAATACCAAATATGAGATTTTCATGAAAAAAAGTAAGTTATTTTAAGGAAAGCGTCACCAATATCCAGAAAAATTGTAAAGACCGAAAAAGTAAGGGCGCGTCATCAATGACTGGCTTTTACTTTTTCGGTCTGTCTTCATTTTTTCAAGATGCCCAAAATGCCACGCGAAATGACGCGCCCGACTTCCCTGCCTACTTGGGACATCAAATTTTTTGTGAATCTGTCCATCGTGGAATCGCGGGAACTGCTCGTTCGTTTTTGTCGGGTTTGTTCTTTTTGTTTTTGGTGCTCTATTTCGAGTTGCTTCAACTGTTCGGCTTTTTCCCTGTCTCTCGCGGCAAGCTCTTCATTTTCCTCCAACTCAATCGCCTTGATTTCCGACAATCGTTGCAGTTGTTCGTAGGAGGATTCCCTGTCGATTGCCTCGCTGTATTTATAATACAGCAAGGAACGGTTGATTTTTTCTTCCTTTACGAGCGGATCCAGGATGCCCATTTTGCTCTCCGGAGGATAAATCATGACCTGCTGAACATAGCCGGGAATTCCTTCCGGATCAAGAAAGGAGACCAGCGCTTCACCGACTTTCAGTTCCGTCAATTTCTTTTCCAATTCCTCTCCTTCCTGTTGGCGGAAAGTTTCGGCAACAGCTTTGACGGTCTTTTGTTCCTTCGGCGTAAAGGCTCGCAAAGCATGCTGAATTTTGTTGCCCAATTGGCTCAAAATGGCATTCGGCAGGTCGGTGGGATTTTGCGTCACGAAATAAACACCGACTCCCTTGGAACGGATCAGCCGGACTATGAGTTCGATTTTTTCTTCCAACACATCCGGAACATCCTGGAAAAGGACATGCGCTTCATCAAAAAAGAAGACAATCTTTGGTTTTTCAAGGTCACCGACTTCCGGCAATTGCTCATACAGCTCCGAAAGAAACCATAGCAGGAAAGTCGAGTAGAGTTTAGGAGACATGAACAGGCGGTTCGCCATGAGAATGTTCACATAGCCGCGCCCAGCTGCATCTGTTTTCAATAAATCCTGGATATCGAACATCGGCTCCCCGAAGAAAAGGTCGCCTCCCTGTTCCTCAATAACTAATAGACCTCTTAAGATCGCACCGATCGATTGCTTGGAAATATTCCCGTATTCACGACGCAATTCTGTGGCGTTGTCTCCGACAAAATTCAACATCGCCCGCAAATCTTTGATGTCGATGAGCAAGAGTTGTTTTTCATCGGCTACTTTGAACGCAATGTTCAGGATACCTTCTTGTGTTTCATTGAGTCCCAGCAGACGCGACAACAAAATCGGCCCCATATCGGAAATGGTTGTCCGCACCGGTACACCGTTCGCTCCGAATATATCCAAGAGTTCAACAGGATATGCGCGCGGCTCAAAATCCTCCGGTTGCAGTTTCGCTGCTCGCTCTAGTATCTTTTCGCTCAACTCACCCGGTTCCGCAATGCTCGCCAGGTCCCCTTTGACGTCCGCGAGGAATACCGGAATACCAGCTTTGCTCAATTTTTCCGCTATCACTTTCAAAGTCACCGTCTTCCCTGTTCCGGTCGCTCCGGCTATCAAGCCGTGTCGATTCAACTTATCCAAATGGATGATGGCCGGTTTTTCCCCTTGTCCGATAACCAGTTCTTGGCGCATCCAAAATCCCTCCTTAGCCTGACATTTCATCCTTATTGTACAGTATTTTGAAAAACCCTTACAACAGTAAGCCCTTCCTTTTCTGAAGTAACAGCGCTCCAAAATTCTGCAGAAAGCAAAAACCACTCAGCCATTATCGGATGAGCGGTTCAATTTCGGACTATGCTCCGTTATTTTTCAGTAATTCGATGACCATTTCCGCTGATTTCTTTCCGGCTTCAACGATGAATTCGTCGAAACTCAGGGCTGCACCATCGCTTGCGCCGTCCGAAATGGCACGAATGATGGCGAAGGGGGTCCCCAGAACGTAGCAAGTCTGTGCTATCGATGCGCCCTCCATTTCGGTCGCATAGGCATCAGGGAAATGTTCCTTGATGCGGTTTGTGCCGCTTTCAGACGCAATGAAGGAATCACTTGAGACAATCGTTCCTTGGACAGCGTGCAAGCCGACTTTTTCAGCTGCCCGCGTAATCTTTTCAACGACTTTTTTATCAGCCGTATAATAATGCGGCATCTGTGGTACTTGTCCAACCGAATAACCGAAGGCGGTAGCGTCCACATCATGATAAGCAACCTTATCCGCTACGACGACATCGCCTACATGCAAAGCTGTGTTCAACCCACCGGCGGAACCGGTATTGATGACGAAGTCGGGACGGTAGCGATCGATGATAAAAGCGGTAGCTATAGCCGAATTGACTTTACCGATACCGGATTGCACCAGCACCACTTCCTGGTTTTCGATTTTCCCTCTTGTAAAAACAAGGTGGAAATGCGTTTCCTCTGTTTTTTCTGCCATATTTTCCAACAAAATACGGTTTTCTTCTTCCATTGCTCCAATAATTCCGATCATGAGTGTTTCCTTCCTTGTATCTGCATTGTTATGTTATAGGACAAAGGCTATCGCAAAAACCAAAATGATCAACAAGATGACGATCAGGATGGCTTTGTTCAGATAGCCGTCCAGCTTTCGGCCTCTTTCTTTGTCCGACAAACGCTCCACCTTTGTTGAGGCTGCCGGTTTGTCGGCCTTCCGGAACAGCTTCGCTTTTGGCTTGGCGGTTTTGGCTTTATTGCCGTTTTCCGAACGTTTCTTTTCAGCCGGAATACTGCTTTTCTCGCCCGCAGAAGCAGTTGATTGCTTGTTGTTTTTTTCCGTTGCCGGAGTGTGTTTCTTTTCGTCGGTCACCAGCGGTTTAGTCTGGTCCCTTTTATACTGACGATAGCGTTCCCTGGTGATCAGCGGTTTCTTTGGTTCTGGCATGCTATTCCTCTATTCTTTCCCGCAAAAGACGCATTTCCCAAAACAGCATGGCATAGATTGTTTTCGAATCGCAGATTTCTCCGGATTCCTGCAAAGCTTTCGCTTCATCGTAGGTCAATTCCAATATTTCGATGAATTCATCTTCGTCCATAGGCAAAGAATTTTCGACTTTCGTCAAGCCTTCCGCCAAATAGATTGTGATTTTTTCATCCAAATAAGCCGGTGTCGGGTAAAAAACCGTCAATTCAGACCATTTTTCTGCGCGATAATCGGTCTCTTCCTCCAGCTCACGGATCGCTGCCAGCAAAGGTTCCGCATCGGAAGTCTCCAATTTGCCTGCCGGTATTTCGACAACGGTCCGATCCAACGGTTTCCGGAACTGTCTGACCATGACCATTTTCCCGTCGGAAGTAAATGGTATCATCGCTACCGCACCCGGATGTCTGATCATCTCTCTGACTGAAGTTTTTCCGTTCGGCAGCAGCACTTCTTCCCTAACTAAATGCAACAAGACACCGTCGAATATTTTTTCGCTTTTCAATGTTTTTTCTTCAAATTCCATTTCTGTACCTCCCAATCCACTTTCCTCATCATCTAATATCATAACCTATCTTTTCCGCCATTTACAAGAGCCGCGAGAAATTCAGGCTAAATGGGCAGCGGATACGAAAATCATCCTTTCGCCCGATAGGTGCTCAATAGACTTTTATGCTAGAATAATAGCATAAGCACAGACAAAGTGAACAGCACGTTATCAAAGGAGGAAAAATTTATGTGGAGCAACATCAAAGATATACTGAAATATACGTTTTCCAGCGTAGTCTGCCTGATTGCATTAGTGATTTTCTTTTTCATCTTCGGATTCGATTTCTGGACGTCGATCGCGATGACCATCGGCTTGGGCGTTTGCTTGTATTACGTCCAAAACGGCGGAAGGATGCAATGGTCGCCTAAGGCAAAAAAACAACGAGGCACACTCGGAAAAGTGAGCGCCGACAAAGAAGCCTTCTACCAATCCAAAGGGATGACCAAGGAACAGATTGCCTATTTCCGCAGCACGATGGATCAAGCCAAAACAACAATTCAAGAAATCGAATTCAACCTGCAGCAGCGCTCAAAATTAAAAGCTATCGCGGCACGCAACGATACGATGGACATACTGAAGGATTTCTTCAAAAATATCGTCAATCAACCGAATCGTCTTCATGAGGTTGATAAATTCCTGTATACACATCTTCCCAGCCTGAAAGAGCTGACAGAAAAATACATCGCAATCGATGGCCACGTTTCCAAGACAAAAGAAACCTATACAGCCTTGGACAACTGCGCCAGAACAATCGATGATATGAGCCGGCTTATCGGCGAAGATTACGTTCACTTCATGTCCAACGATATCGAAGATATGGATATCGAGTTGGAACTTGCAAAGCAAGTTTTGAAAAGGGATAATGAAGGAAAAAGCAATGCAAATGCTTTGGACGAAGAAATATAGGGGGAATACTGATGGACCAATTTGATGCTACCGGACAAAATAAACAAACTGACAGCAAAAATGTCAATCAAGAATTGGAAGATTTGCTGGCCAATCCTTTTTCGGATCCATTTGCGCAACCAGCAGTTGTTGCTGATGCAATCGAAGCCACAGCCGAGGTGATCAATCCGGATCGCCTGATCGATCGCTTACCGGAAGAACGGCAAAAACAGGCGTTGGCGTTAGCCGGCCAAATCGATGAGAACAACATGCAAGCCATCATCAGTTATGGCGCTGCAGCCCAAAAACAATTGGGTGAATTTTCCCATTCGATGCTGGACCATGTTCAGAACCAGGACACCGGCGAAATCGGCGACTCCTTGAACGATCTGATGTATCGTTTGAATGAGGCCAAACCGGAAGACCTCCGGGCAGAAGACAACAATGTCTTCCGCAAGATCTTCGGCAAGGTAAAACAATCCGCTTACGAAATGACCGCAAAATACCAAAAGATCGGTGCCCAAATCGATAAGATCGCGATCAAACTGGATAAAGAAAAAAATAGCTTGCTCAATGACAACATCACGTTGGAGCAGCTATATCAAAAAAATAAGGATTATTTTGAAGCCTTGAATATCTATATCGCGGCCGGTGAGGTGAAAATGGAGGATCTTCAGAAAAACGCAATCCCGAAAGCGATCCAGACTGCTGAGGCTTCCCAAAGCCAAATGGATGTGCAGATCGTCAACGACCTGAAACAGTTCCTTGACCGACTTGAAAAACGTACCCATGACTTGCGTTTGACCAGACAAATGACGATCCAGCAAGCGCCACAGATCCGTTTGATCCAAAACACCAATCAAGCGTTGGCTGAGAAAATCCAGTCCTCGATCCACACTGCCATCCCGTTATGGAAAAACCAAGTGGCCATCGCCCTTACGCTGCTGCGCCAAAAGGATGCCGTAACGGCGCAAAGGCAAGTATCGCAGACCACGAATGATCTGATGCGCAAGAATTCCGAAATGCTGAAAATATCAGCCATCGAAACTGCCAAAGAAAATGAACGGGGTGTGATCGATATCGAAACGCTCAAACAGACACAGCAGGATCTGATCGAAACTTTGGAAGAGACGCTGAAAATCCAGCAAGAAGGTCGGATCAAACGCAAAGAGGCTGAAAAAGAACTCTCTATGATGGAGGACGATTTGAAAGTTAAACTGTTGAATATCCACCAACAGGAACAACAACTCCACTGAAAATTTAAGCATCGAATTTCCTCGATGCTTTTCTATATAGGTTGAATTAAATACTTTACATCCGCACGCACAGTCGGTCAATCACCTCAAGGGGACGCCCGTTCACATCGGCTAAGAAACCGCGGACCGCCTGTTTGATTTTCTGGACGTGGTCAAAAAAAACATTGTTGATGACCGATTCCTTGAGCCACTTCCATACGCCTTCCATTAGGTTCAACTGAGGGCTGTAGGGAGGGAGGAAGATGAGTGCCAGGCGCCCAGCGTTTTCTTTAAGAAAAGGCTGGATCAGCTTGGCGTGGTGGATACGGGCATTATCCAATACCATCATGATTTTTCGAGGCTGCTGAAAAAGTCGCTTAGAGAATGTAAAAAGCATCAACAAAAATCATTTCACCATTTCTCGCTTGCTATATTTCCGCAAAAAAGGGAGCCTTTAGGCCCCTTTTTTCTCTATTTCTCTGATTATTTTTCTCATATTTGCGATAAATACGGTCGATGCACTTTGTATAGTCATACCAAATAAACCGTTACTCAT
>NZ_FOQC01000039.1 GCF_900113645.1 Trichococcus flocculiformis
AAGATTGCAAGCCAATTTTTGGAGCGATTTCGGTCACGCACGAAGACAATACGGGCCTGAATTTCTTTTTCATTATCGTCCAGTCCCAAGCTGACGACAACAGATGCGAGGATCTTGGCACGACCACGTTTTTTGCGCACAACTTGATACAACTGGGTCAGTGTATACTTTTGCCCTTCATACGTGTAGTAGACGCGGTGCATACGTTTCAGCATACAGACTACCTCGAGTGGATACTCCGAAACCACGCGCTTGATTACTTTTGGAAATGCGAACCAACTATCGAAAAGTAACGTTCGAGCGCAGAGTTGGAGCGGATTTATATCATCAAGCAAGTCGAACAGCGCTTCTGTTGACTTTTTGACGGCTTCCTTCCGACGCTTGTAACCCACGGTGCGCTTATCTATGGTCGGGTTGATTTCCTGGAAACGGTTCGATTGTTTTTCTGAGCTCAATAAAGAGAACGCAAGCGGCACGAAAGTGTTCCCATCCGACCAACCCAAAGTCAGCATGCGAAAGCCACGGACGAACTTCCCAGTGGTATGATCATGAACTAGCGCAAGCATCTCGACCGATTTACTGCGGGCACGGCTGTATAAGGAATCGTCCAAAATCAGGACGCGTTCGCGGTTTTCTGAGACAAGCGGGAGCAAGTTCTGGGTAATGACATTTTGACTCAGCAGCAACAGAAATTTGCGCCAATTATAGGTTGCGTTGTTGAGCAAGCGATAAACCGCATCCTTGGCAGGAGCCTCTGGCTCCCGTGCGGATTCCAATGTCCGATATAAATTTTTCTTTTGAAGGACCAATGAAAAGATGAACTGGACCAGCATTACTGGTGAAATGCCTGCTTCTTTCCGAATATTGGATTGATTCAGTAACGTTCCCAGTTTCTGATTGCGAAAAAATTGATGAACGGAAGAATTAAGTTCCTGATTGATTTGATTTTCTGGTAAAATAGTAGCCATAAGACATCCCTCTTTCGTATGTGTTGTGTGGTAACTACATTTTACCAAAGAGAGGTGTCTTTTTGTGTACATTTTTGATAGTTAAGTCTTTAAGAACATTGACATATCAAAAGATTAAACAGATTTTATAACTGCGAAAGTTGAGTTATAAATGAAAGAAGGTAGCGCCCATGTTCATCCAAGCCAGAAAATTATCGGTTGCCCGCGGTTTCTCGGAAGCCGCTGTAAATAAATTCAAGACCAGTACCTTACTGCCTCAACAACCCGGTTTCGACAGCATTGAGACCTATGTCCGATCCGTCAACAAAGAGAGCGAAGAAGTGCTCGTCCTGATCAAATGGGGCACAAAAAAAGATTGGCAGAACTGGGAAAAGAGCGATGTCCATAAAGCCGGTCATCGCATTAAGAAAGAGCGTCCTGAGTATATCTTGGGTATGGAAATGAGCTACTACGAAAGTTTTTGACAATAGTCTTCAATACTTTCTTTTTTGAAATATAGCCTGTTGTACTTGCGTGTCGATTGCTTGTGGGTTGCTTGGAGGTTGTACGTTTCTTCGCGGTTATTGGACAATCTCCAAGTCGCTTGCGCTCCGGTTGTCCGATTCTTCGTTGTTATCGGACAACCAGCAGATCAAACACTCATACGTAACAAGCCCCGCGCAAGTTTATTCTGCGCGGGGCTTGTTACGTATGGAATTCACATCATTTTCTCCTGCCAGCTCCGTCGGGATTTCCATCAACGCCGCGTTCAAAGGCTGCCAAATGCTTTTCGGATGCGGTCATCAAGCGTTCAAAGACGCTTCTGACATCATCCGGCAAATCTTCGGCCCCAAGAAATTGCCCATAAACAGAGATGTTTTCGATTTCACCGGCCACGCCTTTTTCAAAGCTTTCCGCCAAAGACGCAGGCAACTCAATTCGAGCTTCCGCTTCATTTTCCGGAACTTCAAATCCATAAGTTTCGAACAGTGGTAACAATAAGGAAATGTGTGTGCCTTCCGCTTTGGAGATGCTCGTGAATGGCTTGATTGTTCCGTATGCATCCATGATTGCAAAATAGGACGCTTCAGCCATATATTCATCCTGGATGGCGTAAACCAACATTTCTTCTATTGTATACGTTTCGCCTTCGCTCACCGCTGCTGCCCCATATAACTCTTCGTCCTCGGATGCCATGACACCGGTGCCGCTGAACAATAAGACTGCCAAAGTCCCGCCTACAATTCCGTTCCGCCATTTTTTCATTTTGATCCGCTCCCTTTTTTGTATGTTTCATGATCCTCTTTTCTACAGGTTCAGTATAGAAAAGAAGTATGTCGAAAGCATGGCAAAAGCGGGGCGAAAAGTGAACGTTGTCATTTTCCCGAGAAGATGGACCAAGAAATCAATCCAACTCTTCTGAATTGGTGCTCTTGATTTCCCAATGGATGACGACCGTCAGCACGACCCGCAGGATGACGATGGCTGAGAGCACGATGAATTCGTCGATTGTCTGGATGATGACCGTCTTCAGTATTTCCGCGGCCAGTTTGAACTCCAGACTGAACGCCAGCGCTTTGGCCAACTCGAGTTTCGGTTGGTTGTTGCTCAGATTAAGCCTGTCAATTATGAACAGATACAACGACTTGACGCATCCATAGAGGATGATCAGGACACCGATGCCTTCGATCAGACTCGCCAATGTCGGGATGACTTCGGTTAAGACAGCATGCAAATTCATGAACATCCCTCCTTTTTCCATATTCAAATTTGGTAACAAATCCGTTCTTTATTTTTCTTATTTCTTTTTCTCCCTTGCTTCTTCGACCCGGAAGCGGACGATCCGGCGCACAAGCTCGTATGGGATAGGTTTCGTCAGCGGGAATTGGATGGCGCCTTTCGAGGTCTTGTATTCCGTCAATTCTTCTTTGAAAGCCGCAACGCCGCTTGGTGCCGGATAGAAACCGATATGATTTTTCTGCACAGCAAAATGCACCAGGTTCCCGTTCAGGTAGAAGGTTGGCATCTGATAGCTGATTTTTTCTGTCGCATCGGGTGCTTCTTCCTTTATCACCCGACGGAGCTCCTTCAGGATTAGCTGAACAACCTCATCATAGCTGCTGATGTATGCATCGATTGTTTCATTTTTTATAGTTGTTTCTCCCATTTTGAATCACCTCGGTAGTCTGGATTTTCCGTTGTTTATGTCCCTGCAAATAGTATATCATACACTGATGAAAGTGTTTGCAGGCTAAATGGACTGACGATCACTTTCATCGGGAATTCCGGGCATTTGAAGTGCTTTTTCTCTCCCTTTCACTTCTTTTACGGAAGTCATTTCTTTTTGAAAAAAATATGTTATGATATGGATTGAAAATTTGTACGGTAAAGAAAGGAAAGTAAAATGAATACACCTTCTATTTATGGATTGACTTTGGATCAGCTGGAAGCTTGGCTGTTGGAACAAGGCCAGAAAAAATTCCGCGCCCAACAGATCTGGGATTGGCTATATATCAAACGCGTCCTGGACTTTTCGGAAATGACAAACTTGTCAAAAGATTTGGTTGCCCTTCTCTCCGACACCTTCTTGCTGCAGCCCCTGAATCAAGTGGTCGTCCAAGAATCAGCGGACGGCACAACGAAATATCTTTTCCAACTGGAAGATAAACTGATGATCGAAACCGTTCTGATGCGTCAGGAATACGGCCTGTCCGTCTGCGTTACGACCCAAGTCGGCTGCGATATCGGCTGCACGTTCTGCGCAAGCGGCCTGAAACGCAAACAACGCGATCTGACTGCCGGCGAAATCGTTGCACAGATCATGCAGATCCAGCACTACTTGGATCAAAAAGGCAATGGCGAACGTGTCAGCCATATCGTCGTGATGGGCATCGGCGAACCGTTCGACAACTACGACAATGTCATCGCCTTCCTGAACATCGTCAACCACGCCAAAGGTTTGGCAATCGGCGCTCGCCACATCACCGTTTCCACCAGCGGATTGGCTCCGAAAATTCGCGAATTCGCAGAAAACGGACTGCAAGTCAACTTGGCTTTGTCCCTACACGCGCCGAACGACGAAATCCGCAGCCGCATGATGCGCATCAACCGTAAACATCCTCTGAAGGAAGTCATGGCTGCCATCGACGAATATCTGGAAAAGACCAACCGCCGCATCACTTTCGAATACATCATGATTTCTGGTGTGAACGACAGACCGGAGCAGGCGCACGAATTGGTTGCCTTGTTGAAGGACAAGCGTCACCTTTCCTACGTGAACCTGATCCCTTACAATCCGGTTGCCGAACACATCAAATACGAACGCAGCACCAAAAAGGATATTTTGGCATTCTATGATATCCTCAAAAAGAACAACATCAACTGCGTCATCCGCAAAGAGCACGGCACCGACATCGATGCTGCCTGCGGCCAACTACGCAGCAAGCATCTGGAAAAAGCAACCAAATAATTGACCTCAGCAGAGGCCGTCTCAAAATAAAATGAGCCGGCCTCTGTTTTTTTGCTCGTTTCTGATTTTATTGGTGCTGTTGACCTTAGCTTGGTGGGTGGTCGGGCTGATTTTTATTCCTCGTCAGGCGCGGTCTCCTGCACCCAACCTTTGAATCCGCAATGCGGGCAAGTCAACCGTTTGCCTTGCTTGCCTCCGTTCAAAGACAGCAGATCCTTCAGGAAGCTGATTTTGAATTTCCGGCGGCACTGAGGGCAGCTGTACGCATTCACGCGCGAATGGTAGTAGACAATCGCAAACAGAACTGCGATTCCCGCCAAAATCAGCAGCGCCGGATAGAAGCCGCCTGCTTTCTCGGCCGCGGGAAAGCCGATCACCAAGAACAACACATACCCAGCAACCGCAAGCATCGTAACGCGATCCGATTTCCGGTTTTTACCTCTCTTATCCATGCCTCATTCTTCCCTTCCTGGTTCTGGTGCCATCATAACACTTTTTGGTCGGGCACTAAAAGTGTGGTATATTGGAACCAACAAATTAAGTCCATTGGCAATAATATATTTGACCATTGGAGACGGAGGAATAACATGAGCAGAGTAATCCTTACGACTGAAAGCGGCGCGGATATCCCCACTGAGTTGGCAAAGAAACACACTATCCGGATTGTCCCGATGCACGTCATCATGGATGATGTCGATCATCTTGATGGCTCTTTTCCGGTGACAGATCTGTATGATTATTACGAGCGAACCAAAAAAACCCCTTCCACGACCGCAACCAATCCGAACGAATATACCGCCTTTTTCGAAAAAATCCGCTCTGAGCATCCCGAAAGCAGCATCGTGCATATCGGCTATACCTCCAAGGCGTCCTCCTCATTTCAGAGTGCTGTGTTGGCGGCGGAAGATTTCGAGAACATTTACCTCATCGATGCCCTGAACGTATCCGGCGGTTTGGCCGCGATCGTGCTTTATGCTGCCGATTTGCTTGAAAAGGAGCCGGATATAGCAGTCGAAAAACTGGTTGCCGCCATCGAAGCTGTAGTGCCGCGTACGCACTTCTCGTTCATGCCATCCGGCCTCGAGTTCCTGAGGGCAGGCGGCCGCGTCTCCAACACAGCCTATTTAGGCGCATCGCTCCTGAAGATAAAACCGACGATTGAATTGATCGACGGCAAATTGGTTTCCACAAAAAAATACCGCGGCAAGATGAGCCGCGTCGTTGTCGATTTTTTTGATGACTACCTGAAGGCTTACGCAATTGACGACAACAAGCTGTACCTCATCCATTCGCTCGGTTTGGATGAAGAAATCATGACCCAAATGGAAAACTACGCGAAGGAAAACGGCTTCCGGGATGTCACTTGGGTCCAGACCGGCGGCGTCATCACTTCCCATGGCGGTCCCGGCGCTTTCGGGATTGCTGGGATCGAAAAATCAGGAAATACTGAATAAGACAAAAAACTTCTGCCCTCGGAATAATTCCGTGTGCAGAAGTTTTTTTATCTAACTATTCTCTTCGATATCCTCCGGCAGGATCATGAACAGGTCGGCCTCCTCATCTTCGGCCAAGCGGTTGCTTTGGTGCAGCTTCGCCTTCTCGAAGAGGCTCCTGGCTGTGCGGGCGTTGCCGAAATGGCTGTCGCGTGTTGTATAGGACTGCACGAACAGATTCTTCACTTTCTCCTGGGCTTCCTCCGTCAGCGCAAAACCTTGCTGAGAGGCGGCCATGTGGAAAATTTCTGTCAGTTCTTCACTATCGTAATCCGGGAAATCGACCGTGTAGGCGATACGGCTGCGGATGCCGGAGTTCATACTGAGCATCTGCTCCATCTCGCTCGGATAGCCCGCCATGATGACGACCAATTTGTCGCGGTTGTCCTCCATCTCCTTGATCAAGGTGCTGATGGCTTCATAACCGAAGTCGTTTTCGGAAGCGGAATAAAGGGAATAGGCCTCATCGATGAACAAGACGCCGCCGTACGCTTCCTTGATTTTCTCCAATGTCTTCGGTCCGGTCTGGCCGACGTACTGTCCGACCAAATCTTCCCTCGTGACTTCGATCATGTGTCCGCGCTTCAGCACACCGATGGATTTCAGGATTTGGCTGATCAATCGCGCGATGGTCGTCTTACCTGTGCCGGGGTTGCCGGTGAAGACCATGTGCAAGGACAAATCGTTCATCGGATGCCCCATCTTTTCGCGGCGTTTCTCGGCGCGCACATAGTTCATGATCGAGCTGACTTGTTTTTTGACATCCTTCAATCCGACCAGATTACGCAGCTGCGCCATCAAGTCTTCGATATTATCCCCGAACAGCTGGTTCGGGTCGATGCCGAAATCGAGCGGCTCAAGGATGACCAAATCATCCTTCGTCACGGACTTTTCGCTCAGACGGAAAGCCCGTTCGCGCATCGCTTCTTCCATGATGTTTCGGACGGCACGGGCATTAGCGAACTGCGGAACGACTTTTTCCTGATTGATTTTGACCTTAAAGGCCTGCTCCGCTTCCTCAGTCAGCGTATAATGGTTATCCTTGGCTTGCGCCTTGGCGATTTCCAGCAGTTCCTGGTCGGAAAAATCCTCAAAATCGATCTGCATATTGATCCGGCTCGACAGGCCAGGATTCGATTTCAGCAACTGCTTCATGCCGGTGTCATAACCCGCAAGGATCACGATAAAGTCATTGCGGTGATCTTCCATCGCTTTGATCAACGTATCGATGGCTTCAGATCCGTAATCGAGCGAATCGCTGTCCGAGGACGCCAAAGAATAGGCTTCATCGATGAACAGCACCCCGCCCATGGCCGATTCGATGACGGCTTTGGTCTTCTGGGCAGTCTGGCCGACGTAGCCGCCGACCAGGTCCGAGCGATCCACTTCCACCAATTGACCTGATTCGAGGATGCCCAAAGAATAGAAGATGTCCCCCAAAATCCTGGCTACCGTCGTTTTTCCTGTGCCCGGATTGCCGGAAAAGGCGAAATGATAGGAAGGCTGTTCATTTTTCTCGATCGACAGCATATAGGCCCGTTTTTTGTCGTATTCGACCAGCTTCACGATCCGGTTGATGGTCTCCTTCACTTCCGTCAGACCGATCAGATCACTCAGCTCAGCCAGGGACTCTTCCAAAGAAACTTTGACTTTTCGGTTGGAATGGGCGGCATCCATATGAAAGTAGTCGGCATGAGGGGCCCTTCTTGCCAGCCTGCTCGACTGCATGGTCGCGATCAGCTTGCCGACTTTTTCGGTGCTGTGCGAAAGCGGCCGCGTCCGTTCCAATTCCTTGTGGATACGGCGGCATTCGTCGAAACGGCCGTGGATATAGTAGGCATAAACGCGGTCGTATTCGATGGCATCGTCATAGCCGTATTTCTCGGATTCTTCGATGGATGCCAGAATCGTATCAAGCTCCTCTTCCTGCTGCAGGTAAACTTTCGATTTCAAGCGCAATGCCGCGAAAGATTTCGGCGTATGCTTGAGTACCTGATCGACGAGTTCCAACGCCCGCGGGAGGTCGTTCTTTTCGAAGGCCATTTTCGCCAGCACAAGTGCCGCTTCCCAATTGGCGGGGTTGCGGGCGAAGGCGGCTTGCGCATAGCTCTCCGCTGCCTTGTCATCGCCGTCCTCCGCATACAGCTTCGCCAGCAGCGTCAAATAGGCATCGCCGGTGCCATCCAATTCCACCGCCCGCAGTGCGTAGTGCATCGCTTTTTCGAGATTGCGGTTCTTGTAGTGGCTGAGCCCCAACAAGTAATTCACATGTGGATGATCTGGATGCGTCCGGATGGCTTCCATCAAGACCGGGACGCTGCTCAAGGACATGTTTTTCCTGATGTTGTTTTCAATTCCTTTTAGCCTCTCGTCTATGTTTTCGTTAATGTTATCCTCTGTCATCCGAAGCTTCTTCCTCCCATTTTATATTGATGATCTGTTTTAATTAATCCTTCAGCATACTGCAATCAGGAATATTCTATCATATCTCTATCATTTTTCCTTTCCGGTTTGCTTGAATAACAGAACTGAAAAAAATCTTTTCCATATTCTAATGTAAAAGGCTCTGTACAAAGTTAATTCTTTCTTCTATTCTTATTCATGGTGGGAATCGCTCTTATAAATTTAGAAAGCGCCTTCCCAGATGCACTACATTTACATGAATCGATTAACCAAGGAGGAACTATATGGATTGGCAAAGTATGTTATTCCAATTTTTTGGAGGATTAGGCATTTTTTTATTCGGATTGAAATACATGGGCGACGGCTTGCAACGGAGTGCCGGCGATAATTTACGCAATATCTTGAACAAATTCACTTCTACGCCTTTTCGGGCAGTTTTGGCAGGGATTTTGGTGACCGTATTGATACAGAGTAGTTCGGGGACAACCGTTCTTGCTGTAGGTTTAGTAAGTGCTGGGTTTATGAATCTGGAACAAGCCATCGGAATCATTATGGGAGCCAATATAGGAACCACTATCACAGCCTTCATCATCGGGTTTCATGTAGGAGCGTATGCCCTTCCGATTATGGCGATCGGTGCACTCCTGCTTTTCTTCACGAAAAATGCTTTTGTGAACAGTGTCGGTCAGATCATATTTGGTTTCGGTTCACTTTTCTATGGACTGGACATGATGGGAACAGGTATGGAGCCGTTGGAGCAGCTTCCGCAGTTCAGATCGCTGATGACGAATTTGTCCGACCACCCTTTTTACGGGGTTCTGACCGGAACTGGCCTGACGCTGGTGATCCAAAGTTCAAGCGCAACAGTCGGTATTTTGCAGGAACTTTATTCCCAAAACAGCATTTCTCTGCAGGCAGCCTTGCCGATTCTGTTCGGTAATAATATCGGTACGACCATCACGGCAATCCTTGCTGCAATCGGAGCCAGCTTGCCCGCAAAACGCGCAGCCGCTTCACATGTCGTATTCAATCTGACGGGGACAGTCTTTATCTTGCTTATTCTGTCGCCGTTTACCGTCGTTCTGACAAAATTATCAGTGCTATTGAATCTCAATCCGGCCATGCAGCTAGCATTCGCTCATGGCATGTTCAATGTGTTGAACGTATTGATACAGATGTGGTTCATCCGCCAACTTGCTGTCTTGGTTACAAAAATGGTTCCCGGGGAAGAGCGGATTGTTAAGTACGACGCCACTAATCTGGACTATACAATCATTCAAACCAGCCCTTCCGTTGCTTTGAATCAGGCTAAGCTGGAAGTCGAACAAATGGGTTCTTTTGTCACAGATGAATTTCATGCAGCCTATAAGTATTACCTCGATCATAATGATCTTTACAAACAAGATACGCTCCAACTGGAAGAGATTGTAGACACCATCGATTACAAACTGACAGAATATTTGACCTTTATCTCACGGGAAGAGTTGCCGTTCCATGCTTCGAACGACCATGCCATCATGATAGACATCACAAAGTATCTGGAACGCATCGGTGACCATTGTGAAAATATTGTCCGGAATATCGAGGAGGCTACCAAGGCAGCCAAAAGGGACATCCGGGCCAACAAACATAACCAAGATGTGCAAACCATTCTGATGGATGATGAACTTGTAAACCTATTCGCTATCGTTGAACGCAACATCCGAGAGGCTATCGATTCTTACCTTCAAGATAATCAGTTACTTGCAGAACAAGTAATCCAACGTGAGGAAGAAGTAAATGAAGCAGAACAAGCGATACGTGAGAGATACATCCAACGATTGAACAGTGGTATCGGGTTACCTTCCGAAGGCATCCTATTCGTCGATATTGTTTCCAATCTGGAGCGCATCAGTGATCATTCCGTAAAAATCGCCAAACATACTTTAGGAACACGCTATCCTTACCAGAGACTGAGTCGACGTTTCATACGCAAAACCGAACAGGCCTACGCCGAAGCGGTCCTCAAAGCCTCCTCTTTGGATAAATGATTACCATAGCGGGCTCAACCACGGCTTATTTTTGAGTTTGATCGGAAACAACGCTATACTTAAATCAACAGTTATACGTATCGGTCCCTTTCGAATTTCGGTAAGGAGGAAACGCAATGATTTATACAATCACTTTGAATCCAACCATCGATTATATCGTCACTGTTCCGCATCTTAATTTAGGCCATTCCCATCATATGGAGGAGGAACTGATCACTCCCGGCGGCAAAGGCATCATGGTTTCGCGCGTCCTGAAAGCTCTCGGAATCCCTTCGATTGCGCTAGGATTCCGTGGCGGCTTCACCGGCGATTTTGTCCGCGACTACTTGGAAGAAATGCAGATCATCAATCAGTTTACAGTGATAAAAGAGCGCACGCGCATCAACTTAGTGTTGAAATCGGATCAGGATACGGAAATCAGCGATTACGGCCCTGCTGCTACCGATGAGGAAGTCGCTGTTTTTATGAAATGCTTCGAAGACATCTCAACGCAGGACTTCGTTGTTTTGTCGGGTAGCAAGCTGCCATCCATGCCAAAAGATTTTTATGAACGGCTAATCCGTTCACTGCATGAGGAAGGCGTACCTTTTGCCTGCGACATCACGAAGGATGAGCTGCGGAACAGCCTGCAATACCACCCATTGGTCGTGAAGCCGAATCAGAAGGAAGTAGGCGAATTATTCGGCCGGACTTTCGCCACTTGGCAAGAGGTTATTCCTTACGGCAAGCAGTTGGTTGAATTGGGCGCCCAGCATGCCATCGTTTCACTCGGCGGCGACGGCGCACTGCTCTTCACACCGCAGGAAGTCATCTATGCGCCGCCGTTATCCGGTGAAGTCGCCAATCCGGTCGGCTCCGGGGATTCCATGGTAGCCGGGTTTGTAGGGACCTTTATCCGTACTGGGGACCCCTTGGAAGCTTTCCGGGTAGCCGTCGCTTGCGGGACTGCCACAGCCTTCTCACCCGATATCGCCACCGCCGATGAAATCGAAGTGCAGTTGGCCCGTGTTGTTTTGGAAAAAATCGAATAAGTCCACAATCTTAAAAAGCGTTGGATAATCCCGGTCTCCGGAGGTTATCCAACGCTTTTTCCCATTATTCTTTATCAGCCTTCTGCTTCGGCCATTTCTTCCGCTAAGTTATGGTAGTCGATTTCTTTGTCCATAAAATCATCGGATTGAACAGCGAAATGTTGTGTGATGCTTTCGATGGTTTGGATTTCGCATTTCGCGTTGTCCACGATGTAATCGAGGATATGCCCACCGAACTTGCGGTCGTCACTGATGAAATGACAATGAAAGCCTCCTTTGGCGACTCCATCGAACAATTCCGGCGTATAGATGCCGATTGCTGTCCCCTGCATGTCATAGGTCTCGAACTCCGGCTGGACACGCGTCGCTTCGATCAAGCGCGGATAAGGCTTCTGTTGCTTCGGCACTGCCCGCGTATGCATATATTCGAAATGACCCGTTATTTTGACGACCGAGAACACATTCCGGCTGTGCACGCGCTTGACGATGTCCGAGCGTACTTTTCTCAACGTCATCGGCCTGTCGATAGCGTATTCGCGGTCCGGTTCGAAAAATGTCACCGCCGCATGCGGTGTTGTCTGGGATGGATCGACTTTCGAAATCGATCCGTCCGCCTTCGCTTGATAGGCGATGCCGTCAAGCAGGATCAGTTCCCCTTCAAAATCATGGAAAGTCCCGATGCCGATATCCCCATGCTTCAACAGTTCTTCGAATGTCAGAGTTCCGTCGAATACCCCCGCCATCAAATCACCCAGCGTCTGATGCTGATACAATGTACTTTCGCCCATCTACTTCCGCCCTTCTGTGCCTTTGTGCAATCATTTATTTTTCTGTCTGATCATGATAGCCCATTATATCACAGCCAGAAGGCGGCAAACAATCGCGTATTCATGGGTATCAGGCGCTGGGCGACCAGAATAGGGCCGCCCCGAAAATCGGGACAGCCCTCCATTCATAATATATTACGCTAGTTTAGTCTCCAGGTAATCAACCAAAACATCTTTCGGATGGTACCCTGTCAGTTTCTCAACCGGTTGTCCGTCTTTGAACAACACCATTGTCGGAATGCTCATGATACCGAATTGAGAAGCTGTCATTTGGTTCTCGTCGATATTCAGTTTGACAATTTTCACTTTATTGTCCATCTCATCTTCGATTTCTTCCAAAACGGGTCCTAGCATGCGGCAAGGGCCGCACCAAGGCGCCCAAAAATCCATCAATGTCAAGCCTTCTTGTACTTCACTCTGCCATGTTGCGTCTGTTACTTGTGTGCTCATTTTTTATCTGTCCTTCCTTAAACTGTATATTTTTGCTTTATTTTCTTATCAACGAAACATATTATACCCCACCCGGTATTATTAGTAAATAAAAAAGATTTAAAAGTAAGCAAGATGATTGACAATCCATTGTAACAGGCATAATATAGTTAGGGCACGAACTATATGGGTGGTGAAAAATAATGAACAATACAGACCTGCTGGGATTCCGGATCAGATCGCTTTGGCAACAAATAAAGCGTCTCATGAACAGGCACTTGAACGAAAATGATGGTTATGGCCTAACCGGCATGCAATTCGCGATCGTTTCCTTCATCGCTAAAGAATCCACAGAGCGAGACGTCTTTCAGAAAGATCTCGAGCAGAAATTCGACATCCGCAAATCGACCGTCACAGGCATCCTGAATACGATGGAAAGGGATGGCTTGCTGCTGCGGGAAACCGTTCCATACGACGCCAGACTGCGGAAAATGATACTGACGGATAAGGCTTTGCAAGCAAAAAAAAATTCAGAACAAGTGATTGATACCGTGGAGAACCAATTATCCAAAGGTTTAACTGAAGAAGAAATCGCCACTTTTTTGACGATTCTCGAAAAAATCTCGAAAAATGCAGAAGGATGATTGCCTCATCCTTAAAAAAAAACACCCAATCACTATTTACGGAAAGGATTAACGCTATGATAAAAAAACTCATGGGCAGTATACGAGAGTATAAAAAGGACTCGATCCTCGCCCCTATATATGTCACTTTGGAAGTCGTTCTCGAAGTCCTCATTCCATTTCTGATGTCGATGATCATCGACCGAGGCGTCGGCGAAGGAGATATGCCCTTCATTATCCGAATCGGATTGATCTTGATTGTCTCCACCCTATTCTCATTAAGTTTCGGGGTCCTCTCCGGTTTGCATGCGGCAAAAGCTTCGGCTGGTTTCGCAAAAAACATCCGCAAGGATATGTACTACAACATCCAGGATTTCTCATTTTCGAATATCGATCAGTTCTCGACATCCAGCCTGATCACCCGTCTGACGACGGACATCACGAATGTCCAGAACTCTTACCAGATGATCATCCGGATCATGGTCCGGGCACCGCTTATGCTCGTGTTCTCATTGCTGATGGCTTTGAGCATCAACAGTGAACTCGGCATGGTCTTCCTTGGCGCGATCCCGTTCCTTGGTATCGGTCTCTACCTGATCATGTCACAAGCCTTCCCGATTTTCCAGAGAGTGTTCCGGACCTATGACAAACTGAATCGTGTCGTCCAGGAAAATCTTTATGGCATCCGGGTCGTCAAGTCCTATGTCCGTGAAGAACACGAGACCGAAAAATTCAAATCCGTCTCCAAGAAAATCTACAAGGATTTCACCAAAGCCGAAAAGATTTTGGCTTTCAACAGCCCGTTGATGCAGTTCACGATGTACGCAAGCATTTTGACGTTGTCATTATTGGGTGCGCGCATGATCGTCTCCGGTTCGATGACGACAGGCCAGTTGATGAGTCTCATCACTTACGCTTCCCAAATTCTGATGAGTCTGATGATGATTTCGATGGTATTCGTCATGGTCACGATTTCCCGTGCTTCAGCGGAACGGATTGTGGAAGTGCTGAGCGAAGAGAGCGATCTGAAAAACAGCGATAATCCTGTTATGGTCATTCCCGATGGATCTGTCTCCTTCGAAAATGTGAGTTTCAGTTATAGCAAAGATTCGAATAAGCTTGCTTTGAAGGATGTCAGTTTTTCCGTCAAAGCAGGAGAAACCGTAGGCATCATCGGAGGGACCGGTAGTGCCAAAACCTCTATGGTCCACCTTATTCCGCGTCTATATGATGTCACCGGCGGTACGGTGAAAGTCGGCGGTGTCGATGTGCGCGACTATGACATGCAGACATTGCGCGCCGAAGTCGCTATGGTGCTTCAAAAAAATATCCTGTTTTCCGGAACGATCAAAGACAATCTGCGTTGGGGAAACCCTTTCGCTACCGATGAAGAGCTGATGATTGCAGCCAGACAGGCACAAGCCGATGAATTCATCCAACGCCTACCGGATGGCTACGACACCTATATAGAAGAAGGTGGTACAAATGTTTCCGGCGGCCAAAGACAAAGGCTCTGCATTGCGCGTGCATTGGTGAAGCAACCGAAGATCCTGATTCTGGATGATTCGACCAGCGCAGTGGATACCCGAACGGATTCTTTGATCCGGACTGCTTTCAGGGAGGAACTCCCGAACACAACCAAATTCATCATTGCCCAACGCGTCTCTTCCGTGCAGGATGCCGACAAAATTATCGTGATGGAAAGCGGCAGTATCAACGGCATCGGAACGCATGACGAACTGCTTGCCTCGAACACCATTTACCAAGAAGTGTACGATTCACAAACAAAAGGAGGTCAACTTGCTGATGAAGCCTAATCAACCAAAACGGCGTGGGGCCAAAGATGCCGGCAAAACTACAAAACGCCTCCTGTCCTATATTTCCAAAGGTCATAAATTCACATTTAGTCTTGTATTGATCTGTATCATCATCAGCGCCCTCGCTAACGTAGCAGGCTCGCTTTTCCTTGAGACGCTGATCGATGATTATATAACGCCATTATTGGGCGTATCCAATCCGGTCTTCACTAGTATGTACCGTTCAATCGCGCTGATGGCTGGAATATATCTGATTGGTGTTGTGGCAACCTATGTCTACAATATCTTGATGGTTTCCATTTCACAAGGTATCCAGAAAAAAATCCGCGATGAGCTGTTCGCGCACATGCAGACCTTGCCTATCAAATATTTTGATACGCATGCGCACGGGGATGTCATGAGCCGCTATACCAACGATATCGATACTTTACGCCAGATGCTTTCACAAAGTATCCCAATGGCCTTTTCTTCTCTGGTTACGATCGTCAGCGTATTCGCTGCGATGCTCGCAGTCAGTCTTCCGTTGACGCTCATCGTCATCGTGATGGTCGCCTTATCGATCACCGTCACGAAGACAATCGGCGGCAAAAGCTCCGTCAACTTCGTGAAGCAGCAACAGACACTCGGTAAAGTGAACGGCTATATCGAGGAAATGATGCATGGGCAAAAAGAAGTAAAAGTTTTTGGACGCGAAACGGAATCCAAGGAACGTTTCGATAACCTCAACGACGAGTTGCGCGAGAGCGCGACGAATGCAAATATCTATGCGAATATTCTGATGCCTATCCTGGGAAATCTAGGATACTTGCAATATGCTCTGATCGCCATGTTCGGAGGCGCCATGGCTGTCTCGGGCATCGGCGGCCTGACATTGGGTGCGATCGCTTCCTTCCTGCAGTTGAGCCGTTCCTTCACGATGCCGGTCAATCAGATTTCCCAACAAGTTTCATCCATCGTGATGGCATTGGCAGGGGCTGAGCGGATCTTTGAATTGATGGATGAAAAGCCTGAATTGGATGAAGGCACCGTAACCTTAGTAAATGTGACCATGGTCGGTAATGAACTGATGGAAGCCGAAAATCATACCGGACTTTGGGCATGGAAAGTGCCTGAGTCCGACGGGTCGGTCCGCTATACCCAGCTGACCGGGGATGTCCGATTCTTTGACGTCGACTTCTCCTACAATCCCGACAAGCAGATTCTGCACGACATCAACCTTTATGCCCATCCCGGCGAGAAAGTCGCTTTTGTGGGATCGACGGGAGCCGGCAAAACGACCATCACGAACCTGATCAACCGTTTCTATGACATCCAGGACGGAAAAATTGTTTATGATGGCATCGACATCGCCGACATCAAGAAAAATGACCTGCGCCGTTCCCTTGGTATCGTGTTACAGGACACCAACCTCTTTACCGGAACGATTCTGGAAAATATCCGTTACGGCAATCTGCACGCATCCGATGAAGACGTTTATGCGGCAGCGCGTTTGGCGAATGCCGATGACTTCATCTCCCGTCTGCCGCTGGGATACCAGACCGTCATTTCCGGCGACGGCGAAGGCCTTTCTCAAGGCCAAAAGCAATTGCTTTCGATTGCTCGTGCAGCCGTTGCCGATCCTCCCGTCATGATACTGGATGAAGCAACCTCCAGCATCGACACACGAACAGAATCGATCGTGCAGCGCGGCATGGATGCGTTGATGCAAGGACGGACTGTTTTCGTCATCGCCCACCGCCTGTCCACTATCCAGAATGCAGATGTAATCATGCTGATGGAGCAAGGCCGGATCATTGAACGCGGTGATCATGAGAAATTGATCGGCGAACAAGGAAAATATTATCAGCTTTATACCGGAGCATTCGAGCTCGAATAAATCTTTTAAGAAAAGCGGAACGGGTTCGTTCAGCCCTGATTAAGGAAACACTGTGACCTAATCGGTCAAGTGTATCATGCCTCTAAGGGATGAATCCCTTAGAGTCCCATGCAACTGAGCATCGAAGAGCGCAATTGCTGAGAGACTTCCGAAACAAAGGAATCAACGTGACCGTACCGGTCAGTTGTATCATGTTTCTAAGCCATCAAAGATGGCAAGAACCATGACAAGTCAAACAGTATGTCTTGGCTCGCAGAGACAAGAGGTTCCTTATTCTTTTTTCCGAAGGGCTAACCCGTGAAGCTAGCCATCATTTTTGGATGCATGGAACGCTTTGCAAACATGTGAAACACCCCGCAGCATGGCAGTTCCAATCAGGAACAGCCATGCTGCGGGGTGTTTTTGGCATGCAGCTGAGTTAGATGAAGTCAGGGCCAACGCGTGGTAAAATGATCACGAAGGATGCTTCATCCACCTGCCATCTGCCGATTACTGATCCGAGAGAAAGAGGTCCTTGCGATGACCGAAAAGAGAGTTTTCCGATCCGATACATTCGTCAACCGTTCCTTTGTTGCCGGCATCCCGTTCATACTGATGTTCGGCGGCCTCACCCACTTCGCATTCGCATGGCTTGGGAAAACCAACTGGGCGGCCCCTTTCGTCCCCGTGAATGAGAGTGTCTGGGAACACCTGAAAATGAGTTACTGGACCACTTTCCTATGGTTTTTCTTCATTTTCCTCCGGAAGCTATGGGTTTTAGATTGCTTAAGGAGGTAGGTTATTCGGGGCAACTGCGTTTGGACCTTCCAAAAAAAATAACGCCTAAAATACAGAAAAGAGCGGAAAAGCCCTCGCAGTGGATGGCTTTTCCGCTCTTTTAGTACAGGATATCGTTGCTGATCGTCGTATAGAACAGTTCCTTGATCCGGGCCGGATCTTGCGTCTGTCCCAAGATCCACATCAGCTTGCATACGACCGCTTCGGTGATCATGTCGTAGGCTTCCAAAATATTGACCCGCGATTTCAGTTCGTGGCCGACTTTGTATATTTCCATGTCGCTGCCCTCATTCGGGACTTGTGTCGTCATGACCACCGTCTTGCCTTTTCTGATCCAGTGGTTGATGACCTCGAAATATCCGTATTCCGGTGCTGAAGGAATGCCGCCCACCCCATAACTTTCGATGATGATGGCATCGTTCCGCTCAAGCATGTACGAAAGAATCTCCGAATCCACTCCCGGCGTCAGCTTGAACAACGCGACCTTCGCATCCAGAATGTCATAAAAACGGGGTGCTGGTGCTTTGTCCTTTGTGATGTAGGAAATCACGCGTCCATCCTGGATGATCGCCAAATAAGGATAATTGATGCTGGAAAAAGCCTGGAAGCTTTTGGAATGCGTCTTCCTTGCCCGTGTTCCGAGGATGACCTTCCCGTTGAAGACGATTTGGACACCGCTGGCGGAATCGGACGCTGCGTACAGGAAACTGTCGAAGAGATTCGTCTTCGAATCGGTGATTTCCACGTTGATCGGTTTTTGGGCACCGGTAATGATGATCGGTTTTGGGGAATCCTGGATCATGTAGGACAGCGCGGCAGCTGTATAGGCCATTGTATCGGTTCCATGGGTAACGACAAACCCGTCGTATTGTTCATACTTTTCCCTGATGGTGTCGGTCATCAGCACCCAGATGTCAGGCGCGATGTTGGTGCTGTCGATATTGCAGATCTGCAGCGTATCGACCTCGCATATTGCTGAGATACCGGGAATAAAAGCCAATATCTCTTCTGATGTCAGTTGAGGATCAAGTCCGTTCGGCGTTATTTTGGAGGCAATCGTACCGCCTGTTCCGATCATCAATATCTTTTTCTTCGTCACACCTTCACCTGCTTGTTCATTATTTTTTCCATGCTTTTCCGCGTCTGGTGGTTAATATACCACGACCGGCGTGCCGACGGAATAGGTATTGTAGAGCGTTTGGACCGCATAGTACGGGGTATTGACGCAGCCGTGCGATCCTAAATAAAGATAGAGGTCGCCTCCGAAGCCTTGGGTTTGCCAAGAGGCGTCATGCAAGCCGTAAGCATTCCCCAAAAATGGGATCCAATATTGGACAGGTGATTCGTAATCTTCACCAACCAGCACGCTAGGTGATTCCTTATACGGTTGGATTGCGAACAGCCCTCTTGGCGTCGGCATCGAAGGCCTTCCGGTTATGACCGGAGCATCGACAATCCGCTGGCTGCCGATGTAGGCCCAGACGCGCTGGTAGGCGATGCTGATGATGATGTAGCTGGAACCAACATAATAGTTGGTACCGGCGTTCGTCCGGAAGATACCATCCTGGACAGTCCAATCGGGTCCCGTCGGATAGGTCGGGACAGATGGTACAACCGGAACAGGCGGTGGTTTCGGTACGTATTTCATGAAAGCGACTGCCGTCTCCCCTGGTGCTGCAGCGTCTTTTTGGACCACTTGCATCTGGACGGCGCTGACGTCATAGTCGTAGCCTTGTGTTCCTGCCGTCTCCCCGTTCTTGGCCCAATCCAGCCAACCTAATCCCGGTACATGGACTTGGTAATAGATATCATAATACGCAGCCAGTTCATCCGTCAGCTGCATTTCGATCCGCTCGATACGTTGGCCTGTTCCGGGCAGTCCGGCTTCCAAACCATCCTGCGTCCATTCAAACCAGCCGTTTTCACTTGTGGCAGCGCGGTAGGAAATCGATCCTGGATAGGGCTGGGAGTCCAATTTTGCTTGCAGGCCTTCGAGAGATTGCGAGGAATCCGGAGATCCGCTTTGCTCCGGATTGAGGACTGGCTCCTGCCAGCCCGAATCCGTCAGATAGCTGCTGTAGGACAAGACCGGTTCGACGCGTTTGATGAAGCTCTGCTCACGTTTACCTGAAAAAGCCTGTTCCTTGTTCATCAGAACGATTTCAACCCCTTCGACCGGATAGCGGAAACCCTCCGTTCCGGCTGTTTCACCGTTTCCGGCCCAATCGAGCCACCCGAAACGGCCCGTTTGCACTCGGTAATAAAGATCGTATTGAGCCGCCAAAGCACCCGTCAGCTTGAATTGAACGGCTTCGATCGCTTCACCTGCACCAGTCACTCCGGCTGCCTCGCCATTTTTGGCATAGCCCGACCAACCGCTGTCCTGACGATAAGTCCGATATGAAACGCTGCCTGCTTCAGCCAAATGGGTCAAGTGCACCCGGACAGCTTCGAGCGGCAAAGCCGCCCCACCGCTGATTGCGCCTTCCTGCACTTCGGGCTGCCAACCGCTGTCCTGTAAGTAAGTCGTATAAACTAATTCAGCGTTGCTGGCTGTTGCCGAGGATAGCGGGATTTTCTGCGCCCCCGAAAGGGCAGCCACACTTCTTGTTTGTTGTGTGATATGATCCTTGCCCGTTTCGGCAAGCATCCCCTCTATATTTATGTATGCCGGATGGTAAAGTCCCAGCAAACTTTTTTCGACAGCTGTACCGTTCTCCAACGAATATGCTGGAGCCGCGATGCGGTCAGGGGCTAATCCAGCAAAAATCAACAACCCCAACAGAATAAATAAAATGTTCCTTCTCATAATAATCCCTCCCGGCAGGACCGTAAGCGACAGATAATGGAGCGTCCATCCGTAACCGCTCTCTTTTCTACATTATACCAAACATTACCCCGTTAAAAAAAACACAAGCGGGCCAAAGACCCGGATAACTACAAAAAGTTCAGGGCAGCTTCAAAATGAAGCGACCCCAAACTTGTTCTAAGTCATTCTACTGTTCTCTTTTCCGGAAAGCCAGCACCATCCCGATCTGGAAGTAGCTGTAGTCGTCCCCCAGCTTTTCCTTTAGGGGTTTCAGATGCTGGTCTTCGGCTTCTTCGATCGCCCTGGTGATGGCCTTCGCCTGCTCATCCGTGACGAAATCCGTCAAACGCATTTCGTAGGCCGACTGTTCGGCCAAATGACGGAAATGATTTTCGATGGTCATCCGCGCCAAGCCTCTGCTGGCGATGATTTCCTCGACCGTCTTGCCTTCTTGATACAGACGATAGGTTTCCTCAAAAGTAGTGCCGGCGTAATTTTTCTGAGCCGGTTTCGGGCGTTTTTCCGCGGTTTCCGGATTGCCTGCCAGCTCTTTCTGCTCCAATTGTTTTTGCTGCAGAACCGCTTGGGCATCAGGAAACTCCTTCAGATAATCGGAAATGACGCCCATGAACACTTCGCCGTAGCGCTCCAACTTCGTTTCGCCGACTCCCGACAGGCGAAGGAAGGCGTGATCGTCGGTCGGAAAGTTGCGGGCCATCTCATGCAGCGTGCTGTCCGAAAAGACGATATAGGAAGGGATCCCATGCTCATTCGCCATTTCCGTACGGACACTGCGCAGTCGGTCGAACAGCTCGGTATCGTACAAGCCGCCTCCGCTCTGTTTGGCGGTGCCCCTGCCGGTCTCGACCGCATAGGACATCCCGATTTTTTTCCCTTCCTTCAGTACTTCCAGCGCTTTTGGAGTGACTTGGATCAAAGGATACTGATTGCCCGTCACCTGCAGGTATTCATCAGCGATCAATACCCCGATCATTTCGCGGATTTCCCCATCATTATAGGCGCTCATGAGGCCGTACGTCTTCAGCTTATCCAGCCCGAAATCGGTGATGCCCTTCTGTTTGCTTCCCGTCAGGATGCCGATGATTTTCTGGACGCCGTAACGTCCGCGCACCCGCACAACGCAGGACAGGATTTTTTGGGCTTCTTCGGTGATGTCTATCTGCTCCGTGCGGTGTAGGCAGTTGGAGCAGTGTTGGCAATTCAGCTCAGCTGTCGTTTCGCCGAAATATTCCAGGATGTACCGGCGCAGACATTGGTTCGTGTAACAGTAATTGATCATCTTGTTCAATTTATTGGTCGCTTCGCTGTCGTTCGTCTTGCTGTTCAGCAACTGGTTGATGATGATGTCCTGCGTCGAAAACAGCAGGATGACACGCGCTTCCTCGCCGTCACGCCCCGCCCTTCCGGCTTCTTGGTAATAGCTTTCGATGTTTTTGGGCATGTTGTAGTGGTAAACGGTCCGCACATTGCTTTTGTCGATCCCCATCCCGAAAGCATTCGTTGCGACCATGATCGGTTTGCGGTCGAACAGGAAATCATCCTGGTTCCGCTGGCGCTCGTGTTCCGGCAGCCCGGCATGGTACAGCGTCACAGCAAAGCCTTTTTGTTCCAATTTCTTCTGGACCGATTCCACATTTTTTCTGGTCGAACAATAGATGATGCTCGCTTCCTTCGGGTTGAGGTCCTTCACGAGAAACTTGAACTTATCGGCGGGCTTTTCCACGCTGAAGGCCAAATTGCTGCGGTCAAATCCCGTCACCAAGCGGAACGGCTGTTGCAGGCGCAGCTGGATCATAATATCGTCCTGGACCGGTTCGGTGGCAGTTGCGGTGAAGGCGGCAACCCTCGGACGTCTGTCGAAAACATCGTAGAGACGGGCCACACCTTGGTAGGAAGGCCGGAAATCGCTACCCCACTGTGAGATACAGTGGGCCTCATCGACCACCAGCAACGGCACATTCACAAAGCGCAGAGCATTCATGAATGACTCATTGTCTATCCGTTCTGGCGCGATGTAGAGCAGCTTGAGCTGTCCGGAGCGCATGTCGTCCATCAATTGCAGAAACTCTTCTCTTGAAAGCGTACTGTTCAGGTATGCCGCGGCAATCCCCATTTCCCGCAGGCTGTCCACCTGATCCTTCATCAAGGATACGAGCGGGGAAACGACGATCGTCATGCCGTCCAGCAGCAACGCCGGCAATTGATAGCAGAGCGACTTCCCTCCGCTCGTCGGCATGATCCCGAGCACGTCTTTCCCCTGCAGGGTGTTCGTGATCAGTTCCTCTTGGCCCTCCCTGAAGCTGTCGTAGCCGAAATATTTTTTCAGTGTTCCATACAGTAATTCTTTATCCACCACTTGCATCCATCCTTAATTGTTTATCTTTTCTTATTAACCGAATATTTCTGAACGGGCTTGCCTTCACTCAAGGAAGCAATGGCAAACCGTCAGAAATGACTTCTTCATCATATCACATCTGCGACCTCTTTTTTCGCACAAAAAATAGTACGGCGCTCCCATGAGTGAAACCTCTACTTATAAAATATGCAGATTATCTGCCTTATGTTTTGACGTGTGGTATATAATTGTAAGGTGAACACGTCATGACCGGTAGTGCCAAAAATTCTATGGAAACTGCCCCAAATAACGAGGTGATGTGAAAAACCAAGTCCTGCTATTCAAAGTTTGGTGAAACAAACACTCTTGACAACCGAGCCAATGGTTTTTTCCTTTGCCGTCAAGGGCGACGGTATACAAAAGGAGCAGCACAAAGTAGCCCTTGGCTCAGAAAATTTTAAACCATTGGCCATTCGGATTGTCAAGAGTACGCTCCGCTGTTTGTTTAGTTAATTGGTTCTCTTTTTTTAGAGGGCTCAGGTGCCAAAAGTTAAGGGGTTTGGTCCATCAGCCAATCTTGTGATAAAGAGATTAATTTTG
>NZ_FOQC01000054.1 GCF_900113645.1 Trichococcus flocculiformis
CAGCTCTACATGCACACAAGTAGGACGCACAAAGTGCAGGATCGCATCGTCAGTATCAGCCAGCCATTTATCCGCCCAATTGTCCGCGGAAAAGCCAAGAACCCGGTGGAATTCGGAGCCAAACTGGACATGAGCATAACCAATGGATACGCCCGAATCGAGAAAATTTCCTTCGATGCCTACAACGAGAGCGAATGCCTCATAGTTGCGGTGGAACGCTACAAAGAACGGATGGGAGTGTATCCTGAACGAGTTTTGGCGGATAAAATATACCGAAATCGCACAAACTTAAGCTACTGCAAAGAACTCGGAATCCGATTATCCGGACCGTCGCTCGGCAGGCCCAAGAAGGATCAAAAGATTGACAAAAAACAAGAATACAGCGACAACTGCGATCGAGTAGAGGTCGAAAGAGGCTTCAGCCTGGCGAAAAGAAAGTACGGGCTCAGGCTTATTCGAACACGCCTTGAAGAGACCAGTCTCTGTGTGATTGCTTTATCCATCCTTACAATGAACCTGTCCAAGGTTTCATTGCGCATTTTTTTGACTTTCATCCAATGGATGAGCTTCCCTAGAATTGAACCCCTAATGAAGCCGTAAGCTAAAAATAGGGATTTATTCAGCAGGCATTAATTACTTGTAAAGTGGTGAAGGATAAATTAAAAGAACTAAAAATGACAGATGATCAAATCAGTGAGATTGAAGAAAGTTACAACAATTATTCTTTGACAATCGGAAACACGATGGCCGAGATTTTGTCCACCTTTACGGCTGGGAAAGTCGTCACGGAGGAATTGGCGAACGCAACGATAAATGCCAATAACGCTGTCACAGAAGAAATCATAACTGGACTAACTGCTCAAAAGGATGCTGAGCAAGCGCGACTTGATGAAATGCTTGCAAATGGCGTCATGACTCAAGCTGAGTATGAAAAACGTGTGATGGAAAACGGCATGCACTACGCTATGCTAACTCAAATTACGCAGAGCGCCAACGATGAAATTAATGCGATAATTGCAGCGGCTTCCTTGGAAAACCGACAACTAACAGCTGAAGAAACCGCCAGTATGATCGACAGTTATATTACTTTATCTGAGAGTAGCGGCAAGAGCATGACTGAGATTGCAGAAGGACAAGACGCTCTCTCCGCCAACATGAGAAACATGGTATCTGAAGTTGCTATTGCATCTCTTGAGCAATCGGGAGCATTATCCGAAAGTGCAGCTTCTCAGATTGGTTCTCTCGGATTTGTTCAGGATAAAGTCGGCGCTCTACAGTGGGCTTTAGAATATTACAACCGTACAGGTATCCCTGCAAAAACAATAAACATTGACGTATCACCTGCTTTACAAGCTATTGCTGATTTACAACAACGACTCTACAATATTCCTGACGAACAGGTCTATATCAACGTCCAAGAGAATCGGGTTTATACGGCAACAAGTCCAACCGGACAACAAGGCGTTGGGTATAGAGCAACCGGTGATGACAGCTTTAGAGGTGGCCCTGCCGTACTCGGAGATGGCGGGCGTGAAGAACCATTTCTTACGCCTAGTGGATACTTTGGAATTTCCCCGGACACAGATACATTTTATCCGAACCTGCCAAAAGGGACGAAAATTTGGCCAAGTATTCAACACTTCAGGATGGACATCCCACACTTTGCAACAGGTGTGGAAGGCAGCACAGAAGCGCAAAGACTGATTGCTAGTTTTGGGAAAAGAGAGTCGTTCGGCGAAAATACCGGATCAAATAATGTCGATAATTCAAGCCATACCACTACTGAAATCCATAACCATTTCAACATTACGGCTTACGGTGAATTGCCGAACAAGACTGTTAAAAACATTACTGAAAAAATATCACGAGAACTTAAAAATATGAATGATCGAAAGATTATCAATAGAGGGGAGAAGGTGCATTGAAACCAGGAAGCTTTTATTTGAATGGTGTGCATAGCGATGATATCGGAGCGCTCATATCTGAACGTCCCATAATTGAAACGCCGAACAGGAAGATCGAATTAAAAGAGATTCCTGGTGTTAATGGTGCAATCCCTTTTGATGACGGGTCCTACAGCAATACGCAGATGGATCTAGAAATTTTTTATATGACGGATGATGAAGAAGATTTGCCGCTGCAACGGAGCAGAGTGGCAGCTTCTTTTTTGTTTAACCGATATGTGGAATTCATCCCATATTTTGATTCTGAAAAAATCTACAAGGTGATCAATACCGAATATCCTCGTTTCAAGGGAAATAGTACATTCCGGCACTTTGATGTATTTGAAGTAACTTTTTCTGTGAAGCCGTTCAAATACTTAATCGGCAGCGGCACTTATGAGTTACTGGGTAGTTCAACAATTTTAAATCCAACACCGTATGAAGCTGAGCCGTTGATCACTATCCAAGGCAGCGGTGATTGCACGCTAACGATAAACGGCATAGAGTATGTGGTCAAAAATATCGTTGATGAGGTCATCCTGGATAGCGAAATCCAACACTGTTATAAAACTGTGAACGGTCTGCTAGTGAACGAGAATAGCAAGATGTATTCTATTGATTTTCCTGTCTTTTTTCCTGGAAATAATGTCATTACTTGGACTGGTGCAGGAGTCACCGCAATTAAAATCAAACCGAAATGGAGATCTCTCGTATGAAGCCGATTCTATACAAAGCAGGTGAAACAGACTTTAATCATAATGGCATCGGGGCATTGTCGGAGACAATTGCGTGTGAAGTGACTGAAGAACGTAACGGCGAATTTGAACTTTATCTGGAATATCCGGCATCTGGCTTGCATTACGCAGAGATCCAAGAGTTATGTCTGGTAAAGGCAAAGCCCAATTCAGTTGATGATTTACATCTTTTTAGGATCTATGAACGGCAGCTAGATACGATAACACAAGTCTTGTCCGTTTACGCGACAAGCATCTCCAATGACCTTGGCGGTAATTTAGTTCAAAGCGTTGTTTCCAATGATGTTACGCCACAAACGGCTCTTGATGTGATGAAGAATAGTTTAATTCAACCTACTGATTTCATGTTTCATTCGGATATCAATGCAACTAATAGCATTGATTGGAAGATGCGGAACCCATTAAATTGCATAGCTGGCGAAGAGGGGTCTTTGTTGGATGTGTTCGGGGGAGAGATAAAACGGGGAAATGATTTTATTTGGCTATATGCTAGGCGCGGCAGAAATAATGTTGCAACGATTCGCCACGGTAAAAACCTGACAGGACTGGAAGCAGAGTATTCAACTAAAGGTTTAGTAACACAGATTCTGCCCTATTTTACACACACTCCTGAAGGAAGCGAGGCGGAAGAGACCGTTATCGGCAGCCTTGTCATTTCTCAGTACGCGAACAATTACCCGGTCACAATGATTCTGCCGGTCGATTATTCTAGTGATGATCGAGTGACGGATCTCGCTAGTTTGAATACTGCAGCTTCTAATTATTTTATTGAAAATGCTGGGATTGATAAACCAAGTGTAGCGATGGATGTGGATCTGGATGACTTGTCTGACAGCAGCGAGTATGAACAATTCAAGTCATTTGAGAATGTCGAAGTGTGCGACACTATAACTGTTTACTCAAAGCAGTTTGATGTAAACCTAACCGCGAAGGTGACGCAAATAGTGTTTGATGTACTCAGGGAGAAAAACCAATCACTGAAGGTCGGCTCCGTAAGAACGAGCTTTTATGATGACTTGAAGAGTGGTTACAAAGACTTAGTAAAAGAGGTTACTGTATCGCTTACCAACACCATCGAGAAAGCAGCGAACGTAAAGAATCGCATTTTCAGAGGGGCAGACGAACCGCTGGAAGGGATGAGCAAAAACGATGTGTGGTATAAGCCAGTCGGTGATGGGGAAATAGAGATGTATGTCTATGATGGCGCGTACTGGAATAAGGAGGCCTACTCTGCCGACTCGCTTGGTGGGACAGTAAACTTCGCCAACATCAATGCAATAAATCTGAATTTGAACGCTTTGACGACAGCTAGTATCTCCGGAGCCAACTTCTGGTTAAACCTTATCGCCAGCATCATGCAGTTCACGAACCCGACAACTGGAGATATTTTGGTGTTTGATCAGGGGGAAATCTATTATCAAAACGGAACCAAGGTGAGGCGTTTAAGATATTCAGAAGAAGGTTTCATCTTCGAGCCGGGTGAAGGCAATACAGGCACATCGTTAAATACTTCGCTGATTCTGCGGGGAGGTTTCGGATCAGACAAGTACATAGATTTTATGGACAAAGATTTTGAGACCGGAACCATCTATAACCACCAACGCATCACAGCGCGGAACGCAATTATGTATTTTCAAACGATTGATCGGGTTCACGTTGTACACGATTCTGATTTATCATTTGCCCCGATTGCTGCATCAGCGTTTGAGGTCGGATCAAGTGAGGACTTTAAGCAGAACATCATGAGTACAGAAATTAGTGCTTTGGATAAAATAACCAGTTTAGCAGTCGTGGAATACGATTTGAACTACAACGTTGAATCTGGAATAGAGAACAAGCAGCTTGGCTTCATTGCAGAAAATAGCCCATACATATCAGGAAGCGATGGGAAAAGTATTGATTTGTACAAGGCAATTGCATTGAACACAAAGGGTGTCCAGGAGTTGTTGGCCAGGATTGAAGCTTTGGAAGCAAGAGTCAGCACGTTAGAGGGATAACAGAGGAGTGAATATCATTGGAAAAAGAAGTAGAAGTGGAACCATTTGGCATTGTTTATATCTGTGATGAATGCCAAATAGGCGAGCTGCGGCCAACCGGTAATAATTCCTATATGCCTGAAATTAAAATTGAGCACCGGTGTTCTAACTGTGGTGATTTAAAATATTTCAAGGAGAATTATCCTCTAATCAAATTTCGAATAAAATAGACATTATGAGACCAATGACGTAACATATTTATAAATGATGTTACAGGGGGATTCAAAATGGTTGAGTGGATTCAAGAGAATACTAAAGAGTTATTAGGCGCTGTAGCTACCATGATTGTCGGTATAGTTGGATTGTTCCTTAAAAAGAATTCCGGAGCAAGTGTGAACAAGCAAAAAGCCAAAGCCGGGAAAAATTCAACCATTAATCAAGCAGGTGGGAATATTTCCATCAACAGTGGAGGCAAAGAAGATGAGAAATAAACAGGATGCCAGTGGCGGAGATAATTCAACGGTTAATCAGGCTGGGGGAGATGTTAACCTTTCAACCACAATCAATTATGGGATGGGCTACACTGAGGCAAAGGACTTGTTCATGGATTTATTTCATATTGAATTTATGAAATTGGGAAAAGACGTTGAACATTTAATTAACGAAAGAGCAGAAAAAATAGTTGTTGATTATTTAAATAAATTAGTTCAAGAAGATCCGAATTTGATTCAAAATACTAAGAATCCAGATATCAGATACGACATCATTGAAGCTCAAAAAGCTTATGCTCGTTTAGGTGATCAGGAAATGGCGGATTTATTGGTTAAAATTTTAGTTGAGAGAACGAAAAGCACTGAGAATACATTTAAAAATATAGCATTGAATGAATCGTTAAGTGTAATCCCAAAGCTGACAAGCAAACAAATCGATGTAATTACTTTGATATACTTGGTTCGTTATTACAGTTTCGTTCCGACCTTCAAAATGCCTTTCGATTTTTATTATCAAACGTTGGTAAATTTTTTGGCTGTTGAAATCCCCAATTCGGAAATGTTTTATCAACACTTGCAGTATTCGGGATGCCTCTCTATAAGTATAGGTTCTTCCTCATTTGCTGATATTTTTATGCATAAATTCCCACACTTATTTAAGGATGAGACAGAGGTTAACTCATTTATTAGTTCATATAGTGATGTATCTCAATTAAAAAACAAGTGGGATAACACCAAAATGTGTAACACAAGCCTAACCAGCGTGGGACTGGTTATAGCAATTACAAACATCAATCGGATTATGAACTATACCTGGGATGTAGGGATATGGTTTCAGGAAAATTAACTAAATTACTTTACTAAGGTAGTCGATTAATCGGCTGCCTTTTTGTTATGCCAAAAAGGAGTGATACATATTGGTCTTGGAACAATTTATAATTGATACCGACATTATTTGGGACCAGGTCGGCAAGACATTTTTCGAAAACCCGGAAGCGAAACCTGGCCGGGTTATGCGCGTGCAGGTTGTGAATTCCGGCATCTTAGAGGATTTAACGGGGTATACATTGAACCTCGGCTGGACCAGCGTAAGAGATCCTTCCAAGTTTGGATTGGATGCTTTCGATGACGTTGACATCACAAAAGGGATTTTTGAGATTGAATATACAAGCGGCATGCTTACCAATGTCGGACCGCTGAATGCATCCCTGCAGCTCGTTCCTCCTGGGGAAGGAAGGCCGATAGAATCCAATAACTTCAAGCTTACTGTGAAGAACAGTGCGATCAACCCAGAAGCAATACAGGGTGAGACTAGTTTCAAGGCGTTGGAGAATGCGCTCGTGGAAGTGAATGGCTGGAATGCGCGAATCGATGTGGTGGAGCAGGAGTTTAAGGATCGAGCAGATGCTTTGGATGAGGCGTACCCGGTGAGGCTGAATGCTGCGGAGCAATCGGTATCCCAAATGGAAACTCAAATTGACGGATTTAATCGTGGACTAGGCGAAACAATGCCGACCATGGCTTCGTTACTGGAGGCATATCCAACCGGCGACACTCGTGATCATATTGTAGCTGGGAATGTTGCAGAGGTTGACACGCTGACAGTCACAGGAATTCCAACGGTGGCTAGTAATGTTACCATCACACTCAACGGGGTGGCGAAAACAGTAGCGGTAGATCCGACGGTGCAGACGACAACTGCATTAGTTGCAGCAGCAATAAGAGCAGCGGTATATCCCGGATGGGCTACTGGAGGCACTGGTGCAATCGTTATATTTACGGCTTCTAGTGCTGGCGTAAGAAGCGTACCTACATTTGGAGCGGGAACCACCGGGGTAACAGCTGCATTCGCAGTGACTGCTAAAGGCGAAGATGCAAACTATCATCGCTATTTCTGGAATAGTACGGCGTGGGCTGATGGCGGTGCCTACCAAGCAATCGAAATGCCAGAAAAATCACTTAATGATATTGGTGACTCCTTGACCGCTCTTGCTAAACTGTTAGGTGTAAGTATCGTTCGTATAGCGGACAAGAAAAATTTCGTAGGTTCAGGAGCTTACATCAACGCTACCGATGGATTGATAAAAACCGCCTCATCTCAACCCGTTGATGCCTATACTGGCTTTATTCCCGTAACCGCTGGAAACTATTACTACTATCGAGGTAGAGTTCAAGGTGGCGGAAGGCTGTCAATGGCATTCTACTCATCTAACACTGAAGGAAGTTATATATCAGGAATAGCCGGAGCAACTGAGTATTATTATGACAAACTAGCTAAAGCACCAACTGGAGCAACTTATGCAAGATTCGGATATATGATTGACCCTGCATATCCATTCTCTGTAGTAGATTTAGGTAGTAAACTTATCTCAGATTTAATAGCTGTTGACGGAACTAATGCGGCAGCTATCGCGGCTAACGCAACTGAAACGGGTATCGTCAAAAAGAGTGTAGCCGATGAGTTAGTATATAGTTCAAATGCCTATGCAATATTGGGTCAGTTCTTGAAAGCTGACGGGGTATTCGAGACGCATACATCTGGGTTCACAACAGATTACATACCAGTAAAATCTGATACTATATACTTGCTCAAGAGTCGAACGTCAGACGCTAGAAGTTTCGTATTGTATGATGCTAGTTACAATTTTATCGCCGGGTATCCCGGAAGTAGTTACGGCTATACATGGCAGTCTCAAGGAGAAGGTGCTTTCTTATTCCACTCAGGAGCCGCTAAGTTTATTAGGGTATCCTCAGATTCAGCTACTGCACTAGTCACACTCGTTAGGTCAGTATTTGCAACTGAGGCATATACCAAATCCAAGGCAGCAATAGACGCCAATTTATTGAAACTGAATCAGTCGTTTGGATACGAGATATATATATACTAATGTTTTGATAAGTAATTCAGTTATGGGATCCCAAGGATACATAACCGCTACAGGGGGAACGGCTACTGGCTTCTCGGGCGACAAATATACAGACTATATCGCTATTGTTCCAGGTCAAAAATACGGATGGACTGCATACTTCAGTGACGCTAGATGTATTGCAATGTATGACGCGAATAAAGTGCTCATTCGAACAATTAGCGGAACGGCTGCGGGCAATCCTTCATACTATGAATTTGTTGCGGGCGGAAATGAATATTTCTTCAGAGGTTCTGCTTACGGTCAACCTAATCCACCTAAATTAGAACGAGTCCCATATACTTTGAAAGATAAAATTATTAAGCTTGAAGCTGACCTACTAGCTGCTACACCTAATGCAGCCGTCGACTATGAGTACAATGCTCCGGCATACATCTTCGCATCTGACAATGACAGTTCAGGCTTCTACTCAAGGGACTATGTTCAACACCTTTATCCAGACTCACTACTTCGCGCTAAGCTAGACATGAGCCTAGATGACGCTAGAGCAGTAAACGTTCAAAGTCACGTGAAGAATGTAGCGACTAAAGAAAATGTAGCGATGACTCACGTGCTAGGTGGAAATGGGTACAAAGATAAAACATTCGCATACAACCTAGTGAAGACTAAAGCAAGTAACGCAAAAAACAAGGCTATTAGATATCTAGCAATTGGTGACAGTATGACAGCCAATAATATCGCTCAGACCGATGGAGTTCTTAGAGGCGGCGGTTGTTACAATGCAATCGTGAAAGAGTTAGCCATGATGGACAATATTGATATGGGAGACAATTCCATTAAAGTAGCCTTAATCGGAACGGGAAATCGAACGGACAATCCGCCTGCGACGTATAAGGGGCAATCCATTTCGATTCGAAACTGTGCTGAGGGCAGAGGTAGTTGGTGTACAGTCAATTATCTTAGACATATGCTTCACACAATTACATCCGGTAGCACTACAACTTCTTTTGCCGGCGTAGATGCTTGGGATAGTTTAGGGCTAGGAAGAAAGATCGCTATCGACGGAACATATGACGAAGGTGTTGCGTATGAGACGTATACCGGAACCAATGCTCAGAAACTTCTGATCGCACAGACACCTCATGGTAAATATCATTGGGATTATACGGCTAACTTATGGGCTTGGTTAGATGCTAAGTATGCAGAAGTCAGTGGAGCGTATGCTGGAAGTGCAGAACAAAAAACACTTATTGATACCAAGATGAATTATTTGATGGACAACCCTTCAAATCCATTCTTTGATAAAGCTGTTGCAAAAGCTACTGGTGACTATGCATTCTCACTTACCAAATATTTAGCGAGATATAAGACTTTAGCTGATGATGGGGTAACTAGATTGGTGGTTGGAAGCACTGCTGGTTCTCACGTAACCGATGCGACTGCCTATGACGTTTGCACACCTACGCATATCACTTTAGAAGTCGGTGAGAACGATAGATGGCACTTTGGTGGTGTTATGACAGCTCAGTTGACCGCGGACGATAATCTTAAAATCATGAACGCTATTGCTGCTGAGTATCCGGCAATTAAGGCCGGGTTCATTACTACAAGAATGATGGGTCCGATGTTTCCTGAGAAATGGTCCGATGTGGCAGACGTTTCACCCATGAGTGTAGGGTCTAACGAGTTCAAGTACGATATGAATAAAATAGTTCAAACTGCGCTAGGTACTCTAGCATCGCAGACAACTAAATACTTCATCCCTACTTATTTCACTCATTCTTTAACTTCATTCTCTTCTACCAGAAAAGATATTGATTTAGAAACTGGAAAAGAGGTCAGCGTAGGTGGAACGGATATTAACCACCCAGGTATTCAATGCTACTGGTCGATGGCGTATCAAATTTTAGCTTGGATTTACTACACTCTATAAGAAACATTCGAATAATAATGTAGTTGCAAAACCCAAAGAATGTATGTAAATTTGGCCAATAAAAAATCATGATTTCAGCTTAACTCCTTATACCTTTGCTATATTAGTGAATGTAAAGAAAAAAGAGATGAGGTGAAAGCATGTTTAAAATGGGTGATTGGCTGTTTGACAGTTCTGTAACCTTTGGCACAGTAGAAGAGGCTATTAGTCGATTCGAATTAGCTGAAGCGTTGCGTAAAAAAGATCTGGACAAATAGTTTTAAAAGAGGGTTGTCCTCCTGGGCAGCCTTTTTATTATGGAAAAGGAGCGTGGGCAATGGAATGGATATCCGCAATTATCGCAAGTGCTGTCACCGGCATGGTCACTTACTCGGTCGCGAATAAACAAACTAATGGATCAGTAGAGCAGCAATACACAGAAAATATCACTAAGCTTTTTACCTTCTACAAAGAACAGGTAGATGCTTTGAGTGATGAGGTCAAACAATTAAAAACGCAAATCAAGGATATTGAAAACAAGTACGTCAAGGATATCAACGGGTACAAGGTGATTGTCGAGAAGTTAGAGGATGAAGTCGAAATGCTGCGGGAAGAAAATGATGAGTTGAAGATCGAGAATGCCATCCTGAAAGGGGATCAAGAAAATGGAATTTAATATTTTTATTGCGCCGATTACCATGATTGCCGTGGAAATGGCAAAACGTGCTGGACTGGAAAGCAAGTATCTGGCATTTGTGGCCGTAGTTTTTGGGGCGCTATTCGGAGCTCTCTACGGCTTTATGTACAATGGTGATATCTTTGTCAATGCGTTTGAGGGATTGCTGTACGGGGCATCCGCATCAGGCATGTGGGACGCAGCTACGAAGACGCTTAAGGAGGGTAAATGATGGGTTATGTAATCAATGATAGACGCGCTTCCGCACTAGGTGGCCAAAGCAAGGATCGCAACCGATCGGCAATCACAACGATCGTATGGCACTATTCTGCAGTTATGCGCAAGCTTCGTAAATTTATCACGGGTCATGAAGAATATTGGGAAAATACGCTCGGTTGGGACCGTGGCGGCTATCATTTCTACATCGACGCCGATGGTAATATCTGGCAGAACTACGACTACGAGCGAATTACTTGGGGAGTCTATAATAATAACGGCTATTGCGTTCATATCAGCGTGGAGGCTGGGAACGGCAATGATTACTCACAAGCGCAAATTGATGCACATGAGTGGCTGACGCGTAAGATCATGGGTGATTTGAGCGTGCCAGCAAGCAAAGTCAAGGGACATTGGGAAGTTTATAATAATTCCGCTTGCCCTGGTTATTCGAAAGAACAGATGGATGCATTCCGCGCGAGGTTGGGGCAATCTGCAGCTGCAGCTTCAGAATCGATTGCGCCGATGCGCGTCCCTGTGACTTATAACAAGATGGTGGCCTATCCTGGTTATTCGATTGATAGCAAACCCTGGGGAGAGCCTGGTCTGGTTAATTGGGGTAAAACAGATGATATCATCGGAAATACAATCTCAGTCTACGAGGAGAACGGCAGCGGAGAATATGCCAATGGCGTGAAAGTTGGGTGGATTGATAAGCGGGCTCTGATTGATGTTCCTGCACGCGTGCCAGTGAGCTATAACGGCATCGTGAAAGCCGGTGGCTATTCGATCGATTCCCGGCCGTGGGGCGAACCAGGCTTCACGAATTGGGGCACAACAGATGCGTTTATTGGAAAAACGATTCCTGTAATAGAGGAGAACGCCTCAGGCGAATATCTCAACACCAGTCTAGGGTGGATCGATAAACGGGCAGTCGAAAGAGAGCCGGCTGTCGTATCCTCAACGCTGCACTTGCCTGCAGGACAGACCTGGATTGTTTATCCGGAAAATGGGCCATACAAAGCCGGTAATGTGATTGCTATTGAAGAGGCATGTTCTTGTTTGGTTCTGGGCGACAAGGGGCAGGGATTAATTGTTGTGGATCTGGAAGGCAACGTTGACCGCGTGGCAATTCGGTATGATGAGTCTAAAGGCGCGATGCTTGAAAAGCATTTCATGTAAAGGGAATATTGGATGTAACAAATGCTAATACATGTATTGGTATTAAATTATTTGGAGGAAAATATGAAAAATAAATATATACGAATTGTACTTTATCCACCTGTTTTTATTATATCGCTTCAATTTTTGTTGAATTCAATGTTTAATTAGCGGCTTTATTAGGGTATACTTCTTAATTGAAGACTTAAGGAGGTACTTTAATGGCTAAAGAAAAAATCGTACAGTTACAAATGGCTTTATTTTTTAAAGGAATAGAAAACCGTCCCGATAGATTAGTAGGTAAAATAGATGATGTTATGGGCGGTTTATTTGATCAAATGCCTACGATAATACCAATACCGTCTGATGCTCCGGCGGAATTTCCGAGCGTGATAATGCGAAGCTCAAATGGTGTCTATGTATGTAATATTTCAAAAACCCGGATAGATTTAGTTGTTAATTTGGCCCAATCAAGTGAATCTTTCTCAGTTAATATTGAAAAGTTTTTAAATCAGGTAAAGAATTTTTCGCGTGTGATTTTAGAAATGAAAGAAATAACCCGATTTGGTTTTGTGGGTACATATTTTATTCAGAAAACAAATCCTATTTCGGAGATTCAAACAAAATTCATTAAGAATGAAAAACAAAAACAAAATTTAGAAGAACTATCAATCAGATACAACTCCAGGAGTTCATATGAAAACTTGACTCTAAACGATGTGGTAGAAATTTCTAAAGGAGAAATAAACGGAACCCAAGAAGGTATAGTTATTAGGCGAGATTTTAATAATATACCTGTTAACTCATTAGAATTAAGTCTACTACTATCAACGATTGAAGCACACAAATCGAAATTCGTTCAATCTGGAATTATGGAGTTGATTTAATGGCAGAAAAATTTACAAGTTCCAGCGTTGGATCAGTTACGGATGAACAGAATTTGTTCAAATCTGCCTTGGACATGGAAAGCGGCACTAATAATCCCCACTACGAGGCTTGGTTAGCTGCCATGTCGGCAGAAAATAAAAATTCAACTTCTCAAATTAAAGCCAATGGTGATGTGAAAACAAAAATAGGAATTCTTTGGTTTGTGGGTACTGTGTGTGTGTTGCTTATACTTATTGGTGGATATTCACTAATAGTAAACCCCGCATCTGCTAAAGATGTATGGGTAATTACAGGACCTATAATATCTAGTGCAATTACGGGAACAGTAGCTTATTTTACGGGGGATAAAAATAGTTGAACTAAGTTCTAGCATTAAATGTATATGTTACTTTTCAGAGTATTACATAGAGTACCTTATTTCGAAAAATTACGTATGAATAAAAATGAAATACAACAAAAGGCGTATAGTATAAGTGAGACTGGTCTTTATCCCCCTAAGGTTAATCAGTCTATATTTTTACACACGTTTTATAACTAAATTATTTGAATCTATTTGGAAGTATAATATAGGAAGAAAAAAAGCCCTGCCCGGACTTTTGTTACTCGGAATTTTCCCGGGATATTTTTCTTTTTCATGCTAGAAAGCTTGATTTATTAAGGGTTAACGAGGTTAGCCATGTACGAATTGCTGAAATAAACAAACTGTCTGATTGTTTCATACCACCAAAAACAGAAATGCTGTTAAATCAGCATTTCTGTTTTTGGTGAAATTCATCTGATGATGCTTCCTTAACACGATAATAGGTTTTCAAGTAGATGAAATAAGATAGAGTAAAATTTTTCAGAAAATGATGAAACGACGCCAATGGTTACAGATTTGCCAATTCCGATTCTATTCCTTAGAATTAAGGGAGGACGCTGATCTTGGAAAGAATCCATAATGAGGGGCGGTCTATAACTAATTTCGGAGAGGAGCTCAGTAATCATGACATTGAAAGAAACAGTCAACAAAGACTTCATCCAAGCAAGGAAAGACAAAGACACGTTGAAGGCAGATGTCCTCCGCCTGATCAAAACGGAATACGATTCTTTCATTATCGACAACAAGCGCGAAATGACTGAAGCAGAGGAAATCCATGTTTTTATGAAGGACATAAAAAAAACCAATGAAGCGATCGCTTTTGCAAAGCAAGTTGAACGCACGGACCTAATTGAAGAAAATCAGAAAAAGTTGGCAATTTTGGAGGCTTATGTGCCTAAGATGATGGATGAACGGGAAGTTCGCTTCTTTTTGGCCGAAAACGGTGTAGCCGAAATGTCATTGAAGGATGCGATGAAATTTTCGATGCAAGTGCTGGATGGCAAAGCCGATAAAGCACTCGTATCCAAAATCATCAAGGAACTTCTGGCAAAATAATGCATCGGATAAGAAAAGGACTGTGCGGCGCTTGCTGCACGGTCCTTTTCTGAACGCCTTTCCAAGTTTTCTCCACCGCGAAGCTTTCAAATGATCAGTTATCAGCGAACAATCAGTCTTTTTTGATCCATTTGTTTCCGGCTTTGTTGGTAGGCGGAAGTCTATGCCCTTCAACGATATGGACCTCTTTGCTGCCGGTAATTTTGCCCCCTCTTGGGCCGACTTCCTTGTAGACGCCAGGAGGAAGGTTGTCCGTACCTGGTTTGTGTAAATCTTTTTGATCGATTCTCATGTTATTGCCCCTTTCTTTCTTGAAGAGCGATGGTGGAGGAAACACTTGGTACAGCTTAAGTATATCGCTGGAAGCGCGAACAATCAAATGCAGACTGTGTTCGGAAGCCGATGTGTAAACATGAACAATATTTCACGATTTACGACTGTCGTAACAAATTGAAACACAATTGTCATATTTCTATCATGCAATGGTATTTTAATTTTGATATACTTCATCTCGTAGTAGAAACAGGAGGAGAAGTATAATTGGGAAAAAAACATATCGCGTTGTTCTCATCAATCTTATTGCTTAGTCCGATTGCAGGTGGATTTACTGCTCAGGCGGCTACATTAGAAGAATTACAACAACAAAAAGATGCTTTGCAATTAGAAACGAATACGATTCAATCGCAGATAGAAGAAAAATCAAATTCATTGAATACTTTGGAATCCGAAAAAGCAAATTTGGAAACAAAAGTGAATGAACTGCAATCGCAATTGGATGAATTGATGGGCCGATTAGCTGCACAAGAAGAGAAATTAGCTGCTATCCAATCAAAAATTTTGGAGTTGCAGGCTGAAATCGAAGCATTACAAGTGGTCATCGACCAGAGAACTGAAAAATTAAATACGCAGGCTCGTTATATCCAAACGGATGCGGGCGTTACGGATATAGCTTCAATGCTGTTGTCTTCAGAGAATTTTTCTGACCTAGTCGGAAAAATCACGGTCGTTTCAAAGATTGTGACTGCCAACAAGGACATCGTGGAACAACAGGAAGCGGATCAACAAAAAGTCAAAGACAGCAAAGTGGCTGTTGAAGAAGAAAAACTTGCTGCTGAAGCATTGAGACAAGACATTCTGATTTCAAAAAATAATGTCGTAGCCCAAAAAACTGAAATCGACGTCCAAATCGCGCAAGTCATTGAGAACTACGAATTGACTGAAGCCGAGAAAAATGGCTTGGAATCAACCAGAGCTGACTTGGCTGCACAAACTGAAACCATCAGCAAAGACATGGTAGCAGAAGAAACAAGGATTGCAGCTGAGAGGGCAGCAGCCGAACAAGCAGCATCTGAAGCGGCGGCAGTTGCAGCAGCAGCTACGGCAGCTAATAATTTGACTGCATCAGCAGCGCCGACTACGACTGCATCCAGCAGTTATACTGTAAACTCTAGTGGTTTCATAAAACCAGCCAGTGGCTACTACTCATCTCCGTTTGGATATCGTCTTTCACCAATCACAGGTGGCTCTGAATTGCATAGAGGGCAAGATATTGCGGGCAGTGGAGCTATTTCTGCTGCACAATCCGGGACTGTAGTAACAGCAACATATCACGCTAGCTTTGGCTACTATGTGGTAATCAACCATGGCACCATCAATGGTGTGACCGTTGAAACACTTTACGCGCATATGCAACCAGGGTTATTGGTCGCACCGGGACAAACAGTCAGTCAAGGTCAACAAATTGGAATAATGGGTACAACCGGCGATTCAACGGGTGTTCATCTCCATTTTGAAGTTCATGAAAATGGTGGATTAGTTGATCCATTGAATTATATCGGTGGCTAATATACTTAAAATTTCGAAGAGATTGGGAGTTCCCCAGTCTCTTTTTTCTATCTTTGGATGAAAAGGGAATAATAAATGCGTTATAATAGGGGATATGTTGAAGGTAGTGCCAAAAATTCTATGGAAACTGCCCCAAATAACGAGGTGATGTGAAAAACCAAGTCCTGCTATTCAAAGTTTGGTGAAACAAACACTCTTGACAACCGAGCCAATGGTTTTTTCCTTTGCCGTCAAGGGCGACGGTATACAAAAGGAGCAGCACAAAGTAGCCCTTGGCTCAGAAAATTTTAAACCATTGGCCATTCGGATTGTCAAGAGTACGCTCCGCTGTTTGTTTAGTTAATTGGTTCTCTTTTTTTAGAGGGCTCAGGTGCCAAAAGTTAAGGGGTTTGGTCCATCAGCCAATCTTGTGATAAAGAGATTAATTTTGTCCATTT
>NZ_FOQC01000005.1 GCF_900113645.1 Trichococcus flocculiformis
ACCCCTTATACTTTTGGTTTGGTTGCTAACAAGTATATCGTATCTACATGATTTTTTTGTTTATTTCCTTATGCATTTCATTTTACAATTTACCAATAATTCAGGTATGGATATATATTATTAATTTCCGTTGACAGAAAACCACTTCGAAAGTATAATGAAATAGTTGGTTTTGCGGTCATGGCGGAATGGCAGACGCGCCAGCTTGAGGGGCTGGTGGGAGTTACTCCCGTGGAAGTTCGAGTCTTCTTGGCCGCATCAAACAAAAATAGGGTTTCCTTCATCGTACCGATGCCGGAAATCCTATTTTTTTATTCCCATAGCTTGTGAGATAGTTCCCGAAGGATCAAGTTACACTCCTGAAATGGGGTAGAAGCTATTTATTGACTAAGGTAGATTGCTGATGGCATATTGTGCTTGTTCAGCAGTGTAACCTTCGTAAATCAATTGATCATATAAACCTTGATCGGAAAAAGAGGAGTATTCTAAATAATCAAGGGCTGTTTGAAGCGCATTCTGATTCCAGTCCGTAACCACGTTGTCAACAGCGTATTGTGCTTGTTCAGCAGTGTAACCCTCGTAAACCAATTGATCATACAATCCTGGATAAGAGAAAGAAGAGTAGTCCAAGTAGTCAACGGCTGTTTGGAGCGCATTCTGATTCCAATCCGTAACCACGCTATCAATCGCATATTGTGCGGCATCTTCAGGGAACCCTTCGTATAACAGTTGGTCGTATAATCCTTGCTTGGAAAAACTCGAATAATTCAGATAGTCCTCAGCACTACCGACAGCATTTTTAAATTCTCTAGAAACATCCGATTGTGGAGTAGGTTCTTCAACAGGCGCAATTACTGTTTCCTTGCTGGCTGTCGAAGTTGAATCTGAAACTGCTGCTGGAATGGCCGTTGCAGTTGATGAGGCTTCTTCTTAAACTTCACCACCACTGGTTGTTCCGCATGCAGCCAAAACTAAGGCACTACTTAAAAATAACAAATTCTTCTTCATGTTGATTCCTCCAGTTAGTTTTTTATATCAACCGCAGATGCGGTGAATATCACAAAACCAGGAAAACGGTTTGGCTTAAAGAATCACCGATAAATCATGACAGCAACTGCTTGGATTCAAAGTGTCCGGATCTGAAGACTATGCTTCTTTTTTGATGTTAAATGACTTCTTCAATTCCATCCGTATCTTCTTCTAAGAATAGACTCTGGTTAAATTCTTCTGCAATCAACCTTGAGTCAAATTCGGCAGTAGGGTCTACTTCCTCCACATAATGTCGAGTTAAAGGAAGGTTATATTTCATTAATATAATTATACCCTAACAATTGATAAATATTGCAGACAAAATGAAATATTTTACTTAGGAAATTTCGGAAAATTTCTATTTAATATTTGACAGTCTTTTAAGTGTTTCTCAAATGATAGTTCTAGTCAATAAAGAATGATACTGGCCTTTTCATCACCAGTATATCTGTTATAATGGCGTGGATATCTTTTTCCCGAAAGGTATCCAACTACTTTAAATCTCAGAAAAGGAGTGACATTTTTGAAACTACTGCACACTTTAAAACCGATAGCCGCAGTTGTTGCGGGGAATATCATCGTCGCATTTGCGATTGCGGTATTTATCCTGCCGAAGACTCTGATCGCCGGGGGTACGACGGGTCTTGCCATTATTTTGAATCATTTTTTCGGATTGAACATTTCTTTGGTCGTGCTGATTTTTAATGGGTTCATGTTTTTCGTTGGGGCCGCCTTGTTGGGCAAAAAGTTCGCTTTGACGACAATCCTGAGCACGATCATTTTTCCAACGTTTTTAACTTTTTTCCGGACAGTGCCTGCATTGCAGGACATGACAGATGACATCCTACTTTCGGCGATCTACGCTGGCATCCTGTGCGGATTGGGAGTGGGGCTGGTGTTCAAGGTCGGGGCTTCCACGGGTGGGATGGACATTCCGCCGCTGCTCCTGAACAAGCATTTCCGCATTCCGGTTGCGGTGGGGATGTATGCGTTCGACGTCATTTTCCTGCTGGTCCAGGCGTTCTTTTCCAGCATGGAACAGATCCTTTACGGGCTCATCATGGTGTTCCTGACGTCCATCGTCATAAACAAAGTCATGGTCACCGGAACAAATAAGATGCAGCTTTTCATCATTTCCAAAAAGTTTGAGGAAATCAAAGAGGCGCTGCTGTATGTGCAGGATGTGGGTCTGACGCTGGTGAATATCGAAACGGCCTTTGAAGGGGTGCAGCAGCAAGCGGTGCTTTGCGTCATCGAGCAGCGTAAACTGTCCGCCATCAATGCCTTGGTCAACGACATCGATCCATTTGCTTTCGTGATCATCGGACAGGTGCATGAAGTCGCAGGGAAGGGCTTCACACTGGAACGGGAACAAGGTTGATGCTATTGATAAATGAGTACAAAGTAGTTGATTTATAATTGTACATTTTTTCAATTATGGTATGATGTTGCTAAGGAGTAACAAAAATGAGTGTAGTAGGTGTATAGGTGACAGATAAATTGCTAGAAACTCAAGTCAATATTTTTCTTTCTAACTTCAAATGTTGTGCTGATCAAGGGGAAATTGATTATTCAGAAGTAAATTCTAAGACCACTAAGTTCCTGAGAACAATTGGATGGACCAATAAAGCCATGAATAGCTTCATTTTAGAAAATATTGAGTCAAAACATTATTTCAGAGGTCCATCAGAACACCACCATCAAAAGAATCGCACAGTTGTGGAGTTCGGCATGATGCTAGATGATATTCAATTATATGTGAAACTGGAGTTAATTATTGAAAATGAAGATTTTGTTGCGGGATATATGTCTTTTCACCCTCGTGAACAAAAAATTGAACACTTTCCATTAGATAGGACAGGAGAGGTGGAATAGCTATGAATAAAATCATTGAACGATTCTCGAGTGAAACCGGGAAGAATGAGAAATTTGAATATATTGAAATTGAAGAGCAAACAACGGTGAAAGGTGACAATTTTTTGGTGAGTCACGAATATTATAGACGCTTATCGGATGGTGAATTATTCGAACCTTTTGAAAATCCTGATAAAAATTTAGAAAAAGATTATAATCTTTATAGGGAAAAATATAATCTACTTAGTTCAGAAGCAGTAAAAAAGATTAGAAATAAATACAATATGACCATAAGAGATTATGGTGCTGTATTAGGCATTAGTTATAGTAATCTTTCTTCTATTGAGAATGGAAGTATTCAATCTAAATATATTGATAGTTTGATTAGGTTGTCTGAGGATCCAAGTGCGTTCAAAAAATTGGTTGAATCAAGAAAAAATGATTTAACAGATGAAAACTATTTGAGGATAACTGATACAATTGATAAATTAAGTACTTTTTCAATCAGGAAAACTGATAAAATGATAATGGTTATCATCGATTACAATATAGCAGCAGAACACGTAATAGTGCGTGTTACGGATAAGCTGAATTACAAAGCTAAGAAAATTAGTGATGAGGGAGATAAACAATGGACAGAATCAGCTATAATTTCATCGAAACAGCCCTTGAAGATGTTAACTTCAAAATAGTTAATATATCGGGTGAAATTAATGTTGAAAATAATTTTAAAGTGAGTGTCAATATTGAAGACAAGTCAAAAATTAAAGTAACCGGAGTTATCGCGTTGTATAACGGAGATATAGGAACTCCATTCTTAACTGTGACATGTGCAGGATATTTCAATTCGAATAACAGTAAAGAGAACGTGGAGTTACACGAATTTGAGAATCCGGTTAAAATGTTGAACTATGTTATGCCTGAAATAAGTGAATCAGTATCTTTTATTACTCGGAAAGCGTATGGGCATCCGATAGAAATACCTACTGAAGTTCCTGAGGAAATGTTTGAACAAAAAAGTAAGAATGAATCCTAGCAGTTTATGTTGTGCACGACTCTGTTTCAGTTAAATAGTACTACCTAATATCAAAATCGATTATTTGAAGCAAAAAGCCCGAATCTGTCAGGTGAACAGATTCGGGCTTTTTTGTGAAATTCATTTTATAAAAGTTTATGTCAGTACCCGCGCACCGATTTTTTCGGTACGAACAATTGCGGGTTCGTTTTCGCGATGACCACCAGGACCATGATGGTGAATGCGCCGGTCGCCAAGGCGCTGACGCCGTTCATGACGATGGAGTAGAACCATGCGCTCCATCCTTCAGGGGCGTAGGATCCCCAGAAATAGTAGCCGGCAATCGTGTGCCAGAAGTAGCGACCGACCGTTCCAACAATCGTGCCTAATGTGACTTGCCACACCAATGCTTTTTGGTTTTGATCAGCGATTGCTTGTTGGACTTTCTGCGTGTACAGGCCGGCCAAACCGGTGAAACCGAAAGCGATGAAGTACTCGATGAATCCTTGCAGCGGCGTCAAAATGTAGGCCGTCCCGATCAGGATGTGCAGCACACCCCACAGGAAACTGGCGAAGAAGCCGGGGATCAGGCCGCGGCGCAGGCAGTAAAGCATCATCACCGGCGCTCCCACCGTCACGGAAAAACTCGGGCCGATATTGAAAGGAACCAAGGACAACACGGTCGCCAAGGCGGCGATGATGGTTCCTTCGATCCAGATGTTCAGATTTTTTGACATAAAAAAACTCCTCCTTTTTGGGCATAACACACCATCAACAAAGGAGGAGAATGAATTTCATTTCTCAATCACAATCCCTACGCTCGTGCTAACGAACAGGTTCGAAGGGTCAGAATCTATGTTCAATCTCAGCCGCGGACGGCCCCCCTTTGTGAAACGGTCTATTTAGTTACAGCTAACTTTACTACAGTTGGCTTGGTTATGCAAGGTGCACGCTGCACAAAAGCACTTCCGGAAAAACTGCTGCCGGGCTTCGCGTTTGTGCAAAAGGACCTATTTCTGTTTTTTTTCGGCCTGTGCTTTCAGGATGGCTTCGCGTTTCTTTTTCTTTTTGGAATTCAGGTAGGAATCGACCACGCCGCCAGCCAGCATTCCGATACCGAAGCCGATCGTCAGGTTGCCCGCGAAGTAGCCGATTGAAGCGCCTATCAGCATCCCGTACATCGTGTAATTAAAGGAATTCTGCAGTGCTGGATCTTCGTCGACCGGCAGATTTTTCTTGGTCGCCGCGCCAGTATTATTTTTATGCAGTTCCGGTACTTTTGGGGTCACATTTCTGCGTTGGATCTGGTTGCCTTTGTTTTTTTTCGCCATTTAGTGTACATCCTTCCGTCTATCTGACATATGTATTGTCTCCACTGAACATCTTATCAGTTCGTTTCCGGCTCTTCAATAGCCAGCGGCGGTGGATTTTGGCGAAATCGCACAAAAACGGTAAATTCTTCCCAAATCTATGAATCATTAATCTTCTTCGGACAGTTCGATCGGGTCGCCGTTGTCATCCTGGAAATAGCCCTTCAGCACAAAAGCATCATCGCTCGGCCGATAACCGAGGGCAGTTTTGGCCTGTGAGATGTCCAAGCGTGGGAAGCGGTTATCCGATAGCCCGTTCACCAACAGGAACGGCTCAACAAGTTTAGCTTTGAGGGCGCAGTCGACTAAATGGCAAAGGTCCCGTGGAGACAGGTATTCGGCCAAGCCCGCTTCGTCGACGATCGGGTCATCGAGGTTTTCATCAAAGTTGCCGATGCGGATGCCGATGGATTCTTGGCCTTCCGTAAAGGCGAAGTGGCTGGCCAATCCTTCCAGATAGACTTTCGAAACGCCGTAAATATCGCCCGGACGGACAGGTTCATCGACGTGAACCTGCACATTTTTCGGGTAAGCGCTGACGGCATGGATGGAACTGGCGAAGATGATACGTTTGACGAAGTTTTCGTACTTGGAGGATTCCTTAAACAGATAGTAGGGCATTTTGTAGTTCAAATCGATCAGCTCATCGTCAAAAATAGCATCGGGTGAAGGATTGCCGGCCAGATGGATAACGTAATCGATCCCTTCCAGCAGCCCGTCCCAGTTGCCGACGATAGTCAGGTCCAATTCCTTGACGATGGTGCCCTCCAAAAGGGCCGGATCGACGTTATGGAAATGGATATCCACCAAAGTCAGTTCGTAGCTCTCCTTCAGATGATCCGCCAAAATTCTTCCTATATTACCGTTTGCGCCGGTGATCATGATTGTGGTCATTGTCGAAATACCCCCTTGTTTTTTTTACAGTTGCTATCGTGAACGTCTTTGGTTTAACTGTATGCAAGCCACCGGAAAATGTCAAAGGATAGCCCTTACAAAAACGGCGATTCGTCGGACGAAAAGGGAATGTTATATTTGAGTAAAATGTAGGTAAATTAATTGAGACCCGGGCGTTATCCCTGTATAATAGGGGTAAGATGATAGGCAAGGGCAAGACACTTTTCAATCGAAAACGAAGGGGTGAGTCAGATGGACTTGTTGAATTTGCAAATGCGCGCTTTTCAAGGTCAGTGCGGATCTGTTGTGCAACAATCTTCCCATTCATTCTATTGCCCGACAGAGCACGTGCTTTCGCATGTGTTTTTTTGTTGATCCTGAAAGGTACCAGCGGGGCTTATCATCATAATGCCGAGCATCAAACGGGGGTGATGATCATACTACTTTCTCAAAACAAGTCAAAACGGAAAGGAACGGTGATCCGACGCATATCTCCTAGCTGTCAGGTGTGACAGCCATCGTACCGATGAAAGGCGTGAGGCCGGATAGCATGGTAACGTATCACCCGATAAAATGTGAAAATAGAAAAACTGGCGAGGTTCCCTTTCGGGTGCCTCGCCAGTTTTTTTGAATCGGGATTACGCTTTTTTGACGAATTCGGACTTCAGTTTCATAGCGCCGAAGCCGTCGATTTTGCAGTCGATGTTGTGGTCGCCTTCGACCAAACGGATGCCTTTGACTTTTGTGCCGACTTTCAATGCGCTCGAGCTGCCTTTGACTTTCAGGTCCTTGATGACCGTAACAGTGTCGCCGTCCTGCAGCAGGTTGCCGTTTGCGTCCTTGACGATCAATTGATCTTCGTTCGCTGCCTCAGCGGCATCCGCACTCCATTCATGTGCGCACTCGGGGCAGATCAGCATTGTGCCGTCTTCGTAAGTGTAAGGGGAGCCGCATTTCGGGCAATTCGGTAATTCCATCATGATTTTTATTCCTCCGTTGTTTTGATTAACTGTCTTTTTATTTTCCATTTCCGGCCTTTTATCCAAGGCGGAAGATGCTTCTATACTGCCATATTTTCGCCTTGTTGACAATAGAAAATAGACAATATAAGAATAATAACCAATAAGAAGAAAGATAACGGATTGGGAAGGCTCTATATGTGTTGTTGACTGAGGTTGTCCGATAACCATGTAGAATCGGACAACTAGAGCGCAAGCGCTTTATGACATTCCAAAAAGGTCCGGATCGAAGTCATCGATCCGGGCCTTTTCGATCAGATGCTGCTCAACACAACATCCTTCTGTACAGACATTTTCGCTCTGCTCTCTTTAATCGCTACCTGCGCGGAGGCCAAGCGGGCGATCGGCACACGGAAAGGCGAGCAGGAAACGTAATCCAAGCCGATGCTTGAGAAGAAGGCGATGGATTCAGGATCGCCGCCGTGTTCGCCGCAGACGCCCAGCACCAAGCCAGGGTTGGTTTCGCGGCCCAATTTGGCGGACAATTTGACGAGTTTGCCGATGCCCTTGACGTCCAACGAGTGGAACGGATTCGGCTTCAGCAAGCCTTTGTCTTCGTACTCCTGCAGGAACTTGCCGGCGTCGTCGCGGGAGAAGCCGAATCCCATCTGGGTCATGTCGTTCGTGCCGAAGCTGAAGAAGTCGGCTTCCATCGCGATTTCGTCGGAAGTGACCGCGGCGCGCGGGATTTCGATCATCGTTCCGATCAGGTAGGGGATGGTCGCAGCCTTCTCAGAGAATACTTCCTCAATCTCCGCCACGATTTCCGCTTTGACGTAGCGCAGCTCGTCGACGTCGCAGACCAACGGAATCATGATTTCCGGTATGATTATGCTGCCGGTTTCTTCGGCCGCAATGATGGCGCCTTCGATGATGGCGCGCGCCTGCATCCGGTAGATTTCCGGGTAAGTGACGGCCAAACGGCAGCCACGGTGTCCTAGCATCGGATTGACTTCATGTAGCGAATCGATATGCGCCTCAAGTCCCGCCAAAGTGCCTCCCATCGCCTCTGCCAGGGCAACCTTATCAGCATGCGCTGTCGGCAGGAATTCATGCAACGGCGGGTCCAACAAGCGGACGGTCATCGGGCGATCCTGCAGCAAGGCGAACATTTCCTGGAAATCCTGGCGCTGCATTCCCAACAATTCAGACAAGTACTTCTTGCGTTCGTCCAAAGTGCGGGAAAGGATCATCTGACGGACAACCGGAATCCGGTCTTTATGGAAGAACATGTGCTCGGTCCGGCACAGGCCGACGCCTTCCGCGCCCAAGGACAATGCCTGTTTGACGTCGGTTGGGGAGTCCGCATTGGCTTTGACCTGCAGCACTTTCATTTCATTGACCCATTCCATGAAGGTGCTGAATTTACCGCCCAAAGTCGGATTTTGCTTGGCGATGGTGCCGGCGTAGACTCTGCCGGTTGCGCCGTCGATCGACAGCAGATCGCCTTGGTGCAGGGTGACGTCATCGATGACAACTGTTTTGTTTTCTTCATCGATGACGGCTGCGGTACAGCCGGCCACACAGCATTTTCCCAAACCGCGGGCGACGACTGCCGCGTGCGAAGTCATGCCGCCGCGTGCCGTCAGGATGCCTTCCGAACTCATCATACCGGCCAAATCCTCAGGCGATGTTTCGCGGCGGACCAGGATGACTGGCAGGCCGTCCTTTTTTGCTGCTTCGGCAGCGGCTGTGGAGAAGTAGATATGTCCGGATGCCGCTCCAGGTGAAGCGCCGAGCCCGGTCGTCAACAAGGGAGCTTCAGCCAAAGCTTTCGTATCGAAAGTAGGGTGGAGCAACTGGTCCAGTTGGCCGGTTTCGATGCGCATCACGGCTTCCTCTTTCGTGATCAGGCCTTCGTCGGCCAAATCCACGGCCACTGCGACGGCTGCGGCCGCTGTCCGTTTCCCGTTGCGTGTCTGCAGCAAGTATAGTTTCCCTTTTTCGATCGTGAACTCGATGTCCTGCATATCGGCGTAGTGGTCCTCCAGTTTTTCGGCGATGACCTTGAATTCGCTATAGACGGCAGGCATCACTTGCTCCAGTGTGTCGATGTCCAATGGCGTGCGGATACCGGCCACGACATCCTCGCCTTGCGCATTCATCAGGAATTCGCCGAACAGTTTTTTCGCGCCGGTCGCCGGGTTGCGCGTGAAGGCCACACCGGTACCAGAATCGTTGCCGCGGTTGCCGAACACCATGCTTTGGACGGTGACGGCTGTGCCGAGGTTATGCGAAATGTTGTGAATATCGCGGTACAGAATAGCCCTTTCATTATTCCATGAAGAGAAGACAGCCTGGACGGCTTGGTGCAATTGATCCAACGGTTCCTGCGGGAAAGTTTCGCCGGTTTCGCGTTGGTAGACGGCTTTGTATTGCGCGACCAGCTCGGTCAGGTCTTCCAAAGTCAATTGGTTGTCGAACGCGTAACCGTTCTCATTTTTGACTGTATCCAGGATCGCTTCGAAATGAATGCGCGGAACGGATTTCACGACATCGGCGAACATCTGGATGAAACGGCGGTAGCTGTCGAAAGCGAAAGTCGGGTTCTGCGTCTGTTCAGCCAGACCAGCGACAGATGCATCGTTCAGCCCCAAATTCAGGATTGTGTCCATCATGCCCGGCATCGAGAAGGCGGCACCGGAACGGACCGACACCAGCAACGGGTTGGCAGGGTTATGGAAAGATTTTCCGACCGCATTTTCCAGGTCGATGAGGGCGGAATCGATCTGCTGCTTGAGCGCAGCCCAAAGTGTTCGGCCTTCATCGAAATAATGGATGCAGGATTCCGTCGAGATCGTGAATCCTGGAGGGATGGGCAGGCCAAGATTGGTCATCTCGGCTAGGTTGGCGCCTTTGCCGCCCAACAACATCTTTTGTTCTTTTTTGCCTTCTGAAAAACGGTAAACCCATTGCTTCGTCATATGCTTTTCCTCCTTGTGGCTGATTATAGGTTATAGTTGCTTGCGGCTGATATTCATGACATCCATGTAGTGCAGGATGTGGTCTGCGGTTTCTTCGATCGCTTTGTTCGAAACGTCGACGATTTCGCAGCCGATCTGTTTCATGATCTTGTCTGAGTATTCGAGTTCCTCAAGGATGCGCTCCATGCCGGCGTAACTGGCGGAGGGCGGCAGTCCCAGTGTCTTCAGGCGCTCTTTGCGGACTTCATTGAGTTTTTTCGGCGAATTCACCAGGCCGATGATCCGCTCCGGTGCAATCGTGAAGATTTCTTTCGGCGGCTTCGATTCCGGAAAGAGCGGAATGTTCGCGACTTTAACGTTCTTGTTCGCCAGATAGATCGACAGTGGTGTCTTGGATGTGCGGGACACGCCGACCAGCACGATGTCCGCTTTTTCAATGCCGCGCGGATCGCGGCCGTCATCATATTTGACGGAAAACTCGATGGCCTCAACACGGTTGAAATAGTCCTCGTTGAGTTGGCGGTTGATGCCCGGCTTCTCCTTGGCCGGAAGCTGGAACAGTTGACCCAAACCAGTCAAAATCGGACTGTAGATGTCAACGCCGATAAGACCGGACTTTTCGATCTGTCCCATCATGTGATCGGCCATTTCCTTTTTCACGAAGGTGTAAAAGATCATTGCCTTCCCTTCCTCGGAAGCTTTTGCGCAGATATCGTCGATTTCCTCGGTCGTTTGCACGTAGGAATATTTCTTCAGTTGGTAATTTTCCGTCTCGAATTGGTAGAGGGCGGAACGGATCACTACATCGGCCGTCTCGCCGACGGAATCGGATACTAAGTAAATCGCGTAAAGGTCCATTTGCACACTGTCCTCCTAAAGGTCTTTGTTGAATATATCAAGCAACAATCTACTGGCGGTCGATTTCGAAAATTTTCCGATGACCTCTTTTTTGCCGGTCTCCTCATAAACAGGACGGGAAAGCACCGGCAAACTGTCGACGCGATGGGTGACGAGCAGTTTCGTGGCATCGACAACGAGCGTGTCGCTGAAGACGGTATATAGATTCGGCATCTTCGTCATCACCATTCCGACCGGGATGGCATTCAGATCGGAGTCGCCCAGAGCGCTTTTGAGCAGATCTTTGCGGGAAACGATCCCGAGTATTTCCCGGTTGTCGGTGACATAAAGGGAACCGCAATCCTCAAGGAAAAGCTGGATGATGGCGTCCTGGATGCTCGTTTCTTTGGTGAGGTTGACCGAGATGGCCATTACCTTTTCGACTTTTTGTTTGGCGATCTGTTCGACCAGCACGGAGTTGGTGTGCTCCTCGTTGATCAGATAACCGACTTTCGGTTTGGCCTGTAGGATGCCGCTCATTGTCAGCAGCGAAAAGTCGGGCCGCAGCGTCGCCCGTGCAAATCCTAGTATGGACGCAATCTTTTCACCGGAAATCGGCTGTTGTTTCTTGACGATTTCGATGATCTGTTTTTGCCTGTCAGTGAGTTCCATTTTTACACCTCAATTCTTAATGTGATGTGTTAATGAATATATAGTATGTCACATTGAAAGTGTTGTCAACAAAAAGTGACATCTTTTTGCTGGGATGTATCGGACATTCTGTCCCGTCCGACAATCCAGGAGCCATTTTTGTAGCCTGATCAACAACGGTCTATGGTAAACTTATAAAGACTAAGCGAGCGAGGATGTGGACCGAGAATGATTTCAGTGGGATACAATATGCAAGAAATAAAGGATATGACATACAGCAACACGACCTTCCAGAAAGGGATGCAATTGTTTGAAAGCGGGGCACTGCGGCAATACACAGCCAACAGTGCTGAAAATGCCTTTTACGCAGATATCAAAGGGACAAAAAAGTACGAAGTAGAGGTTTATCTGGATGAATATGCAGAAATCGATGATTACTATTGTTCCTGCCCGGCCTTCGAAAGCTATCCGGGGCCTTGCAAACATGTTGTGGCCTTCCTTTTGGCGATCCTCAATTCTTCTTCGGACTACAGGAAGGAACGGAAAACCGCAAGTAAACCAACAGCTATAGCCAATAAGTCCAGCAGCTACGATGTCGAACAGACGAAACGTTTGCTGGACGTGCTTCAATTCGAATTGCTTGAGGAGAACAACCTGTTCGACAGGGTGCCGATCCAAGTGGAATATACGATGGTCATGTCCGACCTGCGCTATGGCCAACACTACAGCCTGAAGATGCGGGTAGGCGCCGGGCAGTTTTATCTGGTGAAGGATTGCGACTATGTCATCAAATGTATGTTGGTTGGGAAAGAGCTTCCGTTCGGGAAAAAATTCACTTTTTCGCCGGACAAACATGAATTATCAGCGGAAGACCGTGCAATTTTTCTTCTTTTGAAGCAAATCATCGATGCTTCGGCCACATCCGCTCGCGACTATCGATCGAGCGAGGATCGCAAAGAAATCACAATTCCGGCGAGCATGGTGAAGAAATTATTGGAAAAGCTGGCGAATTGTCCGCTTGTTTTCATCAAAACAAATCCCTACCAGACCCAAGGGAGAGCGTTGTTGCCGGAACAACTGGTGCAGGATTTTGATCAGCTTCCGATCAGTTTCGCGCTGAGTGAATTGCCGAAGGGAGGGCTTCTCTTTGAAGAAACAACGGAAGTTTCATCCGAGAATATTTTTTTCAACCAGGCGGACATCTTCCTGATTGACGGAAATTTCTACTTTTTGACCGAAAGCATGAAGGACCGTTTAAACAGTATCTATACAGCCATTTCACAATCCGGGCATGAAGGCTTGCATATCGCACCGGACTCCGCGGGTGATTTCTTGGCGATAGCTGTGCCGGCTTTGCAGAAGCTTGTGACCATCTCGCTAGCGGAATCCGTGCAATCGACCTACCAACGCTTCCCATTGAAGGCGGAACTTTATCTGGACTGGAAACAGGAAAAGCTGATCATGGAATTGTTTCTCAATTACGGGGAAATAAAGATTGATGCCGCAAAAGAAGGCTTGGCCCATAAAGATTTGACTCCGGATACGGTCATCAGGGATCGGATTGCCGAAAGCATCATGATCCAAACGTTCAGCGATTGTGCAAATAATGCGTTAAAGTTTGATGGATTGCTCTATCTGGATGCCCTGGACGACATCATGTCGTTCCTTTACGAAGGCCTGGAAAAACTAGCTCCGCACTGCGGAATATTCACGACAGCAGCCGTTGAGAACCTGCTTTACCAACCCAGCAGGCCGCCGAAAGTCGCCATCGAAGTCAACAGCCAGTCACGTCTTTTGGATGTGACGTTCAGCACCGATGAAATCAATGTGGAGGACCTGAAACAGATGGTCAGGCAGATCGCCCAGAACAAAAACTATCACCGCCTATCAAACGGGAAAATCGTTAATTTGCGCCAAAAGGAAATCAAGGAGCTGACCGATGCGGTCGTGCAGCTGGACGTACCTTTGAAGGATCTGAAAAAAGAGATGTCACTGCCGCTCTATAAGGCGTTCGGTGTGGATACCAATGCGGGGGTCGTCCACCAGGATGAGGATTTCATGACGCTCATCAATCGGATGGAGAGGCCCGAAAAAATCGACTTCGAACTGCCTGAGGATTTGACAGCGACTTTGCGCCCGTATCAGGAAACAGGATACAAATGGCTAAAGGGGCTCGATCACTACGGCTTCGGCGGCATCCTTGCGGACGACATGGGGCTCGGCAAAACGCTGCAAGTCATCAGCTTCATCGCCGGCTCGCTCGGGAAAGGCGACACCAAACCTTATTTGGTCATCTGCCCTTCCAGTGTGCTCTACAATTGGCAAAAGGAATTCCAACAGTTCGCGCCAGACATCAAAACCCGGCTCATCACCGGCATGAAGAGCGAAAGAAGGGACACGATCGCAACTGCAATCGCAGAAAATATTCCGGTATGGATCACCTCCTATCCCTTGCTTCAGCGCGATGAGGATCTTTATGAGGGGCTGGCTTTCCGTACCGTCATCCTCGATGAAGCCCAGAGCGTCAAAAACGCCACAGCGAAGACGACAAAAGCGGCTTCCGCGCTGAACGCCAACAACAAAATCGCTTTGAGTGGGACGCCTGTCGAAAACGCGTTGTCCGAACTCTACACCATTTTCAGCATCGCGCAGCCCGGACTGTTCGGGACGAAAAAGGACTTCAAACAGATGGATCCGGCGCAGATTGCCAAGAAAGTCAAACCGTTCATCCTGCGCAGACTGAAAGCTGATGTGCTGAAGGATCTGCCGCCGAAAATCGAATCGATTTCCTACATCGAAATGACCGAAAAACAAAAGACCGTCTACTTGTCGCAGCTGCAGTTGATGCGCCAGGAAACGAAAGAGATGCTGGATGCGGATACGCTGAACGAGAACCGGATCAAAATCTTGGCGGGCCTGACACGCCTGCGCCAAATCTGTTGCGATCCGGCTTTGGTCATGGCCGACTACACAGGTGGTTCCGGGAAATTGGACAGGCTGATGGAATATTTGGCGGAAGCCAAAGAGAACGGCAGACGCGTCGTGTTGTTCTCCCAGTTCACGCAAATGCTGGCAATCATCCGTGAGAAACTGGATGAAACGAGCGAAGCCTATTTCTATCTCGATGGCCAGACGCCGAATCAGGACCGGCTGGCTTTGACGACCCGCTTCAACGAAGGCGAAAAGGATCTTTTCCTGATTTCCCTGAAGGCTGGCGGGACCGGCCTTAACTTGACTGGAGGGGATACCGTCATCCTTTATGATTCCTGGTGGAACCCTGCGGTCGAGAGCCAGGCGACCGACCGCGTGCACCGTTTCGGCCAGAAAAAGGTCGTGCAGGTCGTTCGCCTGATCGCGACCGGTACAATTGAGGAACGGATCAATGAATTGCAGGCGAAAAAACGCGAAATGATCGATTCCGTCATCCAGGCTGGCGGCCAATCGGTCACCTCCTTGTCGAAGGAAGAATTGATGCAGCTGCTGGAAATATAGATCTTGCTATAATGAATCGGCGTGGGCTGCTCGCAGGCTGCGCACAAGCCAATAATGTTTTGAGAAGGAAGGGGGATTTGGATGACGGATACACCTAATCCGGAAATGGATTTTGAATTATACATGGATACAGCGGTCCTGGCCGGACAAATCATGCTTGAAAGCAACGCGGAAACGTACCGTGTCGAGGATACGGTGACACGCATCTTGAAGAAGACCGGGCTGCAGATGACCGAAGCATTGGCTTTGACCACCGGGCTGGTGGCTACGCTCGACAGTCCGAATATGCATGCGATTACGGTCGTCAAACGGATTACCGAACGCACGACGAACCTGAACAGGGTGTCCCGTGTCAATGCCGTTTCGCGGAATTTCGTCGAAGACAGATTGACGATCCAAGAGGCTTACGATGCGCTGCAGAACATCGACGAAATCCAATACAGCAGGCGTCAGAAAAGCTTTGCTCTGATCGGCTTTATCCAATTGTTCATCTTTTTGATGGGTGGCACCTTTTACGACTTTTTGGCGATGCTTCCGGTCAGCGCCACAGTTTCGTTTGTACTGCACACCGCGGTCAAATGGAAAATCCGCCCATTCATCCAAAACCTGGTCTCCAGTTTCGTAATTGCTGTGATGACGGCCATTTTGTCCGAGCTGTTGACCTTTCCGATTCAACCGGATACGATCATCATCAGTGCCATCATGCCATTGTTGCCGGGAACGGTATTGACGAACGGCATCCGTGATACTTTCCGCGGGGACTACATGTCGGGAGCTGCAAAAATATTGGAGGCCTTTGTGATCGCGATATTCATTGCGATCGGCATCGGTGCCGGCTTGGTCGTCGGCGGCGAGGTGATCCGGTGAGTGTGCTGCAAATTGCTTTGGAAATGGTCGTTGCTTTCGTGGCCGTTTTCTTTATCGCCGTCACTTTGGAAGCACCAAAACGGACTTTGCGTTATGGCGCTTTGGCAGGTGGGTTAGGTTGGGGTGTCTACCTTGTCGGCCTATTGTTCATGGATATCGTCGCAGCCACTTTTATGGCCAGTCTGTTCATTGCCTGGATCGCGCACCTGTTAGCGCGTTTTCTGAAGACGCCTGTGACGATCTATTTTATCCCTGCCTTCATCACCTTGGTTCCCGGAACAGGCGTTTATCAATCGGTATATTCCTTCATCAACAAAGATTATGCAGTGGCGCAGCAGCACTTGGTCCTCACGCTGCAGATATCGGGTGCCATCGCGCTGGCGATCTTCATTGTTGACAGCCTTTTCGGGCTCTTGTCCAGGATAAAGGCATCCAAGAAGAACAGTCCGGTCAAATAGGTTTTGTGACACAGAGTTGTAAACTGGATTTAACGTTTCCGTATCGCAAACATGATAAACTTGTATCATTCAGAAGGAGGCAACTGCATGTCAGAGAACAATCAAAAACCGACCAGACAAGAATTACACCGAAATCATAAACGCAATAACCTGCTTGTCGTTGTAGGAATCATCGCAGCCGCATTTTTGGGGCTCGTGCTGCTCTATAACATTTTTTACGGAAATGATGAAACACCATCCATAGCGGCCAATAATCAAACGAATTCACAAAACAGGATCATCACCGAATCGGATGATTCCAGCAAAACGTCCGACTCAGCCAAAGATTCTTCGGAAAAAGAGCAAAGTAGCGATACAGAAGAGCCGGAAGAAGATGACGAGGCGGAAACAAAAGAAGTGCCATCAACCGATGAGAACGTCGCAAAAGCATACACCGGCGATTGGGAACCGATCGGAACGTCCCAAACCGGTGAGCACAGCGCTACCGATTACACCGACGGATCTGCTGACCGCATCGAAATTAAGCAAGCTGTTGCCGCCGCAACAGGCATCAGCGCCGATAATATGATTGAATGGTGGATCGGCAATGCCGGCGACCAGCAAGTCACTGCCACAGTCTCGGATACACAGAAAGAGAAAATCGCGCGCGTCCAACTCAAATGGGTCGACGGCGAAGGCTGGCAAGTTACGCTTGTGGAAGAGCTGAACGAAATACCGAACAATTGATCAACACACGAAGGCGCTCTATTTTACAGGGCGTCTTTTTTCGCGTTGCTTATTTAGAAATGATTCTGTACGAAATGTTCGTTTTGGGGTAAACTGTTTCTGAATAGGAAACAGTTGAGGAGTGTCAAAAAATGGAAGAAGAGAAAAAACCTTACGGAACAGTCTTGCTGAAAGCCGCTAAGATCATCGATCATCTGTCAAACAGCAAAGAAGCCCAGAGCCTGGCCGTCATTGCAGCCAACACGGGACTGTCCAGTCCGACGGCACTGAAAATTCTGGACACATTGCTTTTGATCGGATACGTGGAAAAAGATGAGCAGACGAAGCGTTTTACCTTGGGCAGCGCGCTGATCCGCCATGCGAACAACCGGCTGGCGAATCTGGACATCATCAAAATCACCGAGCCTTATCTGCGGAATCTGCAGGCCGGTCTGGATGAAACGGTTCACTTAGGCATCCTGGACAAGGATGAGGTCCTCTACGTCAACAAATTGGAGACACAAAAAGCGATTGCGAACATCAATTCCCGGATCGGCAACACCAACCATCTCTACAGTTCGGCCATGGGCAAGGCGATGCTGGCTGTGTTCAGTGAAGAGGAGTTGGAGGCCTATCTAGGGCGAGTCGAACTGGTCGCGGACACACCGAACACGATAACAGATCGCGCTGTTTTGAAAGAGGAAATCAGGAACGTTAGGATGGCCGGTTTTGCAACTGATGATGAAGAAAACGATCTGGATGTCATCTGCATCGGGGCTGCGCTTGTGGTCGACAACAAACTCTATGGCGCGTTCAGCGTCAGTACGCCGAAATACCGTTTCGATCGCGAGAAGACCATCGCGAAAGTGCTGGAAACAAAAAAGAACCTGCTGGCCGAATTGGGCAAGACGAAAACTTTTGGCTGACAATTGAAGAAGGACGGAGCTGTCTCAAGCGAGGCAGTTTTTTTGGTTTAGGATGGTATGATTATTGATTTGGTGTTCGCGTTTGTAGGTGACGGTCTGCAGTTCAAATGTCAATAAAATAGAAATTCGCTCACATAGGTGTTGAAATAACCAAAAGGAAACCGTATAATGAAACCAAGGTATTTCCTAAAAGAAAACTATATTTCCTATATGGAAACTAAATGGGTTTTATGTCCTGCATTTCAGGTCGGTTGCATCATACCGGAAAGAAGAATGTAACCGCGTTCATGAAAACTAACAATATAATCGGGAGCGTGCGAAAAGATGAGTAAAATTTTGACATTGGGTGAAATCATGTTGCGCCTATCTACAGATCCAGGAACATTGATGACCTATTCCACAAATTTCACCGGGCATTACGGCGGCGGGGAAGCGAACGTCGGCATCAGTCTGGCGAATTTCGGGCATGAAGTGGCTTTCGCAAGCAAAGTGCCGGCCAATCCATTGGGGGTTGCGGTCCGGAAACATCTGAAGAGCTACGGAATTTGTACTGCTTTGCTGAGAAAGGGCGGCGAACGCCTCGGCACCTATTATTTGGAAAGTGGCGTGGGGGAACGTGCCGCTTCGGTGGTCTATGACCGTGCCCATTCAAGTTTTTCCAGCATGGAAGCTTTGGAATGGGATTTCGACGAGCTGTTCGAGGACGTGAACCTGTTCCATATTTCCGGCGTAACTGCCGCGCTCACCAAGGAGTGGGCCGCGTGGTCGGTCGATTTGGTGCGGGAAGCGAAAAGACGCGGGATAAAAGTCAGTTTCGACATCAATTACCGCGCCAAACTATGGACGCAAGCTGAATGCGGGGCTTTCCTGGAGCAGGTCTTGCCGTTGACCGACTATCTTTCCGCGGGTAAATTGGATGCTTTGTATCTGATGGGGATTCCGGAAAATACAAGCGAGCAGGAAGATGTGACGTATTATTATGAGAAGATGGCGGAAAAATATCCGAACATCGAAGTCTTCTACTCCACTATCCGTCAGGTGCATTCCGCCAGCCACAATGTGCTCCAAGGAACGATGTGGCGCAAAGGGGAAACCACTTTTTCGAACGTGCACACGATCACACCGATCGTTGACCGGGTCGGCGGCGGGGATGCATATGCGGCAGGGATTCTGCACGGGATTCTTTCCGGATATACAGCCGAGCATACCGTTGATTTCGCAATTGCTGCATCCAGCATGAAACACACGATCCACGGAGACTGCAACCAGTTTTCCGCAGAAGAAGTGGAAGACTTCAAGAATTCAGAGTCCGGTGCGATCAAAAGATAAGAAAATAGACATTAAAAAAGCAAGCATTCGGTCAAAAAACCGGATGCTTGCTTTTTTCTTCTTCTTTCGGCTATAGAGTCGGAATGCTCTCAAAGTCAGATGAATTCGCAGTCGTATTGCAACTCCATCTGCTTCATTTCGTGGTAGCTCACTTGGTCGAGCGTCATGGAAGCCAACAACAGATTGAAGTCATCGCGGGCTTCCGGATCGGAGGCAGCCCAGATGAGTGTATGCGCCGCCTCGTCCTCGCCGAGGTCCTCCGAAAAATCGACCATACTGTCGCGCCATTTGATATAAGCTTCGTATTGTCCAGGTTTCATTTTGTATCCCCCATTGTTTTCATTTGATGATATAGATCATTTCGATTTCGCGTTTTTCGAGATCGGTGGCGCGCTTCATGAAGCCTGCGTTTTCAAGCGTTTCGCGTCCCCATTGGTTACCAATCTGGACGGATGCCTGCAGCAGCGAGCAGCTGAATTGCGTTTCAATCCATTTGGCGATTTCCCGGAGACTTTCGGAACCGAAACTTTTGGATTGGAAAGGGTGGCCGATCATAATCTGTTCGAGCGTCATGATCGCCGCCTTTTGTTCTTTTTTGACGAACGCCAAGCCGACCAGCTCTTCCCCCGCGTATAGGGCGATCGGGAATAATTCTTGCGGTCCGACATAGGCCAACGCGATCATTTCAGCGTTCGGCCGGACGTATTTGCGCTGCCAATCATCGACGGATAAGGCAAGCGCGTCTTCGATATTATCTATGGAAAGATTCCGTATAGTAATCATTTTTTACCCCTTATTCGTTTGTTATTTTCTGGTTCTGTATCAAAGGTGATGAGATACGATTCCATCCAATTGCCGCTGCTTTTCAAGGCGAAGTAGCCCAGGATAGCGACGATTGCTGCGGCGCTGCAGTTCACGATCAGGTCACCCATCGTATCCGACAAAGCTGCTTGCCCGATCAGAGGGATACCATCGACTGTGGCAGTCCGTTGGGTATTCTGACCCATGACGCTGTCGGCGAAATACTCATAGAATTCCCAGAGCACTCCCAGTGTCGTAGCCAGACAGAAAGAAAAAAGCGAAGACAAAACCGGTGTCAGATTCAATCTTTCGATGCCGCCCTCCTGCAGGTTGGCGATGACGGAAAATCCAAGCACCGCGAACAGAGCGGAACTCAAGGCATGCTGGAGGGTATCCCATTCGGCAACCGTGTCATAGAACCCGCCAAGACTGCCCAGCAAGAGCGCCAAATAGAGAAACACGGCATAGATGAAGGTGATTCTTTGAGGTAAAAGGATTCGGGTATGCTTCCGCAGGAGCGAAGGGAAGAGCAGCGCAACCAATCCAAAGCCTGCTTGAACGAGCCGCAAGAAATGCTCCGTTTGCTTTTCTGTGCCTCTCGTTTGGAGGAACCTTACAAATTCATATCCAGTGATCAGGATAAAACTCGCAAAAATGAACAGGATGACTAAATAACTGAATTTTTTCAGCTTCTCACGCATGGTTTTTCAGCCTTCTTTCGGTTATTCGAAATATCAATACACTACTTTTATTTTAGTCGACTTCAGGGCAATACGCAACTTGCCGAAGCCCTTGGATGCTAAGTAAAAAGGATACCATTACGGCATCCTTTTTGTCATTGCTTGTATAATGAAAGCAAACCATCATCTGTCGAACTTTTCCCGTCGCTTCGTGGACTGGATGAAGAGCTGCTTCAGGGCAACGCTGTCGTCGTTCTTGATAGCCGCCTTGATCAGGTAGAGCTGATCCTCGAACGTCTGGATGCTCTTCAGCAAATACTCTTTGTTCTCAAGAAAAAGTTCACTCCACAGTTCTTCGTTGATTTTGGCGATCCGGGTCAATTCGCGGTAACTGTCGCCGGTAAATTTCTCCGTTTCGCGGCCTTCGACATCGCTGTTGACCAACGCCACGGCGATCGCGTGCGGCAACTGGCTGGTGAAGGCTATCATTTCGTCATGGTAATCGGCAGAGATGCGCGTGATCCTCCCGAACCCCATCTCCATGATCAAAGCTTCCATGAAGGCAAGGTTCTCCTCTTTGTTGGAAGGGAGCGGTGTCAAGATGTAATTCGCATTTTTGTAGACGGAACTACTGGCGAAATCGATGCCTTTTTTTTCACGTCCTGCCATCGGATGACCGAAGACAAAGTCGATCGAGTCAGGCAAAACCGACAGGATATCTTCGATGAAGAACTTTTTGATACCCGTCGCATCCGTTAGAATCGAGCCCGGCTTGAAGTACTGCTTATGGGTAACGATGAAGTCGTGCACCAGACGGGGATAGAGCGAAAAAATCACCAAATCCGATTGCGGTAGGATGTCTTTGCCATCCTGATAGCCCTCCTTGATGAGTCGCTGCGCTTTGGCCTTGTCCAGCGTCGCTTGGTCGATGTCGACCCCGTAAAGATTGCGGTAGCCGGCATCGTGAAGGGCCATCGCGAAAGACCCGCCGATTACGCCCAGACCGACGATCGTGATGTTTAGTTCCTTATTGAGGGTTGTCATGGGCTGATCCTTCCTTTCCTGCTCCAAAGTGGCACGCAACAATTTCAGCGGCGATCTCTTCCAACGGTTTGTCGTTCTTGACGACGAAATCCGCAGCGTCTTGATACAAAGCCTCGCGTTCGGCCTTCAGCGCATGGAGCCGTTCCAGGCCGTCCTTTAAGAGTGGACGATGAGAAACTTCGATGTCATGCGTGATGTCTTCGACTGCGCGGTCAATATAATAGACTGTTCCGCTCTTTTTCAAAGCCACGATATTTTCACTGCGTTTGACGACACCGCCGCCTGTGCTCACGATCGTATCTTCGGAATCGGCAATTTCCTTATAGGCATCCGATTCGATATTACGGAAATAGTCCTCTCCAATCTGGAAGAGGTCGGTGATGCTCTCACCGGTCTTCTCCTCAATGAAGGCATCCGAGTCGATGAAACGGAAACCGGTTATATTGCTTAATAATTTACCTAAAGTCGTCTTGCCTGCACCAGGCATTCCGATCAGGATGATATTTTTTCCCAAATCCTTCACCTATTCCCGTTATTGTGTGATTTTGTCATAGATTTCTTGGTTCACTGCAAGTTCGAAAGGCCGTTCCAGCCAGATTTCCTGGGATTTGATTCCCTGGTGCACCAACATTTCCAATCCATTGCAGGTCTTCAGGCCGGCTGTTTTTGCCAAACGGAGGAATTCGGTTTCCTGTGGGTTGTAGATCAGATCTACTGCCGCACTGAAATGACAGATCACTTCCAATGGTACCGCACTGATGCCGATTTTGTCAGGGAACATGCCGAGCGGTGTCGTGTTGATGATCAGATCGCCTGAGATGTCCGTTATCTCATCATAACTCATCAAGGAGATGCGCGGATCGTCCGGAATATCCGTGAGAGCGCCTTTTTTCCGTGAAACGATGATAATGTTATTGATGCCATTATCCAATAAGTATAGAACGACAGCTTTTGCCGAACCTCCGAAACCCAATACCATTGCCGTCTGGTTTTCGACTGCGATGCTGTGCGAAGCCAACATAGTTCCGAATCCATAATAATCGGTATTAGCACCGTACAGTTTACCTTCTTTTACCTTGATCGTGTTGACAGCACCGATGCGCGTCGCTTCGGGGGTGATCTCATCCAAGTAAGGCATCACCGTCTGTTTGTAGGGAATCGTCACGTTGACTCCGACGAACTGAAGCACGCGGATTCCTTCTATCGCTGCTTCGAGTTCGATAGGGGATAATTCAATATGTTTATAACCGGCATTCATTCCGATCAGATCAAAAAAAGTCGAATGGATCCTTTCTGAATAGCTGTGGCTCAAATGTTCGCCGAATAGTCCGAAAAATTGCATCAGGTTTCACTCCTTTTAGGAAAGTGTAGATTATCGCCATCTAAATTTCAATACCCAGATCAAATTAAAAAAAAATTAAAAAACTCTTGCAATGATTAGAGCGTTTGTTATAATGATGGAAATCAGTCGTTTTCATTATGAGTTCAGCTGGTTAAATGATACACAAGAGAAGAGGTCATCCGATGGGTTCCACGCATGCTATCAATCTTTTACAAACAAACTTTTACTTTACATACTTTACATTCTGGGGCTTCTATTTTAGCGCTGGATATTTTGTTTGGAAAAAATTGCATAGAGCGAATATGAGAAACATCAGGGGATGCGGAAAATAGTTTGCAGGACGGATCGTCAGGCAACAGCATTTTTGGATAACGAAGCTTAACGCGGTGCTCATATCATATGGGCACCGCTTTTTATTTTTTTAAAGCAAAAACATACTAGGAGGAACAAGACATGATCATCATTTTGAAGAAAACGGCCAAAAAAGAGGAAATCGACGAACTGACAAAACGCTTAACAGACAAAGGGGTCATCGTGAGTCCGGTAGTCGGCGAAACAATGACGATATTGGGTTTGGTAGGGGACACTTCGAAAGTATCGATGGACACCATCCAGCAACATCATATCGTCGAACGCGTGTTGAAAGTTCAAGAGCCTTACAAAAAAGCAAACCGTAAATTCCATCCGGACGATACAGTCGTCGAAATTGACGGACAGCGTATCGGTAATGGATACTTCGGAGTGATCGCAGGGCCTTGTTCCGTTGAAGGTGAAGAACAGATCATCAGCATCGCGCAACGCGCAAAAGCGGCAGGCGCTAACTTCCTCCGCGGTGGAGCCTTCAAGCCGCGCACATCCCCATACAGCTTCCAAGGTTTGGAATTGGAAGGCTTGCGTTTATTGAAATTGGCGAAGGAAGCGACGGGCTTGCCGATCGTAACCGAATTGATGTCCACGAAATTCGTAGATGCATTTGAGGCGGATGTCGATATGATCCAAATCGGCGCCCGTAACATGCAGAATTTCGATCTGTTGAAAGAAGTCGGCAAGACGAAGACGCCTGTCCTGTTGAAGCGTGGTTTGTCTGCAACTTACGATGAATGGTTGATGTCTGCTGAATACATCATGTCCGAAGGGAACGAGAACGTCATCCTTTGCGAACGTGGAATCCGCACATTTGAAACGGAAACACGCAATACCTTGGATATCCAAGCCGTTCCGGTCATCCAGAAATTATCCCACTTGCCGATCGTCATCGATCCAAGCCACGCGGGCGGTTCTGCTTACCTCGTGCCATCCATGTCCAAATCGGCAGTCATGTCCGGCGCGAACGGTCTGATGGTCGAAATTCATCACGATCCTGAGAACGCATGGAGTGATGGCCAACAGTGTCTGAACCCGAATGAGTTTGATGAGTTGATGGCTGTCGTAAAACAGTTGATTGCCATTGAAGGAAAGCAATTGGATGCGGTAAAATAAAGGAAACACTTTCGGCGCATTTCAATGCGTTGCCTAGCTTCACGGGTAAGCCTGGAAAGAACCCGTTCCGTTTTTCTTTTAACCTAATCTGAATAAGGAGTGATTCAATGGCTGAATTACATGTTGGACTCGGCAAAAGCAGCTATACGATCTTGATTGAGAATGGCTTGCGCCACCGTCTTCCGCAAGAAATCAAGAAGATATACAGCGGTAAGAAGATTGCCGTCATCACGGATCACAACGTCAATGCGCATTACGGAGCACAGTTGGAGGAAGGGCTTCAGGCTGCCGGTTACGAGACGCTTGTGGTTGTCTTGCCAGCTGGCGAGCAGACGAAAGACTTTCAGATGCTGCCGCAGATCTATGACCAATTATTGGATTTTCAACTGAATCGGAGTGAGCTGATTATTGCCTTGGGTGGCGGCGTCATCGGGGATCTTGCGGGGTTTGCAGCTGCAAGCTTCCTGCGCGGTGTCCCATTCATCCAGATTCCGACTTCCTTATTGGCTCAAGTGGACAGCAGCATCGGAGGCAAGGTCGGCGTAGACTTGGCAAGAGGTAAGAATCTGGTCGGAGCTTTCTATCAACCGAAGAAAGTATTCATCGATCCGGAAATGCTGAACACGTTGTCGGATCACTTTTTCCGTGACGGTCTAGGCGAAGTCATCAAGTACGGCTGCATCAAGGACGCTGAATTCTTCAGTTTCTTGCAGACACTGCATACCCGTGAAGAGTTGATGGCGCACATCGAAAAAATCCTCTACACGTGCTGCGACATCAAGCGCAGAGTCGTGGAAGAGGATGAAAAGGATACCGGCGAACGGATGCTGCTGAACTTTGGCCACACAATTGCCCATGCTTTGGAAACGTACACCCATTATTCGAAATACTCGCACGGAGAAGCGGTCGCGATCGGCATGGTCGCCATCACACGTCTTTCCGAGAAAAAAGGCTTCACCAAACCGGGAACGGCAGCTGCCATCAAAGCATTGGCGAAACAAGTCGGATTGCCTACGGAGCTCAACATAGGGGAATTCGACTTGGACAGCTTGTTGGCGATCATGACATTGGACAAAAAGAATTTGGATAACCATCTGAAAGTGATCCTGTTGAAGGAAATCGGAAACAGCTACGTCCAGAACGAAACCATCGCTTTCTTTGATGGTCTGGAGAACATCTAGAACGAATACTATATAGAAGAAACAGCAGAAATAAAATCGAAGAAACAAACAGGAGGATTACCATGGATTTGACGATACAGCCACATAAGCTATCGGGAACAGTGACTGTCCCGCCTTCAAAGAGTTTGGCGCACCGAGCTGTCATCTGTGCCGCACTTTCCGACGGCACCTGCAAAATCGACAACATCGCGCTTTCGGATGACATCATCGCAACTATAGAGGCCATGAAGGCATTCGGGGCAATCATTGAGCAGGAAGGCAGCGCCTTGACGATCACCGGCGCGGGCCAATACGTCACAGAAGCAAAAGTTGCTGAGAGCGCAACGACCGCTGAGCACCTGATCGACTGCAATGAATCCGGTTCGACGCTGCGTTTTGTTGTGCCGATTTCGACACTTTTCCAAGGCGCGAGCCGCTTCGTCGGCAGAGGGAATCTGGGCAAACGTCCATTGACGATCTTCTACGATATTTTCGAGGAACAAGGTATCACTTACAAACCGACTGAAGGCGAACTTGATTTGGTAGTGGACGGCAACCTGAAACCGGGTCATTTCTCATTTCCTGGGAATGTCAGCTCACAATTCATAACGGGTCTCTTGTTCACCTTACCGTTGTTGGATGGAGACTCGGTCATCAAAATCACGACGCCGCTTGAATCAATCGGCTATATCGATTTAACGCTGGATGTCATGAGTGCTTTCGGTGTGACCATCGAAAACGTTGGCCATCAACTCTTCCGGATTTCGGGAGGACAGTCCTACAAAGCGACGGATTACCGCGTCGAAGGGGATTATTCCCAAGCGGCCTTCTTCCTTTGCGCTGATGCATTGGGCAACGACTTGTTGGTGGACGATCTCTCGATGGATTCGCTGCAGGGCGATCGCGCTGTCGTCTCCATTCTGGAAGCGATGGGCGTTTCTTTCGAAAAGCAAAGCAATGGCCTGATCGGCACCGGGACAAAGGGGCTGCACGGTACGCTGATCGATGCGTCGCAATGCCCCGACATCATTCCGGTCGTCGCGTTGACAGCATGTCTGAGCGAAGGCAAAACGGAAATCATCAATGCCGGCAGACTGCGCATCAAAGAATGTGATCGTCTGCAAGCAACAGCCAGCGAATTGAAGAAACTGGGCGCTGACATCGAAGAGTTGCCGGAAGGCCTGCTGATCCATGGCGTTAAATCGCTGAAGGGCAAAGAGACGGTCTGGAGCTACAAAGACCATCGCATCGCCATGATGTTGGCGATCGCTGCGACAGTGTGCGAACAGCCGATCACGATCACGGATGCCGAGTGCGTTTCAAAATCGTATCCGGATTTTTGGGAAGACTATAAAGCAATAGGAGGCAAGATACAATGAGTGGTGTATTTGGGAATAAATTAAAGGTATCCATTTTCGGAGAATCACATGGTTCGGCGATCGGTGTCACCATCGACGGTCTGCCGCCAGGCCATGAAATAGATATGGATAAAGTTCTGGAAGAAATGAAACGGAGAGCGCCAGGCCAAGGAGCTTTGACGACGCCAAGGAAAGAAAAAGATCAGCCTGAAATCTTGAGCGGTTACTTCAACGACATGACGACAGGTAGCCCGCTTGCGGCGATCATCCGCAACAGCGATACGCGCTCCAAGGACTACAGCCAGATGAAGAAGTTGATGCGTCCCGGACAGGCCGACTATCCAGGATATGTCCGTTACGACGGCTTCAATGATTACCGCGGCAGCGGCCATTTCTCGGGCCGAATCACGGCACCGTTAGTATTTGCTGGTGCGATTGCGAAGCAATTGCTTGAAAAACAAGGCATCACCATCGGCGGCCACGTCAAGAGCGTTGCCAAAATCCAGGACGACAGCTTCCTTAATACGGAAGTCACACCTGAAATGCTGAAGAGCTTTGCCGGTAAAGAACTGCCTTTATTGAACGAGTCGCTTGAAGAAGAGATGCGTAATCTGATCCGTGAAGCGAAAGCCAGCGGCGATTCCGTCGGCGGTACTGCGGAAATCTGCGTATTGGGCATCCCAGCCGGAGTCGGCAACCCATTCTTTGATTCCGTTGAGTCCGTTCTGGCGCACATTCTATTCTCCGTGCCTGCCATCAAAGGATTGGAGTTCGGAAGCGGCTTCGGTATCGCAGAGATGCTGGGATCGGAAGCGAATGATTCCTACTACTATGACGGCGATCAGATCAAGACCCGTACGAACCATAACGGTGGTATTTTGGGGGGCATCACGGACGGCATGCCGATCATCTACAAAGTTGCCATCAAGCCGCCAGCATCCATCACAAAGGTGCAGCAAACCATCAATATCGAAGACAAAACGGCTGCTGAATTATCGGTTGAGGGCAGACACGATCCAATCATCGTACCGCGCGCCATCCCTGTATTGGAGGCCGTGACGGCGATCGCAATCCTGGATCTGCTGTTGGATTCAAAATTCTACAAATACGACTAGGATGAACGGAGTGGAAGGCGAGTATGACGGATTTAGAAGACTATCGTAAAGAGTTGGATGCTCTTGACCGGGAGCTAGTGGCGCTGTTCGAGAAACGGATGCAGCTTTCCCAGGCTATCGGTAATTACAAGCGGGCCCACGATTTGCCCATTTTTGATGAAAGCCGGGAGCAGCGTGTAGTGGAACAGAATCTTACCCATCTGAAGAGTGAGGAGTTTGCGGTGCAGACCCATCATTTCCTGGATACGATCATGGATCTTTCGAAGGAGGTCCAGAAGGATATCCGGGCAGCCGCGAACGATTATGAGCAGATTTTTGCAATCCACGAACCAAAGCAGCAGGCGCAGATCGGTTATTTCGGGGAAACGGGATCCTTCTGCGAAGAAGCGATGCTGGATTATTTTAAAGAAGCGCCTGTGGATCCGAAAAACTACCATACCTTCGAATCATTATTTATAGGTATCCAGAACGGAGAAATCGATTATGGTGTTCTGCCTGTGGAAAATTCCTCTACTGGTGCGATTTCACAAGTGCTCGACCTGTTGTACAAATATGGACTTTCCATAGTGGGCGAGCAATACGTCAAAATCGAACAGCATCTGATCGGCCTGGAAGAGACCAGCCTTGATCAGATAGAGGAAGTCTATTCGCACCCACAAGGCTTCCAGCAATCAACCGATTATTTCAAGGACCATGAACAGTGGCGTCAGATTCCATTCCACAGCACATCCGACAGCGCCAAAATGGTGAAGGATTCCGGCGATGTGCACAAGGGTGCCATCGCCAGCAGAAGAGCCGCAGCGATCCACGGGCTCTCCATTTTGGCGGAGAGCATCCAGAATCAAAGTGAAAATACAACGCGCTTCATCATCGTCGGCAAAGATCTTGAGTCGAATCCGCGCTGCAATAAAGTCAGTGTAGTATTTTCCTTGGACAATCAGGCCGGAACGCTTTTCAAGCTGCTGCGTCATTTCGCGAGGTATCATATCAATCTGATCAAAATCGAATCCCGCCCGGTCGAAGGGGAAAAGTGGGAATACCTGCTGTACCTGGATTTTGAAGGCAACATCTCCGATGAAAACGTCCACGAAGCCCTGCGCTTCATTCATCGAAGCAGCGTCTATTTCCGTTTATTGGGCTGCTACATCGCCGCAACGGAAAATAAATAAGAAAAGCCAGCAATACCTGCCTTGTGCGGTGCGTTGCTGGCTTTTTGTTTTTCGAATCTTGCAGTCCAGATCAAAAATGGGTACTATTAAGAAGAGAAAGCGTTAGGGAAGGGTGAGTTTATTGAAAGCAGCAGAGAGACGGAATGAAATCATCAAATTATTGGAAGCCAGCGATCAACCGGTGAACGCCACCCAACTGGCTGAAAGATTATCGGTCAGCCGTCAGGTCATCGTGGGGGATATCGCATTGATCCGTGCCAAAGGGATTGAAATCCTGGCAACACCGCGAGGCTATCTATCCGCGAGTGCCTTTAAAGGTGAAGGCAGCCTGTTCACGGGGAAAATTGCCTGTCAGCATTCGCAATCCGATACAGTCACTGAACTGAACATTATCGTAGACAACGGTGGCGAGGTCGTTGACGTTCAAGTCGAGCATCCTGTCTATGGCACATTGACAGGAGAACTGTATATTCGATCGCGCCACGATGTCATCGATTTTATGAAAAGAATTGCCTCAAACGAAGCGGCGATGCTGTCTTCGCTGACAGGCGGCGTGCATCTGCATACACTTGCTTGTAACGATGAAGAAACCTTCCTGCGCATCAAAATGGAACTGCAGGAAGCGGGAATCCTGTATTCCGGGTAAGCTACCTGAGAATAAGCTTGACAACTCCTGAAAAGATTATATAATATATTACAACTGTCAAGACAGTTGTAAACATCTTTGGAGGGATTGGCCGAATGAATACACGTACACAAACGAAACACATTACGATAGCTGCTCTACTGATTGCGATAGGGATCCTGATACCGATGATTTCCCCTTTGAAAATTATTCTGGAACCGGCATCCTTCACCTTGGCTAGCCATGTGGCAACGATGATTGCTATGTTCCTTTCGCCAGGCATTGCGGTTGCGGTTGCCTTCGGAACAGCTGTCGGCTTCATGTTAGGAGGCTTTCCGTTGGTCGTAGTTCTGCGTGCGGCAACGCATATGATCTTTTCTTATGTCGGCGCAAAATATATCCAAAAGCATCCGGAAATGGCTCATGACATCAAAAAATCATTGCTGTTCAGCTTCGTTCTTGGTGTATTGCATGCTGGCTGTGAGGTCATTGTCGTAAGCCTGTTCTACTTTGCAGGAAACCTTACGGAAGCGTACTATGATAAAGGTCTGATTTCTTCCGTCATGCTGTTGGTAGGCGTAGGAACCGTCATCCACAGCATGGTCGATTACTGGTTGGCCCAAGTCGTCTGGAAAACAGTCGGGAAAAAAGCCCTGCCTGTACGTTCGGTGTAGATCGGAAAATGAATGAAATAAAAAGGACGCATCCGGCTTCAAGTACCGGATGCGTCCTTTTATTATTGGGGTGTCTGAAGAGTACAACAGCTGCCGCCCTGGCTGTCGGGCATTCCGAGCGTGATTCATCGTGAACAGTCGAGAAAGCAGCCATCTGTCTACTGTTCCGTGTCCACAGCCAGCCAGATAACCGACAGCCAATCATTCAGCCAGTAAGAAAAGCTGAACGGGTTCGTTCAGCCCTGAAAGAAATTTAGGAAATCTGTCCGACTGAGCATCGAAGAGCGCAATAGGACAGATTTATCTAATTTCCGAAGGGCTAACCCGTGAAGCTAGACATCATTTTAGATGCATGACTTAACCATTCGCAAGCAAAAATTCGCATAAGTTGGGATCATAGATGAAAATTTCGCCAGTCTCTATGATATAGTGCCAACCGCTTATCTGTAGCTTGTCGGCCTCCATCCTTTCGGCGATGTAAGGATGGCTAATCAAATGTTTCAGCTGCTCCAAGACATTCCCTTGTTCCATCATCCAGGCACGCGCCTCGGGTTCGGATTCCGGAATTTCTTTCAGTACACGATCGCGGACGGGGTGAATGAGTTCCAGCCACTTGCGCGTATGCGGCAAATCATCCAGTTTACCCTCGGGATATAGGCAAGCAGCACAGCCGCCGCAGTTCGAATGGCCGCAGATGATGATATTCTCAACGCCAAGTGCGAGCACAGCGTACTCGATGGCGGATGTCGTCGCCAAATATTCCGAAGAGACCCGGTAAGGCGGAGCGATGTTGGCGATGTTGCGGATGATGAACAATTCGCCTGGCAACGTTCCGGTAATCATGTTCGGATCGATGCGTGAATCGGAACAGGAAATGAAGAGGGTATGAGGTTTTTGGGAACTTTTTAATCCTTTGAACAACTCACGATGAGATTCAAAATCCCTCCTCCTGAAATTGACGATACCTTTTAATAACTTATCCAAGCTCATACCTTCTTTCTGAAATAATTATCCGAACAACACTTGTGCGAATTGCACGATGATCGGGATGGTGAATAAGGACAATAAAGTGGTCAATACTACGAGACGCGCTCCATATTCGTAGTCGCCGCCGAACAGCCGGCCAAGAATGGCGGTATTCGTTGCAGCCGGTGCACAGGAAGCGATAGTCAGGACGATTTCCACCATATAGTCATCGATTGGCAGCAAATAAATGATGCCGATCGAGATGAGGGCGGTGACGATCAAACGGAGGAAAGTAGTCCAATACGCTTTCGGGAACGCCAATAATTCCGAAAAATTACTGTTGGCGATGTAGCTACCAAGAATGATCATGGCCAGTGGTGTATTCAACGCTGCCAAGCTGTCGACTGACTTCCAGAGAAACTCAGGTACCGGCAGGCGACTAATGTAGATGCACAAACCGATGGCAGCCCCGATCATGCCGGGATTAAGGATGGTTTGCCGCAGCGTCATCGCTTTTTTGTCGCCGGATATCAGATATTGGCCATAAGTCCACTGGGTGACGTTGTTTGCCATGATGTAGCCGGACATGAAAAAGACGCCCTCATAGCCCACCGTCGCGAGTACCAATGGTATACCGACGAAGCCAGCATTCGGGAAAACTGTGTGGCATATTTATCGATGCGATCCTCTTTTTTCAGCAGCACATGGGCAATGGCTGCGCGGATGGAAATCGTCAGAAAAGCCGCTAAAGTCGCCCATAACAACAGCTTCAACCGCTTTGCGTCAAAATCGGCGTTAAACGAGGTGATCATAGTCGCAGGCATCACAAACAGGGTAAGAATGGTCGATATCTGACGCGTACCCTCGCTATTGATGACATTTGATCGGATCAGAAGAAAACCAAAGAACATGATGCTGAACATGGTCAGCAATTGTTGAAAAACGATGCTTATCAAAGTGGTGCGGCACTCCTTTCGTCTACGAGAACTTAGGTTCAGTCTTTTTCTTTTCCTAACATGATAACACACCACGTGATATAATTTTAAGGAAAATCTCATAAATGTCTAGTATAATGTACTGGTATGCATCGTAAAACAAACAACAGCGAGTTGAGCTGAGGAATGGAGAAATATAAATGGCTAAAGTAGAGAGTTTTGAATTGGACCACGATTTGGTGAAGGCTCCGTATGTCCGCCAAGCAGGCTATGAAGTGCACCAAACGGGAGCGATCGTCACAAAATTCGATCTGCGTTTTGTGCAACCCAACCAGGATGCTTTACCGACAGGGGCTCTGCACACCTTGGAACACCTTTTGGCGATCAATATCCGTGATTATGTGGATGGCGTCATCGATTTGTCACCGATGGGTTGCCGTACCGGGTTTTACATGATCTGTTGGGGTGAACATACTCCGGAAGAAATCGCTTCTGCTTTGGAAAAAGTGCTGCAGATTGTATTGGAAACGACAGTCGTTCCGGCAACGACCGCAAAGGAATGCGGAAATTACCGCGATCATTCCTTGTTCGGCGCACAAGAATACGCGAAGCAAGTGTTGGCAGCCGGTATCAGCCGCGACCCTTTCACGCGCACAGTCTAGATAACGAGAAAGGAGAATCTGCAATGACTAAAGAATTGATCGTAAGAACAGGACCGCAAGAATACGAATGCAGAGAGGGTGTTCTGTCGACTTTACCGAAACGTTTGGAAGAACGCTTCGTAAAAAATATTTTGATTGTGCATGGAGCCGTATCTTGGCAAAAAGCCCGCCCGTACCTTGAAGCTCTCTACAAAACTGACTTTTCGATTTCTGAACTGGCTTTTTCGGGCGAATGCAGTTATGAAGAAGTCGATCGCATTGTCCGCTTGGCTTCACAAAACGATTGCGATGCAATCATCGGTGTCGGTGGCGGAAAAATCATGGATGCCGTGAAATACGCTGCCGCGAAAGCGGGTTGCATCCTGAGTGTGATGATTCCCACATTGGCGAGCAATTGCGCGCCTTGGACACCGTTGAGTGTCATGTACACTGAGGAAGGCGTATTTATCCGCTATGATTTCCTGCAGCAACAAGCTTCGCTTTTGTTGTTGGAACCGCGCTTGATCATCGATTCGCCGAAGGATTTCTTTGTGGCCGGATTGGCGGATACGCTGGCCAAATGGTACGAATCGGATGAAATCCTTTCGCTGCCTGAGAATGCGCAGCAGCCGATGCTGATGATGGCGCGCCAAGCAGCTTCTATCTGCAGACAAAGCATTTTGGATCACGCTGAATTGGCGATCGCGAGCCTGGAAGCAGGCGAAGTGACGGAAGCTTTTGTGAAACTGACGGAAGTGATCACTTCCATAAGCGGAATGGTCGGGGGGATGGGTGACGCTTTTGCGCGTACGACAATCGCCCATGAAATCCACGATGCCATCACTAATTTCCCCGAATCGCATCATTTCCTGCACGGCCATAAAGTAGCCTATGGCATCATGGTGCAATTGGCTTATGAGAAGAAATGGGCGGAAATCGACAATCTTATCCCGTTCTATGAACACCTAGATATTCCGAAGAGCCTTTCTGATCTGCATTTGGACAGACTGGATGCAGAAGACATCATGGAAATCGCCCGTCTGTCGACCAAACCTGAAGCACCGGTGCACGGCCTGCCGTATGAAGTCACTGCCGTTTTGATGGCGGAAGCAATTCAAGCACTTGATAAGTACATGGCGAATTTGCCGAAACTTTGATCCAAGCGCTCAGTATCCGAACGTCCACTGTTCTAACCGGGTTGCTGGTCTTTTCGATTTGGCAAATTCTGAAATAATCGGTATACTGTAAACACGAACATTTACCGTCAGAAAAATACCCATATATGATAAGCGAGGGAACGTCGATGAACAGTGAAGAATTAGTGTCCAGAGCAAGAGTCGCCATGCAGCATGCATACAGCCCGTATTCGCATTTTCCGGTAGGGGCGGCAGTCCTCTACAAGGACGGGGCAGTGATTGAAGGCGTAAATGTGGAAAATGTTTCCTTCGGCGCCACCAACTGCGCAGAACGGACTGCCTTATTCACAGGTGTGACACGAGGCTACCGTAAAGAGGATGTAGCTGCCATCGCCATAGCGGGCGACACAGATACATTCCTTCCACCGTGCAGTATCTGCCGACAGGTGATGGTGGAGTTGTGCGGCTATGAAACACCAGTCTATCTATCCAACAAGCACGGGAAAATCAAGGATCTGACGATCAAAGAACTGGTTCCGTATGCCTTTACAGAATTAAATATGTAAAAACAACTGCTGCCCACCAGTCCAAGGTGGGCAGCAGTTGTTTTGTTTTGGAGCGGATGCGTCGTTTTGTGATCCTACATTTTCAGAAACAGCAAGTAGGCGAACGTCATCACCAGCAGCAAATGAGCGCTGATGCCGCCGAGGCAAAGGTAAAGGGTATCCCGTTTGGTTTCATTGATTGTTTGGTACAGGCTTGCGATGAATGTCACCAGATAGCTGGATAGATGAACCAAAAACAGTAAAAGCACCGGTATCGCCATCAAAATTGGGGCAATCAGGCTAATCACAAACGCAGCGCTTAACAGCAACAAGCCAAAAGCGTTCATTCCCGCATATTGCGTCATCCAGTTGTGTAAGGCATGACGTCTGTGCAAAAAGAATGTTTTGATCAGATACGCCAGCAGGGGATAGAGATAATAGAATGTCAGGAACAGCAGGAAATTCTTCATGAACCAAACAACTGGTTCGATTTGAAAAGTGACGGATGGCAACAAGGAAATCTGCGAAAGCAGGTCATATTGTTTTGTCAATGCAACTGCAATGCGCGTCACTAATCCGGCCGAAAGCAATGCTGAAAGGACGAAGGTGAAGTAACCGTAAAGGTTGTGACTTTCTCTGCGTGATTTTCTGGTCTCCGCGGGGTCTTTCATTTTTTTCCACAGAAAACGGATGTAGCGGGTGGCTTTATGTTTGGCCTCATTAAAAGTGAAGGATTGTTTTTCAGCGCGCGAAGTCGCTTCTGAGTACGCTTCATCATCAGCCATAACATCTAAAATATGTTCTGTAGACTCCTCGAACAAAGTGGACTGATAAAACGCATCTTGAGGGATCGCTTCCGAACCGGAAACATCCGACCCGCACATGGGACAGATTAAAGCTTCTTTCGGGATACGATTGTGGCAATAGATACATATCTTCATTGGATTTTCTCCTTCTCGCTAGTAACTAACTTCTAGAATAATTCAGTTTGTTGGATATAGCAAGGTTATTTTTCCGACAAACATTTTGTATTGGAGGCAATAATTCGGTATGATAAAGACAGTATAAATGAGAGGAATGACAGCATAATGAAAATGTTACATACTTGCATTCGCGTGCAGCACTTGGACAAATCGATTGCATTCTACAAAGAGGCTTTTGATTTCCGCGAGAAAAAGAAGCTGGATTACCCTGAGCACAAATTTTCTATCGTCTATTTAGGCTTGGAAGGCGATGATTATGAGTTGGAGCTGACCTACAATTACGATCACGAACCTTACAACATCGGTGACGGTTATGGACATATCGCAATCGGGGTGGACGAATTTGAAGCCCTTCATGACAAACAGGTGGCAGCCGGATTCAATGTGACCGACTATAAAGGTTTGCCTGATTCTTCAGTAAGATATTACTTCATCACCGATCCGGATGGCTATAAGGTCGAAGTCATCCAGAACAATTAGGAGGGCCTTATGGAGAAAACGACCAAGCGGAAATTGCTTTTCATCGGCGACAGCATCACCGACGTCGGCCGCAACCGAAACAATCCTGATTCGTTGGGAAAAGGCTATGTAGCTTTGATAGCGAAGGATCTTGCGGACAGGGATGATTCCGAACGCTACCAGCTGATCAACCGCGGCATCAGCGGGAACCGAATCTTGGACATAGCGGAAAGATGGCACGCAGACTGTGTTTCGCTCGAACCCGATGTCGTCACTTTGTTGATTGGCATTAATGATACGTGGCACAATGTCGGCGATGAAACGGTGTTCGCGACCGAGGCGGGGGCTGAGCAGTTCGAGATGCATTACCGCCACTTGCTGGCCTCCTTGCGGAAAAAGTCGGATGCACGGCTCATTCTGATGGAGCCCTTTGTCTTCCCTTATCCGGAAGACCGCAAAACTTGGCGGGTTGATTTGGATCCGAAACAGGAAATCGTCAAACGCCTAGCCGAAGAATTCGATGCTGAATGGATTGGGTTGGATGCTTATCTGAATGCAATTGGTGCTATCGATGGCTATGAAACATTATCGAATGACGGCGTCCATCCGACCAAAAAAGGCCACCAGCTCATCGCCGATGCTTGGCTGAAGCAATTTGACCAGGGGGGCAAAAAGTAAGGGCCAGTTCGTCAGGTGTATGCAACTAAAAGAAAAGACTTGCTTTCTTGGTTTCTGCATGATAAGATGTTTTACATGCGATGAGGCGACGAGCAATCAGGTGGGTTCGCCCATTCCGCGCAAGCGGCGAAGTGATTGCAAATCAAACGGGACATACGTGCTTGCACAACCACAGGATGTGGATGTTTGATGGTGACTGCTGTGAACAGTCCCATCCATGGGTTTACCCATGCCGTATCAGAAGAATGGGTCGGAAAGATGAACACTTAGGTGTTTGCCTTTCCGGCCCTTTCTTTTTGTGGTTTCAGTAGTGGGGCGGGGGCCGTCAGCTCCGGCGAGGAGTGGTTCACCGGAGCTGACGACCGCCAAAGAACCGCTCCTTCTGCGAAGATCGCTTCGCCGGAAGAGGGAACGTCAAAGTCTTACCACCTCCGATAAAGGCCGCTTCACCGGAGAAGCGCTCGGTCCTTCGATTTCTTCAGATGTTCTCCAGCCAAGCCAACTAAATCAACCACAGCCGGACCCCAAACCTGCAAGGGCTTTATTAGGCGGTGCGGCCTCATTGCGGTATAATCTAAGTAGGAAATTCAGGAAAGATTGGAGGCGCCTCAATTGAAAAAACTGAAATTATTGATACTATCGCTGCTGTCATTCTCGCTGGTGGGTTGCTCATTCATAACGACGGAAAAAACGAGTGTTTCGCAACAGGACGCTGTCGGAGTAGACAACGTGACGACCGAAATATCCAAAATGGATGGAGAAGTAGGAGCGGGTTTGCTTATCGGCGAAAAGGTAGTGACCACCGTCCACCTTTCCTATGAAACGTTGAAATATGATGATTCCATCGCTTATCTGAAGGAAATTGTCGCTAAGTACGGGGCCTATGTTGAGTACTCCTACGAATCCAGCGGCGGCGACATGTTCTATACTACCTCTTCATTGAGTCAAAGCTATCGCCAAGGCAGTTACACGATAAGGATCCCGAAAGATTCCGTGACGGCCTTCTTGGATGATCTGGAGGGCGGCTTGGGCACAAAAGTCAGCGAGCAGCAGGGCAATGAGGACGTGACGCAATATTACGAGGACACAACAACGCGCATCAGCGTACTGCAAAGGAAAGAAGAGCGTTTGTTGGCGCTGCTCGATCAAGCAGAAACAGTCGAGGAGATCCTGGCTATCGAAGACAGTCTCAGTGCTGCCATATCCGAAAGGGAAGTACTTCAGGCTGAGTTGGACAACATCGATGACTTGATCGACTATACGGCTTTGTATCTGACCGTTTCCGAGCGTTCGCGCATCTCGAATAACCAAGGCGGATCGACGCCTTTCTGGGGTCGCGTCAAGGATGCGTTCACCGATTCGCTTTATTCCTTCTACTATTGGTTGCAGGATGCCGCAATCTGGTTCATCTATGCACTGCCCTTCTTTGTAGCCGTTCTATTGTTGTTGTTGCTTTTATGGGTAATCAAAAAACTGTTCGGTAAAACGATTTGGGGCAAACAAAGAGCTGAAAAGCAGCTTCTGGAAAGAAAACGGATCGAAGCGCGCCGGAAAGAACGGTTTGACCGGACCCACCCAAGAAAACCGGGAGGAACAACTGTTGCATCCAAGACCACAGTGACACCGCCGGCATCGCCGACAGATGTCGTGCCACCCATTCCGGAAACTCCGACAGCAAAAAATGAAGACGCAAAGGGAAATGCGACTGAAGAAGGCGATAAGGAAGACCCATTGGAACCTTAAATTCAGCAAGCACGCCTATGAAACAGAAGAAGCAGCCATCGAATCTCAGCGGATTCGGTAGCTGCTTCTTTATTTTTGGCTATGCGGATTGCATAATCAAAAAAATATTATGAATTTTTCAGGACGATCGTTTCGATGACATTGGCCGCAGCCTCAAAGGAATCGGTAGCCCGTTCGAACCGGTCGTAAATGTTCGTCGTCGCCATTGTCGCCAGTGCATCTTTCTGTTCGACAAATAATTTTTTGACCGAACGAGTATACAGGGAATCTCCCCGTTTTTCAAGGCGATTAATTGCGATGATGGCATCCTTGATCACTTTTGATTTCTTGAAATTTTTCAGGTCGTTGATGGCTTCGTCAAGACTCAATGCGCTTTTTTCGATGATGTCCATAAATTTCAGCATTTCCGGCGTGATTTCTTTGATCTGATAAATATCGATGTGGATGAGCGTATCTTCGATTGTGTCGATGGTTGTGTCCAATTCACCAGCCAAGTTGATGATATCCTCACGTTCGAGTGGAGGCAGGAAATCACTGTACAGGTAGCTCATCATCTCATGTTTCTTCTGATCCGCTGCATGTTCGATCTCGTGCAGTTCCTTCAGCCGTGCTTCCAGAGTCTCAAGATTATAGTCATTCAAAATACTGGTCATCAGCTTGGCTGCGGCAACGCCCATTGCGGAAACTTCGATAAATTCTTGATAGTAACTGTATTCTTTTGTTTTTTTTCTCTTAAGCATAATTGCAATCTCCTCAGAATATATTCATGAATATTAGCGCCATCAGATAGCCTACCAGACCACAGCCCGGGAAAGTCAGTACCCAAGCCCACACCATTTCTTTAACTGTGATCCAATTTACCGATGATAGTCTTTTGGCAGCCCCAACGCCCATGATGGCAGTTGTTTTTGTATGTGTGGTACTGACCGGTAATCCCCAGATGGAAGAGAGTAAAAGACAGGCTGCCGCGCCGACGTCCGCGCTGAAGCCTTGGTAACCTTCCAACTTAACCATGTTCATGCCCACGGTTTTGATAATTTTATAGCCGCCGATGGACGTACCTAAGGCCATCACGAATGAACAGAGAATCATGAGCCAAAGTGGGATGATGAATTGCGTTGTATCGCTATTTCCTTGGCCAAGGAAAATTCCCAGCATGAAAATCCCCATAAATTTTTGACCATCTTGAGCGCCGTGCATAAAGGCCATCGCCGCTCCTCCTAAGACCTGTCCCTTTTGGAAAAAAGGCCCCGTTTTTTGCCGCAGCTTATTTTTGCAGATGGTGGTGGTGATCTTCGATACGGCAAATCCGAAGCCGAAGCCCAAGATGGTGGAGAGGAACAGACCGTAGATGACTTTGATCCACTCTGATCCGTTGATGGCGCCGAACCCACCTTGAAGTGCAATCGCAGCCCCTGAAATGCCTGCAATGAGCGCATGGCTTTCGCTGGTCGGAATTCCGAAATACCAGGCTGCCGTTGCCCAAAGCACGATTGCGAAAAGAGCAGCACAGAGAGCGATAATCGAAAGTTTTGGGTCGTTCCCGAAATCGACCATATTTGCGATTGTTTGGGCAACTGTCGCGTTGATGGATGTCATCACGAACACGCCCAGAAAGTTGAATACGGCAGCCATAAGAATGGCTTTTTTTGGAGCGATGGATCGGGTGGATACACACGTTGCGATTGCGTTCGGAGCATCGGTCCAACCGTTCACTAAAATCACACCCAAAGTCAATACCACTATGATCAAAAGAATAGGGTTCGTCTGGATGCTGTCGATAAAATCCGAAAATGTAATTGTCATAGATTGCACTTCCACGCTTTCTTCGTAGCGTTCTCAATTAAATGAAACCATCCGCTTTCATTTCGGAAGGCTGCAAAGTACAGCCGGATTCCTTATTGGGCAGAGGCAGCAAGCTTGGTGAGTCCGCTATCTTATTGTTAGATGATGAACAATATACATTCTACTCCTTCCTGAACAAAATTAGAATAGCTTTTTTTGAAAGAAAAGCAGTGAACAATAGACTACTGTTTTCGTTTTTGAAAGACGCTTCCGAAATGAATGCTGTCACATTCGCAAGAATACTGAAATTAAATCTTTTGCGGTATCCATGCGGGTTCTGATATATGGTAAAATAGTAGGATAGGAGGGTATATATTATGGTAAAAAGAAAACTGTATATCATTTCATTAGATGCATTTGGTGCCAGTGACTTAGAATTTGCCAAGACGCTGCCCCATTTCCAGGAAATTTTTAACAGAAGCGCACGCGTCAAAGAAGTGGAGTCGGTCTATCCATCTTTGACATACGTAGCGCATACTTCAATTGCAACAGGGATGAATCCAAACCGTCATGGAATCATCCATAATACCCATCGGCAACCGGAAAGGCAGTCACCCGACTGGTATTGGTACGCCAAAGAAATAAAGAAGGCAACGATGTTTGATGTCGCCAAGCAGGCGGGATACACAATCTGCACTTTGCTTTGGCCGGTCACGGGGAAAAGCCCTTCCATCGATTACAATCTAGCTGAAATTTTTCCGAATAGGTCTTGGCAAAACCAGGTGATGGTTTCTGCTTTTGCCTCCAGCACAAAATATGCGCTGAAGATGAATAAAAAATATGGTTCATTGCGGAACGGGATAGCCCAGCCGGAATTGGATGAATTTGTGACTGCGATAGCGGTCGATACAATCAAGACGAAGCAGCCGGATCTGTTGGCTGTCCATCTGGTGGATCTGGACAGCATGCGCCATGAGTATGGCGTTTTGAGCGATCAAGCAAAAGAAGCTGTTATCAGGATGGATCGCCATCTCGGACAGATCATTGATGCAATGAAGGAAATGAACATTTATGAAGATACCGTGTTGGCAGTGATGGGCGATCATTACCAGATCGATACGCACACAGTCATTCGCCCAAATTACTTATTTTTGGATAAAGGGTGGCAGACGATTGATCGCAAAAGGAATATCAAGGACTGGAAAGTGCTGGCAAAAGCCGCAGATGGGGCTTGCTATATTTACCGGAAAGATCTCAGTGTCACCAATAAAATGATCCTGGATGCATTGAAAGGTATCGAAGACAGGGTCGAGACCATTTATTCGGCTGCAGAAGCCAGAAAAATGGGAGCGGATGAGAATGGTCTCTTCATTCTGGAAGCAAAGCCGGGTTATTATTTCGAAAGCGATGTGCTCTATCCTTTCATGGAAAGTACCGCCAAAAATCTTCCCGACAGAAAATTACACAGCGCAACGCACGGCTTCAGTCCAAAAAAGAAAAAATATGCCACGACGCTGATGGTTTCCGGACCCGGCATCGACAAAGATGCAGTTGTGGAAAAGGGCAGGCTGATAGATGAAGGGCCAACCTTGTTGCATGCAATCGGATTGAAATTTCCGGAGGCTACTGATGGCAGGATCATCAACAAAATATTTCTGTAATCAGTAGCATTCAATCCTCTTAAGATTCCGATTAAATTGGGGGTGCACCGGAAGTTGTGCCTTAAGTTAAAGCCCACTGTTTCAACGTTTTTAAATATCAAGTAAAAATAATCCTGAATTGTAAAAATTATGCCACAATCTTCGCAAAACAGGTTTTTTCTTCCTTGTATATGTAAGCGGCAACAAGTTTGGAGCTTCTCAAATTATTAAATGGGAAATATAAAACAAACTTTTTCTGTATGTTTTCTTGTTTCTGTTTATAAAGAGAGATTGTCAGAGTGTTGCTGCAACAAGCTTTTTTGATCCATTTCTCATCATTATCTAACTTTTTACTCATTTTTTAGGAGTCAGTCGAAGTCTACAAAGTGATATTTATAGCTTACATTAGTATAGCGTTTACAATGTTGTGTTTGTATAAAAAATCGATTAAGGCTGATAGATTATTACTGTTTATAAAACACGTTGAGTTTCAATATATTTATTATGAATTATGGCAAAATCATCTTAAACATGGTATTATGGATATATATTAATGAAAGGGCCTAGCATGATTAAATAAATCATTATTGGATCGTTTTGTTACAGCAATATAATTGTAAGGGAAGTGTCTGGATGAGTGCAAAAATGAACATACTTAAAGAGTTGGAAAAAGAGATGTATTTGTTCAACATCGGGGAACATCTTGAAAGTTACCGCTTTTTAGGAAGTAAACAACGGACCGAAAATGGGATTGAAGGATGGCGTTTCACAGTCTGGGCACCCCATGCAAAAACTGTTTCCTTGGTCGGGGATTTTACTGAATGGAAACCCGTAGAAATGCAAAAAATCGGCAAGACCGGAGGGTGGTCGCATTTTACGGGGGCTGCTGCGCAAGGAGACTGTTACAAATATTATATCGAAGACAAAAACGGCAAGAAAAAATATAAAATCGATCCTTATTCTTTCGCGTATGAAGTTCCTCCAAAAGACGCGTCAGTTGTGTTTGACATGCCTGAGAAAAAATGGAAAGACGGCAGATGGGCGGCAAACAAAAAAAGAAAGTCCATTTATCAAAAACCGCTTAACATTTATGAAGTGCATTTCAGTTCATGGAAAAAGCATGATGATGGCAGCTGGTATTCCTTTAAAGATCTTACTGAAACGTTGATTCCATATGTGAAGGAAATGGGCTACACGCACATCGAATTCATGCCTTTGATGGAACATCCGTTGGAAGCTTCTTGGGGCTATCAAATCACCGGGTACTTCGCGGTGGCTGCGCGTTACGGGAATTTGCTTGAGCTGAGGGATTTTGTGGAAGAAGCGCATAAAGAAGGAATCGGCGTCATCATGGATTGGGTTCCCGGCCATTTCTGCAAAAATGATTATGCGTTGTCCTATTTTGATGGTACACCGACTTTTGAATATGCCGATCCGAATCGCGCCATCAACAACCGTTGGGGGACATTGAATTTTGACTTGGGAAAAGCACAAGTGCACAGCTTCTTGATTTCGAACGCCATTTTCTGGCTGCAAGAGTTCCATTTTGATGGAATCCGTGTCGATGCCGTTTCGAATATGCTTTATCTTGACTATGATGAAGGTCCATGGACACCGAATGAAGATGGCAGCAATCACAATCGCCAAGGAATCGAATTCCTCAAGAAGATGAACACAAAAGTATTCGAACGCCAGCCGGACACATACATGATCGCGGAAGAGAGTACTGCTTGGGCCAACGTCACGAAACCAATCGAGGCAGGTGGGCTTGGGTTCAACTATAAATGGAATATGGGGTGGATGAATGATACCTTGCGCTTCTTCGAAATGGATCCTTTGTTCCGAAAAGACAATTTCAACCTGATCACCTTTTCGTTTATGTATGCTTTCAATGAGAACTTTATACTGCCTATTTCTCATGATGAAGTGGTCCACGGGAAACAATCCCTTTTGGCCAAAATGCCGGGAGACCGCTATAAGCAATTTGCGGGCTTACGGACGCTGCAAGCCTATATGATGGCTCACCCAGGCAAAAAATTGAACTTCATGGGGAATGAAATCGGTCAATTCCTGGAATGGCGCTTCTATGATCAAATCGAATGGGGTGTCCTGAACAACGAGTTCAATCCGGAGTTCCAGCATTACATCAAAACCTTGAACCATCTTTACAAAGATACGAAAGCTTTGCATGAAGTCGATGATGCAAATACGGGTCTGGAGCTTCTTGACGCGGACAATAACCAGGAGTCAGTCCTTTCTTTCATAAGAACTGGTGATAAACCGCGCGATTTTCTGATTGTCGTGTGCAACTTCACGCCTGTCGAGCGACGTAAATTCCAGGTAGGCGTACCGTACGAAGGCCACTACGAAGTATTATTGAATACTGAAATGCAGGAATTCGGCGGTACATGGACAAAAAATATTCCGGAAATGATCACCAGCCTGGACGGCATGAACCGTCAGCCTTTCTCGATCGAATTCACATTACCCGCATTAGGAGTTTTGTTCATCAAACCAAAACGCGTTTTTGGTGTTAATAAATAGATAAACAGATAGATACGATGAGAAGGAGGGGAAAGGAAGAGGCATTCTTCCTGATACTATGAAAAATCAAATGGTAGCAATGATATTAGCCGGAGGGCAAGGAACTCGGCTTGGGAAATTGACGCGCGAAACAGCCAAACCGGCCGTTCCGTTCGGAGGAAAATACCGAATTATCGATTTTGCTTTAAGTAACTGCGCGAACTCAGGCATCAATAAAGTCGGGGTAGTGACACAGTATCAACCTTTGGAATTGAATGAGCACATCGGCAACGGTGAATCATGGGGACTGAATGGCGGTAATGGGGGTGCTACGATTCTGCAGCCGTATTCGAGTGCTGATGGCGAAAAGTGGTTCAAGGGAACTGCGCATGCCATTTATCAAAATATCGCCTATATCGACAGATACAATCCGGAATATGTCCTGGTATTGTCCGGTGACCATATCTACAAGATGGACTACTCGCATATGCTGGATTTCCATAAAGCGAACCATGCCAGCTTGACTGTCGGCGTCATCCCTGTTCCGATGGAAGAAGCACCCCGCTTCGGGATCATGAATACGGATCAGACGAACCGCATCATCGAATTCGATGAGAAGCCAAAAGAGCCGAAAAGCAATTTGGCATCGATGGGTATCTACATCTTCAACTGGCAAGTGCTCCGTAAATATTTGGTGGAGGATCAAGCGAAACAGCGTGAGATGGAAGATTTCGGCAAGAACGTCATTCCGGCCTACCTTGAGAACGGCGAAAACTGCTTTGCGTACGCTTTCGACGGCTACTGGAAAGACGTCGGTACAATCGAAAGCCTTTGGGAAGCAAACATGGAATTTTTGGATCCTAACCATATCCTGAACATCAGGGATGAAGAGTGGCGCATCTATTCAAAAAATCCGGTATCCCCTCCACAATTCTTGACGGAGACATCCAATGTGACGGATTCCATGATAGTGGATGGTTGTTATGTAGCAGGTGAAATCACCCATTCGATCCTTTCCCAAAATGTTCGGGTCGGCAACGGATCTGTCGTGCGTGATAGTTTGATCATGGCCAATGTAACGATTGGGGAGAATGTCACAATCGAGCATGCCATCATCGGTGAAAATGCAAAAATTGCTGACAATGCCAATGTCATCGGCAAAAACGGTGAAATCGAAGTTGTCGGATATGCTGAAGTTATAGGAGGACTGAAAGATGAAGATGAATAGTATCTGTGCCATATTAAACCTGACCGAGGACGAAAAAGCGTTGAAACCTTTGACGCAGGCCCGCCCGATTGCTTCACTACCGTTCGCTAGCCGTTACCGATTGATCGACTTCAATCTTTCAAGCATCAGCCATGCTGAAATCAACTCAGTGGGTATTTTCATCGCGGGCAGTGGCCGTTCAATCTATGACCATATCCGCAGTGGATCTGTATGGAACCTGGAATCCGGCTTGACAGGCGGAATCTTCACTTATTCCCAACAATTGCTTAAAGAGATCCAAGAGCACAATGGCGACGATATGGATTACTATATGAACCATAAAGAATTCATCGCACGTTCAAAAGGCGAATACGTCATCGTGATGGGCAGCAAGATCTTGGCGAATGTCGACATCAAAGCCATCATGCAGCATCATCTGGCAAAGGATGGCGCTCTAACGGTAGTCTACAAGACCGTTCCTAGATCCTTCCTTGAAAACAGACCGGATGAAAAAGTTTTGAAGATCGATCGCGATGAATATTTGGTGCGCTTGACGGATGCCAAAGATGCACCTGAGGATCTCGAACGTCTGGCAATATCAATGAACATGTACTTCATGAGAGCGGACAAAATGCTCGAATTGATCCAACGTGCCGAAGCGGAGGATGTGCAACTGGATTCGGGCAAACTGATCGAACATTACATGCCTGAATACCAAATCAATACTTACGAATACACAGGCTATATGGCCAATATCGATTCTATCCCTGCCTACTTCAATGCGAATATGGAAATGCTGGAAAAGAACAAATTCTCATCTTTGTTCCACGGAAGCCAAAACGTCATCACTAAAGTGAAAAACGGGGCACCGACTTATTATTCTAAAGAGGCCCATGTAAAAAATGCCCAATTTGCAACAGGCTGTTTTGTTGAAGGGACTGTCGAGGATTCCTTGATTTTCCGCAAAGTCAACATCGCGAAGGGTGCCGAAGTCCGCAAATCAATCATCATGCAGGGTGCAGAAATCGGTGAGGGCGCAATTCTTGAATATTGTATCCTGGACAAGAATGTGACCATCGGGCCCGGCGTGACTTTGAAAGGCACGAAAGATAATATTGTAGTGATCGAAAAAAATAAAACACTCACAGTTTAGAAAGAAGGATGCGCACGATGAAAATATTATTTGCCGCAAGTGAGGCTGCTCCTTTCTTCAAAACAGGCGGGCTCGGCGATGTCGCGTACGCACTGCCGAAGGAGTTAGTCAAACAAGGCGTGGATATCAGGGTGGTGCTTCCGTACTATTCGACGATGCCTGCAAAATACAAAGCAGATATCAAGGAATTGCTGCATTTCCGTGTGCAAGTCGGTTGGAAAAGCATGTATTGCGGCGTGAAAACTTTGGAATTAGATGGCGTAACCTATTATTTCATCGATAATCAAGCCTATTTCGATCGTCCGTCCTTGTACGGCCAAATGGATGATGCCGAAAGGTTCGGCTTCTTCTCGCTGGCGATCTGCGAAATGATGGAAAAAATTGATTTCATCCCGGATGTCGTCCATGTGAATGATTGGCATACCGCCATGGTTCCTGCCCTGCTAGTGGACAAATATCATTGGATCGAAGCGTATCAAGGCATCCGCAAAGTCATCACGATCCACAACATCCGTTTCCAGGGTGTCTATGATCCGTCCGTTCTTAACAGCATTTTCGGGACCGGCATGAACATCTACCATGAAGCCGGTGTGAAATATTATGACAGCGTCAATTTCATGAAAGGTGGCATCAACTTCTCTGACGTTGTCACAACTGTCAGCCCATCCTATGCCAATGAAATCCAGACACAGGAATTCGGTGAAGGCTTGGAGGGGACTTTGGAGTACAACAGCTGGAAAATCAGAGGGATCATCAACGGAATCGATTACGATGTCAATGATCCGGAGACCGATCCGAAACTTGAATACCATTTCACAGCCGATGATTTGACCGGTAAGGCAAAAAATAAAGCAGCCCTGCAGGAACGTTTGGGTCTGGAAGTGAATCCGGATATTCCATTAATCACGAGTGTAGGACGCTTGACTGACCAAAAAGGCTATCAGCTTGTGCAGGAAAAAACCGAGGAACTGTTGAATGCGCGCGATGTGCAGATTGCCATTCTCGGGACCGGCGAAGAGCAATACGAGAACTCGTTCCGTTATTTTGCCGCAAAATATCCTGACCGCTTCGCGGCGGTCATCGATTTTGACATCTCCTTGGCGCAGCAGATGTACGCAGGAGCAGATCTGTTCCTGATGCCTTCCGCTTTCGAACCATGCGGGTTATCGCAGATGATTTCGTTGCGCTACGGAACTTTGCCGATCGTACATGAAACGGGCGGTTTGAAAGACACGGTGATCCCTTACAATTCCTACACAGGAGAAGGAACCGGATTCACCTTCATTGATTTCAGCGGGTATGCACTGCTGGGAACCATCTACCGAGCGCTGGACGTATATGAAAATCAGCCGAAAGCCTGGGCAAAAATGGTGCGCGAAGCGATGAGCCAGGATTTCAGCTGGAAAGAACCGGCCAAAGATTATCTGGATGTTTATCAGTCATTAGTAAACGAATAAGAGGAGTTGCAAACGTAAATGGCATTTGATGTTCAAGAATTCAAGAAAGAATTCCAGAAGAAATTCGAGGAATTATTCGCTTACGGTTATGAGTCGGGTTCGAAAACGGAGCAGTACATCGCTCTGGGGGATTTGGTGCGGGGCCTCTACTCTGACGACTGGATTCAAACCGTGACGGATTACAACAAGAAAAAAGAAAAACAAGTCTTTTACTTTTCCATGGAATTCCTTCCTGGAAGAATGCTGAAAAGCAATCTCCTGAACATGGGGATAATGGACTGCGTCAAACAAGGCTTGGAAGAGCTTGGGTTGGATTTGGATGAGGTGGCGCGCGCTGAAGTCGATCCGGCTTTAGGGAACGGCGGCCTCGGAAGATTGGCTTCCTGCTTCATGGATTCGATCGCATCGACCGGACTTGCCGGCAACGGGAACGGTATCCGCTACCGGTATGGACTTTTCAAGCAAAAATTCATAAACGGTTACCAAATCGAATTGCCGGAAAACTGGCTGCGCAATCGGAACGTATGGGAAGTACGGAAAGAGAACAAAGCCGTCATCGTCCGTTTCGGCGGAGATGTCAGTTTTACGCAGGATGGGGACGGCAAGTTGCGTGTGCATCACGAAAACACCAGGGATATCCTGGCGGTTCCTTACGATACTGCTCAAATAGGCTACAACAACGGAATCATCAACAATCTGCGCCTTTGGTCAGCGGAAATTCCATACGGCGATGAGGCACATTTTTCTACAGAAGAACAGCGCGAGGAAGTCAAACGCATCACTGAGGTACTGTATCCGGACGATTCCAATTATGAGGGCCGACTTTTGCGCGTCCAACAGGAATACTTCTTCTCTTCTGCCGGCGTCCAAAGCATTGTCCGCTATTTCAAACAATTAAAGCTGGACTGGAGCCTTTTCCCGGATAAAATCGCCATCCATATCAATGACACGCATCCGACTTTAGCGATCCCTGAATTGATGCGGATCCTGTTGGATGAGGAAGAGTTGACTTGGGATCAGGCGTGGGAAATCACGAAGAAAACTGTCAGTTATACCAACCACACGATCCTCCAGGAAGCCATGGAGCGTTGGCCGGAAACGATGATTTCAGATCTGTTGCCGCGTATCTATCAGATTATCCAGGAAATCAACCGCCGTCATATCGACAAAAAGATGCCATTGTACGGTGAAGAATTAACCCAGCGCACCGCCATCATCGCAAATGGCCAGATCAAGATGGCCAATCTCGCCATCATCGGCAGCCATAGCGTAAACGGCGTCGCCAAACTGCATACGGATATACTCATGGCGGACACGCTGCATGACTTCTACGTGATGTATCCGCAAAAATTCAACAACAAAACGAATGGGATCACGCAAAGGCGTTGGGTTCAGATCGCAAATGAAAACCTGACCGAAATGCTTGATGAGACGATCGGTACGGAATGGAAGAGCGATCCGGAAGAAATCAAAGTTTTGAAGGCCCACCGTGATAACAAAATTGTTCTGGACAAACTGGAGCAAGTCAAACTGGCAAACAAAAAACGTTTCGCGGATTATGTGCTGAAAGAGATGCATATCGAAATCGACCCGAATGCTTTGTTCGACGTGCAGATCAAACGATTGCATGCTTATAAGCGCCAATTACTGAATGTGCTGCATATACTGGACAGATATCTGCAACTGAAGGATGATCCGAAGGCAAATCTGCAGAAGCGCGTCTTCATTTTCGGTGCTAAAGCTGCCCCAAGTTATTACTACGCAAAACAAATCATCAAACTGATCAACGCGATTGCGGATCTTGTCAACAACGACCCTGCCATCAATGACAAGATCAAGATCGTTTTCGTCGAGAACTACGGGGTATCCTTGGCGGAATTGATCATTCCGGCTGCTGATATCAGTGAACAGATTTCTCTTGCCGGCAAGGAAGCTTCAGGTACAAGCAATATGAAACTGATGTCGAACGGTGCTGTAACGATGGCTACTTTGGACGGGGCCAACGTCGAAATCCGGGACAATGTTGGTGATGAAAATATCTTCATCTTTGGCCTGAAGAGCGATGAGGTGCAAGAGTATTACCGCAATGGCGTATACAATTCAAGGGAAATCTATGAAAAGAATCCGCGTCTGAAACGGATCCTGAATCTGCTCATTGACGGGTCGATTCCTGGCGTTGAAACGGAAGGTCGCGACATCTTCGATTCGCTGGTCATGTACAATGATGAGTATTTCCTTTTGAAGGACTTCGATGGTTACCTACAAGCGCAATATGAGGCGGATGTGGCCTTTTCCGACAGAGACAGATGGAACAGGATGGCATTGATGAATATCGCAAGCTCAGGGCCGTTTTCATCGGATTACACGATTCTGCGTTACGCAGACGAAATCTGGAAGATCAAACCGCAGTCCTGATCAAACATTAACTAAAAGCAAGGGCTGCCCCGAAAAATGGGGTAGCCCTTGCTTGTGGTTTAGCGGTGTAATTCCCGACAAAAAAAGCCCTGATCAGGGGCGTGGTGTTGCGTCAACGATTCGTTATTTATCTATTTCACGTTTGAAGTAGAATTCTTGTTCTTCCGCCTCATCATAGATGGTTAGTGTAGGGGATGTGTCTTTTTTAAGAATCAAATAATAGCCGAAATGGTCGCGGAAGACCAATTCATTGGGCTTGGCTTCTTCGAGAGTCGCCTTTAATTTTTTGTTGTTCAGGAGAATTTCCAGATTATCAGTAATTTCAACCTTCAAGGACTGTGCGTCGTTTTTCCAGGTGCCGATGTAAGGGGTATACGTTGTTGATGGGCTTTTAGCGGCATTGCGATTTGACTTGAACAAAGCAGAGCTGATGCTTGCGATTACGGACAATCCGACGACGATCCTCCAAGGATTATTTTTTTTCACTGATTTGAAACCTCCCACATTAAGTTAACTCATAGTATATTCCTTTTTTTGCAAATGGCCATAGTATTAACAATACAAATATGTTACAAATGATGTAAAGTTTGAAAAGGTAATTGCCATAGGCGTGATATGATGCTATTCTAAAGCATAAATGAAAATACAATTACAAAATTAAAAATTCATTAAAGAAATCAAGCGAGGAAGTGTTCGGTTTGAAGGTTATTAAATTTGGCGGGAGTTCCCTTGCGAATGGGACTCAATTGAAAAAAGTATTGCAGATTGTAAAAGATGATGCAGACAGGAGAATCGTGGTCGTTTCAGCACCAGGGAAGCGCAATGACTCGGACGAAAAAGTTACGGATCTGTTGATCAAGCTGGCTGATGAGGTGAAAAACAAAGAAGATCACAAAAAAACACTAAAGACGATCCTGAAAAGATATCAAGATATCGTCGAAGAATTGGAGATCGATCCGAGTGTCATGGAAATCATTTCCCAAAACTATGAAGAATTGATCCAGGCGAAGTTTTACAACGAGCTGTATGCGTTGGATGCTTACAAAGCAAGCGGTGAAAACAACAGTGCCATTCTTGTGGCTGCATTTTTCAACAAAGAAGGCATTCCGGCCAAATACATCAACCCGAAGGATGCCGGACTTTTGGTCACCGACAACCCAGGAAACGCACGGGTATTACCTGAGTCATACAAGAACCTTTACGCATTACGGGATTCAAAAGAAGTCATCATTTTCCCTGGATTCTTCGGTTACACGAAAGAAGGCCAACTGTTGACTTTCTCGAGAGGCGGATCGGACATCTCTGGCGCAATCGTCGCGAACGGGGTCAAAGCCAGCTTGTATGAAAACTTCACGGACGTTGATGCCATTTATGTTGCAAACCCGAAAATGGTCAAACATCCGAAAAAAATCAAACAACTGACTTATCGTGAAATGCGTGAATTATCCTACAGCGGATTTTCCGTATTCCATGATGAAGCTTTACAACCGGCCTTCAGCGCCGGAATCCCGGTTGTTGTCAAAAATACCAATAATCCATCAGCTCCAGGCACAAGCATCACGAGAACGAAGCCTGAAAACAAGCAGATTGTTTCCGGTATTGCCAGCTCGACTGGATTCATGAGCATCTACATCGGCAAATACCTGATGAACCGCGAAGTCGGATTCGGACGCAGAGTGCTGCAGATATTCGAAGATTTCAACTTGAACTTCGAACACATGCCATCCGGTATCGACGATCTGTCGATTATCCTGCGCGCCAATCAGATGACGATGCAGCAGGAACAAGAGTTGCTTTACCGCTTGAAGAACGAATTGGAAGCGGACGATGTGCACGTAAAAGGCGGCATATGCCTCCTGATGATCGTCGGCGAAGGCATGGTCAATTCCGTCGGTACTGTGGCGAAAGCGTGTACCGCACTTGCTGAAGCGGACATCAATCTGGAAATGATCAACCAAGGCTCTTCAGAAGTCAGCATCATGTTCGGGATCGACGAAAAGGACGAAGCCAGAGCAGTCAAAGTGCTTTACGATGCATTTTTCCCGCAAAAAGACTGACTGCAATGAATAAGCTGTGGCTGTTCTCGTCCACGGTGCAAGCGATAGAAAAAGGAAAGCGTTCGGGTTTATGACTCCGAACGCTTTCCTTTTTGTATTCATTTTTCGTGTGCAAGTCCTGTGTTCGAAGTCGTCCCATTCGATTTGGCAGTGCCTTGAAAGTGATGGGTGGGTATATTCGCCAACAGCCTCAAACTGTTCAAGATGACCAGTATTGTGCTGCCTTCATGCCCGACCACTCCAAGCGGAAGGTTGATCAGTTGGAATAGGTTGGACAAAATCAGTATGAGGATGACGGTGATTGAGAAGATGATGTTCTGCATCGTGATTTTTTTCAGCTTCTTCGATAATCCGTAACAATATTCCAGCTTGTCCAATTCGCTCTTCATCAATACCACATCCGCTGTTTCCATGGCGATGTCAGTCCCTTCCCCCATAGCGATGCCGATATCGGCGTTCGCCAATGCGGGTGCATCATTCACGCCGTCTCCAACCATCCCGACCAATTTGTATTTAGCCTGAAGTTCTTTCAGGATGGTGGTCTTGTCTTCGGGAAGGCAGTTCGCGCGGATCTCATCCACACCCAATTGTTTGCCGATAGTCTGTCCGGTAGCTTCATTGTCGCCTGTGATCATGATCGTATGGACGCCATTGGCTTTGAAAAAGGCGATCATGTCTTTTGCCTCTGATTTGGGTGTATCCAATAGAGCATAATAGGCTACGACTTTATCATCCTGGGAAACATAGATGACGGTTTTTCCTTCGTTCTGGAGTGCGAAAGCTTCCTTTACGAACGACGGCTCGTTCAGTTCATCGGTTACGACGAAGGTCTTTTTGCCGATTTTCCATTTGCTTCCGAACGCTTCACCTGCCAACCCGAAACCGGTAAGGTCCTGGATTGAATCCATCTGGTTCTTCACATATTCTTTTGTTTCGAGATGTTGTACCAACGCGGAAGCAATCGGATGGGTCGATGAGTGCTCCAACGCATAGACGACGGACATGATATGTTTTTCATCCGTGCCTGCCAGATAGTTGGCTTCCGTCACTACCGGTTTGCCTTCCGTCAGCGTGCCTGTTTTGTCGAAAGCGATGCAATCCATGGCCGAGAAGTTCTCGATCGCGATGCCACCCTTGAAGAGGATACCGCGTTTGGCTGCATTGGAAATGGCGGAAAGGACAGCAGGAGTGGCCGATGCCACCAAGGCGCAAGGGGAAGCGACCGTCAACAGCACCATGCCGCGATAGAATGATTCATTCCAACCCCAATCCAGGAGGAAATAAAAAACGGCAATCATGACCGGCACAAAAACAAGGACGATCTTAACATAGGTATTTTCAATGCGGTTGATGAAGCTCGCTGTCTTCGAAGGGGTCTTTTGCGCTTCTTCCACCATGCGGATGATTTTGGCGAACAAAGTATCTTTGGATTCTTTCGAGACGGTCATGGTCAGAGCTTCACTCAAGTTGATCGTGCTGCCGAAGATATCATCGCCGACCGTCTTTTCGACAGGGACGGATTCACCGGAAATGGCGGCTTCATCGATCAGGCCTAGACCCGACGCGATCGTGCCGTCGATGGGGATGCTGGCGCCTTTAGGGACCATCAATGTATCGCCGACTTTCAGATCCTTGACTGCAACGTCTTCGATCGAGCCATCCGGATTGATGCGTTTTGCGATTTCAGGGACAATGTTCATCAACGCTGTGATCGCTTGGGTACTTTTATCGGTCGCGTATTCCTCCAGTGAACCGGATAACGAGAAGATAAAGATGAGCAATGCGCCTTCCATCCAGTAGCCGATCAAAGAGGCGCCAACTGCTGCAAGCACCATCAATATGTCGACGTTCAGGTGTTTATTTTCAACTGTATCGATGAATCCTTCTTTTGCTTGTTTATAGCCGCCTATGATGAACGATAACACGAAAATGATGGCTGCAGCTGTATCAAAGTTTTGCCATTGCAACACAATGCCAAGAATGATGAGAATGCCACTGATCGTGGTTGCGATCATCGCTTTATTCTTGAATAAATCTTTCATGATTTGACACTCCTTCCTATATGCCTTCATGATAGCACTAAAGAAATCCAGATTATAATCATTATAATCAAACGGAAATGAATCTCATTCTCAATGTCCATATATCAGACACAATTTGAAGCGGTAGAAAATTACTCACAGCAATAAAACCAGAAGGTTAACAAAAAAATGCAGATTATAATAATTGTTAATAAGGACTATAGATGTTCTGGATGACAAAATAAAAAGCCATCCCAAAAAGGATGGCGAAACTCATTTTTCAGACAAACATAAAATAGATCAGGACGATGGCACCAAGGACAATCCGATACCAACCGAATGCCTTGAAGTCATTGCGTTTCAGATAACCGATCAAGAACTTGATGGCAACGATCGAAACGAGGAAAGCGGTAAGCATGCCTGATAAAAGAACGGCGAATTCAAGTCCGGTAAAGTTGAAGCCGAATTTGATGATCTTCAAAAAACTGATTCCGAACATGATCGGAATGCTCATGAAGAAGGAGAATTCTGTCGCGATGAAGCGTGAAGTACCCAATACGATGCTCCCCAGGATGGAAGAACCGGAGCGCGATGTACCCGGAATGATCGAGAGGGCTTGGAACAGACCAATCTGGAATGCCTTCATATAAGTTAATTGGCTGAAATCGGTAATGCTCGGTTCGCGATCCTTGTGCCTGTTTTCGATCACGATGAACAAGATCCCGTAGATGATCAGTGCCAAAGCTACGACCGTCGCGTTCAAGAGATTTTCATCCGCCCAATCGTTCAAAGGTAACCCGATTACGCCTGCTGGGATACAACCGATGATCACTTTTTTCCAGATATCCCAAGTCTGGTTCTTCTCTGCCTTTGTTTTGTTTGGAGAGAAGGGATTCAGTTTGTGGAAATAAATGACGACCACAGCCAAGATAGCTCCTAATTGGATCACATAGAAGAACATCTCTTTGAATGCCTGCGAGAGGTTCAACTGGATGAATTCTTCTACAAGGATCATATGACCCGTGCTGCTGATGGGCAGCCATTCGGTTATTCCCTCGACGATTCCGAGGATGATTGCTTTCAGTATTTCCATAAATTCCATATAATATCCTTTCTGTTGCCCAATATTTTGATGCTCCATCATCTAGTATAGCGAAATGAAAAAGATTAGCCAACTATTTTCAAGTATTCTGCTTAACGATGTTTATTTCTTTTTCGATGTAAGCGGTGCTCAAAAAATTTACATTACCGAACGATTTATGTTAAAATGAAGTGTACTAATTTTAGCATAAGCTCATTTAAATAAGAAAGAGGCGATAGCATGTTTGGTTTTTTTAAGAAGGTTGATAAGAAGGAAACACTACCGGTTGAGAAAGAACTCTTATATTCACCAGCAAATGGTATTGTGGTTCCAGTTTCGGATGTTGCAGATCCGGTCTTTTCCCAAAAAATGATGGGTGACGGGTTTGCGGTCATTCCTACTGACGGAAACATTTATTCTCCAGCAAGAGGAAAAGTATTGAGCGTATTCCCGACAAAGCATGCGGTAGGCATCCTGTTGGACAGCGGATTGGAACTTTTGTTGCATATGGGTTTGGACACGGTTGAGTTAAACGGGAAACCATTCGAAGTCTTTGTGAAAGAAGGCCAGGCTTTGACTGCCGATACACTCATTGCTAAAGTTGATCTGGCACAACTGCAAGAAGCGGGCAAAGATTCTGCGATGGTCGTTGTGATCACAAATATGGATAAAGTCAAAAGTTTCAGCCTGGATGTGACCGGAGAGGCTGCCGTAAAAGCAGAAATCGGAAGCGTCCTGCCGAAAGAATAACAGAATGAATTTAAAAAAAGCTTCATCCGGCTAGCCGGATGGAGCTTTTTGCTTCGCTATCGCCTCCCTATGCTTTGGCCTTGGCTAAATGGAGCGCAGCCCGTTAAGGACGTTCCAACGAAAAAATCTCTCCGAGCTTTGTGTAGTCATTGCCGGCCAGCCTTGCGACAGGCGCCAATTTGTCGGCCCAAACGTATTGTTTCTCGTGATCGAAGACAGTTTCATCGAAAAGGAAATCTTCGACGCGCAAGATGAACAGATCCGTCAGCACTTTGCCATCAGCATCCGTCAGAGGCACATATTGATGCACCGTGGTTTCCATGCGGATTTTCGCTTCTTTGATCGCGGGTACAGTGACAGTGTGGCTGGCGGTCAACGTCAATTCCGTCAGATCGATTTCGCTCTCTGTGTCCGGTAGCTGAGCGGCCGTCCTGTTCATCTCCTCCACCAAGTCTTCGCTGACGATGTGGACGACTCCTTGTCGGGAATCCAGCAGGTTTCTGGCGGAATCCTTGATTTTCCCGTCATTCCTCAGAATGGCCACGCTGATCAGCGGCAGCACGTTCGAAGCGACGCTGAAAAAGCTGAATGGCGCTGCATTGACGACCTGGGTTTCCGGATTCTGGGTAGTGATCCAAGCAATCGGGCGGGGAATGATGCTCCCCGTCAAAAATTTGTACATTTGTTTTGTGTTGAGTTCTTTAGTATTGAAATGCTGCATATGCTCACTTCTTTCTTTTAAGGATATTGGCTTCGATTGCCTTTCGCTTTGGTTCCAGAAAATCAGGGAGAGCGAACGTTTCCCCGAGTTTTTCCAAAGGTTCGTCAAGTGTGAAGCCTGGATAATCGGTCGCTATTTCGATGCGTAATCCGTTTGGTTCCCGTAAGTAAAGACTTTGGAAATAACCGCGGTCGATGATTTTTTCAACGGTGATCTGCCTGTATTTTGCCTTATCCAGAATCAAATCAAGGTCTTTGCGTTCAGGCACGCTGTAGGCGATGTGGTCGATGGCGCCTTTGCCTAAACGGGAACGCCTCAGTCTAGTGGACTGGATCAGCCGACTTTCCCCATCCAATGCAGAAATCGGGCGAGCAACATGATCCAACAGGCTCATGCCGAGCACGTCACGAAAAAAAGCCTCCGTTGTTCCGAGGTCGGCCACAGTGTAATGGATGCCCAGTATACCGATGATCTGGTATTGGGCGGGCACGTCGCTGTGGCGTGTCGCCTGCTCGAGTGCTATCACTTCAGCTGCTTCAACCAGAGTGATTTTCATGTCGTCCGGGTCCAAGAAAGAACAGCTTACTTCATCGTTTGCAATCAAACGAACAGCCTTTGACGTAAGTCGTTTTTTCCAGAACGGCAGACTGCCTTGGGGGATTTTCAGCAGCACTTCATGGATGAAGCTGTCTTCTTCGTGGCGTTGGCCGACTCTGGGCAGCTCGAAAAAAGTCAAAATCGTACCAGGAGTTCCCTTGTAGTCCCCATAAAAAAAGTGAGGATCGGTCAAGTTTTCCTGATTGACCGTCTGTTTGACGAGACGCAAACCCAGGGTATCGGTGTAAAAGGTTTTGTTCTTCTCCGCATCTTTGGTGATGGCGGTGAGATGGTGAAAACCGGTAATCATATAAGCTCCAACCTCCGTTCAAAAGATACATATAACGAGTATACAGGAGAGCGCCTCAGCGAGGTAACTATTTTGCTCAGCTGTGCCAATAACCAAAAACCCCCCAAGTTCATCCGAACGTGGAGGGAAATGTATGAAGTCTAGTAGAACACGCAAACGCACTCAGGCGCGTAGACGTCCTTTTGCAGCAACGTCAATTTACCTGTTTCTGCATCGCGCTCGAACAAAGTCAGGTTATCGGAATCCTGATGAGCTACAATCACGAATTGGCCGCTTGGATCCAGGTTGAAGTCACGGGGGATGTTTCCTTCGGTAGGGACATATTCCACTAACGACAATGTTTCGCCGTCTTCGGATACCGCATAGACGACCAATGAGTCATGACCACGGTTGGAAGCATAAACGAATTTTCCGTCTGCGGAAATGCGGATAGCCGCGCCACCGTTGAAACCGGTATGCTCTTCAGGGATGGTCGTGATGACTTGCAATAACGAGAACGTGCCTGTTGTTGCATCATAAGCCAACACCTCAACATCGCTGCTCAACTCACCGAACATGTAAGCCACTTTACCGTTTGGATGGAAAACCAAGTGACGCGGGCCTGTCCCTGGAGTCGCTTTATAACGGGCAACTTCCGCCAGTTTGCCTTCATCAGAAACCGTGTAGGTGTAAACTTCGTCGGTACCCAAATCGCAAGCCAACAAGAATTTCTTGTCTGGAGATAGCGCGCTGTAATGCACATGCGGAATTGTTTGATTTTCATGGATGCTCGAACCCTCATGTTGTGCGCGGTCTGTCATTGTGAATGAACCATCAGCGTTCTCTTTGTAGACAGTCAAGTAACCACCGTGGTAATTGGCAGTGAAGATCAATTTTTTGTCTTCGTCGAAGTAGATATAGCAAGGCGCAGATCCTTCAGCAGAAATTTCAGCCACCTTGTCATAGCTTCCGTTTTCATTTTTTTTGAAAGAAGTGATGCCACCACCTTCATCCGTTTTGGAAATCGCGTACAGCGTTTCTTTGTCCGCAGATAAGTCCAGATAAGTAGGGCTGTCGACTTCCGCAATCAAGCGATAATCACGTAATTCTTTTTTATCGGTGTCCAAAATGATTTGATGAACCCCTTTACTCTCTCTTTTTGTGTAAGAGCCAAGATATAAAACTTGTTCCATCCAAAGACCTCCTAAATATTATGATAATTCCATTATAACAAATGCCCTCCACAATGACAGGGAAAAAACCTTGCGAAGTAAATAAAGTTAGATTCAACGGCATAATCGATGGTTTGCCAAAAAAACTGTGATAGAATAGAAATTGTAAAAAGTGTCTGAAAAGGGGAAATGTACATGCAAAGCAAAGTAATTCAAATTGGAGAAAAAGCAATAGATATAAAAGAACCAATGATCATTCTGTTCGATGACAGCGCAACGGAGCCCTTGCAGCAAGTTTCCGTCATCCATCGTTTCATCGAACCCCAGGAATGGTTCGAACTGGCGGACGGAGACCGGATTTTGTTTGATGAACAGGAATACCGCATATCCTATATCGGTAACCATGTCCTCAGAAATTTACAGTCAATCGGTCACACCACCATGATTTTCAAAAATTGGGATGAAGAACGCCTGGAAACAAGCATTTATTTAACCCCTCACATTTTACCGACAATAACGGATGGCACGATCATTTCCTATAGGAAGAAAGATTGAAGGTGAGTCCAATGGAAAGAGCCCCACGTAAAGGAACGTCTAGGAATCGTTTGTCGTGGTTCGAAAAATGGTTTCTGAACAACAAGTTCGTGACTGTTCTATTGATTACTCTGCTCATTCTTCTGATTGTTTTGGTATTTTCAAAAATCTCTTATCTTTTAGGGCCAATCGGCAGCTTCTTCAGTGTCATCGGCTTTCCGCTGGTAATGGCGGGTATTTTCTTTTACATGCTGAACCCTTTTGTAACGCTGTTGGAGAAGAGAGGGATAAAACGATTCGTAGGTATTTGGATTGCCTTCGTGCTGGTGCTGTTGATGATGATTTGGGGTTTTGCAATCCTGATTCCGATCATCCGCGATCAGACGATAGGGATAGTCCGCGAATTTCCTACTTATTGGCAGGCAATCGAGAGCATGACGATTGAATTGATCAACTATGATTGGTTCACTTCCTTGCAGGAACAGATCAGCGAAATCAATGCAGATATCTTCAATAGCGTCTCCGAGAAGCTGAACGAGGTGTTGTCGAACACGGTCAGCGGATTAGGCAGCGTTGTGGGACTTTTGACGAATGCGTTTGTAGGAATCGTCACGATGCCTATCATCTTGTATTATCTACTGAAGGAAGGAGATAAATTGCCAATGACTTTTCTGCAATTATTTCCTACAAACCTACGGGAGTCGATCGGGGACTTGCTGAAGAAAGTCAACACGCAGATCAGCCAGTATGTGCGCGGTCAGATTACGGTTGCGTTCTTTGTCGGGTTGATGTTCGTCATCGGTTATGCCATCATCGGAATGAAATTCGGAATCGTGCTTGGGATATTCGCCGGATTCCTGAACATCATTCCTTATATGGGTTCCTTCATTGCGATGGTGCCCGCGGTGATTGTTGCGATAGTGGATTCTCCGCTGATGCTGGCAAAAGTGCTGCTGGTTTTCTCAATCGAGCAATTCATTGAAGGACGCGTCATTTCACCGCATATACTCGGCAGCAATCTCGAGGTCCATCCCGTCACGATCATCTTTGTATTGCTTACGGCAGGAAAACTGTTCGGTCTGACCGGTTTTATCTTGGGTATTCCCGGCTATGCTGTTCTTAAAGTGCTGTTCATGCATATTTTTGAATGGTACAAGGAAATATCCGGATTGTATTTGGATGAACCTGAAATCGAAGAAGATTCTGAGGAGGATTATCTTCAAGAATAATCGAAATGAAAAGGGGAATGCTTGATGAACAAAAAGAGATGGATTGCGGTAGCGATCGCGCTGATTCTTTTCGTGGCATCGCTTGGTTCACAATTTCTGTCGACCCGGTTGGCTGACCAAACGGAAGACTCCCTCAGCCAGCTTACCGGCAATCTGATACCAGGAACGAACTTGCAGGAAAACGTTATGGAAAGTGGCGATGCCAGCAATCGGATTGCGGTTCTGCATATCGAAGGGACGATTCAATCAGGTGCGGGCAGTGTGCTGACGGACGGCTCCAGTTACGATCATGACCTTTTTTTGGAGCAGTTGAAAGCCATCGAAGAGGATGACACAATCAAAGGGATCTTCTTGATAGTCGACAGCCCGGGCGGCGGGGTCTATGAAAGTGCGGAGGCGCACGATAAATTGTACCGCATTGCTGCTGAAAAGGAACTTCCGGTCTATGCATCCATGCAAGCAACTGCTGCAAGTGGGGGCTACTACATTTCCGCTGGTGCGGACAAGATTTATGCCACTGCTGAAACGACTACCGGTTCGATCGGCGTCATCATGCAGGCGATCGAATACTCAGGGCTGCTTGAAAAGCTGGGTATCGAATACAACACAATCAAGTCGGGCAGCCTCAAGGACATCGGGTCGCCGGATCGGGATATGACAGAGGAAGAACGCGCGTTGCTGCAAGCCTACGTCGATGAGGCTTATCAGCGTTTCGTCACTGTCGTTTCAACGGGAAGGGATATGCCGGAAGAAGAGGTCCGCGCTGTTGCGAATGGCATGATTTATTCCGGCACACAGGCTCAAGCACTTGGATTGGTGGATGAGATAGCCTACACGGATGATGCACTGAAAGCGATGAAAACCGCTTATGGCCTCGAGGATGCGGAAGTATTCGACTATACTTCGACACCTGGCCTGTTTTCCGATTTTTCTTGGTTGTTCGCTCAAGCGGCTGCCAAACTGACGAGCCAGGAAAATCAGACGCTTTCTGAACTGCAGTTGCTACGCGACACTTTCGGGACAACCGCCGCGCCGAGATTGCTTTATCTCTACGGAGGTGAGTGATGATGGAAGAGCAAACCACTACGCATGAAGAACGTTTGGAAGAAATCCGCAAAAAGAAAATAGCCTGGGAGGAAGCCGAACGCTATTCCGACCAGCAGGAACGCCCGTTTCACCGCTATCCGGATTACGTATTCGCCGGTTTTTGGATCAGGTTGTTTGCCTACCTCGTCGACTTGCTGATTGTGCAGGCATTGGTAGGGATTTTGATCAAGCCGATTTTCGCTTTGGGCGGCATCAGTATGCTAGGGAACAATCCCTTGACCTTATTCGGATTTCTTCAGTTGTTGATCCTTGTCGGATATTTCATGCTGACGACGAAATATACAAACGGCCAAACAGTTGGGAAAATGATTTTCGGCATCCGTGTCGTCTGCTTCAAGGAAGAAAACCTCAGTTGGCAGACCGTCTTGATCCGCGAAGGCGTTGGCCGCTACATTGGCAAAACTGTGGCAGTCATCTATCTGGTCGCTGCTTTCCAAAGCAAGAAACAACATCCGATCGATTTGCTTTGCGATACTTCGGTCGTGACGGAAAACAGTGTCCGTGCGTTGCAAGAAAGTTACTAGTAGAGAGAACAAATGTGGAAAAACGGCATGCGACCGGTTTTTATCGGTCGCATGCCGTTTTTTGTGTTGTGTTTGGGGCCGTATAATAATGTGGAACTCCGGCGACGCCGTCGTTCGCCGGAGTAGAGCGGTAAACCGCAGAATGTCCTCCGGTTAGGACCTGCTCATCGGAGGATACCTATCCATCTTACCGACTCCTCCGGGGGAAGACTGCCTTAACCGGAAAAGACGGCAGCACACCTATTCCGGCTTGCAAATTCCGCCATATTTGTTATACTTGTTATATAACGGACAGGAGGGGTAAATATGTTCATCGAAATTCTTCCGAACAGCGATACGCCGATCTACACGCAATTGATGTACCAGATCAAAATAGGCATCCTTAAAAGGGAATGGTCATTTGGCGATGGATTGCCGAGCGTGCGGAGTTTGGCCAGTGAATTGGGCATCAACATGCACACCGTAAATAAGGCATACAATCTGTTGGCGGACGAAGGCGTCCTGGTTAAAAATCAGAAAGGCTATTTTGTCAGTGAGCGTGCAATGATAGCGTCCAATGAGGCCACGAAAGCGGCGATGCAGGATAAGCTCAAGGAGATCTTGATCGATAAACAGATTTTTGAGGTCACTGACGAAATATTCCGTGAATGGCTGAATGAAATCGAGAAAGCGTTGAAAGGAGAGGGGAAGACACATGCTGATCTTTAGTTGGTTTATGGTGATATTATTTTTGATTATTGGGGTCGTCAACGGCATTACGCCCTATTATAGCAGGTTAGGTACACCGTTTGGAGTGACGGTTCCGACCTCGCATCAGAAAGACCCTTATGTTTTGAAGCTGAAAAAAGCCTATTTTTACCAAAATGTGATTGGGAGCATCCTGCATGCTGCGCCAATATTTTTCTTTCTTTTCTGGGAAGATGGAGAGAAAGTGGAGATGGTCACCAGCATCTATGTGACGGTCGCGATGTTTGCCTTCATCTTCCTTTCCTTCCTGCTGTATCTGCAGAAACGGAAACAGATCCGTAGTTGGAAAATAGCCAACGATATCAAAATTGAACCTAAAAAAGCCAAAATCGTCATCGATACCGCCTATCAGAAAGATCTGAAAGTAGTCTCCCATTCGGTTTTCGTTTCGGCTCAATTGTTCATCTTGTTGGTGACGGTAGCGGTCACGCTCTATTTTTATGACCTGATACCCGAGCGATTCCCCGTTCACTGGAACAGTTCGAATGAACCGGATCGGATCGTTGATAAAACGTATGTGAATGTATTCATGCTGCCTGCGATACAATTGTTGATGATTCCGATGATGTTTTTCAGTCATTATTCCTTCATCAAATCGAAACAGAAGATTTCCCCTTATCTGTCCGATCTTTCCAGCAAACAGAGTAAATTATTCCGCCAGGCTTGGTCTTATTACTTCCTGATCGTGACGGTGCTGACGCAACTTTTGCTGAGCGGCATTCATTTCTTCTCCTTGTTCTTCGCAGACAAGGGAGCCCAGTGGATCATCGGTATGACCATTCCGTTCGTGGTCATCATCGTTGGGTACAGCGTCTATCTGACCTGGAAATACGGCCAAGGAGGCGAAAAATTGTTTCTGAATGAAGCGGGCGAATTACCGGATGAAGTGACGGAGACGGACGAAGAGCGCTTCTGGAAATGGGGCGTATTGTATTACAATCCGGAAGATCCGTCGCTATTTGTCGAAAAACGTTTCGGCATCGGCAGCACGTTGAATATGGCCAGATGGCAAGCCTGGTTGTTCATCGCCGGCCTGTTGGCATTCGTAGTGCTGACGATCGTGCTTTCGTTCATGATGGAATAACAGTAAGCATAGACAAAAACAGAGGCCAGGACATTTGTCCCGACCTCTGTTTTTCGATTTATTTTTCAAGCTTTTTGTTATGCTGGGCAATGGCCATATCAACGATGCGGTTAGCCAAGTGGATGTTGCGGACCAACAGGGGACCATGGAAATAGGAGCAGAAGACATTTTTATAGCGGGCGCCCTCGGTTTTGTCTTCTCCATTGTTGCCCATGCCTTTTTCGACTTTTCCGAGCGGACGCATGTTTTCGCCAAGGAAGGTGCGTCCGTTATGATTTTCGAATCCTTCGTAGGTCTCGTTGAATTCTTCGCTGCGGATGGTGATGTCGCCGATGAACCGGTTATTGTCCTGGCTCAGGGTATAATGGTCGAGCGCGCTGATGCCGGATATTTTATTGCCGGACGCATCCATGTAATAGTGTCCCAATAATTGGTAGCCGCCACAGATGGCCAACAGAACGCCATCGTTTTCGATGTATGCTTTGATTCCTGCTGCTTTAGCCTGAATGTCTTTGGAGACGATGAACTGTTCGTAATCCTGACCTCCCCCAAAAAAGACGAGATCATACTTATTGGGATCGAACGGTTGGTCCAAGCTGATGATTTCGGTTTCGAAATCGACGCCTTTTTCCCGGGCGCAGTACTGGAGCATCAAAAGATTGCCATTATCGCCGTATGTATTCAGTAGGTTGCCGTACAAGTGGCAAATACGTAGTCGCATTTATTTCATCCTTTCCGCTATATAGCCCTGGTTCGCCAGCTCTTTACGGAGTTGCAGCACAGCGGTATAAGTTGCCATCACATAGATTTTTTTCGTTGGAGCATTTTTGAAAGTTTTGATGACATCGGAGATTTCCGGAACCACTTCCAGCTTATCTTCCGGAATGCCGGCAACCTTCATCCGTAGGGTCAGCTCTTTTTGGCGGATGCCGCTGACGGTCACTTTCGGGATATCAAAATCCAAAAATTTCTCGTAATTTCCGTCCCAGATCCAGCTGACATCGGTTCCGTCTGCCGGGCGGTCATTCAGGATCGACACGACGCTGAATGGTTCCTCTTCGTAGTGCAAGAGATCGATTACCTGATTCAGGCCGACTGGATTTTTGATCAGATTCAGGATGATTTCCTTGTCGTTCACGGTGATCGTTTCTTGACGTCCAAATTTTTGTTGTGCCGCCGAGAAACCGGCCTGGATCTCTTCGGGTGTCAATCCGAAATGCTTGCCGACCGAATAAGCAGCCAAGGCATTGTAGACATTGTAGAGTCCCGCAACATTTGTCTGGAACGGATGACCATCGATCTCAAAAGAAGAGCTTTTGTGCGTCAGCTTATCGACTTTGGTGACAGCATAAGTCAATTCTGGCCGTTTGAAATCGCAATGCGGGCAGTAGTATTTCCCAAGGTTGCTGTAGGTATTGAATTTATAGCGCAAAATGTGTTGGCATTTCGGACAAAGCACGCCGTCCGTGTTGTAATGCGCCAAGGTGTCTCCATCCGGTTCATGATTGAAGCCGAAATAGATTTGTTTATTGACCAACTCTTTTGAGTTGAAGATCGGGCTGTCCCCATTCGCGAGAATGACGGCATCAGGTGCCAATGCAGCGCCATCGACCATCTTCTGGTAGATTGTATAGATTTCTCCGAATCGGTCCATCTGATCGCGGAAAACATTCGTATTGACGATGACTTTCGGCTTGATGAACTTCGTAACCTTAACGAGGCTGGCTTCGTCGACCTCAAGGACAGCAAAGGCTCTTTCCTTTTTGACTTTGCGCGAATATCCTTCCAAGAAAGAGGAAATGATGCCTTGCTCCATGTTGGCCCCCGTTGGATTCGTCAAAATATGCGGATACTTTTGCTGCAGAACATGATAAGTCAAAGATGTCGTCAATGTTTTGCCGTTCGTGCCGGTGATGATGACAACATCAAAATTTTCGGAAAGATGTTGTAATACGTCGGGATCCAATTTGACGGCCAGTTTGCCGGGCAGACTTGTTCCGCCTTTGGTGAATGTCTGAAGACCCCACTGGGCGATCTTGCCGATATTGATTGCTAGTGAACCGCGGATAGTCAAATAAATTCGCTCCTTACTTATATTTCTCTTGCCATCATAGCATATAACAAGGCTTTTTTCGATAGCGTTAGTATAGCAGAATTTACCGGGAATGAATATTTTTAGATTACGCCTCGTGTCAGAAACAGGGCTTTCGATTGCTGAAGGACAGTCGGTAATCGTGAATTTTATTGACTTTGCAGCCATTTCCTACTATCATTATACGGGATGTTATTCAGTTTTTTCCGCTCCGGTAATCTTGATCGGAGCGGAATGATGAAGGTGAGATAATAGCGGGGTCGGAAGCAGGATGACATAAGTGCATCCTTTCTTTTTGCAAGGAATTCCGATCGATGGATGAAAAGTAGGCAAGAGGCTGTTTGAAAGGTGGACATGATGGCACAGTTATTTTTTAAATACGGGGCGATGAACAGCGGTAAATCGATCGAGATCCTGAAGGTCGCCTATAATTATGAAGAGCAGAACAAGTCGGTAATGATTTTCACAAGCGCGCTTGATGATCGTGATGGTATCGGATATGTTTCTAGTCGGATCGGATTGAAGCGCGAAGCTATCCCGATTGCAGATGATATGGATGTATTCTTGGAAGTCGCCAAAAATCCGAAAAGACCCGCTTGTATCTTGATAGATGAATCCCAATTCCTGTCCAAAGCGCATGTCATCCAACTGGCGCGCATCGTCGACGAACTGGCGATTCCGGTGATGGCGTTCGGATTGAAGAATGATTTTCAGAACGAATTGTTTGCAGGCTCGAAATATCTGTTGCTTTACGCGGATAAGATAGAAGAGATAAAAACCATCTGCTGGTATTGTCATAAAAAAGCAATCATGAATATGCGTGTCGTGGATGGAAAACCAGTATATGCAGGTGAACAAATCCAGATCGGCGGAAATGAATCCTATCTTCCCGTCTGTCGCAATCATTACCATCATCCGCCATTGGCCTAAAACAAATAATCAGAAACAAAAAAAGGGGTTTGAAAAAGTTATGTATGATCAATTAGATGCATTCATTATCCGTTATGAAGAACTTTCCGAATTGTTGAGCGATCCGGAAGTTCTTTCTGATACAAAACGATTCCTGGAATTAACTAAAGAAGAAGCAGGGCTGAGGGAGAAAGTTGCGACCTTCAAGCGTTACAAAGAAGTGGAAGGCGAAATAGCCGATACCGAAGAGATGTTGTCGGAAAATTTGGACGAGGATATGGCGGCTATGGCTAAAGAAGAATTGAGCGACTTGAAGAAAGAAAAAACGGAACTTGAGGAGCGCATTAAAGTCTTGTTGTTGCCTAGCGATCCGAACGATGACAAAAACATCATCATGGAAATCCGAGGGGCTGCCGGAGGGGATGAAGCTGCACTGTTCGCGGGTACGTTATTCACGATGTACAGCAAATTTGCAGAAAGCCAAGGGTGGAGAGTCGAGGTCATGGACGCGAATATCACCGGCATCGGTGGTTACAAAGAAATCATCCTGATGATCAGCGGCCAAGGAGCTTACTCCAAACTGAAATATGAGAGTGGCGCGCACCGTGTCCAACGTGTTCCGGAAACAGAATCACAAGGGCGTGTGCATACGTCAACTGCTACCGTAGTCGTCATGCCGGAAGCGGAAGATGTTGAATTGAACATCGAAGATAAAGATATCCGCACAGATATCTACCATGCCAGCGGAGCCGGCGGGCAGCATGTCAACAAGACTGCATCGGCTGTCCGTTTGACCCACTTACCGACAGGCATTGCCGTTGCGATGCAGGACGAACGTTCCCAAATCAAAAACCGCGAGAAAGCGATGAAAATTTTGCGTACGCGTGTATATGACAAAATCTCTTCGGAAGCACAATCCGAATATGATGCAACGCGTAAATCCGCAGTCGGGACGGGTGATCGTTCTGAACGGATCCGTACCTACAACTTTCCGCAAAACCGCGTTACGGATCACCGGATCGGCTTGACCCTGCAAAAATTGGATACGATTTTGAGCGGAAAGCTGGACGAAGTCATCGATGCGTTGATAATGGCCGATCAGACGCAAAAATTGGAGTCCCTGAACAATGGATCAATCTAACGAGCTCAGTTACCAGCAAGCTTTGCAGAATGGTGCGCTTTTTTTGGAACAGCATGAAAAAAGTCCGTTGGCCGCTGAAAGATTACTTTTGGATCGTTTAGGCTGGACAAAGACGGATCTGTTGATGCGTTTTGCCGATCCGATCACGGATCAGGAATACAAGCAGTATTTCAGTGACATCAAAGAGTATGTTTCGGGCAAACCGATACAATATATCGTAGGTGTCGAATGGTTTTACGGATACCCTTTGAAAGTCACGGAAGCTACATTGATTCCACGTCCGGAAACGGAGGAGCTTGTGCAGCGGGCTTTGAAATGCCTGGAGGGGAAAGGTCCCCGGAAGGTCCTGGACATCGGGACGGGATCCGGAGCTATCGCCATTGCGATGAAAAAGCAACGTCCGCAGGATGAAGTGACCGCCACTGATCTTTCTCAAGAAGCCCTGGTCGTTGCTGAGGAGAACGCGGATCAACTGGATGCGCAAATCCGCTTCCTGCAAGGGGATCTGCTGGAGCCGGTACAACTGGAGACGTTCGACTGCATCCTCAGCAATCCTCCCTACATCAGCGAAGATGAAATTAGCCTGATGGACAGTTCTGTTTTGGAGTACGAACCACATTCGGCGTTGTTTGCTGATCATGACGGATTGGATCTATACCAAAAGATGGCCTTCACGCTGCCGTTCCATTTGAAAACGGACGGATGCCTATTCATGGAAATCGGCTTCAACCAAGGTGAAAAATTGTTGGAACTCTACAAAAAAGCTTTCCCGGATAAAACCGTCACGATCGAAAAGGATCTGTCCGGTCTCGACCGCATGCTGATAGTAAAATAAGAAAAGCTGAACAGGTTTCTTTGTTCTTTCCGAAGGGATGAACCGTGAAGCTAGCCATCAGGTTTATTGTGAATAAGATGAAAAGAGTCGCCTGATATCCATGGGCAAAAAATGGCTGCGGGCAATTGCCCCGGCTATTTTTTTACCTGATCAGCGTCTTCGCCAGCCAAAACATTGAGAAAGGAGCATACAGTATTATGGAAACAAAAATATACGACGCCTCAACAATCGATGAGGCAGCCGAGCTGTTGAAAGCCGGAGACTTGATTGCTTTCCCGACCGAGACTGTCTACGGCCTAGGCGCCATTGCATCAAATGATGAAGCCGTAAAAAATGTATACAAAGTGAAAGGAAGACCCAGTGATAACCCCTTGATCGTTCATGTATCCGATCGCGAGATTGCGAAATATGTGGCCTTTGTTCCGCAACAGGCAGAAATTTTGATGGAGGCTTTTTGGCCAGGTCCTCTGACTTTGATTTTTCCGATGAAGGAAGGGATATTTGCACCGACCGTCACTGCAGGGCACAATACAGTCGCGCTGCGGATGCCGGACCAAGAACAGACGCTGGAATTGATCAGAAAAACCGGTTTTCCCTTGGTTGGACCGAGCGCAAATACTTCAGGCAAACCGAGTCCGACGACTGCCCAACATGTGCTGCACGATCTTTCAGGCAAAATTGCCGGCATCCTCGATGGAGGAGAGACGCAAATTGGTTTGGAATCAACCGTTTTGGATTTGACTAACGCAGTCGGACCCATCATTTTGCGTCCGGGTGCCATCACGGAAGCGCAGTTGGAGCCGGTCATCGGCAAACTGGCAGCAAATGCCGGGACAGCAAACGAGACAGAGGCTCCGAAAGCGCCAGGAATGAAGTACCAACACTATTCTCCTACTCAACCGGTCATCCTGATTGATGGAACGACTGCCGATTGGAAAGCCGCCATCGAGGAGTGTCACGATCAAGGCAAAGAAATCGGTATTTTGGCTTCCGAAGAAAAGCTGACTGCGCATAAGGAAGCAGTGCGCGCTACTTTCTCATTAGGACCGAAGGCGGATGTGACGGTGGCATCGCAACGCCTATATGCGGGGCTGAGGTATCTTGATGAGCAGCCTGTCGATGTGATTTTGGTAGAAGCCTACGATCCGAATGGCCTCGGCAAGGCATTCATGAATCGTATGGAAAAAGCGGCTTCAGCGAAATATCCGAAAAAATAGCCGGAATTATCGCCTATTATCCGTCTTTAGCTTACTTTTTGTAAAAAATATTCAATTCCAGGAGCTTATATGCTTTATTTCCTGAAAATTTATGCTATACTCAACTTACATTTTTTAATTGATTTAAATTTTGGAATAATGTGATGGAAGGGTGCAAACATGGATAAAGAATTATTTGCAGCAATTGATAAAGAACGCGAAAGACAAGAGAACGGGATCGAACTGATTGCTTCCGAAAACTTTGTATCTGAAGATGTTATGAGAGCGCAAGGCAGCATCTTGACAAATAAATATGCTGAAGGCTACCCTGGTCGTCGTTATTATGGCGGTTGCGAATTTGTCGATGTCATCGAAAACTTGGCCATCGATCGCATCAAAGCAATCTTCGGTGCGGAATATGCCAATGTACAACCACATTCCGGTTCACAAGCGAACATGGCTGCTTATCGTGTTTTGGTCCAGCCCGGCGATAAGATTTTGGGGATGGACTTGAGTCACGGGGGACATTTGACTCATGGTGCGTCTGTGAATTTCAGCGGTCAGACTTATGAGTTCGTGGCTTACGGCGTAGAAAAAGAATCCGAAACGATCAACTATGACACAGTCAGAGAGATCGCTTTGAAAGAACAACCAAAATTGATTGTTGCCGGTGCCAGCGCTTATCCGCGCGCAATCGATTTCAAACGTTTTAGAGAAATCGCCGATGAAGTCGGTGCTTATCTGATGGTGGATATGGCTCATATCGCAGGACTTTGTGCAACAGGACATCACCAAAATCCGGTTGAATATGCCCACATCGTAACTACGACGACACATAAAACACTTCGCGGTCCTCGTGGAGGCGTCATCTTGGCAAAAGAAGAATTCGGCAAAAAGTTGAACAGTGCTGTCTTCCCTGGAATCCAAGGCGGACCTCTTGAGCACGTTGTCGCTGCTAAAGCGGTATCCTTCTTTGAAGCTGCAACACCAGAGTACACTGAATACATCGGGCAAGTCATCAAAAATGCCCAAGCAATGGCTGATGTTTTTAATGCATCCGACTTGCGCGTCATCAGCGGCGGAACCGATAACCACTTGTTGCTGTTGGATGTAACCAGCAGCGGTTTGAACGGAAAACAAGTAGAAAAACTGTTGGATACCGTTGAAATCACTGTCAATAAAAATACGATTCCTTTTGAAACGCTGGGCGCAAACAAAGCCAGCGGCATCCGTATCGGCACTCCTGCCATCACAACTAGAGGCCTTAAGGAAGCGGAAGCTCGTAAGATTGCTGAATTGATTGTGGAAACGATCCAAAACCACACGGATGAAGCAAAATTGGATGAAATCCGTGCGGCGGTCCATGCCATCACAAAAGCGTTCCCATTGCACAAAAAACCAGTTTCAACAGAAGCTTAAATAGATTATTAAGAGCTGTCTCCCAATGAGGCAGCTCTTTTAGGTTTTTCTCATTGTTTTATTTCTGGTATTTGTATCGGTTTTCAATTACAATAGACTGAGCAAAAAAACGAAAGTGGGGCAAAAGTATATGGGAGAATTCCATGTAATGAATCATCCGTTGATTCAACACAAATTAACAATTATCCGCGAGAAAGAGTGCGGAACAAAAGTATTTCGTGAAGTAGTAAGTGAAATCGCCATGTTGATGGCTTATGAAGTAACAAGGGACATGCCTTTGGAAGACATCGAGATCGAAACGCCATTGGTAAAAACGACTCAAAAAACATTGTCAGGTAAAAAAGTTGCCATCATTCCAATTTTGCGTGCAGGATTAGGGATGGTCGATGGTTTCTTGGCGATGTTGCCGGCAGCAAAAGTTGGTCATATCGGAATGTACCGTGACCACGAAACCTTGGAACCGGTTGAGTATTTCGTCAAATTGCCGACTGATATCCAGGAACGTCAATTATTCATCGTTGATCCAATGCTGGCTACAGGCGGATCAGTTATCGCAGCTATTGAAGCTTTGGAAAAGAGAGGCGCATCGCCATCAGCCATGAAATTCATTTGTCTTGTGGCAGCTCCTGAAGGAGTGGACGCGTTGCATGCAGCTTATCCGGATGTGGATATCTATGCAGCTTCGTTGGACGAAAGATTGGACGAAAACAGCTACATCCTTCCTGGTTTGGGAGATGCTGGTGACCGACTGTTCGGCACAAAATAATGGTTCAAAAAGACGTTCAGGCAAATGTGTCCGTAAATGTCAAAACATCAATATTATAATGATATCGTCCTTCCGATTTACATCATACTGAAAAATGAAAACAAAGAGCTGAGCCAGAAATCCAAAGAGGGTTTCTGGCTCATTTTTATTGTTCAAGTTAAGTTTGTTATACTTTAATTGGATAAGGCTACAGTATCGAAGGTTTTCAAACATAGCGTTAGGAGCAATAAAGTTGCTTTTATTTCCACTGTAAAATCACTTTAGCGTTAATTTTCGGATTTTCAGAATCCTATAATTATATTTACACTTCGAGTATCTTTGGTTGTGAAGGCGGTATCTTTTCATCATTTTCATAAAAAAACCGAAAATATACTTATAATATGTAGATTTGCTTTGAATTTCGATAAACTTGGTGTTATGATTAGCGATGTTGAACAGATGTGCAAAGAAACTTATGAAATAGCCACTTATTGTGACTAGAGTATGGGAGGTCCAGCTGAATTAGTTGTCTACTTTTACGAATGTCTTTTAAAATAATGTAGCGTGGACTAGGTTTGGCATAGCTGTTTTTTTTATTTGTATTGAAAAGAGGTGAAAATATTGGAAGCTGAATCTAAAGTCATCCATTTTATGGGATTGGGTTTCAGTTTGAATATCATCATAAGTGTATTGGCGACATGCATCATTGTTTTTTTATTTTGTTTTATTGCTACCCGGAAACTGGCGGTGAGGCCAACATCCAAAAGCCAATTGGCTATTGAATATTTAGTTGACTTTATCCGGAACATGATTTCCAGCTCGCTTCATTGGAAAGTTGGGCAACAATTCCACTTGTTGGGATTCACTTTGTTCCTATTTGTATGGGTTGCCAATATGTTAGGACTTGTGTTCATTTTGAACATCGATGGCCATTCCTATTGGAAGAGTCCGACAGCCAGTCCGATCGTCACATTAGGCTTAGCGTTAATGGTGATTTTGCTGACGCATTATTTCGGTATTAAAGAAAATGGGTTCAAGGAATATTTCATGAACAGTTATATTCGTCCGGTCGCACCGCTCATGCCGATCAAACTTTTGGAGGAATTCACGAATACATTGACATTGGCGTTGCGTCTTTACGGAAATATTTATGCTGGTGAAATTTTGTTGGGGTTGATTGCTTCATTAGCGAATTCATATGGCTTATTGACTTGGGTGGTTGGGATTCCTCTCCAAATGGTTTGGCAAGGATTTTCCATCTTTATCGGATCCATCCAAGCTTTCGTCTTCACTACGTTGACTATGGTTTACCTCGCCCATAAGATCGAAGCGGAATAAAACTGCTGATCCATGAGCTTAATAAGTATGTATTAATATATGAGAAAAAGGAGATTATTATTATGAACTTTATAGGAGCTGCTATTGCGGTTGCCGGCGCGGCCATCGGAGCATCATTAGGAAATGGAAAGGTTATTTCTACTACAATCGAAGCGATCGCAAGACAACCAGAATTGCAAAGCAGATTACAGACTTTGATGTTCATTGGTGTCGGTTTGATCGAAGCTGTTCCCATCATGGCGGTAGTTATAGCTTTCTTACTGATTTTCCAATAATAGGGACCAGCAAGACCGATAACTACAGGAGGGATGAGAATGACAGCCAATCTCGTATTGGGAGAGATTACCGCATTAGGTGATACGATTGTTACGCTACTGTCATTTCTGATATTGATGGCTCTTATCAAAAAATTCGCATGGCAGCCTTTGATGAAGATCTTAACGGATCGTGAAGAAATGATACATGCAAATATTGATAAAGCGGCAGCTGCGCGTGAGAATGCCGAGAAGAAACATGCGGAAGTCGATGCGCAATTGATAGAAGTCAGAACTACAGCGAGCGATATTTTGAACAGGGCTCAAGCGGAAGGCAATGAAATACAAAAGAACATCATTAAAGAAGCAAAAGAAGATGCATTACGGATCAAACAAGTGACCCAAAAAGAGCTGGAACTCGAAAGAAAACAGGCTCTTGAAGGTTTGCGTGCCGAAATCGGAGTCATATCAGTAGAAATCGCTGAAAAGATCCTCGGCAAGGAAATCAAGCAAGCAGACCAACAAACATTGATTGAAGCTTTCATTGAAGGGCTGGATGATTGATATGGTTAAGGACGGCAAAGCAATCACAACTGTAGAAGCCTATGTACAAGCCTACTATAACCGCCTGACTGACTCGAAGACTGCGGACAGACTCTATCTTGATCTTTCGCAGTTGAAAGAAGCCTTCAATCATGCAGATTCAGATGCAGGAGAGCAACCAAATCTTGATTTGGCTGTGAAGTATCTTGCTCCTGATACGCTTCGGTTTCTAGAGGGACTCCAAGATAATCTTGATAACGAAGGTATCTTGGCTTCCATCAAAGCGTTCAATGAGCTGTATGAAAATAAAAAAGTACTCGTGAATGTGAAGTTGACTTCTGCGGTTCCTTTAACAGCGGAACAAAAAATGCGCATCATGAACAAAATGGAAAAAAGAATCGGGGAAGCGACCTTCTTTGTGAAAGAGGTGGTCGATCCCACTGTGATTGGCGGCGTCCGGTTGGAGTCGGAAAACCATTATTTCGACAATACCATCGCTACGAAGCTGAAAGAAATGAAGAGACATATCCTAACAGATTAATAGGGTTGAAGAGGTGAATAATATGGCTACTGAAAACGAAGATTTGAGTTCATTGATCAAAAATAGGATCAACACTTTTCAATCTGTATCAGAGTTTGAAGAAATTGGAAAAGTTACCTACATCGGTGATGGAATCGCCCGCGCGAAAGGTTTGGAGAACGTAATGTCCGGTGAATTGCTGGAATTCTCCAACGGTTCCATCGGTATGGCCCAAAACCTGGAGATGACCGATGTCGGTATCATCATTTTTGGAACTTATGAAAATATCCATGAGGGCGATATCGTCAAACGTACAGGCAAAATCATGGAAGTACCGGTCGGTGATGCTTTGATCGGGCGCGTTGTGGATGCATTAGGCAGCCCGGTGGATGGCTTAGGCAGCATCGAAACCACCGGCACAAGACCCGTTGAAAATGCAGCACCAGGCGTTATGGATCGTCAATCCGTCAGACAACCTCTTCAGACCGGTCTAAAAGCATTGGATGCTTTGGTTCCGATCGGTCGAGGCCAACGCGAGCTGATCATCGGTGACCGCAAAACCGGGAAAACCAGTATTGCAATCGATGCAATTCTGAATCAACGCGGAAAAGATGTTATCTGTATCTATGTCGCCATCGGGCAAAAGGAATCGACAGTCCGCAATATGACGGAAACGTTGAAGAAGCATCATGCAATGGACTATACGATTGTCGTGACCGCAAGTGCTTCACAATCTGCGCCGATGCTCTATATCGCCCCTTACGCCGCTACCGCAATGGCGGAAGAGTTCATGCACAACGGCAAGCACGTTCTAATCGTTTATGATGATCTTTCCAAACAGGCGGCTGCTTACCGTGAAATGTCCTTGCTTTTGCGTCGTCCGCCAGGCCGCGAGGCGTATCCAGGGGATGTCTTCTACTTGCATTCCCGTTTGTTGGAACGTTCAGCAAAATTGAACGATGAATTGGGCGGTGGCTCCATAACCTCCTTGCCGATTGTTGAAACACAAGCCGGGGATATCTCCGCTTATATTCCGACGAACGTCATCTCCATCACGGATGGTCAGATTTTCTTGGAAAGCGACCTGTTCTTCTCAGGAATCCGTCCGGCTCTATCTGCGGGTCTCTCCGTTTCCCGTGTCGGAGGATCTGCTCAAATCAAAGCCATGAAAAAAGTATCCGGTACATTACGTATCGATTTAGCCAGCTATCGCGAGCTGGAAGCATTCACCCAGTTCGGTTCGGACTTGGATGTTTCCACGCAAAAACGTCTTGGCCGCGGCCGCAGAACCGTGGAAATACTGAAGCAGGACTTGCACAAGACCTTGGATGTCGAAAAACAAGTTCTCATTCTCTATGCATTGACCCACGGATTTATTGATTCGATTCCGGTGCAGGATATCGAACGATACGAGTCTGAACTGTTCAAATTCGTCAAAATGTCTTATCCGAATCTGTTCTCCATCATCAAGGAGACAAAAGACTTACCGCCTACGGAAGACTTGGATGAAGCGCTGAAAGCATTCGCGGGAATCTTCATTCCGCACGTCGAGTAGAAGGGTCAGCATGAACAGATAATATTGAGGTGATAATATGGCAGAGTCTTTAATAGACATCCGGAAACGCATTGCTTCCACAAAGAAGACAAGTCAAATAACAAGCGCCATGCAAATGGTATCTGCCTCCAAACTGATCCGCGCCGAACAAAAGGTGCGGGGATATCAGCTTTATGCAGCAAAAATACGCGAAATCGTAACACATATTGCCAGCACGCAATTATCTTTGCTTGAAGAGCATGGTCATGTGTCGGCGAGCGATCAGGTTCTTGTCGATTTTCACGATATGCTGATCGAACGGCCGGTCCGCAAAACGGGCTATCTGATCATTTCCTCAGATAAAGGCTTAGCCGGAGGATACAACAGTTCGATCCTGAAAGCGACAAAAGATATGCTTACGGTCGACCACGCTTCGAACGATGAGTTTGTTGTGCTGTCGGTCGGTGGAGCTGTGGCTGATGATCTCAGAAAAAGTGGGATCGAAGTCGCATTCGAAATCAGGGACTTGAATGACCAACCAAGTTTCACGGAAGTCAGCGATATCGTAGTTAAGGCAATCCAACTTTATCGTGATGGGGTTTTTGATGAGTTGTACGTTTGTTACAAACATCATGTCAACGCTCTGATTTCAGAATATCGAGCTGAAAAAATGCTGCCGTTGACGGACTTGGATTCCCAAGAAGCGGTTGGTTACGAAGTCGATTATCTATTTGAACCGAACAAAGAAGAAATATTAGAAATATTACTGCCGCAATATGCGGAAAGTTTGATTTACGGTGCCATTATCGATGCTAAATCATCCGAGCACGCTTCCCGCATGACGGCCATGAAGAGTGCTACTGATAATGCGACCAATATGATCAATGATATGACGATTCAGTACAACCGAGTGAGACAGACTGCAATCACGCAAGAAATCACCGAAATCGTCGGTGGAGCTTCTGCTCTGGAAGATTAGAAAATGGGAGGAAAAGGCATGAAAAAAGGTCATATTGTACAAGTAATCGGGCCGGTAGTCGACGTTGGCTTCCCATTGGAAGAAGGTGTGCCGGATATCCGTAATGCGCTTATTGTGCATAAGGCAGCCGCAGCTGGAAGTAATGAAGAAGGGGAAACCATCGTTTTGGAGGTTTCACTTGAATTGGGAAATGGTGTGGTTCGCGCAATCGCGATGGAATCGACAGATGGCCTGCAAAGGGGCTTGAGTGTTGTTGATACCGGTGCGCCCATCAAAGTACCAGTTGGTTTAGGCACCCTTGGCCGTGTGTTCAATGTTTTGGGTGAAGCCATCGATTTGAAGGGAGCTGTTCCTGATGATTTCCGGCGTGAGTCCATTCATAGAAAAGCACCGACGTTTGATCAGTTGAGCAGTAATTTTGAAATCCTGGAAACAGGCATCAAGGTCATCGATTTGCTGGCTCCTTATCTGAAAGGCGGAAAAATCGGGCTTTTCGGTGGGGCCGGTGTCGGAAAGACGGTCCTGATTCAAGAATTGATCCACAACGTAGCGGAACAGCATGGCGGCATATCTGTATTCACGGGTGTCGGCGAGCGTACGCGTGAAGGAAACGACCTCTATCACGAAATGCAAGAATCTGGAGTCGGCAAAAAGACAGCCATGGTATTCGGTCAGATGAACGAGCCACCAGGTGCACGTATGCGCGTCGCCTTGTCCGGTTTGACGATGGCAGAACATTTCCGTGATGAAGAAAAACAGGATGTGCTGTTGTTCATCGATAACATCTACCGGTTTACTCAAGCTGGTTCAGAAGTTTCCGCACTATTGGGCCGGATGCCTTCAGCAGTAGGCTATCAGCCGACGTTAGCAACTGAGATGGGCCAACTGCAGGAACGAATCAGTTCCACTAAAGATGGTTCAATCACTTCGATTCAAGCGATCTATGTGCCAGCGGATGACTATACCGATCCGGCTCCTGCAACAACATTCGCCCATTTGGATGCAACAACGAACTTGGAGCGTAAACTGACGGAACAAGGGATTTATCCTGCCGTTGATCCATTGGCTTCCTCTTCCAGCGCGTTATCTCCGGAAATCGTCGGAGATGAACATTACGAAGTGGCCACCAAAGTACAACGCATTCTGCAACGTTATCGTGAACTGCAGGATATCATCGCTATCCTTGGGATGGATGAACTGTCCGATTCTGAAAAAATTACTGTTAACCGCGCAAGACGAATCCAATTCTTCTTGTCCCAAAACTTCCACGTAGCCGAAGCGTTTACCGGAGTACCGGGATCGTACGTCCCTGTAGCGGAAACTGTCCGTGGCTTCAAAGGGATTGTTGAAGGTAAATACGACGGAGTGCCGGAAGAAGCTTTCCGCAACGTCGGTACGATAGAAGAAGTTCTGAAAAAAGCGAAAGAACTAGGCTACAAAGGAGGGGAATGAGATGGCATACCTGCAAGTGAATGTGGTGACGCCTGATGGTATCGCTTTTCAGCATCGTGCTAAGGCGGTGACCGCAACGACAACGGATGGCGGCATTACGATCATGCCAAACCATACCCCGATCATTGTTCCTCTGGCGATCGCTGACCTGATTGTAACGCGTGTGACCGATGAATTGGCGCAGAACCATATTGCCGTCAATGGCGGCATCATGGAAGTGCGTGATAATGTGGTGAACATCATTGCCAACAGCGCGGAACGCGCACGCGACATCGATATCGACCGTGCGGAAGTCGCGAAAGAACGCGCCGAAAAACGGATGGCAGAAGCGCGTGATTTCAAAAATGAAAAAGAATTCCAGCGCGCGAAGATTTCGTTATCGAAAGCGATCAACCGTATCGGTGTTTCGAAAAATAGATCCAATTGAAAAAAAGAGGCCATCGTTGGCCTCTTTTTTTGATTCCGTTTATTTCCTGACATTTAATTAGTGAAGCGGATAATATGCATAGATTATCTACAGAAATAGCCCGCAATTTCATTTCGATGTATTGTAACATATTATTATACCTGATAAAGAATATGAATGTAAACGATTTTCTTAGTAAATTCTTAGGCGATAGTCTGACAAAAAACAGCTTGTTGGTTTTTTTTTCAAAATATTTATGTTAGTATAGTTTGAGAATATGGGAGGAGTGCGTCACTTGGACTTAACGCTGTTTAACGGTATAATAGTATTGCTATCCCATATGATATTCATTTTCATTTCTTTTTGGTCGTTAAAAGCCATCAGACTGGAGAAATGGATCAGAAAGGGACACATACGCGAAGCAAGGGTGCTCTATTTCTTTCTGTCGATTGCTTTAGGCTTTACGGTAAGTACGTTTCTGCTTGAGTTGGTGACAACCTCGCGTAATATCAGTTACTTACTGTTCTCATGATCCCGCTCACAGTTGCACAATAGAATGTGCCTGTAAAGGCAGATCAGAGTTCCATTTTTACAATAGTTGCAATACAAACATACAAATGAGATCACAATTGACTTTCGGAGGGATTTTTAATGGAAAAAATAATTGTTCGCGGCGGTAACCGTCTTGAAGGAACAGTTAAAGTTGAAGGCGCAAAAAACGCAGTTTTGCCGATTTTGGCTGCTACACTTTTGGCAAGCGAAGGGCAATCTGTATTGACGAACGTTCCGATACTGTCTGATGTTTTCACAATGAATAATGTTCTGAAACATCTGAATGTCGGCGTTGAATTTCAAGAAAAAAACAACACCATCTTAGCGGATGCATCAAACGACATCAATTTTGAAGCGCCCTTTGCTTATGTCAGCAAAATGCGTGCGTCAATCGTCGTTATGGGTCCGCTATTAGCACGTCTGGGTCACGCGCGTATCGCTTTACCTGGTGGCTGTGCCATCGGAACACGACCTATCGACCTTCACTTGAAAGGTTTCGAAGCAATGGGAGCTGACATCAAAATCGAGAACGGTTTTGTTGAAGCGAAAGTCGACAGATTGGTCGGTGCACGCATCTATTTGGACTTCCCGAGTGTCGGTGCTACTCAGAACATCATGATGGGCGCTACTTTGGCGGAAGGGACCACCATCATCGAAAACGTCGCACGCGAACCTGAAATCGTCGATTTGGCTAATTTCCTGAACCGTATGGGCGCGAAAGTGGTCGGAGCCGGAACAGAAACAATCCGTATCGAAGGCGTTTCGTCCATGAAGGCAACAGAACATTCGATCATCCCGGACCGAATTGAAGCAGGAACATTCATGATTGCAGCAGCAGTCACGAACGGGAATGTTTTTATCGAAGATGCGATTGCCGATCATAACAAGCCGCTGATTTCGAAACTGAAGGAAATGCACGTTGCTTTCCAGGAAGAAGAAAATGGTCTGCGTGTCATCGGTCCACGTTCTTTGAAAGCGACCGATGTCAAAACGATGCCACATCCAGGGTTTCCTACCGACATGCAGGCACAAATGACGATTGCGCAATTAGTATCCCAAGGAACCAGCACGATGACCGAAACGGTATTCGAAAACCGTTTTATGCATTTGGAAGAGATGCGCCGTATGAATGCTGATTTCAAAGTCGAAGGGCAGACGGTCCTGATTCATGGCAATACTGATCTGCAAGGCGCTGAAGTAGCCGCATCGGATCTGCGAGCGGCAGCTGCTTTGATTATCGCTGGCCTTGTTTCCAAAGGCTATACACGCGTCACGAATCTGTCGCATTTGGACCGTGGTTATTATGAATTCGATAAAAAGCTGCAGGCTTTGGGTGCTGATGTTGAACGTGTAACCGAAGATGAAAAAAATGTTTTCAGCGATGCGGAAGTTGAAGCACTTTTCGTAAAATAAGTCGGACAACTGTCGTCCGCAAGATAGCTATCGCTAAATGATGAATGTTTGAGAGGGGAACAACGTGGCCAGAGATATAGGAATCGATTTAGGTACAGCAAATGTACTGATTCACGTTAAGGGGAAAGGTATCGTCTTGAACGAGCCTTCCGTTGTCGCAGTAGACACAAAAACCGGAAAAGTTTTAGCAGTTGGGGAAGAAGCCTATATGATGGTTGGGCGTACGCCGGCAAACATCAGAGTCATCCGTCCGCTGAAAGGCGGCGTTATAGCAGACTTTGACATCACAGAAGCAATGCTGACCCACTTTATTGATCGCTTGAATGTGAAGGGTTTTTTGACTAAGCCGAACATTTTGATCTGTTGTCCGACGAACATCACAACGATTGAACAAAAAGCGATCATCCAAGCCGCAGAAAAGAGCGGCGGCAAGAATGTGTATCTGGAGGAAGAACCGAAAGTTGCTGCTGTCGGAGCCGGGCTTGATATTTTTCAGCCGAACGGTAATATGGTCATCGATATGGGTGGCGGAACGAGTGATATCGCAGTATTGTCTTTGGGCGGTATCGTAACGAGCAGCTCGATCAAAACAGCCGGTGATAAACTGGATGCCGACATCATGAATTTCGTCAAAAGAGAACACAAATTGTTGATCGGTGAACGGACTGCTGAAAAAATCAAAATAACGATCGGAACCGCTTTGGAGCCTGAGAAGGAAGAGAAGATGGAAATCCGTGGCCGAGACATGGTGACGGGACTGCCGCGCACTATTTACATCACTTCGAAGGAAGTATATGAAGCGATGCACGAGACTTTGGTTCTGGTCGTGGAGCAAGCGAAGGAAGTTTTGGAAATGACGCCTCCTGAGTTGGCTGCCGACATCATCAACACCGGAATCGTGTTGACAGGTGGGGGTGCCTTGATCAGCGGAATCGAGAAACTCTTCTCGAACGAGTTGAAAGTTCCGGTATTTGCTGCTGAAAAACCATTGGATGCAGTTGCTTTGGGAACGGGTATCCTACTGAACAACATCGATCAAAAGAATCGTCCGTCCAGCGGACTTTTCGGTTTGTTGGCGCGACTGATCCAAAAAACAAAAATAAAAAAAGGAAGATAGGTGATCGCTTTGAAATTTGATTTCAAACCTGTACTGTCAACGGTGATGTGGGTTTTGATATTCATGTTGATGGCTTTCATTCTCTTCGGAGCCGGATTGATGGTCGGATACGGTGTTCTGGGTGACGGCAATCCGGCCCTCGTCTTCAGCAAGCAGACCTGGGAACATATCTTTGATTATATCCGTTAAGGAAATAAGAAGGGCAGACAGGAACGATTGCGTTCCGTCTGCCCTTTTTTGATTTTTTTCCTTAATAGGTGCGAGCGGGTGGGGTTTCGGATTATTTCTTTGTTCTTCATTTGCTGTGCTCCGGTGAGCGAAGGCTTCGCCGGAGCACAGACGCAATTAGATGAGCGAACTCCTGAAAGGATGGCCTCGCTGGAGTTTGCACCGATATCAATCGGTCTCCGCCGGTAAGCGGGCGCCTCACCGGAGCTGCGAACTCGTATCCGCTGTTGTGCCAATGAAAAAGGTCAAATCTTTCTACCCATGCTCCACAAAATCAGCCATATAAAAACGAGGACGGCCAGCATCCTTCTGCTGGTCGTCCTCGCTTTTGTCGCATATTTTTATTTCAATGATTTTGAGTTGACCATGACTTCGTCAATCAAGCCGTAATCTTTCGCTTGCTGAGCAGTCATGTAGTTATCGCGGTCGGTATCGCGTTCGATGACTTCCATCGGTTGTCCTGTGCGTTCAGCCAAAATTTTATTCAGGCGTTCGCGTGTCTGCAGGATATGGCGGGCTGCGATTTCAATTTCGGTTGCTTGACCTTGTGCACCGCCAAGCGGTTGATGGATCATAATCTCTGCATTCGGTAATGCAAAACGTTTGCCCTTCTCGCCGGCAGTCAACAAGAAGCTGCCCATCGAAGCTGCCATACCCATAGCGATTGTTTGAACGTCCGCCTTGATGAAGTTCATTGTATCGTAGATGGCCAGTCCGGCAGACACGCTACCGCCTGGAGAGTTGATGTAGATATAGATATCTTTTTCGGAATCTTGGGCATCCAAGAATAGCAATTGCGCGATGACTGAGTTCGCCGTATTATCGTCGATAGGGCCGCTCAACATGATGATGCGGTCCTTCAGAAGACGGGAATAAATATCATATGCACGTTCACCACGGGATGATTGTTCTATTACTGTAGGGATTAAGTTCATATATGTTTCCTCCTCGTTCGTTTTGAATGAACAGTTTTTCTTTACATGGTTTATTTTAACTCATTGGTCAGGAAAGGTCAATTGTAATGTTTGTCCATAAGTCTGACGATTTCTGGTGAAATATACCTTAGTCAATCATATCGTTTCAGTCAGCAAATGTCCAAAAATAGATAGCAGAAATGCGGATTGTATTCAGGGTGAATAAAAAATCGAATAAAAAAATCTCCTCTTCCGCGGGGGAAAGGAGATTTTTTGCATTTGCTTTGCATCCAAATGCTGGGAACGTTGATGCATCAATAAAATAATACGTCTCCTGAGGGAATCGAACCCCCATCTCAAGAACCGGAATCTTACGTGATATCCATTACACTAAGGAGACAAGCAACATTAAAATTATAACCTATAGCGTGAAAGATGGCAAGGGGGAAATTCAATTTCAAATTCCAGAGTTGTCTGGGACGTCTCTTTAAGTCGGAAGAACGTCCTTTAAACTACTGAATCACCAATCCTGCTGCGATTGAAATCCAATCCCTTTAACTGAAAACGATTTCAATAAATGCTTGTGTGTGATAAAATGATTCTAAAAGGGGGAGGAGGGGTTGATGTGTTAGTTATATCAAGTGTGCATATGGATAAGGAAAGCTTAGAGGAATCGCTGAAGCTTGTGGGATACGACAACGAGGAGTTGTTCGCTTATCTTCAACAAAAAGCGTTGGGCAATCCTTTGATCGAAGTGAAAATAAATAAAGAATTCGACGAACGCGCTGTAAAAGAAAAAACGGTTGTATACAAGCCGGATAAGGACGACCCTATGGACACTGCTTCCGCAATGGATCAAGTGTCTGAAGAAGTGCCGGCGTTGGATACTTTTTTATTGGAACAAATCTATGCAAGTATGCGGGATACACCCTTGCGCGATTTGGTGTTATTCTTGGTGGCGTTCATCAATCCGGAGGGGTACGTCACCATCAATCTGAATGAAGCCGCGGAACAGAAGGGCGTCGAACCGATTGAGATGTTGGATGCATTGACGCTTCTGCACCAATTGGATCCCCCAGGTGTGGGTGCCCGGAATCTGCAGGAATGTCTGATGCTGCAGACGGAGCGGGATGAATACGCGCCGGAAATCGCCTATTATGTCTTGGAAAATTTCTTCACTGCTTTCAGTGATAAAAACTGGCAAGAAATAGCGGATGAAATGGCAGTTGATCTGGCTGACGTGAAAAGTGTATTCGAGTATGTCCAATCGTTGGACCCGACACCGGGATCCGCATTCGGCGATGACAATCTATTTTTGCCGAGACCGGATCTTTATCTGCAACTGCTGGATGGGCACCTGACTGTGAAATACAATGAGTGGGCTTCTCCATTTGTTGTTTTTCAAAAAGAATATTATGAAGAGATGCTGCAGCATGATGATGAAGACGTACAACAATTTTTGGCAGCGAAGAAAACGGAAGGGGAGCAACTGCGGTCGGCGCTGGCATTCAGAAAAGAAATGTTGCTTGCGGCGGGAGAATTGATCTGTTCCTTGCAGAAAGGCTTTTTCCTGGAAGGCCGAGAACTGGGGCCGCTCGATGTGACTCGCTTGGCTGAAGATTTGGCGGTTCCGGTCACTGTGATGCGCGAAGAAATATTGGAGAAAATGATTGAAACGGACCGTGGGACATTTTTGTTGCACCAATTATGCGGTGAATAGCCACGAAAAGCGGTTAAGATAAGTAAAAAGATGCGAAGCGCTAAACAATGACGGGACATAAAACGACCCTTTTTGAATGGTTGTTGTATCAAGGTTTTTTGAAAGCGTACATCCGAAAGGCAATCGGATTATAGGCTACTCGTGATATATTGAACGAATCCTTTTTGAAGGAATTTGAATTAATTTATCAAAACTCTTGAAACGTCTAGTGTTTACTGTTAAAATAATGAAGTAAAGACGAGGGAGAATAGACGGAAGTAAAAAAATATTTACAGTCTTATTACATCTCTCCTGACATGAAATAAACGAGGACCGCCTGAGATTGCAGCGGGGCGAAAAGCGTCCACGTGCAAATGAAGAGGGTTGTTATGGAAGAGTCTATTTCAGTCTTGCAGCAAATAGTCCCGGATATTATGTCAGTCCTTCAAAATCGTTACCATATCATGCGTAATATCCAAATGTACGCTCCAGTCGGAAGACGCGTCCTGGCCGATAAAGTTTCCTTATCAGAAAGGACTTTGCGGACTGAGACAGATTTTTTGCGGAAACAAGGTCTCCTATCGAGTTCCAAGAACGGAATGGAGTTGACCGAGGAAGGCGAAAATGTTTTCCGTCACCTGGAAAAATTCATGCGGTTATTGCTGAATATGAATGCGAAAGAGAAGGCCTTAGCGGATTATTTGAACATTCAGTTTTGTAGGATTGTTCCTGGTGACAGCGATGAAGATGCATCCATTCTGGATGAAATCGGAAAAACTGCAGCCAAAGAACTGCATGCGTTATTGCCGGCAGGCGAATTTATCGTTGCTGTGGCTGGTGGGAGTACAATGGCACGGGCTGCCGAACATTTTTCACCTGAATTGTCCCAGAACAGGAATTTTATTTTTGTTCCGACACGAGGTGGTTTAGGCGAATCGATGTCGATACAAGCCAACAGTGTCAGCGATCGTATGGCGCAATTGGTCGGCGGTGAGAACATGGCGCTTTTCGTTCCCGATAACTTGAGCGAAAAAGCTTATGCATCAATGAAATCCGAGCCATCGATCAAACATACTTTATCCGTCATGAAAAAGGCAAATTGCTTGTTATATAGCATCGGTAATGCTAAAGTAATGATGGAAAGACGCAGGATGTCGCATGGGTTGATTTCGTCCCTAGAAGCGCATAATGCGGTAGGTGAAGCCTTTGGTTGTTACTTCAATGAAAATGGAGAAATCGTCTATCGATTGTCCCGCTTCGGGCTTCAGATTGAAGAAATCGAAAAGATCCCGTACGCAATGGCCATTGCAGGGGGAAGCACGAAAGCCAAGGCTATTAAAGCGTTCATGAAATATGCCCCGCATCAAACATGGCTGATTACGGATGAGGGCGCAGCTAATCTGATTTTAAAAGGGGTAACCCTTTAAAATAAAAATTTTGACTTATCCTAAGGAGGAAATCTCAGTATGACAGTAAAAGTTGGTATTAACGGTTTTGGACGTATTGGACGTTTAGCATTCCGCCGTATTCAAGAAGTAGAAGGAATCGAAGTTGTAGCAATCAATGACTTGACTGACGCTAAAATGTTAGCTCACTTATTGAAATATGATACAACTCAAGGCAGATTCAATGGTGATGTAGAAGTTAATGACGGATTCTTCACTGTAAACGGAAAAGACATCAAAGTGTTATCACAACGTAACCCAGCAGATCTTCCATGGGCAGAACTTGGCGTAGAGTTCGTATTGGAATGTACTGGTTTCTTCATGAGCAAATCAGGCGCTCAAGCTCACGTTGATGCAGGCGCTAAACGTGTTCTTTTATCTGCACCAGCAGGTAGCGACGTTAAAACAATCGTTTATAACGTTAACCACAACGAATTGAGTGCTGACGATGTTATCGTTTCAGGCGCATCTTGCACAACTAACTGCTTAGCTCCAATGGCTAAAGTATTGAACGATGAATTTGGAATCGTTGAAGGCTTAATGACTACAATCCATGCATACACTGGCGACCAAAACACTTTGGATGCTCCACATCCTAAAGGTGACTTCCGTCGTGCGCGCGCTGCTGCAGCAAACATCGTTCCTAACACAACTGGTGCTGCTAAAGCTATCGGTGACGTATTGCCTGAATTGAAAGGCAAATTGGACGGAGCTGCTCAACGTGTTCCAGTTCCTACCGGTTCATTGACTGAATTAGTTACTGTATTGGAAAAAGCTGTAACTGTTGAAGAAATCAATGCTGCAATGAAAGCTGCTGCTAACGAATCTTATGGCTACACTGAAGATCAGTTGGTTTCAACTGATATCGTAGGAATCAACTTCGGTTCTTTATTCGATGCTACACAAACTAAAGTTATGACTGTTGGAGACAAACAATTAGTTAAAACTGTTGCTTGGTATGACAACGAAATGTCTTACGCTTCACAATTAGTTCGTACTTTAGTAGAATTTGCTAGCTTATAAGATCACATCTTTCATCTAATGAAAGCTGAATCGTAGAAGATATCAAAAGCGGGGAGGCAACGCGCTTCCTCGCTTTTCTTATGTAGATACACATATCAGGAGGCGACGTAATGACAAAGAAAGTTGTAACAGATTTAGATGTAGCTGGAAAAAAAGTATTGGTTCGTGCTGATTTCAATGTTCCTATGAAAGATGGAGCAATCACTAACGATAACCGTATTGTTCAAGCTCTTCCTACAATCAACTACTTGATCGAAAATAACGCAAAAGTCATCCTTTTCTCTCACTTAGGAAAAGTAAAAGCTGAAGAAGACAAAGCGAAGTTGAGCTTGAAGCCTGTAGCTGACCGTTTGGCTGAATTGTTGGGCAAAGAAGTCACTTTCGTTCCTGAAACACGTGGCGAAGCTTTGGAAGCTGCAGTTGCAGCTTTGAAAGATGGAGATGTTTTGGTATTCGAAAACACTCGTTTCGAAGATGTTGACGGCAAAAAAGAAAGCAAAAACGATGCTGAATTGGGCAAATACTGGGCTAGCCTGGGCGACCTGTTCGTAAACGATGCATTCGGTACGGCTCACCGTGCGCATGCTTCAAACGTCGGAATCGCTTCTAACCTTGAAAGTGCTGCTGGATTCTTGATGGAGAAAGAAATCAAGTTCATCGGCGGAGCTGTTGATGAGCCTGTTCGTCCGTTCGTAGCTATCTTAGGCGGAGCGAAAGTCAGCGACAAAATCGGCGTCATCAAACACTTGTTGAACAAAGCCGACAAAGTACTTATCGGTGGCGGCATGGCTTACACATTCATGAAAGCACAAGGACTTGAAATCGGTAAATCCTTACTGGAAGCTGATAAAGTGGAATTGGCTAAAGAATTGTTGGAGAGCGCTGGCGATAAATTGATCTTGCCTATCGATGCTAAAATGGCTCACGAATTCGGCAACGATGTGGAAATCACAATCGCGAAGAACGAAGAATTCCCTGCTGATCAAATGGCATTGGATATCGGACCTGCTTCCGTAGAATTATTCGCTAAAGAGCTTGAAGGCGCGAAAACTGTCGTATGGAACGGACCTATGGGTGTGTTCGAATTATCTAACTTTGCTCAGGGAACAATCGGTGTTTGCGAAGCAATCGCTAAATTAAGCGATGCTGTAACAATCATCGGTGGCGGAGACTCTGCTGCAGCTGCTATGCAATTAGGCTTTGCTGATGATTTCACGCACATCTCAACAGGTGGCGGAGCGTCATTGGAATACCTTGAAGGTAAAGAATTACCAGGTGTAGCATCAATTTCTGACAAATAAGCAACCTATCTTAAGGAGTGATTATATTGCGTAAACCGATTATTGCCGGTAACTGGAAAATGAACAAAACAGCTAAGGAAGCACAAGCATTCATCGAAGCTGTAAAAACTAAGGTTCCTGCTTTTGACAAAGTGGAAGCTGTTATTGGATCACCGGCTTTATTTTTAGAAAACATGGTAGCAGCTACAGAGGGAACTGATTTGAAGGTTGCCGCGCAAAACTGTTACTTTGAAGAAGAGGGTGCCTTCACAGGTGAAATCAGCCCGAAAGCTTTAGGCGACTTAGGCGTCGACTACGTCATTATCGGACACTCTGAAAGACGTGAGTACTTCCACGAAACAGATGAAGATATCAACAAAAAAGCGCACGCTATTCTTCGCAATGGTATGACACCAATCGTTTGCTGCGGCGAAACGTTGGAACAACGCGAATCAGGCGTAACAAACGAGTGGGTTTCAGGACAAATTACAGCAGCCTTGAAAGATTTGACTGCAGACCAAGTAGCTAACCTGGTTATCGCTTATGAGCCAATCTGGGCAATCGGTACAGGGAAATCTTCTACTGCAAAAGATGCGAACGACACTTGCGGCGTAGTGCGCGCAACTGTAGCTTCAATCTTCGGCCAAGAAGTGGCTGACAAAGTCCGCGTTCAATACGGCGGCAGCGTTAAACCTGAGAACATTGCAGAATACATGGCTGAAGAACATATCGATGGCGCTTTGGTCGGTGGTGCGAGTTTGGTTTCTGATTCATTCTTAGCATTATTGGAGGCTATTAAATAATGAGTAAAAAACCGGTAGCGATAATTATTTTGGACGGCTTCGGCTGGAGAAACGAAATGATGGGCAATGCGGTTAAGCTAGCAAAGAAACCGAACTTTGACCGTTATTGGAACAATTTTCCGCATGCAACGATGCTGGCTTCCGGATTGGCTGTAGGACTTCCTGAAGGCCAAATGGGTAATTCTGAAGTAGGGCATACAAACATTGGTGCCGGACGCGTTGTCTACCAAAGTTTGACAAGAATCGACAAAGCTATCCAAGATGGCGAATTCTTGACGAACGAAGCGCTTGTCGGTGCTTACGATCACACGACTGAAAATGATTCTGCTTTGCATCTTTTCGGCCTGCTTTCCGACGGTGGTGTGCACAGTCACATCAACCATGTCATCGCTTTGATCAAGAGCGCTAAAGAAAAAGGCGTCAAAAAACTGTATCTGCATGCTTTCCTTGATGGCCGCGACGTGGATCCTCACGCTGCACCAGGCTACATCGAAACAGTGGAAAAAGCGATGGAAGAGATCGGACTGGGCGAAATTGCGACTGTTTCCGGTCGCTACTACGCAATGGACCGTGACAACCGTTGGGAACGTGTTGAATTGGCATACAACGCCATCGCACACGGCGAAGGCGAGAAGTTTGAGTCTGCACAAGATGTCGTAAAAGCAAGCTATGCAGACGGTAAAACGGATGAGTTCGTACTGCCGACTGTCATCGTTAAAGACGGCAAGCCAGTAGGACCGCTGCAAGACAATGATGCGATCATTTTCTTCAACTTCCGTCCGGACCGCGCGATTCAATTGTCGAATGCCTTCACTAACGAAGAGTGGACGAATTTCGATCGCAAAGAGCGCGCAACAAACGTGAAATTTGTGACAATGACTTCTTACCAAGACACAGTTATTGCGGATATCGCCTTCAAGCCGATCCCGATGACGAATGTGCTGGGTGAAGTGTTGGCACAACACAACCTTTCACAACTGCGTATCGCGGAAACTGAAAAATATCCGCATGTAACTTTCTTCATGAACGGCGGACGTCACGAGCCTTTCGAAGGCGAAGGACGCATCCTGATCCCTTCACCGAAAGTTGCAACCTATGATTTGAAACCTGAAATGAGTGCTTATGAAGTGGGCGAAGCATTAGTGAAAGAGATCAATGACGACAAATACGACGCCATCATCCTTAACTTTGCGAACCCTGACATGGTAGGCCATTCAGGTATGTTGGAACCTACAATCAAAGCGATTGAAGCAGTGGATGAGAACTTGGGTGCTGTCGTTGACGCTATCCATGCAAAAGGTGGCTATGCCATCATCTTCGCTGACCACGGTAACGCGGATACTATGTCCACTGAAGACGGACAACCGCATACTGCGCACACAACCGTACCGGTTCCTGTGATCGTAACCAAAGAAGGCGTTACGTTGCGCACCGACGGCAAATTGGCCGACGTTGCTCCAACTATGCTTGATTTATTGAACGTAGAAAAACCAGCAGAAATGACAGGCGAATCGCTGATCGTTAAAGCGTAAGCAAAACGCTTCAGCTATTGCATAAAGTAAGAAAATTGTCTAAAATGATACTTGGTAACACAAGTAATTCAGTCAACTAAAAGGAGAGAAAACCATGCCATACATTACAGATATTTTAGCTAGAGAAGTACTTGATTCACGCGGAAACCCAACTATCGAAGTTGAAGTTTACACAGAGAGCGGCGCTTTCGGACGCGGAATGGTTCCATCAGGAGCTTCTACCGGCGAACACGAAGCAATCGAATTGCGTGATGGCGACAAAGCGCGTTACCTTGGAAAAGGTGTTTTGAAAGCTGTAGCCAACGTAAACGACATCATTGCTGATGCTATCCTAGGTTTCGACGTACGTGACCAATTAGCTATCGACAAAACAATGATCGACTTAGATGGCACTCCTAACAAAGAAAAATTGGGCGCTAACGCAATCTTGGCAGTATCAATCGCAGTAGCTCGCGCTGCAGCAGATTACCTGGACGTACCTTTGTACCAATACCTAGGCGGATTCAACGCTAAAACATTACCAACTCCAATGATGAACATCATCAACGGTGGATCACATGCTGACAACAGCATCGACTTCCAAGAATTCATGATCATGCCTGTAGGCGCTCCTTCATTCAAAGAAGCTCTACGTATGGGTGCTGAAGTATTCCACGCATTGGCTGCAATCTTGAAATCTAAAGGTTACTCTACTGCTGTAGGTGACGAGGGTGGATTCGCTCCTAACTTGGGTTCAAACGAAGAAGGTTTCGAAGTAATCATCGAAGCTATCGAAAAAGCTGGCTATGTACCTGGTAAAGACGTTGTTCTTGCTATGGATGCTGCTTCTTCAGAATTCTACAACAAAGAAAAAGGTGTTTACGACTTAGCTGATTCAGGCGAAGGCGAAAAAACTGTCGATGAAATGATCGAATTCTACGCTGACCTATGCAAAAAATACCCAATCATCTCAATCGAAGATGGCTTGGACGAAAATGACTGGGAAGGTACTAAGAAATTAACTGAAGTTTTAGGCGACAAAGTTCAAATCGTTGGTGACGACTTGTTCGTTACAAACACTGAAAAACTTTCTAAAGCTATCGAATTAGGCGTTGCTAACTCAATCCTGATCAAAGTTAACCAAATCGGTTCATTGACTGAAACTTTTGAAGCTATCGAAATGGCTAAAAAAGCTGGTTACACTGCAGTTGTTTCTCACCGTTCAGGCGAAACAGAAGATGCTACAATCGCTGACATCGCTGTTGCAACAAACGCTGGACAAATCAAAACTGGTTCATTGAGCCGTACTGACCGTATCGCTAAATACAACCAATTGTTACGCATCGAAGATCAATTAGGTGAATTGGCTGTATACGATGGTTTGAAATCTTTCTACAACCTAAAAAACAAATAATTTTAATTGATTAACAGGAAGGCAGTGCTTGGAACACTGTCTTCACATAAAGACCGTCTGGGATGACCAGACACGAGAAAAGTCCGGCGCTTGGAACGCCGGACTTTTTTTGTTGCGTAAAGCTATAACGTTCGGTTTTTGGTCGATAAATTCGATTTAGGTTCCAATATTATGATATTTTCGAGGTTTGTTCCTAACATCCGTATGTAATTATTTTTGGAAAATAGGCATTTTCGCTTTCATTCGTAGCATAATCTGCTATAATAAGATTAAATTATTATTAGTAAATAATGAGGACAATTGATAAGGGGGAGACAAAAGGATGAAAAGAGCAAGAAATTTTTCCGCTGGTCCAGCAATATTACCAGAATCAGTCTTAGAGAAAGTACAGAGTGAAATGCTATCCTATAAAGATAGTGGCATGTCAGTTATGGAGATGAGTCACCGCTCCTCCTTGTTCGAAGAAATCATTCAGGATGCAGAACAATTATTAAGGGAATTAATGAATATTCCGGATGGATACAAAGTTTTGTTCCTGCAAGGTGGTGCAAGTCTGCAGTTCTCCATGATTCCGATGAATCTTGGAAAAGGCGGCAAAGTCGGTTACATCAACTCCGGATCATGGGCTAAGAAAGCCATCTCTGAAGCTAAGATTTTAAAAGTGCCCAATATTGAAGTATTGGCAAGTTCCGAAGCGGATAATTTCACTTACATTCCTGAAATTCCGGAAACAGACGAAGCATATGACTACATCCATATCACAACCAACAACACAATCGAAGGAACAGCATTCCAAACAATCCCTCGTTTCGTGAATGCACCGATCGTTGCCGATATGTCTTCCAACATTTTATCCAATCGTTACGATGTCAACGACTTCGGATTGATCTACGCTGGAGCACAAAAAAATATCGGGCCTGCAGGATTGACGATTGTGATCGTGAAAGAAGACCTGATCCAAACCGAGAATGCATTACCAAGCATGCTTGATTACCGTACACACATCAAAAACGATTCTCTTTACAATACACCACCAAGTTTCTCTATCTATGTAGCTAAATTAGTCTTCGAATGGTTGAAGGATTTGGGCGGCGTGGAAGCTATGGTAAAAATGAACGAAGAAAAAGCTGGCTTACTGTACCGTACGATTGAAGAATCAGATTTATTCTCTTCTCCAGTTGCTGTCAATTCCCGATCATTAACGAATATCCCATTCGTTACCGGAGATAAAGAATTGGATGCGAAATTCGTCAAAGAAGCTACAGCGTTAGGCTTCCTTAACCTGAAAGGCCACCGTTCTGTCGGCGGTATGCGCGCAAGTATCTACAACGCATTCCCGTACGAAGGTGTCAAAGAATTAACAGAATTTATGAAAGCTTTTGAAGCTAAGGAAGGGAATTTCAAATAATGTTCGAGATTAAAACTTACAACGCGATTGCCCCAGAAGGTTTAAATTTACTGAATGCAGATCAATTTGTCCTTAATTCAGGCGCAAATCCTGACGGCATCATCCTCCGCAGTGAAAAACTGCATGGCATGGAATTCCCTGAGAGCTTGAAAGCCATTGCCCGTGCCGGCGCCGGCGTCAACAACGTACCCGTTGAAGAATGTTCCGAAGCAGGCGTCGTTGTCTTCAACACACCAGGCGCGAATGCCAATGCGGTCAAAGAGCTTGTGTTGGCAGCTATGATCATGGCTGCCCGTCCAATCAAAGAAGGACTGGATTGGGTCCAAACATTAAGTGGTGACGATGTTGAGAAGCAAGTTGAAAAAGGCAAAAGCCAATTTGCGGGGACGGAAATATCCGGTAAAACATTGGGTGTCATCGGCCTTGGTGCTATCGGCGCGATGTTGGCCAACGATGCATTCCGTTTAGGCATGGAAGTCATTGGTTATGACCCATATGTTTCAGTGGAAACAGCATGGAACATCAACCGTCGTGTCCAAAAGGCAGCTTCAATCGCAGAAGTATTGGCTAAAGCTGATTACATTTCCATCCATGTGCCCGTCAATGCCGAAACAAAAGGTATGGTTGATGCAGCTTTCCTGGCTCAAATGAAAGACAATGCTGTTCTTTTGAATTTTGCCCGTGGCGAATTGGTCAACACAGCTGATATGCTGGCAGCATTGAAAGAAAAGAGCATCCGCAAATATGTTACAGATTTCGCTGACGAAGCTTTGCTTCATAATGATGACATCATTGTAATGCCTCACTTGGGCGCTTCTACTGAAGAAGCTGAGGTGAACTGCGCAATCATGGCAGCCCAAACATTAAAATACTTCCTGGAAACAGGGAACATCGTGAATTCCGTAAACTTCCCGGGAGTCGATATCGCGATGCATTCTCCTATCCGCATAACGGTCATCAACAAGAACATCCCGAACATGGTCGGACAGATTTCATCCGGTTTGGCTAAATACTTCATCAACATCGAAGATATCCTGAACCGCAGCCGCGGCAACTATGCCTACACTGTCATCGATATCGCCGAAACTGACCAAGCAGTACTGGATGAAGTTGTCGAGAATTTCAAAAAAATCGACGGCATCGTAAACGTCCGCGTCATCAGAAGATAAGAGTGTGATGATTCGCGTTTAGACACCCGTACGTTGGAGAAACCAGCTGTCGTTCACCTCTTTTGTGAACGACAGCTGGTTTCGAAACGGTAGTGGTGTCTGCGAATCAGAACACATTTCAAAGAGAGTGTGATGATTCGCGTTTCAAGAAGAGCGTGATGGATCTCCGTTTTAAACGTGGGACATCCCCCTAAAAAAGAACGGAAAAAGTGTCCGGACAGTTCTCTTCGTTGGAGGCGGCAGGTCCGGGCGCTTTTCTTTTCTGAAATTGCTAGCAAAACCCTATAATTTGTGCTAAAGTTAGTAGTAGAAAATTATTATAGGGAGGTCCATCCTTTGTCATTATACGATGTACTATTAACGGCCCTGTTGGTTGTTTCTGTGCTGTTGATCATTGTTGTGCTGATGCAACCGTCAAAAACAAATGCAGCCAGTACACTTACAGGTGGAGCAGAGCAATTATTCGGAAAACAAAAGGCAAGAGGTTTTGAAGCGGTATTGCGTCAGATCACAGTCGTTCTCGGAGCGCTGTTCATCCTGATCGCCCTGGCTTTGACCTATCTATCCTCAAATTAACTATTGCAGGCAGAGACCCACTATCCGGTTTCTGCTTTTTTTAGTTAAGGCACGCAAACAGACCAAAATTCCCGGCGAGGAGCAGTTCACCGAGAATTTCCAGAGCGGGATCGACATCGGGCAAAATATTTTCCCAATGGACAAACGGTCAAAATTATTTATAGTCAGATTGGATATATTAGGAAAAAAGCTGTAAATACAGTAAAATGAAGATGAACGAGTTGGGAGGAATATTATGAAAGCAATCCATTTACCAGAACCCTTTTTCTTCGAAGCAGGCCCGCGCGCCGTCCTTTTGCTGCATGCCTACACCGGCAGTGCAAATGATGTGCGTTTGTTGGGACGGTTTTTGGAACGGAATGGGTATACTGTATATGCACCGAATTTTACGGGGCATGCAACCGACCGATTTGAGGATATCCTCGATTTAGGCGGCCCTGATATCTGGTTCGCTGATGCCATGCGTGCAAAAGCAGAACTGATGGAAAAGGGATACGACCAGCTTGCCGTTTTCGGACTGTCGATGGGAGGCATTATGGCAACAAGAGCCATCGAAACAGGCGGATTTATCGGTGGCGGATCTTTCAATTCACCAATCATCAGTTTTGAGGATTCCCGCGTGCCGATCAGTTTTATGCATTTCGCCAATCTGTCGAAAAAGAAACTCGGTATGGCGAATCTGGAAATCGAGCACGAATTGGCGCTGATGAAGCCAAAATTGAATGCCCAGCTTGCCCAATTGGATGAGTTTACGGAACTGATCAAGGCGAATCTTGCCGACATCACAGTTCCCTATTACATCGCACAATCCGGCAAGGATGAAATGATCAGCGCCGACTGCGGGAAATTGTTGGCGGATCGCCTCGTAAATGCAGAAGTGGATTATCATTTCTTCTCTGAAGCAACGCATGTTATTACTGTCGGGAAAGACAGAAACGTATTTGAGGAAACAGTTTTGGCATTTTTGAACCGACTATATTGGAATGAGGGATAAGTATGAGAAAGATAGATCAGATCCAAATTGACGTTCTAGCCTATTTTCAAGAGCATGCCGCAAAGAGCATGACCTTGAAGCAAGTAAGTGAAGCGTTGGGTTACACGGAATCCGATGAATTCAAAGCACTAGTAAAAGTCTTTGCTCAGTTGGAAGAAAGAGGGATTCTGGTACTGAACAAAACCGGACAATTCCGTCTTAAAACGCAAAGTGCCACAATGACAGGTACTTTCAGAAGCAACGATCGTGGTTTCGGCTTTGTGACGATCGATCCGAATGAGAGTGATCTCTTCATCCCGCGCGGCAAAACCGGCAGCGCGATGGAAGGGGACACGGTCGAAGTTAAAATCACCCGTGAGGCCGAGCCTTGGAATGACAGAGGTGTCGAAGCCGAGGTAACTGCTGTTTTGACGCGCAAGTCGAATCAGGTCGTCGGTGAGTTTGTTCCATACGATTCGGACCGTCGTGAAGAAACTGGGTTTTTGGGGTTTGTCATCCCACAAGATACTAAAATCAACAGCATTGTTGTCTACATCAAGCCAGAAGGCCTTCATCCTGTGGAGGGCAGTGTCTGTCTGGTTGAAATCACCAGCTATCCGACACCGCAGAATCCAATCAAAATGGAGGGGCTGGTCACGAAAGAAATCGGCCATAAGGATGCGCCTGGTGTGGACATTCTGGCCATCTTGTATAAGTTCGGCATCCCTTCCGAATTTCCGGAGGAGGTGTTGGCCCAGGCCGAAAATATCCCGTTGGAGATTCCGGCCGAAGCGTTGGAAGGCAGACGTGATTTGCGCTCGGAACAGATCGTCACGATTGATGGCGCCGATGCGAAGGATTTGGATGATGCGATTTCTCTGAAACGACTGGAAAACGGCAATTATCTGTTGGGTGTACATATCGCGGATGTTTCCTATTATGTGACGGAAAATTCTCCAATCGATCGCGAAGCTTATGAACGCGGCACCAGTGTCTATCTGACGGATCGGGTCGTTCCGATGCTTCCCCAAAAATTATCGAATGGTATCTGTTCCTTGCTGCCGCATGAAGATCGTTTGACATTATCCTGTGAGATGGAATTGGATGCGGATGGGGAAGTGGTTGCTTATGATATTTTCCCGAGTGTCATCGAGTCGAAACAACGGATGACCTACTCCGACGTCAACGCAATCTTGATGGATAACGACAAAAAACTACGTGATAAATACAGCGATTTTGTGTCGATGTTCGAAGATATGGCAATACTCCATGAAACCCTTTTGAAAAAACGTCAAAAACGCGGGGCCATCGATTTCGAATCCGATGAAGCGAAAATCATCGTGGACGAAAACGGCCGCCCGCTGGACATCTATGTGCAAGACCGCGGTGTCGGCGAGCGCCTCATCGAATCTTTCATGTTGAGTGCGAATGAAACGATCGCCCATCATTTCACGAAGGCAAATCTGCCTTTCATCTACCGGATCCACGAGCAACCGGACCCGACCAAAATGATGCGCTTCCTGGAATTTGTGACGACCTTCGGCATTCTTGTGAGCGGTACGCATGAAAACGTAAAACCGAAGCAACTGCAGGCTGTCTTGGCGAAAGTCAAGGACGAGCCCTACGAAGCCGTTGTTTCGACCACGCTGTTGCGCAGCATGCAGCAAGCGAAATATGATGCAGTTCCCGTGGGCCACTACGGGCTGGCTGCAAAAGATTATACTCACTTCACTTCACCGATCAGAAGGTATCCCGATCTGATCGTTCACCGGTTGATCCGCACGTATGGAAAAGGTATCGTCGATCCGAAGGTGGTTGAGAAATGGAAGGGGCAATTGCCGGATATCGCTGTTCAGAGTTCGCAGATGGAACGCCGCTCCGTAGATGCGGAACGCGAAACCGAGTCGCTTAAGAAGGCAGAATTCATGATGGACAAAATTGGACAAGAGTTCGAAGGCGTCATCAGTTCCGTTACAAAATTTGGTATTTTTGTGCAGTTGCCTAACACCGTGGAAGGCCTCGTGCATATCTCGAAAATGGCGGAAGATTACTTTAACTACATCGAAAGTCATATGCTTTTGATGGGTGAACGCACCGGGGTCATGTACCGCATTGGCCAAAAAGTCAAAATCAAAGTAGAAAATTCTGATCCTGTCACGCGCGCCATCGATTTCTCATTGGTCATCGATAAGGATAAGACTCAGAGCCAAAGCGATCAGGATCTGGTCAAACAGATCCGCTCGAAGATTCCGAAGGGCAAAAAACGGAAACCGGGCCAATCCGATCGCGACAGCGGGCCGCGCAAAAAGACCGCAAAAGGAAAAGAGCCATTCTATTCCCGTACAGGCAAAAAAACCAAAGGGAAAAAGGACAGAGGCAAAAAGAAGTAAGCTAACGAAATGAAGGTGTCGAAGTATGCCAAAAGGCGAAGGAAAAGTTTTAGCGCAGAACAGAAAAGCCAGTCATGATTACATCATCCTGGATACGATAGAAGCTGGGATGGTGCTGACAGGAACGGAAATCAAATCCGTCCGCAAAGCGAAAATAAACTTGAAGGATGGCTATTCAAGTATCCGGAACGGGGAAGTATTTCTCCAGAATGTGCATATCAGCCCATTCGAACAGGGCAATATCTTTAACCACGACCCGCTGCGTACCAGGAAATTACTGCTGCATAAAAAACAAATCAAATATTTGATTGAAGAGACCAAGACGACAGGCGTCACGTTGGTGCCGTTGAAAGTCTATCTCAAAAATGGAGTTGCGAAAGTGCTCATCGGGCTGGCAAAAGGGAAAAAGAGCTACGATAAGCGCGATGCATTGAAACAAAAAGATATGAAACGTGAAATCGACAGAGCAATGAAGGAAAGATAACCGTATATGCGCACCAACAAAAACGCGCCTGCATTCCTGATGGAGTGCGGGCGCGTTTTTTCGGTATGAGTGGTAAATTACTGACAGCTCCGGCGAAGCCGTCTTTCGTCGGAGGAGAATTTAGAATCCGCACCCAGCTCCGACGAAGCAGGCTTCGCCGGAGGAGCGGATCATGTTGTCTTCGCCAACTCCGATGAGGCAACCCTCACCGGAGCAGGCGCACTCCGGTTTGGACTACAGCAACCATCGGACAGGTACACTGTCGAAATTGTGACCAATTGTGTAATTTTTGTATCTTGTCTATCATTTTTTTTAAATTCAAGCTATGATAGAAGTAATCATCTTGTCACGAAAAATAAAGATAATCCTGTAAGCAACGTTTGCCTTGCGGGGTTCCATTCTGAGTGAAATGAAAAAAGTAGGGGTGTAATTGTAATGATAACGAAAGACAAGTATCTTCGATTGCTGGCAAAAGAATATCCGACAGCAGCAAAAACAGTAACCGAAATCATCAACTTGGAAGCCATCATGAACTTGCCGAAAGCAACCGAGCACTTCATCAGTGACCTGCATGGGGAATACGATGCCGTGCAGCATGTACTCAGGAATGGATCCGGGAACGTCAAAGAAAAGATCCGCGAGATTTTCCAAGGGCGCCTGAGCACCCGTGAAATGAACCAGCTTGCGACAATCGTCTACTACCCGGAAGACAAAATCGACATGATTGTGGACAGCTTGGAATCCGAAGAGGAAATCAATGAGTTTTATTCGTTGACCTTGTTGCGCATCACGGAACTTTGCGCGTTCACCGTTTCGAAATACACGCGATCGAAAGTCAGAAAGGCGATTCCGGCCGATTATGCCTACATCATCGAGGAACTGCTTTTCAAAGACACGATCATGACGAACAAAGAGGATTATTACGAAAAGATCATCAAAACCGTCATTTCCTTGGACCGCGCCACCGAATTGATCGCTGCCATCTCGCATGTCATCCAGCGTCTGGTGGTAGATCACCTGCATGTTGTCGGGGACATCTACGACAGAGGGCCGTTCCCTGACAAAATCATCGACACCTTCATGGACGGACACGAGTTGGATATCCAATGGGGCAACCATGATGTCCTCTGGATGGGTGCCGCTAGCGGGTCAGCAGCCTGTATGGCCAATGTCATCCGTATCTGTGCCCGTTACAACAACCTTGAAATCATCGAGGATGCCTACGGAATTTCTTTGCGTCCGCTGATCACGTTTGCGGAAATGGTCTACAAGGAGGACCGCTACGAACCGTTCATGCCGAAAATCAACACCGAAGATGAAAGTAAAATTTTCCCGGAAGAACTCCGCCAAATCGCTAAAATGAACCAGGCGATTTCAATCATCCAATTCAAGCTTGAAGGGGAAATCATCAAACGCCATCCGGAATTCGATATGGCCGATCGGATGGTGCTGGATTTCATCAATTACGAAACAGGAACGGTGAAATTGGATGGGAAAGAATATCCGATGCTGTGCGATTATTTTCCGACAGTCGATCCAGCTGATCCCTACCGCTTGACCGAAGAGGAAAGATTAGTTGTAGAAAGACTCATGACTGGCTTCTTGAATTCGGAAAGACTGCAGAAGCACGTCCAATTCCTTTTCAGCAAAGGCAGCATGTATTTGAGCTACAATGATAATCTTTTGTTCCATGGGTGTGTGCCGCTGAATCCGGACGGCAGCTTCATGGAGTTGCCGATCGCGAACGTCAAGTACAGCGGCAAAGCCCTCCTGGACAAGTACGAAGAAGTATTGCGCAAAGGCTATTTGAACCGCGAAGGAAAGAAACATAATGTGCGTATTCTGGATTTGATTTGGTATCTATGGGAAGGAAAAGCATCGTCCTTGTTCGGCAAGGATAAGATGACGACTTTCGAGCGTCTTTATGTCGCGGAAAAAGAAACGCATATCGAGAAGAAGAACCTGTATTACGAGCAACGCGACAATGTGGAACTATCACACAAAATACTGAAGGAATTCGGACTGGATCCAAATAAAGGCCATATCATCAACGGGCACACACCGGTCAAAGAAAAAATCGGTGAGAATCCGCTGAAGGCGGATGGCAAGCTGATCGTCATCGACGGTGGCTTTTCGAAAGCCTACCAGAACACGACGGGGTTGGCCGGTTATACATTATTGTACAACTCTTTTGGGATGCAGCTGGTTTCGCATCAGCCGTTCACTTCCCGTCAGGATGCCATCGAGAACGAAAAGGACATCGTTTCAACCCGACGCATCGTCGACAAGGAATTGGAACGCAAGACGGTAAGGCAGACGGATGTCGGCAAGAAGCTGACCCAGCAAGTCACTGACCTGCACCAGCTGTTGCGCGCCTATAAATCCGGTGAAATCGTGGAAGATCTGCTCAGCGACAAATAGTTGCACGAAATAGATGCAATCGGCCGCCGGAATTGTTAAGATAAGGGAAGGAAAGCAAGTATCCAAAAGCGAAAATAGCTTAAGAGAGGCGGGTTAACCTTGAAAAAGGGAGTAACGTTTTATTTTATGCGACACGGAGAAACGTATCTTAATAAATACAATCGGATGCAAGGCTGGTCCGATACCCCACTGACGCCCAGAGGCAGACGCGATGTCATGAGAAGCGGAGCAGGCTTGGGCGATGTCAAGTTCGATGCGGTCTACTGCAGCGACTTGAGACGGACATTTGAAACAGCACAGATCATTTTGAAAGAAAATCAGCATGCCGATCATTTGAAAGTAGTGGCTATGCCTGAGTTCAGGGAGATATTCTTTGGCTCTTTTGAAGGGCTGGATGCGAGCGAAACCTGGGGGAACCTGAATAAATTCCTTGGAAGCGCGGATGGCGAGCCGAATTATGATGCCCACCGTTCCGTCATCGAAGAGTTGAACGGATTGAAGGAAATGGATCCTTACCATGAAGCTGAAGACTACATGACTTTCTGGCTGCGCGTCGAACGCGGTTTGATCAAACTGATCGGCGAGCACCGTGATTCCGAAAGAAACATTCTGATCGTTTCCCACGGGATGACGATCCGCAACATGATCCACGCTGTCATTCCTGATTTCTCGATCGACCGCCATCTGGATAACGCCAGCATTTCGGTCGTCCGCTATGAGGATGGCTTTTATCACTTGGATCTATATAACGGCACCGATCATTTTGTCGATGACTTCACGCCTGCCGATGAGCAGGAACCGGAAGTACACAAAGTGACGCCTGCCGATAAAACCGAAGAGGACGTAAAATAAATTATGGTCAGTACCCTTGGAACAAAAGCCTTTGGTTCCAAGGGTATTTCTATGTTTAAAATTCAAAAACAATTAAAAATCACATCTTTTTTTCCTTTTTGGGAAAAATCAATTGAAAATCTTATCCAGATAGTCTAAAATTAACGTAATCCACAATACTGTACGGGATACAGCGTGGCCAGAACGTCTTTAAATTAGCACAGAGAGGCTAACAAGGCATGTGAAACGATTAATGTAAACAACCGTTGAAACACGCCCAATAATAGGTGTGTTTTTTTTACATTTTCCTATTTTTCATGCAAGCGTGAGGTATGAACCTTGTCAATCAGAAATCAGGAGGAAGAACATGAAACAACGTAGATTTTTAGTTTTAGAAGATGGTAGCTGCTATCCAGGATATGCTTTTGGCTCAGAAAAGGATGCAATCGGGGAGATCGTATTCAACACAGGGATGACGGGTTACCAAGAAACGTTGTCCGATCCTTCCTACACAGGCCAGATCATCACGTTCACATATCCGTTGATCGGCAACTACGGCATCAACGAAGATGACTTTGAAGGCTTACATCCAGGCTTGAAAGGAATGGTCGTGCATGAGTTGGCGGAGCATCCGAGCAACTTCCGCTGCACCAAAACGTTGGATGTCGCTTTGAAGGAATTTGATGTCCCTGGAATCTACGGTGTCGATACACGCAGCATCACCAAAAAAATCCGCAACGCCGGCGTTATGCGCGGTACAATGGTAAAAAATGCGGACAACTTGGATGCGATTGTGGCATCATTGAAAGCCTATGAATTGCCGGTTGACGAAATCCAAGTGAATTCTACAAAAGAAATCAAGAAATATGCAGGTGAAGGTCCAACCGTTGTCTTGCTTGACTTCGGCTTCAAAGACAACATCCTTGCTGAATTATTGAAAAGAGGCTGCGAAGTCATTCTGGCTCCTTGGAATACAAGCGCAGAAGAAATTTTGGCCTACAAACCGGATGGCATCATGTTAAGCAATGGACCTGGAGATCCGACATCCGTTCCGGAAGCAATCGAAACAATCAAGCAATTGATTGCCCAGGATAATCTGCCGATGTTCGGTATTTGCTTAGGCCACCAGTTGATCTCATTGGCGAGCGGCGCGACAACCTACAAATTAAAATTCGGTCACCGCGGTGCGAATCATCCGGTGAAAGATCTCGAAACCGGCAAAATCAGCCTGACGAGTCAAAATCATGGCTATGCCGTGGATGAGGAAAGCCTGAGCCAAACAGATTTGCTCGCAACGCATCGTGCTCTGAATGACGGTACGAATGAAGGCGTCAAACACAAAACCAAACCGGTCTTCTCGGTTCAATACCACCCGGAAGCAGCGCCGGGACCGCACGATGCCAATTACTTGTTCGATCATTTTGTAGATATGATGAAAGCAGTCCAAGGAGGAAAACAACATGCCTAAACGTACCGACATTCAATCCATTTTAGTGATCGGCTCAGGCCCAATCATCATCGGCCAAGCCGCTGAATTTGACTATGCCGGAACGCAAGCATGCTTGGCGTTAAAAGAAGAAGGATACAAAGTCATTTTAGTCAACTCCAACCCTGCTACGATCATGACGGATGTTGAAATCGCCGATAAAGTCTACATGGAGCCACTCTCTGTGGAATTCATCACGAATATCATCCGAAAAGAGCGTCCGGATGCTTTGCTGCCGACTTTGGGCGGACAGACCGGTCTGAATATGGCTGTGGGATTGGATAAAGCAGGCGTGTTGGAAGAGTTCAATGTCGAGTTGTTGGGAACCAAATTGAGTTCCATCCAACAAGCCGAAGACCGTGATCTGTTCCGTCAATTGATGGCGGAATTGCATCAGCCGGTTCCGGAAAGCGACATCATCCATACGGTGGACGAAGCGCTTCGCTTCGCAGCCGAAATCGGATATCCTCTGATCGTCCGTCCGGCCTTCACAATGGGCGGTACCGGCGGCGGCATCTGTCATAATGAAGCCGATCTGCGCGAAATCGTCGCCAATGGCTTGCGCTACTCACCGGTGACACAATGTCTGTTGGAAAAATCGATCGCCGGCTTCAAGGAAATCGAGTACGAAGTAATGCGCGACAGCAACGACAACGCCATCGTCGTCTGCAACATGGAAAACATCGACCCGGTCGGCGTCCATACAGGCGATTCCATCGTCGTGGCGCCTTCCCAAACCTTATCCGATAAAGAATACCAAATGCTGCGCGACGTCTCCCTACAGATCATCCGTGCCCTGAAAATCGAAGGCGGCTGTAATGTCCAGTTGGCATTGGATCCGTACTCGTTCGACTACTACATCATCGAAGTGAACCCGCGCGTCAGCCGTTCTTCGGCTTTGGCGAGTAAAGCGACCGGTTATCCGATCGCGAAGATGGCGGCGAAGATCGCTGTCGGCTTGACTCTGGATGAAATGAAGAACCCGGTCACCGGCACTTCCTATGCGGCTTTCGAGCCGGCTTTGGATTACATCGTCTCCAAAATCCCGCGTTTCCCGTTCGATAAATTCGAAAAGGGCGACCGCACTCTCGGCACACAGATGAAAGCGACAGGCGAAGTCATGGCCATGGGCCATACGTTCGAGGAATCGATGCTGAAAGCCGTCCGCTCTTTGGAGTATGGCGTCAACCATTTGGCCTTGCCGAAAGACCAAGGCCAGACCGTGACGATGGCAGAAATCGAACAGAATATTCGCGTTGCTTGCGACGAGCGTCTGTTCTATCTGGGAGAAGCGTTGCGCCGCGGCGTGACACCGGAAACGATCCACGAATGGAGCGAAATCGACTACTTCTTCCTGTACAAATTCAAGCACATCATCGATCTTGAAAAAGAAGTGGCAGCCAATGTGAAGGATCTGGAGACGTTGCGCGAAGCGAAGAAAT